>NZ_JALGAR010000013.1:0-2422 GCF_022760445.1 Cryobacterium zhongshanensis | reverse complement strand
CTGAAGATCAACATGATCACGGCGATGGCCGTTGCCCTCATTGGGATCGTCCTCATCGTCGTGCAATCGCGACGCCACCCAGCACCCGAGAACAGCCCGTACCTTCCGGGGCGAGCCTGGTCGCCGCCGACACCCGACACGAGCGATACGGCACCCAGCACCCAGGCCGGCCCGGCGTCACCGAACGGCACGGGCCACCGATGACACAGGACGGCACCGCGCACGACAATGCCGCTGACGGCCGAACCTCGAGCAAGCCGCGTCGGCGGCGCCTCTTCCTGAGATCAGGTCAGCTGCTCATGATCATCGGTGTCCTGATTGCTGTTGCTCACTGGCTAGGGCACCTGGATCCGGTAACCGCGACGCATCCGCCCGTCTGGCTTGAGCTCCTGGTCAACTACCCGGTAGCGGCCGTTGTTGTGATCATCGGCGCTAACCTGTCGTCGCACAAACCCAAATGAACGGACTGTGGCCCGGGTCCGGCTCGTCAGCTCCGGGCTGGCCCAGGATTTAGCGGACCCATTCGATGGATTCCTCGAACGTTTCCTCCCCGTCGTCGTCATCGAATACGTTGGCGACGAGGTGGGTGAGGTACAACGCGAATCCGATTGCGATTTCGCTGAATTGGGTTCCGTCGAACGGACCGTACCAGGACATCTTGCACGGTCCCTCCGGGTCAAGGTCCAGGCGGTTCATCGAAGCGCCCTGGGGCGAGGCCAGGACGAGGATTCGCACGGAGATCCATGGGGGCATGCCGCCCATGATTTCTCCGAGGGCGATGCCGTCTACCGCGTGACCCGACAAGGCTAGCGACAAGAGCACTGCAAGGTCCGCGGTGACGTCGTCACCAGCCTCGTAGCGGAGGTAGCTCTCCCGATCGTTGGAGACGAGTTGGATGGCGTCGGGCGCCCACTCGAGCCGGCGATAGGCGAGGATATCGAGGGCGGCACGGACCAGGTCGGTGAGGACCTGGCCCGCGGTCACAGCATCCGTGACACCGTCATATTGCGGCCGACCGGCATCCCAAATCGTGCGAACCGCGTCACGGGTAGTAGGGGTGCAGGTCACAGATGACTCACTCCTTGGCGCTTTCAGCGGGCTGTGGCAGACGGAGGCGCTTCAGCATCAGCGCGTTGACGGCGACGATCACGCTGGAACCGGACATCGAGATCGCCGCGATCTCCGGGGTCAACCGGATGCCGAACCCGGGGAAGAAAACGCCAGCCGCGATCGGCAGGGCGATGGCGTTGTACCCGATCGCCCAACCGAGGTTCTGCCGCATCTTCCGAACGGTTCCCTTCCCGATGCGCAACGCGACAGGGATATCCAACGGATCGGAACGCATCAGGACCACGTCCGCGGTCTCGATGGCGACGTCGGTGCCGGCACCAATTGCAATCCCCAAGTCGGCCTGCGCCAGCGCCGGGGCGTCATTGACTCCGTCGCCGACCATGGCAACGCGTTTGCCGGCGGACTGAAGCTCCGTGATCTTCGCAGACTTGTCTTCGGGCAGGACCTCCGCGATCACCGTATCGATCCCGAGCTGGGAGGCGATGCGTGCGGCAGTGGCTTCGTTGTCGCCGGTGAGCATGACGACCTGAATTCCCGTGTCATGCAGGGCCGCCACCGCGGCAGCAGCGGTCGGGCGCACGGCATCTGCCAGTGCAACGACGCCGGCCGCCTTGCCGTCCACGGCGAGCAGGACCGCGGTGCGTCCCGTTGACGCGAGCGCATCGCGTTGGACCTTGACTGGTTCGATATCGACGCCTTGCGCGATCATCAATTTGCGGTTGCCGACCAGCACCCGACGTCCGCTCACGGTCGCCCCAGCCCCGTGCCCGGGTACGTTCTCGAAGTCGACGGCGTCGCCCACGGTCACACCCCGACCTGCGGCGTAGCTGACCACGGCGGCGGCAAGCGGATGCTCCGACTCGCGCTCCACGGCGGCAACGAGTGCCAGCAGTTCGTCTTCGTCCATGCCGATCGCGACGAAGTCGGTCACTTCCGGCTTGCCCTGGGTGAGGGTGCCGGTCTTGTCCATCACGACCGTGTCGATCCGCGCGGCCGTTTCCAACGCCGTCGCAGTCTTGAACAAGACGCCGCGCTTAGCGCCGAGGCCGGTCCCGACCATAATCGCCGTCGGGGTCGCCAGACCGAGCGCATCCGGGCACGTGATGACGACTACGGTGATAGCGAACAGCATCGCCGCCGGCACGGTGGCGCCCGCCAGCAGCCACACTGCAAGGGTCACGATTCCGCCGATCAAGGCGACCAGTACGAGCCAGAACGCCGCCCGGTCGGCCAGGCGCTGCCCGGGAGCCTTGGAATTCTGCGCCTCTTGCACGAGCGCGACGATCTGGGCCAGTGCGGTGTCCGCGCCCACCTTCGTAGCCCGGACCCGGAGGGTGCCCGTGGTGTTCAC
>NZ_JALGAR010000012.1:0-4754 GCF_022760445.1 Cryobacterium zhongshanensis | reverse complement strand
ATGTCAACGCGAGCACGGTCAACCCACGGGCCTACCTCGGTCTCTGACCGTCAGATGGATGGAGCACGGTGATCACCTCCAGCTCGCGCTATATCGCAGCCCTTGGGGCCGCGACGCTCCTGGCGACCCTGACTGCCTGCTCGGCATCGGAACCCAACACCACCGCCGCTGGACGGCCCGCTGAGACTGTGGCATCAGCGAGCGCGTTCGGGCCGCACAATGACGCCGACGTCGAGTTCGCCCAGATGGTCATCGTTCACAGTGGCGCTCTGGCGATCGCCCGGCTTGCGGCGGAACGCTCAAGCGACCCGGACACCAAGGGGTTAGCCGAATCCATCCTCACAGCTCGCGCCGCGGAGATCGACGTCATGACGTCCTGGCTGCAAGCTTGGGGCGCCGAGGTTCCGGAGATCGGCTCCATGCCAGAGAGTGATCGCGACGCCCCGATGCCAGGGTTGGTCACGGACCAGCAGGTGGCCGATCTTGATGACGCCTCAGGGCCCGCGTTCGATCGCCAGTTCCTGTCCCTGATGATCGAGCATCACACCAGCTCGATCGCTCGGGCCGACGTGGAAGCAAGGAGCGGGGAGAGCATTCTGGCCCGGCACTTCGCGGCGACGATCACAGGGGACCAGGGTGCCGAGCTCGCCGAGATGAAGTCGATACTCCGCCGCTGACGTGCGGGCGCAGAGGAGGTAGTGGCGCGATCTCCTACGTGCGGCGTGAGGCGCGTCATCGCTCCGATCGCGGTGGCCGCGAGTCCCGCGTCATTCGTCGGTGTCGGACGCTGGGCGTTCGAACGGGAACAGAAGCCGCTGCAGGAACTGGCGGGTGCGCGGGTGCTGCGGATCGCGAAGGACCTGTGCGGGGCTGCCGCTCTCGAGGATCACGCCTCCGTCGATGAAGGCGACCTCGTGCGCCACCTCACGTGCGAACTCGAGCTCGTGGGTGGCGATCACCATGGTCCACCCCTCGTCCGCGAGTTCGCGGATGAGGCGAAGCACGTCACCGACGAGTTCGGGATCCAGAGCCGACGTCGGCTCGTCGAAGAGCAGGAGCTGTGGCCTGAGCGCCAACGCCCGAACGATCCCGACCCGTTGTTGTTGACCGCCCGACAGCTCGAACGGATGACTGTCGCGCTTCTCGGTCAGGCCAACCCGATCGAGAAGCGTGAGCGCTTCGGCTGTCGCCTCTTCGCGGGACCGCCGCTGGACGACGACCGGACCTTCGATGATGTTCTGCAGAACAGTCATGTGGGGGAAGAGGTTGTAGTGCTGGAAGACCATGGCAGATCGGTCGCGAAGTGCGGCGAGCTGCGGCCTCGACGGGGCCGCAGCGAAGTCGAGGTTGAGCTCGCCCGCGACATCGATCGTCCCGCCGTCGGCGATCGCCAATCCGTTCAGGCACCGCAGCAGGGTCGTCTTGCCCGACCCGGATGGGCCGATCAGGGCGAGCACCTTGCCCCGCTCGACGGTGATGTCGACCGATGCCAGTACCCGGTTCGAGGCGAAGCTCTTGCGGAGCCCGCGCACGGTCAACAGCGCCGCGTCCGGATGCCGCGTTGACGACTCAGCGGGCCACATGGCGATCCAATCGCTTCTCGAGTGCACTCTGGGAGGTCGACAGAACCAGACAGATCACCCAATACACCAGCGCAGCCTCCAGGTAGAGCGCCATGAACTGCTGGCTGAATGCCGCAACCTTCTGTGCCTGGCGGAACAGTTCCGTGACCAGGATCAACGAGGCGAGCGACGTGTCCTTGACCAGGCTGATGAAGGTGTTCGACAGCGGAGGCACCGACACCCGTGCCGCCTGCGGCAGGATAATCCGTGTCAGCGTGCGTCGATGAGACATCCCGATCATGTACGCCGCCTCCCACTGACCCTTGGGCACGGACAGGATCCCGGCTCGGATGACCTCTGCGCCGTAGCCGCCGACGTTGAGCGAGAAGGCGATGACCGCGCTCGGCCACGGGTCGATGATCAGGCCGATCGACGGCAACCCGTAGAAGATGACGAACAGCTGCACCAGCAGCGGAGTTCCACGAATGACGGAGATGTACGCGCGCGCGCCGCCGGACAGCCACGCCCGGCTCGACAGGCGCATCAGCGCCAGGACGAGCGCTAGAACGAGTCCGATCGCGAACGACACCACAGCCAGCGGGATCGTGCCGGTGATCGCTCCGTGCACTATTGGCCACAGTGATGACAGGAACAGGTCCCGGGTCTGCTGGTTCATCGTTTCGACTCGTCCGGCAATCGACCTACTTGGAGACGTCTTGCCCGAAGTACTTGTCGGAGATCTCCGCAAGCGTCCCCGCCTTCGCGAGCTTCGCGAGAGAGGCGTCTACTGCATCCGCTAGGGAGCTGCTGCCCTTGGCGAATGCGAGTGCACTCTCGGATCGCTCCGTCGTCTCCGCGGCGATCTTCAGGCTGCTCGACCCGTTCTGCTTCTGGTAGTCCAGGAAGGTCAGCTTGTCGTTCACCGTGGCGTCCACCCGGCCCTGCTCGACGAGCGCGACCGACTGGGCCCAGCCCTCGACCCCCTGCACAGTGGCCCCGCTCTTCTCGGCAAGGGCATACCAGTTGCTGGTCAACGACTGAGCCGTGGTCTTGCCTGCAAGCGATGCGAACGAGGTGATGTCCGTGTTGCTGGATGGGACCACGACCACACCTGTCGAGTACGCATAGGGGACGGAGAACGTGTATGCCGCTTCGCGTTCGGGCGTGACGGACACCTGATTGGCGATGACGTCGAAACGACCCGCCTCGAGCCCAGCGAAGATCGCGTCCCACTGAGTCTCCTGGAACTTGGCAGTGACACCAAGGTCGGCCGCGACCGCTTTAGCCACCTCGACGTCGTACCCGGTCAGCTCCCCTGACCCGTCCTCGTGGTACGTGAACGGACGGTATGTACCCTCCGTCCCGACCGTGAGGATGCCGGACTTCTGGACCGCGGCAAGCGAGTCGTCCGCCGCGGCGGAGGCGTTCGACGTGCGGTCGGAGGACGCGCCCGTTGCAGCGCAGCCGGTCACCGCAAGGACGATGGATGCGACCAGGGCAATGCCGGTGAGTGTCTTCTTGAGGTGCATGAGGGTCCATTTCAAGCGGAAGGAGCGCGCGAAGGGCATCGCGGGCGGTGGGTTCGAAGACGACTCGTCGATGCGAAGCCCGCTGGCGCTCGACCGCGTCGTTGCGCTTGCAGCGAAAGCCTCGTCGACGCTCAGTGAGCGGGAAGGGACGTCGGCCGGTTCCAGCGCGGTCGAGGCCCCTGGCAGGCGTCGCCGGTCGCTCAGCTCAACAGCTGCAGCGTGACACCAGACAACAGACCCACACCGTGGCGCTTGCCGCGGGTGTCGTGGTCCAGGAGTCGGCGGTCATGTGGCGGATTAGAGCACACGCGCCGCTCGATTGGCAATCTCGTCCGGACGCGGGTGCCAGCCGCGAGTGGCTGACGCAACACCAGAGCCAAGCCGCCCGTGCAATATCCTTGCGGTCTGCGAGCGGTCGCGGCGAGCGGCGGTCGCGGCGAGCGGCGGTCGTCGCGGACGCCGGGCGCTCACGGGCCGCCTCGCAGGTATGAGTCCCGAGGCGACCGTTCCGAGACTTGAGGAGATCCACATGAGCAAGCGCGCCTCGCAGGCGACCGATCGTGCAGCCGTGGTGGCGGCTCTGCGCACCGAGCAGAAGCGCCAGGAACGACGCAGGACGCTGCTGGTCACAGCCGTCGTTGTCGTCCTCGTCCTGGTCCTGGGCGGGATCACGGCAGCTGTGCTCCTTCGCCAGCAGGCACGCAACTCCACGATCGCCGAAGCCGCTAGCGCCCCGATCGCCGGGGTCAAGGAGTACCCGAACCTGGCGCGCAACCACGTGGAGGGGGCTGTGACGTACCCAGAGACGCCGCCCGTCGGCGGTGACCACTCGGAGACGTTGACGAACTGTGCGGTCTACACGACGCCTGTGAAGAACGAGTACGCGGTGCACTCTCTGGAGCATGGTGCGGTCTGGGTGACCTACAGCCCCGACCTTCCTGCGGACCAGGTGGCGATCCTTACCGGCGTGATTGGCAAGAACCCTTACGGCCTGCTGAGCCCGTTCCCCGGGCTGAGCTCACCGGTGGTCGCGAGCGCGTGGGGCTTGCAGCTGACCATGACGAGCGCGTCCGACCCGCGGCTGGCGTCGTTCGTAGCGAAGTACGCGAACGGTCCCCAGACACCCGAGCCCGGCGCAGCGTGCTCAGGCGGTGTCGGCGCCAGCTGACACGGCGACGAGCTCGTCGCGGACTGGTCCGAGTGGCGTCCCGCAGAGTGGTGTGCGAGCCCGGCCCGCTGTTCCGTCGACCCCCGACTGCCAGACCCGTTGAACCGCCACTTCGCGGCGCCTGGGCCGAACCTCAATCGAAACTTCATTCAGCGCCGCGCCGCGATGGTGCTCCGTGCGGACCCTTACTGCGCGATGCGCGCTCCGCAGCACAACCAGACTGACGTCGTCCGACGTCCGTGACCTGCGGCTTCGTCGCATCCGAACGCTGCTGATGGTGCTTGCCCGCCACGACCACGGCAGCGCGAGCCGGACTTCGTCAGGTGCCCGTGAACTTTGCGCGAACTTCGTCGTTCCTCGCCGGCTTCCTCATATTGAAGCGAGACGCTGGTTGCACACCGAAGTCACGCATACGAGTGAAGGAGACGGACATGATGGGTTGGTATGGAGGCGGCATGGGTGGCGGCGCGTGGATCTTCATGGGGCTGTTCTGGA
>NZ_JALGAR010000011.1:0-24634 GCF_022760445.1 Cryobacterium zhongshanensis | reverse complement strand
TGTCCCCGCCAATGACCGTGATCAGATACGGCTAATCGACAGAAGCGTCAGTGAAGGAAAGTACACATGATTGCGGATCTCGGCAACGAGTCGGACAAAGCGTCCCCCACCGTCCTTGAGCGTCTGAAAGAGAGCAGGGCGCCGAAGAAGGAGGACGATGGCGACGACCGTGATGAGGACGATGCACCCTGCCGCCATCAGAGCGCACCCCACCGCGCAGTCCGTGCCGCAGGTATTGAGCGCCGACAGCGGGCCCACCCGATCTACCGACGCCGCTAAGACGTTGTCGGCAACAGCCGGGGTCTCGCCACTGTGCGCCGAGAATTGTGTGACTCCGGCGGCCGCTCCCTGAACACCGTCATGGGCATCGAGCATCGAATGCAAGGCGAGCAGGCTAACCAGTACGCCAACGAGGGCCAGCGAAACGGCGAGGGCACGACTCAGAGCGCGTGGTCGGGAACCGGGAATGCCGGAGCGTCCAGACATGCGCGACTCTCCTCTCCCGTGTCCGCGTCGCCGGCGAAAGACCGGTACATACCCCCCTAGCGTACGCGGGGAACACGCGGCCAGCTGGCAACTTCCTGAGTCGGGCGGTAGTGACCCGACCTCCTGTACCATAGGGGGGTATACCCACTCGGGCGATGGAAGGCAAACAGTCATGACAAACGTGAGCGAAACACCCGCGGCTGCGGAGCTCCATAGTGGACCACACGGCTACATCTCCAACAAGGACGACTACCTGAAGCGGCTGCGTCGCATCGAAGGCCAGGCACGCGGACTCCAAGGCATGGTCACTGACGAGAAATACTGCATCGACATCCTCACCCAGGTGTCGGCGATGACGAGCGCGCTGCAATCCGTGGCTCTCGGACTCCTGAACGACCACCTCAACCATTGTGTGCTCGACGCTGCAGTGCGCGGTGGGGACGAAGCGGAGGCCAAAATCAAGGAAGCCTACGACGCCATCGCCCGCCTGGTGCGTTCGTAATCGTCGCATCGTGGTACCCCTAAGGGGTATAGTGGGAATATACCCCGTTGGGGTAATCGAAGGGACATATCACTCATGAGCGAAACCACAGTAAACGACCTGGGCCTGACCGACGCATCGTGCGCCTGCGGGACACACGCTCATTCCTCGATCAATCAGGCCGACGCCTCGTGCGCCTGCGGGACACACGCTCATTCCTCGATCAATCAGGCCGACGCCTCGTGCGCCTGCGGGACACACGCTCATTCCTCGATCAATCAGGCCGGCACCTCCTCCGCCTGCGGGACACACACTCACTCCGGGGCCAATCAGGCCGCCACTCCGGCCGACGGGGCGACGAACACCTTTCAGGTTCTGGGAATGACGTGCTCACACTGTGTGGCCAGCGTCACGAAGGAAATCGGAAAGTTGGCTCGCCCTGAGGACGTGACCGTTACCCTCGTCCCCGGCGGAGTCTCCCTCGTCACTGTTGTCGGCGCCCCGCTCGATCGCACGGCTGTCGCCGCGGCCATCGACGAGGCCGGCTACGAGTTAGTCGCTGAGTCCTGATGAGCGGCGTCCGGATGGGCGGCGAACACGTCGACCTTCTTGTCGGCGGGATGACGTGCACCTCGTGTGCTGCGCGCATTGAGAAGAAGCTCAACCGCATGCCCGGGGTCGAGGCCACGGTGAACTATGCGACCGAGAAGGCCAGCGTCTTTGTGCCGGAGGGCACGACCGTAGCGCAAGCGATCGCCGTGATCGAAGAAACCGGATACACGGCCGAACGCCCGAAACCGCCGGAGGCAGTTGCCGACGAGGCCCCGAGCCAGCAAGACCGAGACGTCGCCAGTCTCCGCCAACGACTGATCGTTTCCACGATCCTGGCAGCGCCGGTCGTCGCGATGTCGGCAATTCCGCCGCTGCAGTTCATCAACTGGCAATGGCTCGCCCTGACCCTGGCCGCGCCCGTCGCCGTCTGGGGTGCCTGGCCGTTCCACCGGGCCGCGTGGACGAACCTACGGCACGGTGCGGCCACGATGGACACACTGATCAGCATCGGGGTGCTTGCTGCCCTGGGCTGGTCGTTCTTCGCGCTTTTCTTCGGCACCGCGGGCATTCCCGGTATGACCATGGCATTCAGCTTCACGGCCCGAGCTGATGGTGGCGCGAGCGAGATCTACCTCGAGGTCGCATCCGCGGTCACCGTCTTCATCCTCGCTGGACGCTACTTCGAAGCACGCGCCAAAAAACGATCCGGCGCGGCACTCCGTGCGCTGCTCGAGCTGGGAAGCAAGGAAACCGCACTCCTCAGCGACGGCGTCGAAACCATCGTGCCGACCTCCTCGCTCATCGTCGGTGACCTGTTCGTGGTGCGCCCGGGCGAGAAGATCTCCACGGATGGCGTCGTGGTCGAGGGCGTGTCAGCGATCGACGCGAGCATGCTCACCGGCGAAGCCGTGCCCGTCGAGGTCGGTCCGGGCGCCGTCGTCGTCGGGGCTACCCTCAACTCGGGCGGACGGCTCGTCGTCCGGGCAACCCGGATCGGCGCCGACACCGAACTCGCCCAACTCGGGCGCCTCGTCGAGCAAGCTCAGACCGGCAAAGCGGACGTCCAACGCCTGGCGGATCGGGTATCCGCGGTGTTTGTGCCCATCGTGATCGCCCTCGCCCTGGGCACTCTCGTGGTCTGGCTGAGCCTGGGCGCCGGACCGGTCGTCGCTTTCACCGCCGCCGTAGCCACGCTCATCATCGCCTGCCCGTGCGCACTCGGGCTGGCCACCCCGACGGCCCTGCTCGTCGGAACCGGGCGCGGCGCGCAGCTCGGCATCCTGATCAAGGGCCCGCAGGTCCTGGAGTCGACCCGGCGTGTCGACACGATCGTGCTCGACAAGACGGGCACTGTGACCACCGGGCAAATGACCCTGGTCGCGGTCGTACCAACCGGCGCCCTCAGCGAAGATGAGCTTCTCGGCTTCGCAGCCGCCGCAGAAGCGGGCTCCGAACATCCGATCGCCCGCGCCATCGTTTCCGGCGCACGTGACCGGATCGCGGTACTTCCCACGGCGGAATCGTTCCAGTCCGCAGACGGCCTCGGAGTACAAGCTGTCGTCGACGGCCGGACCGTCTTGGTCGGCCGCCCGCAGTGGCTGACTGACCACGCCGCCATCGCTTTCCCGCCCGAACTAGCCCACTCCCTGGCCGCCTGTGAGAATCAAGGCCAGACGAGTGTCGCCGTGGCCTGGGACGGGGTGGCCCGCGGCATCCTCGCCGTCGCCGACACCGTCAAGGACACGAGCGCCGCCGCGATCACAGAATTCCGCCGTCTCGGCCTGACCCCGGTGCTCCTAACCGGGGACAACGAGACCGTCGCCCGCAGCGTCGGTACCCTGGTCGGCATCGACGACGTGCGCGCCGGCGTGCTCCCCGCCGAGAAGGCCGAGGTCATCCGCGCGTTGCAGGCCGAGGGTCGGGTCGTGGCCATGGTCGGCGACGGCGTGAACGACGCCGTCGCACTCGCCACCGCCGACCTCGGCATCGCGATGGGCACCGGAACCGACGTCGCGATCGAGGCGAGCGACCTCACCCTGATCCGCAGCGACCTCGTCGCGGCGGCGGATGCGATCCGGCTGTCCCGGCGCACGCTCGGCACGATCAAGGCGAACCTGTTCTGGGCCTTCGCCTACAATGTGGCCGCGATCCCGCTCGCGATGCTCGGCCTGCTCAACCCCCTGATCGCCGGCGCCGCGATGGCGCTGTCCTCGGTCTTCGTGGTGAGCAACAGCCTCCGGCTCCGCGGATTCCGCGGGCTTGACGTGGTCATCGACCCCTCCCTCTCCACGAGTACGGCACCGGAGCGGTCCACTACCCACGCCTGATGGCCGGCGCAGCAACAGAGTGATCGGACGATTTCAGACCGGTGCGGCACCGCTCGACTTGACGGGTGGTGCCGCACTGTCACGGATAACAAGAAGCGGACCGTCCGAGATAAATCCTCGCCCGAGGGAACCCGCTATCACCCCCTCCAGTACCAAGAAAGCACGATTGCCCAGGCCAGCGAAGTCTTGTTTCACTGTCGTCAGCGCGGGACACCACAACGCCGAAAGCGGATGGTCGCCGAAACCGACGACACTGACCTCGTCAGGGACAGATCTTCCGCCTTCGGCGAGACCGTGCATGACTTCCATGGCGAGAACGTCACTGCCACAGAAGACCGCCGTGACGTCAGGCGAGCGAGCCAGCTGGCGCCCAATGGCGCAGCCCGAGTTCGGTTCTTCACTGGAGTGAATGACCTCCGGAATCGCGGCCCCCGCTGCACGCAGGGCACGGCGCCAGCCCACTATCCGCTCGTCCTCATTCGGCGAGGCGCGAACGCCCACACAGCGCACCGTCGTATGACCGAGCCCCAGGAGGTAGGCCACGAGTTCCTCCGCTGCTCCAGAGTCATGCAGCGGAACGTGCGGAACGACCGTTTCGGGCGATCCTGCCACAGTGACCGTGAAGATTCCTGCTGGGATTCGGTGGAGTGTGGCAACCCCTGCCGGATCGGAAGTGAGCACGATCACACCCGCAATTGCCTGGTCAAGGACGAGCGACAGAGACTGATCGATGCTGTCGTCGTCGGCACCGCCGAGCGCGGTGAGGCTCATGAGGTAACCCGCTTCTCGGGCACTCTCCTCGATGCCTCGGATGATCTCCGCTTGTTCGAAGGTCAAGGTGGTTCCGGCCAGTACCGCAACAATGCTGGCACGGCGGCTTGCCAAGGAACGGGCTGCTGAGTTCGGCCGGAAACCGAGTTCGTTAACCGCGGCGCGAACCCGCGTCAGCCTGTCGTCACTGACGCGTGCGGACCCATTGAGAACACGAGACACAGTCGCGATGGAAACTCCGGCCAGTCGAGCCACGTCATCGACTGTTGGATTGCTTGCGTTGCTCTGGGACATTAGGCCCCCACTTTAGGTCACACAAATCCAAGAACGCGCGCCAGCTCACTCAGGGAACCGAGTTCACAGAGACCTCGGTGGTTATCGGGCCCCGACTCCGGGAGCCCGCGTTCCCGGCAGCCGAATGGTGATTGTCGTTCCCGTTCCCGGCAGGGATGTCGCATCGACGGTGCCACCGTGGCCGGCGACGAGTTCGCGGACCAGGGCCAGCCCGATCCCCGAGCCGGAGACCCGGGCGGCGTCCCGGCCGCGCCAGAGCCGGTCGAAGATGTGCGGGAGCTCGTCGGCGGCGATGCCGGGGCCGGTATCGCCGACGCTGAGCACCGCCCGGCCGTCGTCGATCGCCACGGCCACGGTCACGGAATCGCCCGGCCGGCAGTACCGGGCGGTATTGGCCAGCAGGTTTCCGACGGCCTGGTGCAACCGGTCGGCGTCTGCGCGCACCCAGGCCGAACCGGACGGCTGCGCGGTGACAGTGAGGCCGGCAGCCCGCAGCCGCGGCTCCCATTCGGCCAGAGCGTCGCGGGCGACCTGAGCGAGGTCGACGGTGGCCAGGTGCAGTGACGGGCCAGCCGTCTCGACCGCCGACAGTTCGGCCAGGTCCGCGACAATGCGTCCCAGCCGCAGCGACTGGTCATGCAGCCCCGCAAGGCTTTCGGGTGTCGGCTCCACGAGGCCGTCGCGCAGTTCTTCGAGCCCGGCCTGCAGGGCCGCGAGCGGAGTGCGGAGTTCGTGGGCGACATCCGCGGTGAGGGTGCGCCGATCACGATCGGAGCGAACGACCGCATCGGCCATGCCGTTGAACGCGGACGCAAGCTCGCCGAGCTCACCCGGAGCCGGCCCGGCGGCACGAGCCTGCCGGTCACCGGTCGTGAACGCCCGGGCAGCATCCGTCATGGCCCGGATCGGGCGCACGAGCAGCCGCGCGACGAACCAGCTCACGCCGAGCGCGATCACGAGGGCGGCGACGGCGGCGACGGCGATCCAGGACCAGGTGACGTCGAACACGGTGGTCCCGGCCATCATTCCGAACGTCATCCGGACCGTGCCGACCTGGGTGCCGTCGACCATGACCGCCGCCGAGGCCACGGTCTGGCGCATCGCCGAGCCCATCCCCATGTCCTGCCCGTCGGTGTTGCCGCCCATCATGCCACCGCTCGACTGGATAGGAGTACCCGTCATGTCCACGACCGTGAGACCGGCTGATGCGGCGTCCCCGATTGCGAGGGTGCGGCCCAGTTCTGCGGTGGCCCAGTCTCCGGCCGATCGATAAGCATCGGCGGCTGCTGCGGCCGCGGAGTCCGCGATCTGCTGGCGGTCGGCCTGTTGGGTGACTTGCACGCCCCGATCCACCCCGACCAGCGCGGCGACGCTGAGCACGAGCACCGACGACACGGCCACGAGTGTGAACGCGAGCAGGAGCCGGCGGCCCAGGGAACCGAGGCCCAGGACCCTCATGAGGGGTCGTCCTGGCGGAGCGCGAGTCGATAGCCGACGCCGAGCACGGTCTCAATGATGTCGGCACCGCCCGGCCCGAGCTTGTGGCGAAGATTCTTGATATGGGAATCAATAGTGCGCTCATACCCGGGGTATTCGTAGCCGCGCACGCGGTTCACCAGCTCATACCGGGAGTAGACCCGCCCGGGAGCCGCGGATACGGCCGCTAGGAGTCCCCATTCGGTGGGGGTCAGGTCGAGCGCTGCGCCGTCGAGCCACGCCTGGTGGGCACTGTCATCGATTCGCAACCGTCGGTCGCCGTAGCTTTTCGGCCCGGTCGTGGTCGTCGAACCGCCATACCGGTGCAACACGGCCTGCACGCGCAGCACGACTTCGTGGGGGCTGAACGGCTTCGTCACGTAGTCGTCGGCGCCGAGTTCCAGCCCCTGGATGCGGTCCTCCGTTGTGCTGCGCGCCGTGAGAACGATCACCGGGAGGGTCCCGAGAGTGTGGATTTCCCGGAGGATGTCGGTGCCGTCGATATCGGGCAGGCCCAGATCGAGAAGCACCAGCTCGCACGCAGACAGAAGCCGCAGCGCCTCTGCTCCCGAAGCTGCCGTGAGCACCGAGAACCCGGCTCGTTCGAGGTAGCGACGGAGGATGTCGCGGATATCACGCTCGTCCTCGACGACCAGCACGGTGGGCATACCTCACCCTAACGCCCGTCATTCGGGCAGAGACTCCGTCGCCGCAAACCTCCACACCATCTCCACACGCACGCCAGCCCATCTGCACACCAGACGCGCAGAGTGGGGAACATCAACCCACTCGTTGGAGGAGAAACATCATGAGCAGGAACACACTCATCGCCACCGCGATCGCCGGCGCGGTCGCGACGATCGTCGGTCTCACCGGGCTGTCCGTCGGTGCCGTCAGCGCCATGAACGGTGGAACGCCAGATTTTGGTACGGCGGGCGGATCATCCTGCACCACACCACAGCTTGCTGGCACCGTCGTGAACGTGTCGCTGCGGAACATGGGCGGTTCCATGATGGGAGGCAACAACGGGATGATGGGCGGCAACACCAGGAACGGGATGATGCCCCGCGGGGCCATGAATCTGAGCCTCGACCGGTCCAGTGTCAGTTCAGGAGCTGTCTCCTTTGTCGCCACCAATTCCGGCAGCATCAGCCACGAGCTCGTCATACTTCCGCTCGCGGATTCGCAAGTCGCGGGCAGCCGGTCGATCTCCGGCGGGAACAAAGTCGACGAAACTGCGAGCCTAGGCGAGGCCTCGGCCACGTGCAACGCCGGTGAAGGTACCGGTATCGCTCCGGGCAGCGCCGGTTGGGTGACCCTCGACCTCGCGCCGGGACGCTACGAAGTCATCTGCAACTTGCCGGGCCACTACGCCGCCGGGATGTATGGGGAACTAACCGTGTCGTGACAGCGATGGATCCAGCAGGATCCCAAGCATTTTCCGAGCAGTCGAAATCAAACAAACGAAGGAGACAAAATGATGTGGGGCAACGGAATGAACATGGCGTGGGGTTGGCCGTTTGGAATCCTGGTCATCGTGGGCATAGTTCTACTGATCATTTGGGCAGTCCGATCTACTGGCGCCTCGACACAGCGCAACGATCAGCGGGTGGCACCATTGCCCCCTGCAGGAGTCGTGCAGCCGAGCAAGGCTCGTCAGATTCTGGACGAGCGCTTCGCCGCCGGAGACGTGACGGCAGACGAATATCGGGCACAACTGAAGGTGCTCGGCATTCCGTCGGGCGGAGTTGACGACGGCAATAGTAGAGAGCAGTAGACAAAATCAGGCCAAGCCCCTCGGCGGTCGTCCAGACGGCTGCATAGTGTCGCGCGGCCGAGTGGTATTCGCCAGCGAACCGGCCCCGATCTCTACCTTAATCTGTCGTCCGTGCCCACATTTTGCCCACACTTGTCGGAAATCACCCTGATTTACAACGTGCCACAGTGACCGAAAAACGTTGAAATTACGCGGAATTTAGCCCTGTGCGAGGCTCCGACTGGGCTGTGACTAGGGTTCGAATCCCTCAAGGGGCACAGCGGAGTCGGGAGCTTTCGTGGATTGAACCGATTCCCCCTGGAGGGGAGTGGCGTCATGTTCGAAACTCGAGGTCGACAAATTCGTCGCGCCGTGGCCTTAGGAAGAGAACGCCAACACCGTCCGGGCGATACTAGGCGTCGAAGAAATCGCCCGGATGGCATACCTCAAGGGGCGACCCTTGCCTGCGGATGCCCAGCGGCCCGGGCCGAGGCACGATCGTTGACCCGTCGCGATCTCGGCCAGCAGTCAGCCACACCGGCAGCGCCAGCTTCGCCTGAAATACGCCTGAGTGACCGCTTCGAATTCGAAACTCGGAACTGCCACGCCTCTTGCAGATCGAGGCGGCGCACCTTTGTTGCGATGGCGGAGGTGGGCGCGGTGACGGTGTCGATGCGGGTGATGAGTGCGGGGGATGGGTACAAGTACCTGCTGCGCACAGTCGCCGCCGGTGACGGGAAACGCTCGCTGTCGACGCCGCTGACACGCTACTACACCGCGGAGGGAACACCGCCGGGTCGGTGGATGGGCGGGGGCCTCCGGAGTCTCGGCGGGGGTCTCATCGTAGAGGGTGGCGTCGTCAAGGAGACGCAGCTGCAGCTTCTGATCGGGTTGGGCCGCGACCCGGTCACCGGCGAGGCCCTTGGGCGCGCCTACCCAGTCTATGGGACTGCCGCAGACGGACCTTCGGCCGCTCGAGGTGAGAGTGGTCGCGAGGCCGGCCCCACCGGGCGAGCGTCGGTCGCCGCGGCATCCGCTGGCGACCAGTCGGGAGCGGGGCAGCGGCGAGCCGTCGCTGGCTACGACTTCACGTTCTCGATTCCTAAGTCGGCGAGCATCCTCTGGGGCATTGCAGACGCACCCACGCAAGCGCTCATCGCGGAGGCACACCATGCGGCGGTTGCCGAGGTGCTGGCCTATATGGAGCGGGAGGTTGCGGCTACGAGGACCGGGTCAACGGCGCAGGGCGGCGCCGTTGCGCAGGTCGATGTAACCGGCTTGATCGCGACGGCATTCGATCACTTCGACAGCAGGGCTGGCGACCCTCATCTGCACACGCATGTGGTGATCAGCAACAAGGTGCTGACCGTGCTCGACGGCAAGTGGCGTTCACTCGACGGCCGGCCGATGCACGAGGCCGTGGTGGCGCTCTCCGAACTGCACGAGACCCTGTTCGCAGACGCTCTCACGCGATCCCTGGGCGTGCAGTGGGAGATGCGGGAACGGGGGCGAGATCGCCACTTGGCATGGGCGATCAGCACTGTTCCCGAGGCTCTCGTCGCGGAGTTCTCGATGAGGTCGCGGCACATCGACGTCGAGACCGACCGGCTGATCGAGGCCTACGTAAGCCGGCACGGTCGTCGTCCGAATCCAGTGATGATCGTGAAGCTTCGCGCGCAGGCCACGCTCTCCACCCGACCCGTGAAGCAAGTGCACTCGCTTGCAGAACTCACCGCGGCGTGGCGAGAACGCGCCGCGCGGGTACTCGGGGGAGACATCACGACGGTAGTGAGCGCGGCATCCGCGAACCGATCAGTGTTGGTGTTGCGAGCTGAGGACGTGCCGCTCGAGGCAATCGACGCGCTCGGGCTGAGCGTGATGAGGACGGTCAGCGAGAAGCGCGCAACCTGGCGGCACTGGAATTTGACGGCCGAGGCGGCGCGCCAAACGATGCCGCACCGTTTCGCGTCGGCCTCCGATCGCGAGGCTGTCATCGGGCGCGTTGTCGATGTCGCCGAGCGCGCGTCGTTGCGGATCACGCCATCCGAGCTTGCGTCGAGCCCGGCCGCATTCCAACGGGATGACGGCACGTCGGTCTTCCGGCCGAAGCACTCCATGGTGTTCACCTCGACCGAGCTGCTCGACGCCGAGTCTCGGTTGCTCGAGCGCGCCGGCGATCTGACCGGGCCTCGTGTCGCGGCGGCAACGCTGCGATCGGCTGCGCGCACGCGGTTGCCTGGTGGGGGAGTGCTTGCTGAGGACCAGTTTGCGGCTCTGGCAACGATCACCGGCTCGGGCCGAGTGCTCGATGTGCTGGTGGGTCCGGCCGGCGCTGGCAAGACGACCGCGATGAATGCGCTTCGTCGGGCGTGGGAGACAGCGCAGGGTTCGGGCTCCGTCGTCGGGCTCGCTCCCTCGGCCGCCGCCGCTCAGGTGTTGTCCGAGGACCTCGGCATCACCACCGAGAATTTGGCGAAGTGGTGGCACAACCATCTCGTCAACGGAGCAACGTTCAGTGCCGGTCAGCTCGTGATCATTGACGAGGCATCCTTGGCGGGCACCTTGTCCTTGGACCGCATCAGTGCTCTCGCCGCGGATGCCGGCGCGAAGGTTCTCCTGGTCGGCGACTACGCCCAGCTCCAATCAGTCGACGCGGGCGGCGCGTTGTCGTTGCTCGTTCATGATCGGGCCGATGCGCCAGAACTCGTCGACGTACACCGCTTCGTCAACGACTGGGAGAAGACGGCATCCCTCGGACTTCGCCAGGGGAACCCCGAGTCGATCGACCTGTACCTTGCGCACGACCGGGTGCGCGAGGGCGACACCGAGGCGATGGCGGAGGCGGCGTATGAGGCCTGGCGCGTAGACGCCCGAGCTGGCCGAGTGACGGTTCTGATCAGCGACTCGACCGAGGCGGTGATGGCGCTGAACGTGCGCGCCCGCACCGAACTGATCCTCGAAGGTCGTGTCGATGCGCTCCGCGAAGTCGCTCTCCATGACGGGACCTGCGCGGCCGTCGGGGACACGGTCATCACCCGCCGTAACGATCGCGGGCTTCGCGCGGGCCGTACCTGGGTGCGCAACGGCGACCGGTGGGCCGTGATCGGAGTTGACCGGAACGGTTCGGTCGAGGTGCGGCGGCACGGCCGACGGTGGGGGAGCACGGTGCGGCTTCCCGCCGAGTACGTCACGCGTCACGTCGAGCTGGGCTACGCGATCACCTCCCACCGCGCGCAGGGCATCACGACCGACACGGCGCATGTCGTCGTCGCGCCCGGCATGACGCGGGAGAATCTCTACGTCGCGATGACCCGAGGTCGCGAGGCCAATTCCGCCTACGTCGCCGTCGATCGACCCGATGTCGCCCACGTCGGGCCTCGCCCCGGCGACAATGACGATGCGAGCGCGCGCAGCATCCTCTACGGCGTTCTGCAGCATGTCGGTGCAGAACTATCCGCACACGAGACGATCACGGCAGAGCAGAATGCGTGGGGATCGATCGCGCAACTCGCGGCGGAGTACGAGACCCTTGCGGCGGCCGCGCAGCACGATCGGTGGGTGTCGCTGGTGCGCGCAAGCGGCCTCTCACCTGGCCACGTTGACGAGGTCATCGAGTCGGATGCGTTCGGGCCGTTGACCGCGGAGCTCCGGCGAGCCGAGGCCCACCACTTCGACATCGCGAACCTGTTGGCACGTGTTGTTGCGGCCCGTGGATTCGAGGACGCACAGGACGTCGCGGCCATTCTTCGAACCAGAGTCGCGTCGGCGACCGCGCGAGATTCCGGGGCGGGTCGCTCGCGCCGGATACCGCGCCTCGTTGCCGGGCTCATCCCCAAGGCGATCGGCCCGATGGATGCGGCCTCTCGCCGCGCCCTCGACGAGCGCAGTGACCTGATCGAAGCGCGAGCGAGCGCCGCACTCGACGAAGCGCTACTCACGGGGGATACCTGGACCCGGGCCCTCGGCGTTGCGCCACGAGGATCGGTGGCCGCCGCATGGCGACTGCACGGATGCACCGTTGCGGCCTATCGGGACCGCTACGGCATCGTGGGCGGGAGGCCGCTCGGTCTGGCGCCGGAAGCGACGGCACAGAGACTCGACTTCGCCCACGCTCGAGCCGCACTCGACGCTGCCCCGCATCTCGCAGAAGAACGCCACGCCTACGATGGCCCCAGACCTACTGTCGCAGCAGGGCTTCCGCCCGCCAGCATCCGGTTCTAGACTATTTCTAGGCGATCCATATAACGCGCCATCGCTCGTCGCGATGGCATGACTCCCGCCTATCGGGCAGTCCTCTCAGGTTCTTGTTGCCGAACACCTGAAAGGCTGCAGCATGTTCGGACTCATCTGGGCAGTCACCGCCCGCATGCACTACGCACTGCGACGGTTCATGCCAACAAACATCGTGCTCGACGCGATCCACACTCGCCACGGTCTCAAGTGGGGAGTGCCGGCGATGCTGCTCGCGATCCCGTACTCACTCGCTGCGATGTTCTGCGCAGGGGTGGTCGAAGCCGGCGGCTCGGGCTGGCTCAATGTGCTGTCGCTGCTTTTCGTATGGAACGCGCTCAAGTTCCTTTTCGCCGGACCGGTGACGCTGATCGGGCTGCTTCGAGTGCGCAGCGGTGAAGCCCGGGCGCAGCGGCACGCGATGTCGGCCGGGGTCCACGGAAGCATCGAACCTGGGATCGAGCTCGAGAGACTCGAGGAACCGGCGCTGTCATCGAGGCGCGGCTGAGTCCGGTCTGTTTGACAGCACGGGCGGCGGCCCTTGGACACCTCCGTCCGGCCAGTCACCGTCGGCGCACCTCCTATTCGCGGCAGGATGGGCTCAAACATGTCTACCGTAGGAGGCTTCACTGTGATGATTCCGCAGGAACAGTTCGACGATCTGCTCAGTCGTGCCGCGCTTGCCGCGCTCTTCTACTATCCGGAGATCGTGGTCGATGACGACGACTACAGCCTCCAGAAGGACATCGCGTATTGCATGGAGCCCGTCTCCGCGATCGCCCTCGAGGACGCCGAACGCCTCCGTACCGCCATCGGGCACGTGATCACGAACCCCACCGCGCATCGCTCCGAACTCCTCGCCCTCGTCATTGAGCTGGCACCGCCACCGATCGAGTAGCAGGGGTCATGAACGTTCCATCCGCCGAGAACGCCTCGCCGTTGAAGAAGTTGGCGGACCAGCCGCGTGCCAACAATGACTCTAAGGACGAGGCGAGTCAACAGGCTCACCTTGATCGCCAAGCCGAGAAAAGGCGCAGGTGGGTGGAGGCCAACCGTGACCGGCTCCGCGACTTGAATCGACGCTGGCGGGCTGAGCACCTCGAGCGTGCCCGAGAAATCAATCGCGACTCAATGCGTCGAGCCACGCTACGCAAGAAACGAGAGTCTGAGGTCCGTGCTCGGGGGCGAGAGCGTGCGAAGCGCTGGCGGGAAGAGCACCCCGAACAGGTGCGCGAGTACCAACGCCGGTGGGTGGAGGAGAACCGGGGCAAGGTCAGGGAGTACTACAACCGCTACTACGCGAAGCACCGCGACGAGGTGAACGCCCGAGC
The DNA here is from genome assembly GCF_022760445.1 of Cryobacterium zhongshanensis. Classification (NCBI taxonomy): domain Bacteria; kingdom Bacillati; phylum Actinomycetota; class Actinomycetes; order Micrococcales; family Microbacteriaceae; genus Cryobacterium; species Cryobacterium zhongshanensis. The sequence goes on along the minus strand of NZ_JALGAR010000011.1, from coordinate 10,930 downwards.
CGCAGCCCGACGGGATGCCGACCCCGAGCGCACCAAGCAGGCACGCAAACAGTGGGCCGAGCGCAACAAGGAACGCCTTGCTGAATCGCAGCGAAGCCGTCGCGCCGACCCCGAGACCTACCAGGCCGAACTCGCCGCCAATGCAGCGGCAAGACGCCTCAAGCGCACGCTCAGCCGGGCCGGACTCCCGCCGAAACAAGTCCATCCGGTCACCGCCGCCGAGCGCCGCGCCAACGAACGCGAAGCTGACGCCTACTTCGGCGATCACGCTCTGCCCGAGCACCTGCGCCAGTTCACCGTGTTCGCCGAATCGCTGACGGAGCACATGCTGAAGAACGGTGCACGGATGCGGGAATTCGCGGGGGCCTACCTGGCGACCAGGGCGCGCATGGGGCTTGCGTCGGTCCCGGTCGACAATATCGTCTACGCCCGAGCAGTTGAACTAGTCACCGAACGCCTGCGTCGCGTCGATTTGCTGACCAGCCGCGATGTCGCAGCAGCCGTGCGGAGCACGAAAGCAGTGGTTCGGCGCGAAGAGCGGCAACAGCAGTTCGACCGCCTGGTGAAAACGGTCGTGGCGCATGTGCACCGCAACAGTGCTCGGCTCGGCTCCAATGCGGAGATGGAGAACAGGGCAGGGGCTCAACGGGGAAGGCCGCCTGTACCTCTCGAGTCACTGGTCGTGCGGCTCGCGATGCAGGAGGTCATTGAGCGCGTGCCCACGAACAGGCTGACGATCGAGGATGCTCGGAACGCTGCCCGCGCCGCGAAGCTGCACATGGTGATGTCATTTGAACCGCATGTGGGAACCGCCGAGTATCGCATTCAACGACGGCCGTACGGATAGTTAAGCGGTGGCGTGCCAGACCGAGATGTCACCCGGGGCAATACGTGCGCGCCGAAACGTGCTTGATCAGGTTCATTACCTGCTCTTGTGGTGTCTCAGAACTAACGGTGCGGATCGGAATTCGCCCAGGAGGATATGTGACGTGGTTATGAGACTCGCAGCCACGTGGTTCCGCCGATTCTGAGGAGGAACGGTGGCGGCCGTGAGACGTCTTGTATCCCCGGCTTTACGAGACAGCGAATGGTGTCAAACGTGCACGCCTTCCAATGCTTCGTGACCAACCGCTCCTGAGGGCGTGCGTTAATGAACGCGTCCACAGCCCTGTGTTGGGTTTCTGGAACCTCACCGGATGAGCGTCCGCGACAGGCGAGGCTCGAATTTGTCACTTATGGGTGTGGTTCTCGTGTTCGGCGTGGACGGCGCGCTCGAGCTGGAAGGTGGAGTGTTCGACGGAGATCTCGAAATGTTCAGCTACGCAATTCTGTAGGTCATCGATGATCGTTGAGGCGTGCCCATCGTAGAAGCATTCGTCGTCAACGACGACGTGTGCGGTGAGAACGGGCAGGCCCGTTGCGATTTGTGTCGCGTGGAGGTCGTGCACTGCCCGGACATGCGGGAGTTCCAGGATGTGGCTCCGCACCGAGTCGAGGTTCAGCCCTCTCGGCGTGGATTCCAGCAGTACGTCGACCGTTTCTCGGAGGAGTGTGAACGTCCGCGGTAGAATGAGTACGCCGATCAGCATGGCGACCACGGCATCCGCGCGCGTCCATCCTGTCATCGCGATCACGATCGCCGCGACAATTACGGCCACGGATCCGAGGGCATCATTGACAACTTCGAGGAATGCTGCGCGCAGGTTGAAGCTTGAGTCTCGGCCGCTGGCGAGGACCGTGATCGAAGCGATGTTCCCGACTAATCCGATGACGCCAAAGACGAGCAGTTGACCTGACGCAATTTCGGGAGGCGCGATGAGACGCTGAATACCCTCGACGAACACGAAAATCCCGACCGCCAGAAGAACAGCCGCCTGCACGGTAGCGGCGAGCACTTCAGCCCGGGCATAACCCCACGTCCGGCGGGCCGTGGCGGCACGCGTAACGAGAGTTGCCGCTACAAGAGCGATTAGGAGCCCGCCTGCATCGACGAGCATGTGGGCCGCATCGATCAGCAGGGCCAAACTACCGGTGAGGATAGCGCCGATGACTTCTGCGACCAGGATTGTCGAGGTGATTCCGAAGGCGATCGCGAGTCGTCGGCGACCGGAAGCGCCGGCAAGGGCGTGGTCGTGCTCTGTCATATTCGTCTCCGCCGTTGCTTTGTGGGCACAATCACCAATGGTCATCCTAGACTGTATAGTCACTACATGCTGACTATTGCCTCACGTCTGGACGTGATGAACCGGATCGGGCGCGCGATGGCTGATCCCACCCGATCCAAAATCCTGTTGAGCCTGCTCGAGGAACCTGGCTACCCGGCGAAGCTCGCCCGAGAACTAGACCTTACCCGCTCAAACGTTTCGAACCATCTGAGTTGTCTTCGCGGCTGCGGCCTTGTTGTCGCCGTGCCCGAAGGACGACAGACTCGGTATGAAATTGCCGACAGGCATCTGACCCGGGCGCTTCAGTCTCTGTTCGACGTTGTCCTTGCGGTCGATTGCGGCACGGCCTGCGTCGACGAGAATTGTGACCAGCCTCTCTGCTGCGGCAGGCTCGAGTGAGCGCCACGACGAACGGCCCTGGCGTCGTCCTCGATGTTGCCCGGAAACTGCTTCTCCAGCGTCGCATCCGCATTATTGTCGGCATCACAATCACCTACAACGTCGTCGAGGCGGTCATCGCCATTGCAGCGGGAAACGTGGCGTCGTCGGCCGCGTTGATCGGCTTCGGGCTCGATTCGATCGTGGAAGTCCTGTCCGCCGTCGCGATCGCATGGCAGTTCGCCGCTCCGGATCCGGAGAAACGGGAAAAGGTGGCGCTGCGCGTAATCGCATACGCCTTCTTCGCCCTAGCGGCCTACGTCATCGTCGAGGCCGGGTCGTCCCTCTTCGGCCTCCGTGAAGCCGCACACAGTCCGGTGGGCATCGTTCTTGCCGCCGTGAGTCTTGCGGTAATGCCGTTCCTGAGCTGGTTCGAACGTCAAACCGGCCGCGAACTGGGGTCCGCGTCGGCGATCGCCGATTCGAAACAGACCCTCATCTGCAGCTACCTCTCCGCAGCTCTCCTCGTGGGCCTTGTGCTCAATTCCCTGCTGGGTTGGGCCTGGGCCGACTCCATCGCCGCTCTCGTGATCGCGGCCTTCGCTATTCGTGAAGGCCTCGAAGCGTGGAAGGGTGAGAGTTGCGCGGTCCCGATCAGCGCACTTACCGGGGAGCGGGTCATCGAGGACGACCACTGCTGCTAGCCAGCGACTCTGAAAGCGGAAGACACCGGACGGACTAAGGCACAATCCGCGTCACGGTTGGATGTCGTTGATGCGGCGGTAAAGCGTAGTGCGGGACATGCCAAGATCCCGGGCCACCTGTGAGGGTTGTTCGCCGGATTCGATGAGTCGGAGAGCATTGCGGATCTGGTGCTCGGTAAAGGTCTTCCGACGACCGCCGCGGCGTGTGCTCGAAGAACGCCGTTTGAAGACGCTTTCGCGGATGCGTTCCCGGGCCACCTCTAATTCCATCCCGGCGACGGCAGTCAGAACCGTGAGGACTGTGTTCCGTCCCGAGGCGCTGGAGTTGTCTGTGGACTCGCTGATGTCGAGGACTCGGAAGGCTGCCCCGTTAGCACGGAGCGTCCCAGTCAGCGCCAAAAGGTCGGAGGTAGAGCGTCCCAAGCTGGCCAGCGTGGTGATGACGAGAGTGTCGCCCTCCCGAAGGGTGCCGATCGCACGCTCCAGGAGGGAGTGATCTGTGCGAGCGCCACTGACGCCATGGTCGACATAGAGGTCGTCCGGCCGGACGCCCGCAGCGGCGAGGTCTCGTACTTGGTGGTCGGTCTCCAGGGCCTGCGGTGAAACTCGGGCATACCCGATCAGTGTGCCCACGTTCGGCCCTTCGCTACCTGCCGTTGAGGGTTTCGCGACGCTGCCGATACTCGTTCTCATCGATTTCACCGCGTGCGAAACGTTCGTCCAGGATGGTTCTGGCCGAGCTGGGTCCGGCGCTATTGTCCTGCTGAGGGCGATCTCCATGGAAGAGCCGGTAGATGGCAAACGCCAGGGCAACGATTCCCCCGATGGCGAATATCCACGCGAAGATCATCCATGGTCCTGTCCAGCCCATCCCGCCGTAACCCATCATGTTGTGCTCACATTCTCTTGACGTTCATTCGTGGAATTGGTGTTCTCTGGCGACGCTGCAGGTCAGGACACCTTGCCCGGTCCGTCCAGGCCTCCGGTGCAGGGGGAGCCGGGTTCGGGAGCGGTTGCGGCGCCCCTGTATTTGGCGATGAATGCCGCGAGTCGGGGATCGGCCGGGTCGCTGATGTCGAGCTGCGTGCCCCAGGCCGATGCGACGATCGACGATGGAAGCCCCGCGAACGGAGACAGGATCGCGTATGTCGAAGGGATCTCCTTGCGCAGAGCCGCGAGCTGATCACCCGTCACTTTTAAAGCGTCATAGGTGACCCACACGGCGCCGTGCTCGAGCGAGTGCACTGCGTTTTCGTTGGGGACGTTCTCGGAATACACGCCACAGTTCAGGAGCGTGACGGAATGGTCTCCGCCCACCGGCGGCAGCGGATTGTATTTCACCGTGCCGGTGACGTGCTGGGAAGTCTGCTTCGGGAAGGTCTGCACGCCGTCAACGGACGCCGACGTCGCCGCGTTCTTGGGGGCGCCGGTGGTTGTGACGACGAGAACGATGACGAGTACGACGATCCCTGCAGCGGACCAGGCTGCGGCGATTCCGATCTTTCGGTTCCGCTTCGCTTTGGACTGTTCACGCTTGAGGGCGGCGACTTTTTCTGCCCGACGCACGGCTCGTTGCTGCTTGACTGAGGCCGGCGGGGCTCCGTGACCTCCGCCAGCTGAGTGGTCGTCCGAGTGTGGGGGTGTTTCACGAGCCATGTCAGCTGTCCTTCGGGTCAGGTGAAATATACCCGATGGTGTCCTGTAGCGAGGTGAGTTCGGCTCGGGCGGCCTGAATGTCCGCTTGGACGTCCGACGCCGGCTTAGCGCAGCAGCCGGCGTCGGACGGGGCGGTTCGGCTGCGCAGCATGGGGCGCATGCAGAACCGCCAGGTCAGCGCCGCGGCAACGACGGTTGCGACCAGGGAGATCAGAATGGGGATCACGCGGTCGGTCCAGTCCCGGGGTGGCGTTCGTCGAATGCCGCGGCCTGGGGGCGGAGGGCGGCCACTTCGGCGCGCAGGCGGGCGAGTTCCTGTTCTTCAGGACCGTGGACGGTCTTGCCGTGGCCGCGTCCGCGCATCATGAACCACATCATCAGGCCCATCCCGACGGGGCAGATCAGGGCGGGGAGTATGTAGAGGAATTGCTGCATGTCAGGATCCTTCTGGTTGGTTTGATTCGGTGGTTTCGATCATGGTGGTGAATTTCCGCCGGAGGGCGCGGGTCGACAGGCGCCCGTGCGCGATCAGCCGGCCGTTAGCGACGAGCCCGGGGGTGAAGGCCAGCCGCTGCTCACGGGCGATCGCACGGCCGGTGTCACTGTTCACGTCGACCTCGTCGATCTGGAGGGCGAATTCGGCGGACAGTTCGGCAAGCACTCGTTTTCCCGCGATACAGGAGGGGCAGTCGCTTTGAGTGAGCAGGGTCAGGGCGATCATGACGTCGTATCGGTCTTCAAGTCGAGAAGAAGTTGGTCGACGGGTACGAACATCGTGTACTTCGGAGCCCCGCCGTAGTCGGCGCGCCATTTGATGGTGCCGTCGGGGCCCACGAGGATGAAGCTGTGGCCATCAGTGTTGGTGCCCATCATGCCGAATTCGTTGGCTTGGTACTTTTTAGAGGTGACCAGGTCGGGGTCGGATAGGACTGGGGTTTTCAGGCCCATGTCGGTGGTTTTCCGGGCGATTTGCTGGGCCGGGTCGGTTGTGATGGACACGACGGCGTCGATTCCCGCGGCCTGGAGCTTCGCGGCGTCCGTTTCCAGGCTGGTGATCTGGGTCCAGCATGGTTCGCAGGCCAGGCCCTCCTGAAAGAAGAGCAGCACGTTTTTGCCGGAGTAGTCGGCGAGGGAGATCTTCCCGCCGGAGTTGTCGGCGAGGGTGAAGTCGGGGGCGCGCTGACCGATGCCGGGGGTTCCGACGTCGTAGGTGGACTGCGTCGTCGTGCCGGCGGCTGCAGTCTTCGGGGTGTTCGCGCTGGCGAAGACGCTGTAGAGGCCGGCGAGGACGATGCCGGCAATCAGGAGCCCGGTGATCCAGCCGAACCAGCCGGGGCGGCGCGATCGGGCTGCGGGAGCCTTTTGCGTGTTTTTGGGGGCGGAACTCATTTGGTGGTGTCCTGTCCTGTGAGTGTCGGGGTTTCGGGGGCTGCATCGCTGCAGCAACTGGAGTCAGATTCTGTTGGTTCAACCGGCTCGCCGGTCGACGCCCGGCTTGGTTCCTGGGGTTTGGGTTCGGTGTGGTGGGTGGCGCGCCAGACGAAGTAGCCGATTCCGGCAACCAGTACGATCGCGACGGCCCAGCCGGGAAGCCAGGCGAGCGCTTTGGTCGCGACGGAGACACTGTGTTGGAGGTCGGCACCGAACTGGGCGAGCCAGCCGCCGGAGGTCATGCCGGGTCCGACGGCGGCCTGGATATAGGTGAGGATGGCCATCACGATGAGCAGGACGGCGGAGGCGAAGCTACCGACGGCGAGCTTGCGGCTGAACCGACCCACACGCAGGGTGATCTGGCGTCCCTGCAACCACTTGCTTGAGCCCCAGTCCTTCCGATCCCAGACCAGCGCGAGAACGGCGAGCGGGGCGACCATTCCGGCCACATAGGTGAGGCCAACGGCCAGTGCCGCGGGGAACGAAGCCGTTGCGCCGGAGAGAACCGCTACGCCGATCAGTACCGGAGCGCAGCACGAGCTGGCCGCGCCGGAGAACACGCCGAGTCCGTAGACCGAGGCGAGGCCGTGGCCGGCGGGAACGCGGCGGGCGAGCATCGGAAGCTGCAGCTTCCAGCCGAACAGCATCGCAATCCCTCCAATCAGCATCGCCGTGGCGGCGATCGTGAAGACGATCGCGTGCTGGCCGGAGATCAGGCCGATCAAGGCCGTTGCTCCCAACCCGATCGGCACGATGATCGTGGCGACCCCGGCAGCGAAGACCAAGGTCGCCCCCACGATGCCGGAACGCCGCCTCATGCCCGACGCCAGGTAGGCGGGCAGCATCACCGACACGCAACAGGGAGCCAGCAGGGCGACCAGGCCGCCCAGAAAGGCGGCGAGCAGAGTGCCGCCGAACAGTAGATTCTCCATTTATTCTTCGCCTTCACCCGGGCCGCGTCCTGCGCGGACATTCACCTATCCTCCTAAGGAGATTAGGTGATTGGGATGCGATTGTCTAGTTGGCGTGTCGAAGCTGAAAGTCAGCTGGAGAAGCGAGCCTCGTCCATGCTGTCGACGGCACACGGGGCATGCGCAGCAGGCGTTGCCGGCGCAGGCGCGCTGCCGGATCTCGGAGAAAGAGATGCCGACAGGCTGGTTGCCGGCTCGGCGGGACACAACGCGTGATCTGCGCTTGTGACGGCCGGCCAGCCGAGGGCTAGTCCGGGCGCGATCAGCAGGAGCGCGATCGCTACCGACACTGCACACACGGGGAAGCGGCCCACTGACTGGCGCGGGGGAAGGAGCCGGCGAACCCGGGCCGCAGCCCCAGGTCCTGCCGCTCCGAGTGCGACGGCCGGCACCGCGTGCGGAGGCACGGCTACGACGGCCAGCAGCGCCGCCGCGACCGTGAGCCGGTGGGTTCGTTCAGCCGCGACATCGTCGGCACGAAGTTCAACCAGGCGGGCCGTCTCCCGCGCAGCCAGCCGGAAAGGCGGGAGCCCGTGAAAGGCCTGCGACAGTGCCACGGAGAATGCCAGGGCGAGGTCATGCCGTTCAGTGAGGTGTGCGCGCTCATGGGCCAAAACCGCGACGAGTTCTTCGTCGGTCAAGGCATGCAGTGCGGCCGTGGTGACGACGGTGCGCCGGTGGAGTCCCGGCATGCAGTAGACGGCCGCTTCCGCCGATTCGAGGATGACGAAGTCGCGATCAATATCCGGGCGCCCGACCATGTCCAGAACTCGACGATGTGCATTTCGCTCCCGTGACATCCGGGCGCCCGTAGAAGCCAGGCCCCAGAAACTGCGAGTGACAACAGTGCCAGCCAGCAGCGCCCCGCCGATACCGACGGCGGCTCCGGTCGGTGTCGAATACTGCTGCTGCAGCGCCATTGCGCAGGCCTGCAGGACCTCGATGAGGCCCTTCCCGCCGAGGCCTGCGATGGGAATCGCAAAGGACAGGCCGGCGAGTGCGAGAGAACCCACGACCGCGACCGTCAGGGCCTGCCAGGTCGCGATAGCCAGCCGGGGGGCGCGATCAACCCAGTTCGCTCGCAGCAGGAGAGGGGGTACGGCGACGGAGAGCGTGATCGCATAGAGGGTCAGAGTGATCGCGACAATCACGGCTGCGGCTCATTCTCATGCGCAGCGGCAAGCAGACGGCGGAGTTCTGCTGCTTCGTCGTTGGGCATTTCGTCGACGAAGCCCACGAGTGCTGCCGCCCGGTCGTCGGCGAAGGACAGCGCCTCGCGGATGAGTCCGGACACGTAGTCGTCCCGGGTGGCCGCGGGACCATAGCGGAATGCGCGGCCGTCCCGTTCCTTGCTGAGCCAGCCCTTGCGATTGAGGATCTCGGTGACCGTTTGAACGGTGTTGTAGGCGAGCCCGCGATTGAGTCTGTCGAGGATTTCCCGTACCAGGAGCGGGTTCTCGGCCTGCCAGACCTCGTTCATGATCGCGTTTTCCAGATCACCGAACTTCGCCATGGTCGAGCCCCTTCAAAATGTTGGTGTAACTCGCGAACGGACCAGAAAAGGAAGGTCAATCTAATCCTAGTCACCTAAGGGAATTAGGCGCAGCGGGGCCGCGGAGTGCCGATGACGCTCCGCGGCCTGCCGGCGGGTCGGTTACAGGGTGGCGAGGATGTCCTGCATCTGCTTGATCTGAGCCGTCTGGTCGGCAATGATCTTCGTGGCCAGCGCCTGCGCGTCCGGGTTCTGCCCGTCCTTGAGCTCGACGTTGGCCATGTCAATCGCGCCCTGGTGGTGCTGGATCATCTGCTCGAGGAACAGCTTGTCCGCTGCCGGACCGGTCGCAGCGTCCAGCGCGGCCATGTCCCCATCGGTCATGGAACCGGAGCTCATGTCCATTCCGGGCATGTTGGTGGCGGTCGCACCCCACGCTGTGACCCAGGAGCTCATCATCGTGATCTCCGGCCCTTGGGCCGCCTTGATCTGCTCGGCAAGAGCGGTGACGCGAGGATCGACCCCGGTCTTGTCGAGCATGGCCTGGGCCATGGTGATCGCCTGCTGGTGGTGGTCGACCATCGGCATGGCGAACGAGACGTCGGCATCATTGAACGCCGCTGTCGATGCGGCGGGGGCGGAGGATGCAGATGCATTGGCGCCGCCGGCCGTGGTGGCGCCGGCCGAGCACGCGGACAGGGCGATGGCTGCGGCGAGTGCGGTGGCGGCCAGGAGGGGAATGCGAAGGGAAATCATGGGGAATCCAATCTGTCGAACAAGGGGTGTGATTCTGGTCCACGAGGGGAGATCCAGAGGTGAGGAACGTGCTCGCGGGCAGAGCGAGTCACGGAAAGGTCGGAAACGGAGACTGTGCGCCCGTGCCGGGTGGAAGCGCGCTATTAATCGTCGATCAGACGCGGCTGATTGAGAGGACCGTCAGCGAGGGTGGTCGCTGTAGAGGCAGGCGCCGCGCCAGAGCGGGGACTGTGCGCTCAGCAGAGCGGTCAACAACGACGGGAATTGCGTGCTGAGCTACAGAATTGGGGGAGTGCGCGATGGGGCCGGCAGTGCAGGCGGACCCTGTCATGAGGCAATCGGCGGTGCACATGCCGGGGCACGTCGACGGCAGGTGCGACGTCCCGTGGAAAGAGGCCAAGGCCGAATCGAGTTCAGAGTCCTCGGTGCTTGCGGCTGAAGGGCCCGAGTGCGCAGCAAGCATGGCGTGGGCATGTGGTGAGGCTTCGGATTCGACCGCCATTTCCGCATGCATCGCCACTAAGCCGAAGACAACGGCTGCAAGGGAGAGGATTCCGAGGAGCGCACGGCGCAGCCGCGCGGCCGGGAATGCGCGCACACTTGCCTGGGCTTCCACCACGCTGTCCCCTTTCTTTCCGTCGCCTGCTTCCCGTCGCGGTTCGGACGTGGCAATCCTCACACTGTAGCCAACGGATGCTCCCGGTGGCCTGAGAGAGCCGACCGAATTCCCCGAAGAAAGGCCCAGCTTCGCAACGCGTAGTGGAGCGCCCCGTTGCTTCATCAAGGTGGTCGCATGCACGCGGATACCCTTAGGGGGTATAGGATGGTGGGTATCGGCAGCCGGGGACACAGCGAACCGGCGCCGAGCACTATCTATGTTTCAGAGAGGATCGTTCGAATGAGCCAGTCGACCGAAACCACGATCATGCAAGTACGGGGCGTGGGGTGGGCGTCATCCAAAGCCGTCGCGGATGCGGTCCTGTCGCGACGCCCCGGCGTGCTGGGGGTTGACACGAACGTCGTCGCGCAGACGGCGACAATCACTTTCGACCCGAGGCAGACATCGGTCGATGACCTCGCCCGATGGGTGCGCGAGTGTGGATACCACTGCGATGGGAAGTCCGTGCCCGATCACATCTGCGACCCGCTGGCCGCCAGCAGTGCCTCCCCGGACCAGATCGTGGGCCGTGCAAATCCCGCGGTCACGGCGCCAGGACACCCCAGCCCGACACGAGACATCACTCAGCCGCCCTCGGATGCCCATACCGTGCGCGCGGCAACTCCGACTCGGACGAAGCAGGACGCCATGGGGCACGGCGGCGGCCATGGCTCCATGACGATGTCCAGCATGATCCGGGATATGCGTAACCGGTTCCT
>NZ_JALGAR010000010.1:0-77797 GCF_022760445.1 Cryobacterium zhongshanensis | reverse complement strand
AGCGTCGAAGACCGACACGTAGTGTTCCAGGCCCTCAACGACAGCATGGCGTCCCTCTACGTGACCGGCGACGCCGAGAAGATTCAGGCCGCCTACCACCGCACCCTCGACACCGCCCTCACCCTGCAAGGTCCGGACGAGAACCGCACGCTCACCCAGCTCGCCGCGGACGTACTCACGGATATGTTGATCGGCGGGGTCACTCCGGACGGGACCGGCACAGGGGTGGCCGCGCAGGTGAATGTCACCGTCCCGGTTCTCACCTTGCTGGGGAAGAGTGAAGAACCCGGGTATCTGGCCGGGTACGGGCCGATCGACCCGGACACCGCGCGGCGGCTCGCGGCGGGGGCGCCGAGTTTCACCCGGCTGCTCACCCACCCCGAGACCGGGGTCGTGCTCTCCATGGGACGCGACACCTACAAGGTCCCGGCCGCGCTCAAGAAGTGGCTGGAGGTGCGGGATGAAACCTGCACCTTCCCCGGCTGCCGCCGCTCGGCGAAACGCTCCGACGTGGACCACAGCGTCGAATGGCAACACGGCGGGCAGACCGACGCGATGAACCTCGCCCACCTGTGTCCGTATCACCACGCGGTGAAGAGCTACACGAGATGGACACCCCGGCACCTCGGCGACGGCCGTATCGAGTGGACCTCCCCGGCCGGATACCGCTACATCGTGGAACCCTCAGCCGACATGAGACCACCCAAACATCCCAAACCCGCACCCAGACCCCCGGCCCCCGTCGTCGACGTCTGGAACCTCGACCCCGAACCCAAAGACCCCGATAACCAGTCTCCCTTCTAAGCGTCACGAGGAAGAGAGCGTCTCGTCGAACGTCGATGGGGTCGGGCCCAAACAAGCTGCTTGTGACCAGTGCCCGTGCGGACGACGCTTCTTGTGGTTCGCACTGCGTTTGGGCTGCGGTGCTTTCGGAGGGCTAGGCGGCGGGTGTCGGCTCCAGGGCGCCGGCCGTGAGGTCCTCGAGCATCAGCTCGGGGTGGTCGCGAACCGTGTTGCGGAGCCGCCACGGTGTGCTGAAGAGGGCGAGAAGGGTGCCGTCGGATCGCATCAGTACCTCGACCTGCCGGTCGTGGCCGAGGATCTCGGCGCTCTCCCGGTTGGTGCGACGTGCGATCTGGTACGGGAGTGCCTCGGAACGGATCGCGGCGCCGAAGTCGTGCGTCATGCGCTCCTCGACGACCTCGAACTGCATCGGGCCGACGGCGCCGAGCACCGGGGCCTGGTCGCCGCGCAGGTCGCTCCGGAGCACCTGGATGACGCCCTCGTGGTCGAGCTGGTCGATGCCGCGCCGGAACTGCTTGTGCTTGCTGCTGTCTGCGGAACGCACGGCACGGAAGTGCTCGGGTGCGAACATCGGCAGCGGCGGGAACTCGACGGGTTCACTCTCGAAAATGGAGTCGCCGACGCGGAGTGCCGAAGCGTTGACGAGCCCGACAATATCGCCGGGCCAGGCCTCGTCGGCCACTTCCCGTTCGCGACCGAAGAGGTGCTGGGCGTACTTGGTTGCGAAGGGCCGGCCGGTCGCGGCATGGGTGACGATCATTCCGCGGCGGAACTGGCCGGAGCAGACCCGCACGAACGCGACGTAGTCCCGGTGCGAGGCGTTCATGCCCGACTGCACCTTGAACACGAAGCCGGAGAACGGCGAGGCGACCGGGCGGTGCCCGCCGGCCGCGTCGACACGGGCTTCCGCCGCCGGGGCGAAGTCCACGAGGGTGTCGAGGATGTGCTGCACGCCGAAGTTGAGCACGGCGGCGGCGAACAGCACCGGCGTGGTCTGGTTGGCGAGGAACCTGGCCTCGTCGTGATCCTGGTCCTCCTCGCCGAGAAGCTCGGATTCCTCGGTCGCAGTGACCCAGGCCTCGCCTTCCTCGGCGGCCGCCACATCGAACGGAACCCGGTCGCTGTCGGCGGCGGTCGCGCCGCCCGCCGTGCGGGTGAAGCGGATGAACTCCTCGGTGGAACGGTCGATGACCCCGCGGAAGTCCCCGGCGATACCGACCGGCCAGGTCAGCGGCGTCGGGAGCAGTCCGGTGCGAGTGCGGATCTCGTCCATCAGGGCGAGAGCGTCGAGCCCGGGCCGGTCCCACTTGTTGATCACGGTGATCACGGGCAGGTTGCGTTGCCGGCACACGTCGAATAGCTTCATGGTCTGCACCTCAAGGCCCTTGCTCGCGTCGACGAGCATCACGGCGGCGTCGACGGCAGACAGGACCCGGTAGGTGTCTTCGGAGAAGTCAGCGTGGCCGGGGGTGTCGACGAGGTTGATCACGCTGTCGCGATACTCGAACTGGATCGCGGCGCTCGTCACCGAGATGCCGCGGGCCTGCTCCATCGCCATCCAGTCACTCACTGTGCCGCGGCGGCCCGCCTTGCCGTGGGTCGCGCCCGCGGTCGTGATGGCGTGGGCGTGCAGGAGAAGCGCCTCGGTGAGAGTCGACTTTCCCGCATCGGGGTGGCTGATCACCGCGAAGGTGCGGCGCCTGCGCGCCTCGGCCACCAGTGCGGTCGTCGGTGCACCTGTCGTCGGCACGCCGGTGGTGGGCTGCGTCATGGATCCTTCTTTCGCGGCTGATTCGTTCGGGCTCACGCCTGCCTCAGAAGGCCGCAACCGGAATCGTTCCCGTACAACTCTATCCGGCGTGGCGCGGCGAGCTCGCGGGGAATACCCAGCATCCGTTTTGATAACGGTTCGGGCGTGTCCTTTCCGTCTGCCGTTTCGCGGGTTACTCTCAGCTTTGGGGCAACACCCAGTAGGTAGCAGGTAGCAGTAGGGAGTGACGGATGACCCAGTCAGGCATTCAGGATTCCGAGCGCACCCAACACCTGGCCTCTGCCCACGTCACCGGTCGCCCGCTCCAGGGGCCGCCGCCGATCTCCGTGTCGATCCCGGTCCAGCCGGACGGGCGCCTCCCGCTCGTCGGCGCCCGGCGCACCATCGCAGACACCGACCTCTCCGTGCACCCGGTCGCCCTCGGCTCGAGCGTCTTCGGCTGGACGGCGGACGGCGAGACGAGCCACCGCATCCTCGACCGGCACCACGCGCTCGGCGGCAACTTCCTCGACACCGCGGACAGCTACACCTCGGGGCGGAGCGAAGTGATCATCGGGTCCTGGCTGCGCTCCCGCAAGGCACGCGACAGCACCGTCATCGCCACCAAGATCGGCAAGAACCGGGACAATCCCGGGTTGTCCTCCCGGAGCATCATCGGCGCCGTCCAGGCGTCCCTCGACCGGCTGGGCACCGACTACATCGACCTGCTGCACTTCCACTTCGACGATCCGACCGTGCCGCTCGAGGAGAGCCTCGGCGCCGTCGACGTGCTGATGCGCAGCGGCCAGGTGCGGTACCTTGCCGCGTCGAACTTCTCTGGGGAGCGCCTGATGGAGGCGCGCATCCTTGCCGCGAACGGCCTGCCGCGCTTCGTCGCCCTGCAGACCGAGTACAGCCTGTTGCAGCGCGCCGGCTTCGAGTCCTCGCTGTCCCTCGTCACCCGGGCCCAGGGCCTCGCGGTGCTGCCATACTTCTCCCTCGCGCACGGCTTCCTGGCCGGCCGGTACCGTTCCAAGGCCGACCTGCACAGCACGACGAGGGATGCCCGCGCCGCGAAGCACCTCGGCAGGCCCGGGCTGCGGGTCCTCGGCGTGGTTGACCGGATCGCCGCAGAGCACGACACCGGGGCCGCATCGATCGCGCTCGCCTGGCTCCTCGCCCAGGCCGGGGTGGCGGCGCCCGTCGCAGGGGCGAGCCAGCCGGACCAGGTCGATTCCCTCATCGCGGCGGCCGGAATCCGGCTGACGCGCGGCGACATGGTCGACCTCGAACGGGTGTCCCGGCTCGCTGCCGCCCGCTGACGCCGGCGCCGCCCACCGTTCGGATCCGGTTCCGCGGGGCACCCCGATCCCGTCGGTGCCGTGACGTAGGGTGGTGGTGTCATGAACAGCGCCGTTGAATTTCCTCTCACTCTCGCCGAGTTGTCCTTCCGGGCCGCCGGCGAATCCGTGGTGCGCCGCACGGTCCTCCCGAGCGGTGTCCGCATCCTCAGTGAGCACGTCCCCGGCAGCCGGAGCCTCACGATCGGCTACTGGGTCGCGGTCGGTTCCCGCGATGAAAAGCCCGGGCACTTCGGCTCCACCCACTTCCTCGAGCACCTGCTCTTCAAGGGCACGGCCACGCGCAGCGCCCTCGACATCGCGATCGCCTTCGATTCCGTCGGCGGTGAGCACAACGCGATGACCGCGAAGGAATACACCTGCTACTACGCCAAGGTGCGCGACCGCGACCTGCCGATGGCCGTCGAGGTACTCACCGACATGCTCACCTCGTCCACGATCGACCCCGTCGAATTCGAGACCGAACGCGGCGTCATCCTCGAGGAACTCGCCATGGCCGACGATGATCCGGCGGATGTCGCGAACGAGCGCTTCTTCGAGGCCGTGATGGGTAAGCATCCGCTCGGGCGCCCGATCGGCGGCAACCCCGACACGATCAAGGCGGCCACGCCAGAAGCCGTGCTCGCGCACTACCGGGCCAACTACCGCCCGCAAGACCTCGTCGTCACCGTCGCGGGCGCCGTCGACCACGACGTACTCGTCGCCGATGTGACCCGGGCGCTCTACGCCGCAGGCTGGGACCTGGGCGAACACGCCGCCCCGGTCGGACGACGCAACGGGCACCCCGCCGAGATCCACCAGGGCAACGCGGTCACGGTCGTGCGGCGCCCCCTCGAGCAGGCGAACCTGCTGCTCGGGTTCCCCGGGCTCCTCGCGACCGACGAGCGCCGCGTCACAATGAGCGTGCTGACCTCCATCTTCGGCGGCGGCATGTCGTCAAGGCTCTTCCAGGAGGTGCGCGAGAAGCGCGGGCTCGCGTACTCCGTCTATTCCTTCGCCCCGGGCTACTCCGACGCGGGCCTCTTCGGCATGTACGCCGGCTGCACCCCGGCGAAGGCCGGCCAGGTCGCCGAACTGCTCCTGAGCGAACTGCACCGGCTCGCCGAGCACGGCGTCACCGCCGACGAGATGAAACGCGCCTCCGGACAGCTCTCCGGGGCCTCCTCGCTGGCCCTCGAAGACTCGGACACCCGGATGTCCCGGCTCGGCCGCGCCGAGATCACCCTCGGTGAGTTCGTCGACCTCGACGAGGCGCTGCGCCGCCTCGCCCTGGTCACCGCGGACGACGTGCAGGCCCTCGCCGTCGAACTCGCAGCCGGCCCGCTCTCCATCGCCGCCGTCGGTGCGCTCGACGACGACGTCTTCGCGGGAATCGTGCCTGCCTCTTCCCGGCCCTGACCCCACGGGCCGCCTGGCCCTGTACCGCCCGGCCGTCCGGCCGAACGCCCCGAATCGAAAGAGATCCCGTTGCCCCACTACATCTACCTGGTTCGCCACGGCGAGCAACAGGATGCCGAACACGGCCTGCCCGACGGGCCGCTCTCGGCGCGCGGCAAACGGCAGGCGCAGCTGATCGCGGAACGCCTCGGCGGCGTACCGTTCACCGACGCCTGGCACTCGCCCCTGCAGCGCGCGGCCGAGACCGCGGAGATCATCGCGGGGCGGCTGCCCTCGCTCACCCCGGTCCCCTCCCCGCTGCTGTTCGACTGCATCCCGACCGGGATGGCGCCGGAGACGCCCGCCGCATACGCCCCGTTCTTTGGGGCGGTCACCGAGGAGGAGATCGAGGCCGGCCGCGCCCAGATGGACGACGCCGTCGCGGAGTTCCTGCAGCCCCGCAGGGGCGAACGCCACGAACTGCTGATCACGCACAACTTCGTCATCGGCTGGTTCGTGCGAGCGGTGCTGGGAGCCCCGGACTGGCGCTGGATCAGCATCAACCAGGCCAACTGCGGCCTCACCGTGATGCTGCAGAAGCCGGGTCGCCCCTGGACGCTCGTCACCCATAACGACACCGGGCACCTGCCGGTCGAGATGCGCACCGGACTGCCGGACCCGCTGCTGTACTAGCGAGCGAGAACGCGCACGAGCGTAGGTAGCCCGGCACGAGCATTCGTGAACTCGCACGTGCGTGCGTTACCGCCACGAGCGAAGGTGGCCCGGCATTAGTCGCGAGCGAGGCTCTTCCGGTACCAGTTGGTCGCGTTCGGGTTGTCGTTGTACGGCGGGCAGTCCTCGAAGCCCGCGCTCCGGTAGAGCGCACCGGCGGCCCGCAGGCTCGCGTTCGTGTCGAGCACGAGCTCGACGGCCCCGAACGCTCGCGCCCGCCGCTCGAGTTCGGCGAGCAGCGCCCGGCCCCAGCCCCTCCCGCGGGTTCCCGGCTGCAACCAGAGGTGCTTGACCTCGTAGCGGGCGCCTTCGGCGGTGTCCCCGATCCGACGGATGCCGCCGCACCCGACCCAGGCCTGCTCCGGGGTGCCGCTCGGTTCGCCGACGAGCAGGAAGACACCGTGCGGCGGAAGGAAGTCCCCGGCCACCGGGAAGGTCGTGCGGTAGGCACCCTGCTCGACGGGAAAGCTCGACTGCCGATCGCTGAAGTAGGCCGTCAGGAGGGCGAGGGAACCGGCATCCGTCACGGACACCTCGCGGAAAACGGGATCGGGTGCTGTCGGGGACTCTGGCATGACACAAGGCTACGTCGGGGAGGTCTCCTCGCCCAGTTCCCGCCGCGTCGTGCGGGGCCGGGATTCCGGACTGCCGGAATGTCGGACTGCCGGTCTGCCGGACGGCCAGTTGCTAGATTGGTCGTATGACAACACGGGTGGCCATCGTCGGCGTTACGGGCACGATGGGCCGTCTGATCAGCGAGCTCGTCGACCAGAGCGAGGGATACCGGCTGCACGCCGGCCTGGACTCGCGCAGCCCGCTGTCCGACATGCTCGGGGCGGATGTCGTCGTCGACGTCACCCTGCCGGGTGTGAGCCAGAGCGTGGTCGACTTCGCCGTCGACAACGGCATCCGGGTGCTCGTCGGCACGTCCGGCTGGTCCCAAACCCGCATCACGACGCTCGAGCGACGGATCCGCGGCCGGGAGGACACCGGCGTCGTGATCGTGCCGAACTTCTCGATCGGTTCCGTCGTCGCGACCGCCGTCTCCGCCATGCTCGCCCGGCTCTTCGACTCGATCGAGATTGTCGAGACGCACCAGGCCGCCAAAGTCGACTCTCCCTCGGGGACGGCGGTCCGCACCGCCGAACTCATCGGTCTCGCACGCACGGAGCTCGGCCCGGTCTCAGCACCGCACAACGACCAGCGCGCCCGCGGCCAGCAGGTGTCGAGCGTGCCCGTGCACAGCCTGCGCCTCGACGGCGTGCTCGCCCGGCAGGACGTCATCTTCGGCGGAGCGGGGGAAACCGTCACGATCTCCCACAACACTCTCTCTGCCAACGCGTACAAGCGCGGCATCCTGCTCGCCCTCGACGCGACCCGCACCGCCGTCGGCGTGACCGTCGGCCTCGACCAGGTCGTCGACCTCGGCCTCGGCACGCCCCCCACCCCGCCGGCGGCCATCGTCGCGGTCGCGGCGGAGCCGAACGACTTCGACAGCATCCCCGAGATCGACGCCGACTCCGAGGTCTTCGAATGAAAGGCCGCATCGGCGCAGGCGTGATGGCGATCCTGCTCGCGTTCTACCTGGTGCTCGTCGGCTGGCGTGCGGTGCTCTTCCTGCAGAGCGGCGAGCCGGTCGGCATCGCGATCGGCGTCGCCCTGCTCATCCTGCCCGTGATCGGGGTCTGGGCGCTCGTGCTCGAACTCACCTTCGGCACGCGCTCGGCCCGGCTCGTACGCCTGCTCGAAGCGAGCGGCGAGCTTCCCGTCGAGACCCTGCCGATCCGCGCGAGCGGGCGCCCGGTCAGGGACGCGGCCGACGCGGACTTCCCGCAGTACCGGGACGCGGTCGACGCGGCACCGGAGGACTGGAAGGCCTGGTTCCGGCTGGGCCTTGCGTACGACGCCGCCGGCGACCGGAAACGCGCCCGCGGCGCCATCCGCACCGCGATCACCCTCGAGCGCGCCGCCGCCTGACCCTCCCCGACAACTCCGTCGAAGTCGTCAGGGCAGCGGATGCCGGGCGCGGGAGATCGTCCAGACGTTGCGGCCGGCGACCCGTTCGAAGTGCACGGAGTCGACGAGCATCTCGATGAGCGCGAGCCCCCTGCCCGACTCCGCGAGGTCGTCCGGGAACGAAGGTGCGCTGAGGATGACCGCCCCTGCCGCCCCGGAGTCGCTGATCCGGGCACTGAGCTCGTGGTCGTCGGCGTGGATCGACAGCACGCACGTGATGCCGGTTCCCGCGGCGGCGTGCTGGATGACGTTGGACGCCAGCTCGACGAGCGCGGTTTCGAACGAGATCCGGTCGATGCCGACGATGTCGGTGTGGGGCTCGAGCACGCGCTGCACGTAGTCCTGCACGGTGTCGATGTCGTCGGGCGGGGTGCTGAGCGCCAGGGTCGGGTCGGAGTCAGTCACGGTATGCGGTCTCGGCGGTCGCGTGGTTCTGCAGGATGCGGTCGAGATGGGTCAGTTCGAAGACGAGCGCGACCTGCGGCGTCGCGCCGGCGATGCGGAGATCCCCACCGGCCTGCCTGGCGACCTTCAGGCCGCCGATCAGGGCTCCGAGCCCGGACGAATCCATGAAATCGACCCCACTCAGGTCGACGACGATCCGCACGCTCCCCGCGGTGATCGCGTCGGACACCACCTGCCGCAACAGCGGTGCGGAGACCATGTTGAGTCGGCCGTCCGCGCGAATGGCCGCCACGTCGCCGGCTATCGTTTCAGTCCGGAAATTCATTGGTCTGGGTGCTCCTCTTCTGCGGCCTCAGGGGTGAAGCCTCGATAGGTGGCCGCCTTGAACAACACGCTCAGGACGACAAGGTCGTAGACGGCCCAGAAGATGTTGACCCCGGTGCCGATCGGTTCCGCGCCGTTGACGAACAGGCGCACACAGCCGACGATGATCGCGACGACGAGCAGCACCATCACCGTGAGCTGTGGCTTGATCAGATGCCACTGCGGTCCGGTGTGGGCCTGCCTGGTCTTCGGCGTGACGGCGAAGTTGAGCGGAATGCCGAGCACGACGTTGTTGAAGGCGGTGGTGCAGGCCTCGATCCACACCGGGAACAGGGCGAGGCTGTACTGCTGGCCCCGCCAGGTGGGGATGCCGCGCGCGGCGACGAAGAACAGGAGCTGGTTGGCGACCATGAACGGGATGAACCGCAGGAAGAAGTCCCAGGCGTTGGTGGACACCGGCAGGATCCCGAAGACGAGGAACACGACGGGCGCCGCGAAGTAGACGACCGCCGCATACCCGGAGAGGTAGCTCCACATCGTGGCGAAGTACATCAGGCGCTGCGGCACGCTCATCTTCCACTGCAGCAATGGGTTCTCCCGCAGGAAGACCTGCATGGTGCCCTGGCCCCAGCGCAGCCGCTGCGTGAGCATCGTACCGACGTCCTCGGGGGCGAGCCCGTCCGCGAGGAGCTCGTTGTGGTAGACGCTCTTCCAGCCGAGGCCGTGCAGCCGCATCGACGTGGCCATGTCCTCGGTGACCGAGATGGTGGCGAGCGGCATCACCGGCTGGGCCTCGTGGCCGCGGTCGATCGCGATCGTGTCGAGGGCGGCGCGCACGGCCTCGAGGGCCTTGAACGGTGAAAGCTCGCGGGTCGCCAGCCTCGCGATCGTCTCGTCGACGTCGAGGAGGTACGGCGATTCCGGTCCGCCGCCCAACTCGCCGATCGCGCGCAGGTCGTCCGCGAGCGAGGTCACCTCGCCGACCACAATGCCCGCGGCTGCGGCATCCACCCGCTCGTGCAACGCGAACGTGACCTCTGCGAGCGGCTCGTCGTGGCGGATCGCGGCACGCGCCTGCCGGATCGCGGCGGCGACTTCCGTGAGGGCGTGCGCGACCGCGGGCGTGCGGGCGGCCGGATGCCGACGGGCACCCCGCACCACCCGGCTCGCGTCGCGGAGCGCGGTGCGCACGGAACTCTCCACTTCGCGCACGTACCCGAGAATGCCGAGGTGCATGAGGGCCTCGCGCCGCAGCACGGCATTCGATCCGCAGAAGAAGGCGGCGTTCCAGCCGTCCTTGCCCTGCTGGATCGGGCCGTAGAACAGGGGGGCCTGGCTGCCGAGCGGGTCCTCGATCGTGACGTTGCTGAAGACCTGCGGGGTCTGCACGAGTGCGACCTTGTCGTCGGTGAAATAGCCCAGGGTGTGGTCGAGGATCTCCGGCCGGGGGATCTGGTCGGCGTCGAGGATGAGCAGGAATTCGCCCTGGGTCTCCATCAGCGCGTTGTTGACGTTTCCGGCCTTCGCGTGGCGAGGCCGGTCGATCCATTCGGTTCCCCGGGAGAGGTAGTCGATGCCCGCTGCTGCCGCTGCCGCCGCGAGCTCCGGCCGGGCGCCATCGTCGAGCACCCAGGTGCGGTGCGGGAAGGTGATCTCCCGCGCGGCGAGTGCGGTCGTCATCACGAGGTCGATCGGCTCGTTATAGGTGGCGATGAGCACGTCGACGGTCGCGTCCGCGGCCGGCGCAGGCGGCGCGGGCCGGGTGTAGGCGCGCCACATCATCATGCCGAAGAGGGTGACGTCGATCAGGCTGTACGTTTCGGCGGCGACGAGGGCCACGGCAATCCACCACGCGTCCCAGTTGAGCGAGAACAGCCAGCGCCAGGCCACGTAGTTGATGCCGAGCGCGAGGGTGAGCACGACCACGATCCGCAGGGTCAGCATCCGGCTCATGAGTGGTCCCCTCTCATCGCGGCACGATCCGGAACAGGAATTTCGTCCTGACCATCACCCAGAGCAGCGCGAGGATGACGACGTATGCGCCGGTGTTCAGCAACACGTTCCCGTCCTGGAGCGCCGGGATGTTGGCCGCGATCAGGGCGAAGAACACGTGCATGATGAAGACGTAGAGGGTCGCCTGCCCGAGCGGGATGAGGAACCAGCCGATGGCCCGCCGGATCGGGCGCCAGTATGCGCTGACCAGGGCGTAGAAGCTGACGACGACGAGCATCACGTTGAGCAGGCGACCGGGCTCGAGGTTGGTGCGTCCGAAGTACGCGCCGTAGACCGACCGGAAGAACGCGTCAGGCACGAGTCCGAGCCGAACCGAGTATGCGCTCGGGAGATACGGGTTGCTCCAGGAGAACAGCATCAGCGCGGTCGCGAGCAGCACGATCACTGCGGCGGCCACGAGGCCCCACCTCGAGGCGAACCAGCGGAGCAGGGCCAGGCGGTGGTACCCGGCAACGATTCCCGTGACGAAGAGCACCTGCCAGGTCAGCAGCGGGAACGAGTCCTCGAACTCGGAGGGGAACAGGCGCACCCCCGCGAGCGTGTTGAACGCGTACACACCCCAGCTGAGCGCGAGCACCGGCACCCACCACCGCTTCGACAGCGCCCACAGCACGAGCGGGCAGACGAGGAGCAGCACGACGTAGAGGCCCATCACGTTGAACTGCCACGGCCCGAGTCGGAGGAGCGCCAGATCGAGGAGGATGTGCGGGTTCACCGGGTAGGTCAGGAGCTGCCCGGCGTTTGCGTAGAGATCGTAGACGTGGCCTGATGCCGAACTGCCGCGCGCCCCGGTGCCCTGGTCGGTGAATGTCGTGAGGTAGTCGGCGTTGACGAAGGGCAGCCGGCTCACCGCGAAGATCAGGATCACCACGCCGAGGGCGGTGTAGTACAGCTTCCAGGCGCGCCGGCCGGTTCGGATGACCACCTCGCCGATACCGCTCGTGGCGATCCTGGGCCGGTAGACCATGCCGAGCACGACGCCGGCGAACAGCACGAACAGCTCGGCGCCGGAGACGATTCCGATGGCCTCCTGGGTGATTTCCTGGAACAGGGAGGCCAGGCCGATGTGGTTGACCACGACGAAGACGATCGCGAGGCCGCGCATCAGGTCGATGCGCAGGTCCCGGTTCGCGGGGCCGTCGTAGCTCGGCGCCGACCGGCCGGGTCTGCCGGATCTGCCGGGTCGGCTGGGTCTGCCGGGCCGGCCACGCCGGGCGACCGCGAGCGCGAACAGTACCGTGACCGCGACGACGACGAGCGCGGCCACGAGCCAGGCCCACCAGCCGCCGATGGTCAGCCCCGGGCCGGTGGCGGATGCTCCGGCCTCGTTCGTCGTCGGCGCGAACAGCGGGCCGAGCGTGAGGTCGCTCGCGGCGCGGTCGGTAGCGAAGGCGGCCCTGGTGCTGTCGCCGAGCGTCACACTCCAGTCGACGAAGGTGCCGCCGACGACCGCACGGGTCGCCGTGGTGTCCTGCCAGAGCACGGCCTTGAGCGTGGCGTACCGCGGGTCGGCGACGGCGGCGAAGACCTGGCGCCACCAGTTCTGCTTGACCGCGAGTTCGCCGGGGCCGCCCGCCGAGGGGCTGTAGAACGCCGCGGTCTCGAGGAGGAAGGGTTTGCCGGTCGCCGTCGAGTACCGGCCGAAGAAGCCGTCGCCGCCGGCGGAATCCGCGCCGGCGGCATCCGCGGCGGGGGAGCCGAGGCGGGCGACCAGCTCGCCGTCGCGCGGAACGGTGTTGCGCGCATCGCCGCCCGCGGTGTCGTCGTGATAGACCGAGAGCCCGACCCAGTCGGCGACGGCGCCGGGAAAGTAGGGCGCGTATGGGTCGTCGGCGCCGTCGACGGAGCCGTCCCGGTTGGTGTCGAGCTCGCGGAGCGTGTCGGTATCTGCGGCCCGGGTCCCGGTGAAGGGATACCCGCCGCCCCAGTTCGGCGACCACACCATCACGGCGCCGGGCAGACGGCGGTGCACGGCGTCTGCGACGGCCGCGAAGGCCTGGCGGTATGCGGAGGGCTGCTGCCCCCACGGCACCCAGGTGCTGTTCATGTCAGGCGCGAAGCGCAGGTACAACGGTGCGGTGCCGGTGCCCCGCGCGGCCGCGATTCCGTCGACGAGCCGGGCTGCGGCATCCGCGTCGATCGACGGCAGCGGCACCGTCGGGCGGATGGTGAGCAACGCGAGGGAACCGGCACCGTTCGTCTTCTGCAGGAATTGGGTGCTGTAGCCCGTGTCGGCGCCCGACATCGGCATCGACACGGAGTGCTCGTAGAAGGCGCTCGGGGAGCCGAGGCGGGACGCCTGCTCGGCAGGGCTGTCACTGCTCCAGTCGAGGATCGACCCGAAGTATGCTCCGGTGGCCGGCTCGACGCTGACGGGAGCGCCGTCCGCCGCGGGTGCAGGCGTCGCCGTCACGGGGGGCGTCGGCGCAGGTTCCGGTGTCGCCGTTGCCGTGCCCGTGGCCGAGGGTGTGGGGGCGGCGCGTGCAGCCGTGGCAGGCAGGGCCAGGGGAAGTGCCAGCGCCAGAGCCACGGCAAGCGCTGCGGTCGCCCGTCGCACAGGGGATCGGGAGGCGCGTGCTCTGGAGACCTGCACCCGCTACCCCCGACGTCTAGCCCGACGGCCTCCCGCGATTGTGGTGCGACCCGTGCCTCAGCGTAGCGGAAAACGAGAAAAAATCACCCCCGGATGGGGGTGATGTAGCGGCGACATCACCCGGCGGGGCCCGCCAGCCGGGTCACCCCTCGGCGAGCATCGCGTCGACGGCTTCGGCGACCGTGCCGTGCCGGAACACGAAGCCGTCGCCCTGTAGCAGGGCACTGCTGACCCGCTGGTCGGCGAGGAGCAGCTGGCGGGCGGCGTCGCGGAGTGCGAGTGTGAGCGCGAACTCGGGCACTGGCAGGAAGAAGGGGCGGTGCAGTGCGACCGTCACGGCCCGGATCACGTCGTTCGCCGAGGCCGGAGTCGGACCGGCCAGGTTGACCGGGCCGCTGAGGGTGGAGCCGAGCAGGTGCACGATCGCGGCGGCCTCGTCGTGCAGGCTGATCCACGGCCAGTGCTGGGTGCCGTGGCCGAGCGGACCGCCGAGGCCGAGTTTGACCAGGGGAAGCAAGGGTTTCAGCGCTCCGCCGCGCGCGATCACGAGTCCGGTGCGAAGCAGGACGACGCGGGTCGGCGCCGGCGTGCGCAGGGCCTCGGCCTCCCAGGCCTCCACGACCGCGGCGAGGAAGTCGTCGCCGGGCGCCGAACGTTCGGTGAGGATCTCGCCGGGCCGGTTGCCGTACACGCCGACGGCCGAGCCGCTCAGCAACAAGGCCGGCGGGGTGGGACTCCTCCGGATCGCTTCGACGAGAGTGCGGGTCGCGTGGGTCCGGGAGGCCAGGATTTCGGTGCGGTAGCCGTTCGTCCACGGCAGCCGGGCGAGCGAGGCGCCGGAGAGGTTGACGACCGCGTCGACCCCGTCGAGGGCCGTGGGGTCGATGTCGAAGACGGCGGGGTCCCAGGTGACTTCGTCCGGCCCGGCCGCCGGGTGCCGCACGAGCCGGGCGACGGTGTGCCCGGCCTCGCCGAGCTGGCGGACGAGTTCGGTGCCGATCAGCCCGGAGGCTCCGGCGATCAGTACGCGCATCGGGTGCCGGCGCCTAGGCCAGTTCCGCTTCGATCGTGATGGGGATCCCGGCGAGGGCCTTCGAGACAGGGCAGTTCGCCTTCGCGTCCTCGGCGAACGCGGCGAACTGCTCCTCGGTGAGACCGGGCACGCTCGCACTGACGAGCAGGTGGCTGCCGACGATGCCGACGCCGGCCTCGAACGTCACGGCAGCGGTCGTCTGGATGTTCTCCGGCGTGTGCCCGGCCGCGCCGAGCCCGTTCGCGAGGGCCATCGAGAAGCACGCGGCGTGCGCGGCACCGAGCAGTTCCTCGGGGTTGGTGGTGTTCGGGCTCCCGACACTGCGGGCCTTCCAGGTGACCGGGAATTCTCCGGCGTGGGAGGAGTCGAGTGAGACGGTGCCATGGCCGGACTTCAGGTCTCCGGTCCAGACGGTTGACGCTTCGCTGGTCAGTGCCATGGTGTTACCTCCTGGGTGTGAAACCCCCAGCCTAACCGGGCATCCGCCCCCGGGGACAGGGTCAGTCTGGGAGTTGGCAGGGAGCCCGGTCCAGGAGCCTCAGGCTGCGGCGGGGGAGCGGCCGAGCAGGCCGGCGCGCACGAGGAGCAGGTACATCTGGCAGCCGAGGCAGTAGTCGAAGACCGCGTTGAGGAAGGCCGCGACGAATGCGAGGGCCGCCGCGACGCCGACGGCGGGCGCGAGACCGAGGAATCCGAGCACGACCCCGACCGCGGTGACGAACAGGCCGACGCCCTGGGCGAAGGTGGGCGGTGCCGGGTTCTCGAGTTCGGCGGGCGCGGCGAGGCGTGGGCGCACGAATCGCTTGAACAGCCAGCCGTACGGGTGCCGCCCGACGCCGGCGAACGCGCCCCAGGCGAAGAGCGCGGCGAGAACGGCGAGCAGGGAGAGGGCGGCGACGGATGCCCCGGTCAGGGCGAGGAAGACCACGACAAGCAGGAGCACGGCCGTGATGGCGGCGCTGAAGCGCGGACCCCGCGGATCGATCGGTCTGCGTGTGCGCGGGGTCGGTGCGCTCGCCGGGTTCGCCGGGTTCGGGAAGTTCGGGAGGGAATCACTGGGCATGGGGGCTCCCTGACAGGGTCGATGAGGGGGTGCGGCTCTCCGGTGCGGGCCCGGCGAGTTGGTCGAGGTGGCGGATGACGTCGGTCCGGTGCGGCGGACCCCCGACGCGGGCGTGCAGCCGGCCGGAGCCGTCGAGGATCAGGGTGGTCGGGGTCTGCAGCACTCCGAAGCGGGCGGCCAGGTCGGCTCGATGGGTGAGATCGACGTCGAGATGGGTGACTCCGGTGCGCGCGTCGGCGATGCCCGACAGGAGCCGGTTCGTGCCGGGGCAGCGCGCACAGTGCTCCGTGGAGAACTGGACGAGGGTGGCCGCGGCGCCGAAGGGGACCTGACTGCCGACATCCGCAGGGGTCAGCACGGTCACTTCGGTGTCGGCCACGTCGCGGATCACTCCCTGGCGCGAGCGATAGACGAGGCCGAGCGCGGTCGCGACCGCGACGAGGGCGACCAGGACGAGTGCGGCGCCGAGCGGGTTCATGGGCTCGACGTTACGCGGTACTTCAGCGGGGAATCTTCGTGTGACGAGAGATGACGGACGGTACCCCCCGTTAGGGTGGTATTCGTGCCTTACATCCCCCGGGCGCGTCCCGCCCACGCGCTCCGCCTGTCCGCCGCTTTCGGCGCGGTCGTCAGCGTCGTAGCGCTCCTCGCCGGCTGCACAGCGGCGCCGGACTCCGTGCCTCCGACGGTCTCCTGCGCGGTCACAGCGACGGCCGACCTGGTGCCGCACGCGGGCGTTCTGTTCGGGGTCAACCTGGACTGGGGCGCCGAGACCCTCGCCGAATTCAGCGGTTCCGGCCTTCGTCCCGCGGTCGCCGTCTCCTTCTCCGGCCTGCCGATGAGTGCGGATGACCGCGCCAACGTCGGGGCCGCAGCGGGACAGGTGCTCTCCAACGGCGGCGAACTCCTGCTCACCCTCGAACCGCGCGCGGGCCTCGCCGCCATCACCCCTGCCGTGGCCGACGACCTGGGCGCCCTCCTCGGCGCGCTGAACAACCGCGGCGTGCCCGTCGTGGTGCGCTTCGCCCACGAGATGAACGGGTCCTGGTACGAGTGGGGCCAGCAGCCCACGGAATATGTCGCGGCCTTCCGCAGGGTCGCGGACGCCGTGAAGCGGGATGCCCCGGGTTCCGCGATGATGTGGGCGCCGAACTACGGCGGCGGCTATCCCTTCGCGGGCGGCGCGTATGCGGCCACGCCGGGAACGGCCGACTTCACCGCCCTCGACACCGACGGAGACGGCACGCTCACGATCAGGGACGACCCCTACCTGCCGTACTACCCCGGGGACGACGTGGTGGACTGGGTCGGCATGTCCCTGTACCACTGGGGGTCCGCGTACCCCTGGGGCGAGGACGAGCTTCCGGAGCCCGGCAAGTTCGCCGCTCAGCTCACCGGAACCTACGTCGGACTCGCCGGAGACGAGACCGCCACGCCCGACTTCTACGGCGTCTACGGCGACGGTCACGGCAAGCCCGTCGCCATCCCGGAGACAGCCGCGCTCGTCGTGTCCGGGGGAGACCCGGCCCTGGAACTGGCGATCAAGCAGGCGTGGTGGCGCCAGGTCTTCTCGGCAGACACGGCGACGAGATTCCCGAGGCTGCACATGATCAACTGGTTCGAGTGGGAGAAATACGAGACCGAGATCGGGGCGCGCGTCGACTGGACGCTCGCCCGCAGCACCGCGGTCCGGGCGGCGTTTCTCCGCGACCTTCCGGACTGGCTGATCTTCGGGCATCCCGACGAGTCCTGCGCCCGGAAGGCCGGTTAACGCCGCCGGGACTGCCGCCGGACGTCGGCAAGGCGATAGCCTGTCCACGTGTCTATGTCTGAGAATCCGTTCGGCCAGGTCCTCGTCGCCCTGGTAACTCCCTTCACCGCCGACGGCGAGGTCGACTGGGCGGGCGTGGCGAAGCACATCGACGACGTCATCACGGCGGGAGCCGACGGCATCGTCGTCACCGGCACCACGGGGGAGACCTCGACCCTCACCGACGCGGAGAAGCTGCGCCTCGTCGAGGTCGGCAAGGACGTCGCGGCGGGTCGCGCGAAAATCATCATGGGCGGCGGCTCGAACGAGACCGCGCACGCGATGCAGCTCGCCCGGCAGAGCGAGAAGGCCGGCGCCGACGGCAACATGATCGTCACCCCGTACTACAACAAGCCCACCCAGGCCGGAATTCTCACCCATTTCCGGATGATCGCCGACGCGACCGACCTGCCCGTGATCCTCTACGACATCCCCGGCCGCACCGGCGTCGCGATCGCATACGAGACGCTGCTCCGCGCCGCGAAGCACCCCAACATCCTCGCGGTCAAGGACGCCAAGGGCGACCTCGCCCAGGTGAGCCGGGTGCTCAACCAGACCGACCTGATGTATTTCTCCGGCGACGACCCGAACGTGCTCCCGCACCTGTCGATCGGCGCGACCGGCCTGATCGGCGTGACGGCGAACATCGCGGCGACGCCGTACCGGCAGATGGTCGACGCCGTCAACGCCGGCGACCTGAAGACCGCCACCGCCGCCCACAAGCAGCTCGAGCCGCTCGTGCGCGCCGTGATGACCCACGTGCCCGGTACCGTCGCCGCCAAGTACATCCTGCACGGCCTCGGGCGCATCAAGAGCCCCCGCGTGCGGCTGCCCCTCGTCGGCCCCGAGGAATGGGAAGCCGCCGAGATCGAGGACGAGATCGACCTCGTCAAGAACATCCCCGGTGTGGACTTCTCCAACTTCCGCCCGGACCGCAATGCCGCAGCCGGCGGGGCCCTGCCCCAGATCGCCGGAACCACCCGCTAGCCAGCACACCGAACCACGAGGAGGGCCCATGCCCATCGACGTCTACGAACCGGCCACACTCGAACCGGGAACGCTCCGGATCATCCCGATCGGCGGCCTCGGCGAGATCGGCCGGAACATGACGTCGTTCGAGATCGACGGCAAGATCCTGATCGTCGACTGCGGCGTGCTGTTCCCCGAGGAGCACCAGCCCGGCGTCGACCTGATCCTGCCGGACTTCAGCCCGATCCGGGACCGGCTCGACGACATTCTCGGCGTGGTGCTGACGCACGGGCACGAGGACCACATCGGTGCCGTGCCGTACCTGCTCAAGCTGCGGGCGGACATCCCCCTGATCGGCTCGGGGCTCACGCTCGCGTTCATCGAGGCCAAACTCAAGGAACACCGGATCGTGCCGTACACGCTGCAGGTCGCCGAGGGGCAGACCGAGCGGCTCGGCCCGTTCAACCTCGAGTTCGTCGCGGTCAACCACTCCATCCCGGACGCCCTCGCCGTGGCGATCAAGACCGCGGGCGGCACCGTGCTGCACACCGGCGACTTCAAGATGGACCAGCTCCCGCTCGACCACCGGCTCACCGACCTGCGCGAGTTCGCGCGGCTCGGCACCGAGGGCGTCGACCTGTTCCTCGTCGACTCCACCAACGCGGATGTCCCCGGCTTCACCGCCTCGGAGCGGCTGATCGGTCCCGTCCTCGACGACGTCATCGCCAGGGCCCCGCGCCGCGTCATCGTCGCGAGCTTCTCGAGCCACGTGCATCGGGTGCAGCAGGTGCTCGACGCCGCACACGCCAACGGGCGCCGGGTGGCCCTGCTCGGCCGCTCCATGGTGCGCAACATGACGATCGCCGCAGACCTCGGCTACCTGACCGTGCCGGAGGGAGTGCTCGTGGACTTCAAGAAGGCCGGCAGCATCCCGGACGACAAGATCGTCTACATGTCGACCGGTTCCCAGGGCGAACCGATGGCCGTGCTCGCGCGGATGGTCAACCAGGACCACCAGGTCGAGGTCGGCCCCGGCGACACCGTGATCCTCGCGAGCTCGCTCATCCCGGGTAACGAGAACGCGGTCTACCGCATCATCGACGGCCTGACCAAGCTCGGCGCCAACGTCGTGCACAAGGGCAACGCCAAGGTGCACGTCTCCGGCCACGCCGCCGCGGGCGAGCTCACCTACTGCTACAACATCCTCAAGCCGAAGAACGTGCTCCCGGTGCACGGCGAATACCGCCACCTCGTCGCCAACGCGAAGCTCGCCGCCGAGACCGGCGTGCCGCCGGAGAACGTCATCCTCGCCGAGGACGGCACCGTGCTCGACCTCAGGGACGGCGTCGTGCGGAAGGTCGGCCAGCTCGACCTCGGCTACGTCTACGTCGACGGCTCGACGGTCGGCGAGATCACCGAGGCCGACCTCAAGGACCGGCGCACCCTCGCCGAGGAGGGCTTCATCTCGATCATCATCGTCGTCGATGCCAAGACCGGCAACGTCATCGTCGGCCCGGAGATCCACGCGAAGGGCTTCGCGGAGGACGACTCGGTCTTCGACGCGGTGCTGCCCAAGATCCGGGCGGCGCTTGCCGAGGCCGCCGAGAACGGGGTGCGCGACCCGCATGCGCTGCAGCAGATCGTGCGCCGCACGGTCGGTCGCTGGGTCAATGTGACCTTCCGCCGCCGCCCGATGATCGTGCCGCTCGTCATCGAGGCCTAGCCCGGAATCCGCGCCGGCGACGGCCGCCATCCGACGTGAAGTCGGAGAAATCTCGGACACGCCGTGAGCGCGGGCAGGGATGCCGGCGTGTCGCGAAAATCTCCGACTTTGCGTTTCACCCACGAGAGCAGCACGCCCGGCGCACGCTCGCGGGCACGAAGGCGCGAGGCGCGGGATGCCTGATCGTGTGGCATTTCGCGCAAACCGCGCACGGCATCCGTTTCACCCGTAGGATCGACCCAGCGTCGCCTGCGGCGCGTAACCGAAACGGGGGCTCCGGTGCACGTAGCGCGAGTGTGGATATTTCCGATCCTGCGATTGCTGGTGATCGCCGCGATCGCCGTGGCGCTCGTCAAAGTCGCGTTCTTCCCTGACACCGCGGTCGCCGACGACCCCGCCCAGCCGAGCGCAGAGCTCATCGAACCGCAGCTGCCGGTCAGCCTCGGCACGATCACGAACGACGTCGTCGTGCCGGGTACCGTCAACGCCGACCCGGCCGTCCCGGTGCGGGCCACCGCACTCGGCACCGTCGACGAGGTGTTCGCCACGGTCGGCCAGACGGTCGCGAACGGCGACAAGCTCTACGACATCAAGGTCGAGACGCCCCGCGACCCGGTCGAGTCGACGGATGCCGCCGGCCAGGTCACCGTGACCCAGCCCAAGCCGGCCGTCACGTTCGTCAAGGTCCTCGCGACCGCGGCGGGCACTGTCAGTTCGCTCACCGTGATCCACGGCCAGTCCGTCGCGATCGGCGACACGACGGGACAGCTCGCCCCTCCCACGTTCTCGGTGAGCGGTTCGCTCAGCCCCGAGCAGCAGTACCGGCTGGTGAACCGGCCGACCGAGGCATCCATCGCCATCACCAACGGCCCCGCGCCCTTCACCTGCACCGGGCTCAGCATCACGACCCCGCTCGCCGGCGCCGGCGGGGGCGGCGGAACCGGCACGGACGGGGCCACCGGATCGTCGGGCTCGGCAGGGTCGGCCGGCGGCGGAACGACCACGACCGTGAGCTGCGCGGTTCCGGCCGGCGTGACGGTCTTCCCCGGCCTCGCAGCGCAGATCACCCTCGCAGGCGGCAAGGCGGAGAACGTGCTCGTGGTGCCGACGACCGCGGTCAAGGGGTCCGCCGAAACCGGCATCGTCTGGTTCGTGCTGCCGGACGGCGGCACGGAGGAACGCCCCGTCACCCTCGGCCTGACCGACGGGACCAACGTCGAGGTGCGCACCGGCCTCGTGGCCGGCGACCTGATCGACCAGTTCGTGCCCGGCGCCGTCGATCCGGCAACCGACGGGTGCCAGGTGCTCCCGGACGGGAGCAAATTCTGCTCAGCCCCCGGCGTCTCCGCCGGAGTCGCGGGATGACGCTCCTCCACCTCGAGGGCGTCACCCGCACGGTGCGGCTGATC
Source organism: Cryobacterium zhongshanensis (assembly GCF_022760445.1). Classification (NCBI taxonomy): domain Bacteria; kingdom Bacillati; phylum Actinomycetota; class Actinomycetes; order Micrococcales; family Microbacteriaceae; genus Cryobacterium; species Cryobacterium zhongshanensis. Next base: position 56,415 of record NZ_JALGAR010000010.1, on the reverse strand, counting down.
GACGCTCCGCCGTTGACCATCCTCAGCGGGGTCGACCTCGACGTCGCTGTCGGCGACCGCGTCTCCATCGTCGGCCGATCCGGCTCGGGAAAGTCCACCCTGCTGAACCTGCTCGGGCTACTCGACAACCCCACGACCGGCGTGATGCTCTTCGACGACCGGCCCGTGCAATCGTTCTCGAGCGGCCACCGCGACCGGGTACGCGGCCGCGACGTCGGCTTCATCTTCCAGCAGTTCAACCTCCTGCAGGGCCGCACCGCCCTCGAGAACGTGATGACGCCGCTGCTCTACGCCGAGGGCCGGGCGTTCTGGCAGCGTTCCCGGATCGCAGCGGAGATGCTCGACCGGGTGGGCCTCGGTCACCGGCTGACCGCCCTGCCGGACAAACTCTCCGGCGGCGAGCAGCAGCGGGTCGCGATCGCGCGCGCGCTCGTCCGCAGCCCCCGGCTGATCCTCGCCGACGAGCCCACCGGGGCGCTCGACCTCGAGACCGGCGCTGCCGTGATGACCCTGCTCGACGAGGTCGCGACCGACTCCGGCGCCGCCCTCGTCACGATCACCCACGACCCGAACATCGCGGCGACCGCCACCCGGCACCTCCGCCTCGACGGCGGCGGGCTCCGCCCGGTGCACGACCCCGTGCGCGACCGTGCGCATGACCCTGCGCTGGACGCGGTGCGCGGCACGGCGCCGGCCACGATTCCGGACGCGATGCTCGCATGAACCGGGTCGTGAGCAACCTCGTCGGCTCCTTCGTCGAGGCCTGGCAGGAGCTGCGCATCCATCGCACCCGGGTGCTGCTTTCCCTGGTCGGCGTCGCCGTCGCCGTGTGCGCGATCACGACCGTGGTCGCGCTCGGTTCGGTGGCGCAGCAGGCCACCGTCGAACAGAGCGAGCGGCAGGGCGGCCGGCCGGCGAGCCTGTCGATGCAGATCTCGCAGAGCGACGGCACGGCACCGGACTCCGCTGCGATGCAGGCGCTCTGGGAGACCGAGCTCGCGCGATACCGGGTCGGTCACGCGAGCAGGCTCGTGCAGACCAGCCAGCTCGTGCAGTTCAGGGACGGCGCTGCGCAAGTGCAGATCCAGGGCGTCGACCCCGCTTACGGCACCATGCACCGCATCCGCCTCCTGCACGGCGACTGGTTCACGGCCGCAGACGCCGACCGGCTGGCCCCGGCCGTCCTCGTGAACTCGGTCTTCTACGACCGGATCGGCCGACCGGACCTCCGCACCCACCCGACGACCACCCTGCTCGGCACCCAGAACGCCACGGCCGTGATCACGGGCGTGTACCAGACCACGGCCTGGGACAACGCGCCGGCGATGTACATGCTCGCGGACGCCGTGCAGGCGCTCGGCCCGGCGGACACCCTCGCCCTGCGCGGATCCGGCCAGCCCCCGAGCTATGAGCTCTGGGTGCCGCCGGCACTCGCGGAGGACCTGCGCGCCGCACTGACCAGGGACGTGCAGGGCGCGCTCGGAAGCACGGCGAACGTGCAGGTCTACCGGCAGGACTACGCCGCGTACAGCGGAGACAACCCGTACCTGCCGCTCCAGCTCGTGGTCGGGGGAGTCGCACTGCTCGTCCTCCTGCTCGGGGCGCTCGGCCTGGTGAACATCGCCCTCGTCACCCTCAAGCAGCGGATCCGGGAGATCGGCATCCGGCGCAGCTTCGGCGCAACCGCCGGCCGGGTCTTCTTCTCCGTGATGATGGAGAGCGTCGTCGCGACCATCGTCGCAGGCGTCGTCGGCGTGATCGCCGCCGTGCTGATCGTCACGAATCCCCTCGTCGAGGGCTTCATCGGCCAGGGCCAGGTGACCGACTTCCCGCCGTTCCCGGTGGAAGCCGCGGTGCTCGGCCTCGTCTGCGCAACCGCGGTCGGCGCGCTCGCCGGCCTGCTGCCCGCGCTCGTGGCCGTGCGGGTCAAGGTGATCGACGCCATCCGCTACTGAACGCAGCCCGGCGCACCTGCCCGGCGCACCTGCCCGGTGCACCTGCCCGGTGAGCCGGGCCGCGACGTCGACCGCGTGGGCTCGCGCGGAATCGGCGGCTCGGCGGTACCGTGGACTCCATGGCCACGAGCACTAAGTCGACCGGGCGCGCCCGCACCACGCCGGCGCGCGGTACACCCGCGCGCAAGCCGGCTGCCCGCACCACCGCCCAGAAGACGGTCAAGTTCTCCGCCGCGGAGACCGAACCCGGCCTTTTCGTGCGTTCCTGGCTCGCCCTGGCCCACGTCGCCGGCGCCGCCGCGCGCGCGCTCGGCCCCGAAAAACTCTCCAAAGAGGAACGCCGCGACGGCCTGCCGTTCTTCCTCGTGCTGCTCGCCGTCGCCGGCGCGGTCGTGGAATGGTTCCTGATCGACAACGCCGTCGCCCGCAACTTCGACGCGTGGACCTTCGGCGGGCTGTTCGGCCGGGTCGCGTTCGCGTTGCCGGTGATCCTCTTCGTCTTCGCGATCTGGCTGTTCCGTAAGCCCAGTTCCGTGCACGACAACGGGCGGATCGGCATCGGGCTGAGCCTGCTGCTCGTCTCCGTCTCCGGGCTCTGCCACGTCTACGGCGGCCAGCCGACGCCCACCCAGGGCATGAACGTGCTCGCACTCTCCGGCGGTGTGATCGGCTGGATGGTCGCGGCGCCGCTGATCGCCCTCACGACCGCCATCGGCGCCACCGTCATCATCATCCTGCTGCTCGCCCTGAGCCTGCTGATCATCACGAAGACCCCGCCGAACCGGATCGGGCAGCGGTCGCGCGAGCTCTACGCCTGGCTGTTCGGCGCAGAGCTCTCCACGGAGGACGAGCGCGCGGCGGCGAAGACCGCGAAACTCGAGCGCGCCGAGAAGACCGCCCAGGTCGAACTCGACGGCGTCGACGGCGAGCCGGACGGCAACAGCGCCCTGCCCTGGTGGCGCCGCAACAACAGCAAGCGCGAGGAAGACCCCGACTTCGGCGGCGCCCTCGTGTCGGATGCCGGTGCCCACGGCCCGAAGAAGGGCGCCGGCGGGTCGGGGGACGGCGACGATCCGCTCAGCACCCTGCTCGGCGGCGACGGACGCGGCGGCTTCGACAGCGCCATCGCCCCGGCGGACGGTTCCCCGGTGCCCACTCCGGCGACGCCGTTCTCGGTCGGGCTGTCCGGCGGCGGCGCCGGCGGCGACCACTACGGCACCGAGGTGCTCGAGGACCTGCTCCGCGCAGAAGACGCCATCAAGCGTTTCACCGGTGAGATCGACGTGACGCGCGGCTCGGACTTCGGCCTGCACGACGACGAGGCGACCGGAGGCCCGGGGTCCGCGGCGGCCGCAGGACTCACCGAAGTACTTCCCGGGCTCGACGGCCTCGCAGGGGCGACCGGTGCTGTTCCCGGCGAGGACGGGCATCCACTGCACCCGGACACGGGCGACCACCCGGCCGTGCCCTACGAGCTGCCGTCGAACACGACCCTGACCGCCGGACCGCCAGCGAAGGCGCGTTCCGCGGCGAACGACGTGATCGTCACCTCGATCACCGAAGTGCTCACCCAGTTCCAGGTCGACGCCCGGGTGACCGGGTTCTCCCGCGGCCCGACCGTGACCCAGTATGAGATCGAACTCGGCCCCGGTGTCAAGGTCGAGCGGGTCACCGCCCTCAGCAAGAACCTGTCGTACGCTGTCGCGTCGAACGAGGTGCGGATCCTCTCGCCGATCCCCGGCAAGAGCGCGATCGGCATCGAGATCCCGAATACCGACCGCGAAATCGTCACCCTCGGTGACGTGCTCCGCTCGGCGGCGGCCACGAACAGCACCCACCCGATGACCATCGGTGTCGGGAAGGACGTCGGCGGCGGCTTCGTCGTGGCGAACCTCGCCAAGATGCCCCACCTCCTCGTCGCCGGTTCGACCGGTTCTGGCAAGTCGAGCTTCGTGAACTCGATGATCACGAGCCTGCTGATGCGCGCCCAGCCGAGCGACGTGCGCATGGTGCTGATCGACCCGAAGCGCGTCGAGCTCGCCGCATACGCCGGCGTGCCGCACCTCATCACCCCCATCATCACGAGCCCGAAGAAGGCCGCCGAAGCGCTGCAATGGGTCGTCAAAGAGATGGACATGCGCTACGACGACCTCGCGAGCTTCGGCTTCCGCCACATCGACGACTTCAACAAGGCCGTCGTCGGCAACGAGATCGTGCTCCCGGCCGGAAGCGCCCGCACCCTCAAGCCGTACCCGTACCTGCTCGTCGTCGTCGACGAGCTCGCCGACCTGATGATGGTCGCCCCGCGCGACGTCGAAGACTCGATCGTGCGGATCACGCAGCTGGCCCGCGCCTCCGGCATCCACCTCGTGCTCGCCACCCAGCGCCCGAGCGTGGACGTCGTCACCGGTCTGATCAAGGCCAACGTGCCCTCCCGCCTCGCGTTCGCGGTGACGAGCGTCACCGACTCCCGGGTCATCCTCGACCAGCCGGGCGCGGACAAGCTCATCGGCCAGGGCGACGCGCTCTTCCTGCCGATGGGCGCCTCGAAGGCCATCCGGGTGCAGGGCGCCTGGGTCAGCGAGGCCGAGATCGAGCGGGTCGTCAAGCACGTCACCCAGCAGGCCCGCCCCGACTACCGGCCGGATGTCTCGATGGCCGCTCCCCGCAAGGAGATCGACTCCGACATCGGCGACGACCTCGAGGTGCTCCTCGCCGCGGCCGAACTCGTCGTCTCCACCCAGTTCGGCTCGACCTCGATGCTGCAGCGGAAGCTGCGGGTGGGCTTCGCCAAGGCCGGCCGTCTGATGGACCTGCTCGAGTCCCGCGAGATCGTCGGCCCCTCGGAGGGCTCGAAGGCCCGCGACGTGCTTGTCACCGTCGAACAGCTGCCGAGCGTGCTCGCCCTGCTCCGCGGCTCCGACGACGAGCACCACGCCGCGACGGCCGCCAGGCAGGCCAACGCCGCCCACGACGCGGATGCCCGCTCCGATTCCCAGCCCGACCCGCGCTACGCAGGCGACCCGGTCGCGAAGATGAGCGAGGGCTACCCTGAGGAAGAGGCATCGTCAGCAGACGAGGATGCCTGGAACCTCACCGGCAGGGACTGATCATGGCCACAGCATCCGAACCCGTCGCACGCCCGAGCAACTGGAACCTGCCCAACCTGATCACGGTCGTGCGGATCCTGCTCGCCCCGCTGTTCATCTGGATGCTGCTCGCCGACGCCGGCCACGACGGCGCGCTGCGCTGGGCCGCCGCCGTGCTGTTCATCCTCGCGATCGCGACCGACGGCATCGACGGCGCGATCGCCCGCAAGCACAACCTCGTCACCGACCTCGGCAAGCTGCTCGACCCCATCGCCGACAAGGTCCTCACCGGGGGAGCGCTCGTCGCCCTGTCGATCCTCGGCGAACTGTGGTGGTGGGTCACGATCGTGATCCTCGTCCGCGAGCTCGGCATCACCGCCTTCCGCTTCGTGATGCTCCGCGACCGGGTCATCCCGGCCTCCCGCGGCGGCAAGCTCAAGACCATCATGCAGTCGGTCGCGATCTCGCTCTTCCTCGTTCCGCTCTGGCTCGTGCTCGGCGACTGGATCCACTGGGTCAACTACGCAGCCATGGCCGTCGCGTTCGTGCTGACCGTATCGACCGGCATCGACTACCTCGTCGCCGCCCGGCGCGTCTCGCGCCAGTCCCGGCACGACGGCTGACCCGCCGTGACCGATGTGCCCGATGTGCCCGATGTGCCCGAAGTGCCCGATGCGGATGACCCCACCGCGTCCCTGATCGCCGAACTCACCCGCCGGGGCCTCACCATCGCCGTCGCGGAGTCCCTGACCGGGGGAGCGCTCGCGGCCGAACTCATCAGGATTCCCGGGGCATCCGTCGTCGTCGCCGGCGGGATCGTCGCCTACCAGACCGAACTCAAGCACACCCTCCTCGGCGTCGACCCGGCACTCCTCGCCGCCAACGGACCTGTCGACCCGGAGGTCGCGCGCCAGATGGCCGGGGGAGCACGCAGACGGCTCACCCTCGGCGGCCGGAGCGCGGATATCGGCGTCTCGACGACCGGCGTCGCCGGCCCGGACCCCCAGGGCGGCCGTCAACCGGGAACGGTCTACCTCGGCCTGTCGATCGGGACGGAAACCTCGGCGGTGGCGCTCGACCTCACCGGTGACCGGGCCGCGATCCGGGCGAAGACAGTGCGGGCGGCCGTCGAAGCTGTGCGTGCGCTGATAGCCACGTTACCGACGGAATAGTTCGCGTAAACGCTGGGTTACACAGTACATATTCACAAGCAAACCCCAGTCGTTCTGGGTAGTCTGCAGGAGTCGGCTGGATGTAGTACTGTTGTCCATCCGTCACCGGTATGACCCAAATAGTTGTACCTAATAAGTACGAGAAGGAGGTTCCGATGATTCTTGTGCGACAGGAAATCGGCGATGTGCTCAGGGACTTCCGACTGCAGAAAGGGCGCACACTGCGTCAGGTTGCCAGCAAGGCCAGCGTGGCCCTGGGTTACCTGAGCGAAGTGGAGCGCGGCCAGAAGGAAGCGTCATCCGAGATTCTGGCGTCCGTCGCCGACGCGCTGGACACCCCGATCTCGGTCATCATGCGTGAGGTGGGAGACCGCCTCGCCGTCATCGAGGGAATCGATCGTTTCCCCGACACCGTTCCCGACGAGCTCGTCGCGACGTACGACACCGGCATGATGGTTCGTTGACCCCGGGCCTCCCCATCCCCTCCTTCCCCTCCGACCAGGTGGCTTCGTGAGACTCAGTGAATTCCGTCAGGCGCTGAAAGACGAATTCGGTGAGTCCTACGGTCGTGTGCTGACCCGCGACCTCGTGCTGACCTCGCTCGGGAACACCGCCGACCAGGCCCTGGCCGGCGGTGTTCCGGCGCGCGACGTCTGGCTCGCCCTCTGCGCCGAGACCGACGTGCCCAAGAGCCGATGGTTCGGCGCCGGCGTGCCCGCGCCGCGCCCCTAGGGCGCCCGCCCTCCTTTCCCTCCTTACTTCGACGACGCGACCATTTCGGCGCGTCGGTGCTCGAATACGTGTTCGACCTTTGGTAGGCTCCTCACCAGCAGGAGTCAGTGCAGAAGTGTCCACCGTCGTCGCGTTTCCCGATCAATGTCGGGGGTGCGGCGTACAGTCGCCTTCGTCAGTGACAGACAGCGAATGCCTTGTCCCAGAGCACGCACCGGGGTCCTCCCGGTGAGTGTGTCGCGACAGCCTATAGGCGCCGAAACGCACGACCGAAGGAGACCCACCATGGCATCAGCAGCAGACCGCGAGAAGGCGCTCGACACCGCGCTCGCCCAGATCGACCGCCAGTTCGGCAAGGGCTCGATCATGCGCCTCGGCAGCGACGACCGGGCACCGGTCGAAACCATTTCCACCGGCTCGATCGCCCTGGACGTGGCCCTCGGCATTGGCGGGCTCCCGCGCGGGCGCATCGTCGAGATCTACGGACCGGAGTCCTCCGGTAAGACCACGCTCACCCTGCACGCCATCGCCAACGCCCAGAAGGGTGGCGGCATCGCCGCGTTCATCGACGCAGAGCACGCCCTCGACCCCGACTACGCGAAGAAGCTCGGCGTCGACATCGACGCCCTCCTCGTCTCCCAGCCCGACACGGGGGAGCAGGCGCTCGAAATCGCCGACATGCTCGTGCGCAGCGGCTCGATCGACCTCATCGTCATCGACTCCGTCGCAGCCCTCGTGCCCCGCGCCGAGATCGAGGGCGAGATGGGTGACTCCCACGTCGGTCTCCAGGCCCGACTGATGTCCCAGGCCCTCCGCAAGCTCACCGGTGGGCTCAGCCAGACCAACACCACGATGATCTTCATCAACCAGCTCCGCGAGAAGATCGGTGTCTTCTTCGGCAGCCCCGAAACCACCGCCGGCGGTAAGGCCCTCAAGTTCTACGCCTCGGTTCGCCTCGACATCCGCAGGATCGAGACCCTGAAAGACGGCACGGAAGCCGTCGGTAACCGCACGAGGGTCAAGGTCGTCAAGAACAAGATGGCGCCGCCCTTCAAGCAGGCCGAGTTCGACATCATCTACGGCATCGGCATCTCCCGCGAAGGCAGCCTGATCGACTTCGGTGTCGAACACGGCATCGTGAAGAAGTCCGGCGCCTGGTACACCTACGACGGCGACCAGCTCGGGCAGGGCAAGGAGAACTCCCGTAACTTCCTGCTGAAGAACCCGGACATGGCCAACGAGATCGAGAGCAAGATCCTCTTCAAGCTCGGTATCTCGCCGGAAGGCGCAGCCGCCAAGAAGGCCGCCGCCGCCGCGGAAGCCGCGACCGAGCTCGCCGCGAAGGAAGCCGCGACAGCGGCCCGTGCGGCCGCAGGAGCAGACGTCAGCCAGCCGAAGACCACCCAAGCCCGGCTCGCCGCCCGGAAGGGCGCCTGAGCATGGTGCACTTCGAACCGAAGGATGAGCCGGACATCGCTCCGGCCATTGCTCCGGACATTGCTCCGGCCATCGGCCGGGCGACCGGGGCCCCGGCCAAGCGTCGCGGCAAGCTCGCGACCGTGAGCTACCTGCCGGGGGCGCAGTCACCGGCTGCCGACGATTCCGGAGCGGAGGGTGCCGATGGCGCCGTCCAGACCGGTGACGCTTCCGACGGCGGTGCTGCCGACGGCGGTGCTGCCGAGACCGAAGCCGAGAACGAACACGCCGAACAGGTCCTGTTGCAGCGGCTTCGCGCCCGCTCGCTGTCCATCTCGGAGGCCCGCGGGGTGCTCGTCGGGCTCGACCTTCCGGAGAGCGAGATCGAAGAGATCGTCGAACGGTTCATCCGTCTCGACTATCTCGACGAGGCGAAGCTCGCCGAGCAGATCGTCTACAGCCAGCACGAGCGAAAGGGTCTCGGGCGCTCCGGCGTCCAGGCCGAGATGCGCCGCCGCGGCCTCGACAAGGAACTCATCGCGGAGACCATCGACGCGATGCCCGACGACGAGACCGAACGGGCCATCGAGGTCGCGATCAAGCGCGTGCAGCAATTGGGCCGTCTCGACGATCGCACCATCGATCGCCGGCTCAACGCCTTCCTGATGCGCAAGGGCTACCCGTCCTCCGTGGTGCGCGAGGCGGTTCAGGCCGCGCTCGACTCGCGCAACGGCGGCGGGGACTCCTCGGGCGTGCGGTTCCGCTGAACCCGTCCGGCGCGGACCGCCCGGCGACCCGGAACGCTGCACCGCCGGGTGCACGGGCGCGGTCGCGTAAACTGGAGTCACTATGACTTTGAGCACGCAGACCCTGATCGCGCCGTCGCCGGCGGCCCGCGACGACGACGGCCGGGCGCGCACCTACGAGGTGCGCACCTTCGGCTGCCAGATGAACGTGCACGACTCCGAACGGCTGAGCGGCTCTCTCGAGGCCGCCGGGTACGTTCCCGCCGACGGGGCAGAGGCCGACATCGTCGTGCTGAACACCTGCGCGGTGCGGGAGAACGCCGACAACAAGCTCTACGGCAACCTCGGCCAGCTCGCGTCGATCAAACGGCGTCACGCCGGCATGCAGATCGCCGTCGGGGGCTGCCTCGCCCAGAAGGACAAGGACGTCATCCTCGGCAAGGCGCCCTGGGTCGACGTCGTCTTCGGCACCCACAACATGGGTGCACTCCCGAGCCTGCTCGAACGCGCCCGGCACAACGGTGAGGCCCAGCTCGAGATCCTTGATTCCCTCGAGACCTTCCCCTCGACCCTGCCGACCAAGCGTGACTCGAGCTACAGCGGGTGGGTGTCCATCTCCGTCGGCTGCAACAACACCTGCACCTTCTGCATCGTCCCCGCCCTGCGCGGCAAGGAGAAGGACCGCCGCCCGGGCGAGATCCTCGCCGAGATCCAGGCTCTCGTCGACGACGGCGCCATCGAGGTCACCCTGCTCGGCCAGAACGTGAACTCCTACGGCGTCGAATTCGGCGACCGCCTCGCCTTCGGCAAGCTCCTCCGCGCCGCCGGGAAGATCGAGGGGCTCGAGCGCATCCGCTTCACGAGCCCGCACCCCGCCGCGTTCACCGACGACGTCATCGAGGCCATGGCCGACACCCCCGCCGTGATGCCGCAGCTGCACATGCCGCTGCAGTCCGGCTCCGACCGGGTGCTCAAAGCCATGCGCCGGTCCTACCGCTCCGAGCGATTCCTCGGCATCCTCGATCGGGTCCGGGCGCGGATGCCCGAAGCCGCGATCAGCACGGACATCATCGTCGGTTTCCCCGGCGAGACCGAGGAGGATTTCCAGGATACCCTCCGGGTCGTCGAACGGGCACGGTTCGCGACGGCGTTCACGTTCCAGTACTCGATCCGCCCGGGTACTCCGGCGGCCGAGATGGCCGACCAGGTGCCCAAGGAGATCGTCCAGGACCGCTACGAGCGCCTCGCGGCGCTGCAGGAGCGGATCTCCTGGGAGGAGAACCAGGCCGTGATCGGCCGGGAGGTCGAACTGCTCGTCGCGAACGGTGAGGGCCGCAAGGACTCCGACACCCACCGGATGAGCGGGCGTGCCCCCGATAGCCGCCTCGTGCACTTCGACGTGCCCGAGGGCTCGGAGCGCCCTCGCCCCGGAGACCTCGTCACCGTGACGGTGACCGAAGCGGCGCCCTTCCACCTGATCGCCGATTCCCGGGACGGGGCTCCGCTGCGCATCCGCCGGACCACGGCCGGCGACGCCTGGGACCGTGCAGAAGCGGATGCCTGCGGTGTGCCGAGCCATGCCGGCGCCTCAGCAGGCGGTGCCGTCTCGCTCGGGATGCCCACCCTCGGCCTCCGTCCCACCGCCGCGCACCCGACCCCGCAGGCCGCCTCACACGCGACCCCGCACCCCGTTTCGCAGGCCGTCTCGCACCTGACCCCGCAGGCGACGCCGGTCTCCGGGGTGACCCCGGGTCCCGTGTCCGCCAGTTCGGCTCCCGCCGGACGGATCCCTGCGGCCAACGCGAGTTCCACCGTTCCGATCTACGCCGTCGACGACGGTGAGCGCTAACCGGGTGCTCGTCGTCATCGTCGGACCGACCGGCACCGGCAAGAGCGAGCTCTCCCTCGACCTCGCCGAGAGTCTCGGTGCTGAGGGCACCCCGGCCGAAATCGTCAATGCCGACGCGATGCAGCTCTACCGCGGAATGGACATCGGCACCGCCAAGCTCGGCGCCGACGACCAGCGCGGCATCCCGCACCATTTGCTCGACGTGCTCGCCGTGACCGACGAGGCCGCTGTCGCCCGGTACCAGACCGAGGCCCGTGCCGCGATCGAGGACATCACGGCCCGCGGCGCCGTGCCCATCCTCGTCGGCGGATCGGGACTTTACGTGTCCTCCGTGGTCTACGACTTCCAGTTTCCCGCCACCGATCCGGTGCTGCGCGCCCGGCTCGAGGCCGAACTCGTCGAGCAGGGTCCCGGCGCGCTCTATGCGCGCCTGAAGATCGTCGACCCCGGCGCCGCCGCCCGCATCGGCGCGAGCAACGGCCGGCGCCTCGTGCGCGCGCTCGAGGTCGTCGAGCTCACCGGGGCACCGCACCTCGCGGCGCTGCCGGGAGAACCCGTCTACTGGCGCCCGACCGTGACCCTCGGCCTGCGGGCACCACGCGAGGAGCTCACCGCGCGGCTCGACGCCCGCGTCGACCGGATGTGGTCTGCCGGCCTCCTCGACGAGGTCAGCGGCCTCATCCCCGCCGGCCTCGAATCCGGGGTGACCGCGAGCCGCGCCATTGGCTACGCGCAGGCGCTCGGCCAGCTCAGCGGCCGGCTCAGCCAGGCCGAGGCGATCGAGCAGACTCAGCAGCTGACCCGTCGTTACGCCCGCCGTCAGGTCAGCTGGTTCAAACGTTCAGTGGACACGCACTGGATCGATTACGACGCCCCCGACCGCCTGAGGGCCGCCCGCTCACACCTCTGACCCCTCGCGAATTCGACGGAGATTCTGCGTTTTGTGCACGTGGGACGGCGTTTGAAGCGCTTTCCGGGCAGAATCTCCGTCGAATCGGTTCGGGCAGCGGATGCTGGGCGCGGGTCGTCGGTGTGCGGGACCGGCCGTCCGGCAGGGCCGGTACCGGTGGGCCGGGCTTGCGGGGGTGATCGGCGCGTCCGGTGTTCCGGGAGGGGCGACGCGACGTGATCGTCCGCGACGGCGCTCGGGGTCGGCCGACCCGGGGTCTCGTCCCTACACTGGTCTGATGGGCATCGATCTCAACTTCACCAAGGGCCAGGGCACGGGCAATGACTTCGTGTTGTTCGCCGATCCCGACGGGCAGATCGACCTGAGCCCGGCGCAGATCCGTGCGATCTGCGACCGCCGCTTCGGCATCGGCGCGGACGGCATCATCCGCGCGGTCCGCTCGCGCAGCCTCGAGGCGGGCGCGGCCGCCCTCGCGGAAGACGACCAGGCCGAGTGGTTCATGGACTACTGGAACGCCGACGGGACCCTCTCCGAGATGTGCGGCAACGGCATCCGGGTCTATGCCCGGTTCCTCGCCGAACAGGGCCTCGCCGACGTGCCCGGCGGCGACACCCTCGTCGTCGGAACCCGCGCGGGCGTCCGTGACGTGCAGCGGAACGCAGCGGGCTACCAGGTCGACCTGGGTCGCTGGCGGCTCGACGGCGGTGAACCGCTCGTGCGCGCCAGGAACCTCGCCGTCGCCCGGCCCGGACTCGGCATCAACGTCGGCAACCCGCACGTCGTGGTCGCCCTCGCCGACCAGGGAGAACTCGAGAGCGCCGACCTCAGCTACATCCCGCAGCTCGACCCCGAACCCGCCGACGGCGCCAACGTCGAATTCGTCGTGCCCGGCGACCCCCTGATCGTCGACGGGGTCGGGCACATCCGGATGCGCGTCCACGAACGCGGCAGCGGCGAGACGCTCTCCTGCGGCACCGGAGCCGCAGCGGCCGCCCTCGCGACCCGCTACTGGGCGGGCCAGGGAGCCCCGAACCAGTGGCGGGTCGAGGTGACCGGCGGCACGCTCGGCGTGCGGATGTTCCCGGCCGAGGACGGCGAGCACGTCGCGCTCTCCGGGCCGGCCGAGCTCGTCTACGACGGCGTCTTCCGCCTCAACTGACCCGGCTCGACTGACCGGGATCCGCCCGTACCTGCCGCGAGAGTGCGGTTTCGGCCCTTAAACCGCGGGTTTAAGGGCCGAAACCGTACTCTCGCGGTACGTTGCCGACGCGGACCGTTGCGTTGCGGCACGGGCGGGCGAGTGCGCTCGCGAACCGCTAGAGGGCGGGTTCGCCGTGGCGCTTGACGCGCAGCACGCGGAAACCCTTGCTGATCGCGAAGCGGGAGACCGCGAAGTCGTCGGGTAGTTCGCCGTCGAGCCAGCGCTGCAGCGAATCGGAGCCGAGGTTGCGCTGCACGACGAGCCAGGCATCCGAATCGGGTTCCAGGCGCGGCAGCCAGCTGCTCAGCAGGTTGTGCAACTCGTTTTTGCCGACGCGGATCGGCGGGTTCGACCAGATCGTGCGGAACTGCACGTGCGGAGGGACCTGGTCTGGCGTGACGGCCGTGATGTTGGTGAGCCCGAGTTTCTCGGCGTTCAGCCGCACGAGGTCGAGGGCACGCTCGTTGACGTCGACGGCCCAGATCGTGGCGCGCGGCGCAGCGAGCGCCAGATGGAAGCTGATCGGACCCCAGCCGCAGCCGAGATCGAGGAAGTCGCCCCCGGGCGGCGGTGCCGGAGTGTTCTCCAGAAGCACCTTGGTGCCCGTGTCGATGTGGTCCGGGCTGAACACGGAGTTGGCGGTCGTGACCTCCCGCTCCTGACCTCCCAGGTGCACGGTCACCTGCTGCAGCCTGAGCTTGCTGTCGGGGGCAGGGGTGAAGTAATGGTCGGAAGGCATAGAGGGAACCTACCGCTCTTCGAGGAAGTAAGGTTAAAGGAATGATTGAACCAGTTGAAACCCCGGACGACGATGTTGTGGCACGGGTACTTGCCAGTGCCGATTCCAAGGCCGCCGGCTACTCCCTGTTTCGCAGCGGGAGCGCCCAGGCCCTCGACGCGGAGCCCCGCTCCGACGAGCACGATGACGGCCACGACGGCGCCCAGCTCGACCGCGAAGACCGCAACGCCCTCCGCCGGGTTCCGAGCCTCTCCACCGAGCTCGAAGACGTCACCGAGGTCGAATACCGGCAGCTGCGCCTCGAGAACGTCATCCTGATCGGCCTGTACACCCAGGGCACCGTCGCGGACGCCGAGAACTCCATGCGCGAACTCGCCGCCCTCGCCGAGACCGCGGGAGCCACCGTGCTCGACGGCCTCATGCAGCGCCGGGCGACCCCGGACACGAGCACCTACCTCGGCAAGGGCAAGGCGCAGGAACTCGCCGGCATCGTCAAGGCCCTCGGCGCCGACACCGTCATCGCTGACACCGAACTCGCGCCCAGCCAGCGGCGCGCCCTCGAGGACGTCGTCAAGGTCAAGGTCATCGACCGCACCGCCACGATCCTCGACATCTTCAGCCAGCACGCCAAGAGCCGGGAGGGCAAGGCCCAGGTCGAGCTCGCCCAGCTCGAATACCTGCTGCCCCGCCTCCGCGGCTGGGGTGATTCGATGTCCCGCCAGGCCGGTGGCCAGGTCGGCGGCACCGGCGCCGGAATGGGTTCCCGCGGCCCCGGCGAGACGAAGATCGAACTCGACCGTCGTCGCATCCACACCCGGATGTCCCGCCTGCGCAAGCAGATCCTGGCCATGAAGCCCGCCCGAGAGGCCAAGCGCGCCAACCGCAAGCGCAACGCCGTGCCCTCCGTCGCCATCGTCGGCTACACCAACGCCGGCAAGTCGAGCCTGCTCAACCGGATCACCCGCGCCGGCGTGCTCGTCGAGAACTCGCTCTTCGCCACGCTTGACGCGACCGTGCGCAAGTCCACGACGAGCGACGGCCGGCTCTACACGCTGACCGACACCGTCGGCTTCGTCCGCAACCTCCCGCACCAACTCGTCGAGGCCTTCCGGTCGACCCTCGAGGAGGTCGCGGACGCCGATGTCATCGTGCACGTCGTCGACGCCTCCCACCCCGACCCGGCGAGCCAGCTCGCGACGGTCCGCGAGGTCATCAGCGAGGTCGGCGCCCGGGAGATCCCCGAACTCGTCGTCTTCAACAAGAGCGACCTGGTCAGCGACGACGATCGCCTGGTGCTGCGCGGCCTCTGGCCGAAGGGCATCTTCGTCTCCGCGCGCACCGGCGAAGGCATCGACGAGGTGCTTGCCGCGGTCGCTGACCTGCTCCCGCGCCCCTCGATCGAGCTCGACCTGCTCATCCCCTACGAGCGCGGCGACCTGATCGCGATCCTGCACGCGCAGGGCACGATCCTGAGCACCGACTACGCCGAGACCGGCACCCGGGTACGCGCCCTCGTCACGACCGAGATCCAGTCCTTGTTCGCGCCGTTCCTCCTCGCACCGTCAGGCACCGCGCCCGCCGTCGCGAGCTGACCCCGGTAACGAACGGTCACACTCGTGCAATCCCGTTCGGGGATTGCTAGTGTTTTCTTCAATCGTTGCCGACGGATTTCCTCCGCCGGCATGGAGCGACAGCCGAGCCCGGCACCCGCCCGCGAACACCCGCCAGGGCTCCCTGGCGGTCCGCGGCCGCCCGGCCATTTCAGTGCACGCACTGGCTCCTGTCGAATGAGGAATGCATGTCCACTCCACCGGACTCCGCCCGCACCCGGCGCATCCCGTTCTCCTTCGAGCTGTATCCGCCCAAAACGGATGCCGCCGCTGCCGCCCTCGCGACGACGATCGACCATCTCGCCGCGGCAGGACCCGACTTCCTCTCGGTCACCTACGGAGCCAACGGATCCTCGCGCCGCTCCTCGCTCGACGTGCTCAGCCGCATCCTGCGCACGACGAACGTCGAGGCGATGGCCCACCTCACCTGCGTCGGCTCCACCCACGAGGAGGCGAACCGGCTGATCCGCGAATTCCTCGACGCGGGAGTGCGCAGCTTCCTCGCCCTCCGCGGCGACCCCCCTGCCGGAACGAAGGAGGGCGAGGCGTTCCTCGGCGACTTCGGCAGCGCCGCCGAACTCGTGCAGCTCATCCACCGCGTCCAGGCCGAGAAGTCGCCGTACCGCGAGACGATCATCCCCGGCATCCCGGCCGCCCGCGCCGTGAAGGCCGGCCACGAGAAGGTGCGGATCGCCGTGGCGGCGTTCCCGAACGGCCACCCCCGCTCACGCTCCTCGGCGCAGGACATCGACACCCTGCTCGCCAAGCAGGCGGCCGGCGCGAACCTCGGCATCACCCAGCTCTTCTTCCACGCCGACCACTTCCTGAGCTTCGTCCAGCGGGCGAGGGAGGCCGGGGTGCTCTTCCCGATCCTGCCCGGCATCATGCCGGTGACGAGCCCGGCCAGACTGCGGCGGATCATCGAGCTGTCCGGCGAACAGATGCCGGCAGACCTGTCCATCCGGCTCGAGATCGAACCGACCAGGGAAGGCCAGCGCGAGATCGGCATCCGCCACGCCGTCGACCTCGCCGCCCAGGTGATCGCCGGGGGAGCGCCCGGGCTGCACCTCTACGCCTTCAACCAGCACGAGACCGTTCTCGAGGTGCTCGACGGCTGCGGCCTGCTCGGCGCGACGGCGCCGGTTCGGGACACTCCTGCTCAGCCTCAGGCTCCGGCCCCGACGGCACTGCCCACGATCGTGTAGAGCGACGGCGGATGCTCCTTCCCGCCTCCGCAGCTCTCCCGTCCACCCGAACGCAGCGCCTGCGCCACGGGTTTCCGTCGCGCCCGAAATCGGGCCGACGCACCACCGCCCGACCCGAAGCCCCTACCCCCCCCCTCAAGCCCCGATCATCCGATGATCCGCCCATCCGAACCGCACAGCACCCTCACCGCAAAGGACACGCCATGACCAGCACCTCCCCGTTCCCCGCAGGCACGATCCTCGGCTACCCGCGCATCGGCCCGCGCCGTGAGCTCAAGAAGGCCGTCGAAGCGTTCTGGGCCGGCACCACAACCGCCGCAGAGCTCGAAGCCACCGCGGCCGGACTGCGCCAGGCCACCCGCGACCGCCTCGCCGCCCTCGGTCTCGGGCGCACAGACTCGGCCATCCCCGAGTCGTTCTCCTTCTACGACCAGATGCTCGACGCGCTCTGCACGGTCGGCGCCGTACCGGCCCGCTTCGCCGGGCTCCTCGACGCCGACGGACGCATCGACCTCGCCGGATACTTCACCCTCGCTCGCGGCGAAGGGGAGAGCCTCCCGCTCGAGATGACCAAGTGGTTCGACTCGAACTACCACTACCTCGTGCCGGAGATCGGACCGGAAACGGAGTTCTCCCTGTCGAGCGACCGGATCGTGCGCGAATTCGAGGAAGCGCGCGCGGCCGGCTTCCTGACCCGACCCGTCATCGTCGGCCCGGTGACGTTCCTGCTGCTCAGCAAGCCGAGCGACGAAGCCCCCGCGGGCTTCGAGCCCCTCGACCGGCTCGACGACCTCATTCCGGTCTACGCGACGCTGCTGCAGCGCCTCGCGGACGCCGGCGCCGACTGGGTGCAGCTCGACGAACCGGGCCTCGTCAGCGAGAGCGTCCCTGTGCCCCGCGCCGAGGCTCTCACCGCAGTGCAGTGGGCGTACGGGACCCTCGGCCACCTCGCCCAGCGCCCGGCGATCTTCGTCGCCGCTCCCTACGGCAGCCTCGACGACGCCCTGCCCGTGCTCGCCGCCGCACCGATCGAAGCCATCGGCCTCGACCTCGTCCGCGGCGCCCTGCCCGCGGCCGTCCCCGGCCTCGAGGGGAAGACGCTCGTCGCCGGTGTCATCGACGGGCACAACATCTGGCGCGGCGACCTGGCGGATGCCTTCGCCCACCTCGACGAGGTCAGCGTCCTGTCACCGCGGGTCGCCGTCTCGACCTCGACGAGCCTGCAGCACGTCCCGCACACGGTCACCGACGAGTCCGCGCTCGGTGCAGACCTCGTGAGCTGGCTCGCCTTCGCCGACGAGAAGGTCGGCCAGGTCGCGACCCTGGCCCGCGGCCTGGCCGACGGCCGGGAGGCCATCGACGCCGAGCTCGACGCCGCGACCAGAGCCCTCGCCGCCCGCCGCATCGCCCCCGGAGTGCGCGACGGTGCCGTCAGGGCCCGCGCCGCAGCGCTCACCGCCGACGACTTCACCCGCGGGGAGTACGCCGACCGCCTCGCCGCCCAGGAGACCGCCCTCGCGCTGCCCTTCCTGCCGACGACGACGATCGGCTCCTTCCCGCAGACCGGGGAGATCCGCCGCGCCCGCGCCCGTTTCCTCACGGGAGTGCTCGACGCAGACGAGTACCGCGACCTGATGCGCGCGGAGATCGCCCGGGTCGTCGACCTCCAGGAGGAGATCGGCCTCGACGTGCTCGTGCACGGCGAACCCGAGCGCAACGACATGGTGCAGTACTTCGCCGAGAACCTCGACGGCTTCGCGGTCACCGAGAACGGCTGGGTCCAGTCCTACGGCAGCCGGTGCACGCGACCGTCCATCCTGTGGGGCGATGTCTCGCGCCCGAAGCCGATCACCGTCGAGTGGTCGACCTACACGCAGGGCCTCACCGCGAAGCCGGTCAAGGGCATGCTGACCGGACCGGTCACCATCCTCGCCTGGTCCTTCGTGCGGGACGACCAGCCCCTCGGCGAGACCGCCCGTCAGGTCGCCCTCGCCCTCCGCGACGAGATCGCCGACCTCGAGGCCGCCGGAATCGGCATCGTCCAGGTCGACGAACCCGCCCTGCGCGAACTGCTCCCGCTCAAGAAGGCCGGGCACGCCGACTACCTGGACTGGTCCGTCGGTTCGTTCCGGCTCGCGACGGCGGGGGTGCTGGATGCCACCCAGATCCACACCCACCTCTGCTACTCCGAGTTCGGCGTCGTGATCGACGCCATCCGCAACCTCGACGCCGACGTGACGAGCATCGAGGCGGCCCGCTCCCGGATGGAGGTCGTCGCGGACATCCAGGCCAACGGTTTCGACCACGGCATCGGGCCGGGCGTCTACGACATCCACTCGCCGCGGGTGCCGAGCGTCGCCGAACTCACGGAGCTGCTCGACCGTGCCGTTGCGGCCATCCCGGTCGGGCAGGTCTGGGTGAACCCGGACTGCGGGCTCAAGACCCGCGGTTACGCCGAGACGGTCGAGTCCCTGACCAACATGATCGAGGCGACCCGGATCGTGCGTGCGCGCCTCGCCGAGCGGGTGCCCGCCCGCGCCTGAGCTGTCCCGGGGGCGAGCCCGTGCCGCGCAAGACGCGCCAGTTCCGCTGCTTCGCGCCAGGTCCGGTTCTCTGCGCTCCAGTTTCGCCGCTTCGCGCCAGGCATGCCTGGCGCGAAGCGGCGCAAATGGCGCGCCTACTGAGAGCGAGCGCTGGAGCGCGGGCGCCGGGCTGCCGGGAGCGCCGGACTAAAGGGAACGCAGAACGGCGACGATCTTGCCGAGGATCTCGGCGTGGTCGCCCAGGATCGGCTCGAAGTTGGTGTTCCTCGGCAGCAGCCAGGTGTGGCCGTCACGCTGCCGGAACACCTTCACCGTCGCCTCGCCGTCGAGCATCGCGGCGACGATCTCGCCGTTCTCCGCGGTCTTCTGCTGGCGGACGACGACCCAGTCGCCGTCCATGATCGCGGCGTCGATCATCGACTCGCCGACGACCTTGAGCATGAACAGTTCGCCCTTGCCCACGAGCTGGCGCGGGAGCGGGAAGATCTCGTCGACCTGCTGGTCGGCCATGATCGGCACACCGGCGGCGATCCGTCCGACGAGCGGCACCATCGCCGCGTCGCCGACCGGGGTGCCCTGCTGGAAGTTCTCCGCGGCTCCCGCCGCGGTGTCCTCCGGCGACTGCGGCAACTCGATCAGGACCTCGAGCGCCCGTGGCCGGTTCGGGTCCCGGCGCAGGTAACCGCTGAGCTGGAGCTGGTTGAGCTGGTGGGTGACACTCGAGAGCGACGACAGACCGACGGCGTCACCGATCTCGCGCATGCTCGGCGGATAGCCCCTCTGCCCGACGGAGCGCTGGATCACGTCCATGATCGCGCGCTGCTTGTCGCTGAGGCTCTTCCTCCGTCGCGTGCCGCCTCGTTCAGGGGATCCGCCGCTGAACTGGGTCACGCTGTCCGGGGTCACGCTGTCCTGGGTCACGATGTCGCTCCTGTCGGTGGCGGTGGGCGGGTGGTGGTCGGTCGCCGCGGCGGATGCCGTGAGGCGACCGTATCCGAATGTCAGTGGTCGCTGGTTGAGTTCAGACCAGTCAATCGAAACTGTAACCAGCGTGGGGCGAAAGAGAGACATTCATTCGAGTGTGTCGTGTACTTCACCCCAATAATAACCGGAGAAAGTCTTGATTGTTCGAACAATCGAATATATATTCGGAACATAGCTTCGTATCCGGCTCTCCCGGCCGAGAGCCGGATACGAATACACAGGAGGCAGACATGAGCACAACAATCGAGCTGGTCCCGGGGGCGCACACCCGGCTGCGCATCACGCGGCGCGGTCGTGCCGTGCTGACCGCCGCCGCCGCCGTTCCCCTCGTCGTGGGCGCCCTCGCGCTCGCACTCAACGGCGGCCTCGCCGCCGCAGACGGCAGCACGCTGAGCGGCAGCGGCGCGAGCGACAGCGCAACGACGTTCGACTACGTCACGATCCAGTCGGGCCAGTCCTTGTGGCAGCTCGCCGAGCACATCGCGCCCTCCGCCGACCCGCGCGAGGTCATCGCCGACATCGTCAACCTGAACCAGCTGCCCTCCGAGAGCGTGCAGCCCGGCCAGCGCCTGGCCCTTCCCGCCGAATACTGAGCCCGCCGATTACTGAGCCGGCTGAACACCGAGCAGGCTGAACGCCGAGTCGGCTGATTACTGAGCGGGCTGAATGCACGGGGAGCCGAGCACGGGGCCGGCTGAATACTGAACCATCGTCAACATGCCCACCGGTATTATGGGGGGAGTGACCAGTCTCAACGACCTGCCCCTCCGCGACAACCTGCGCGGGCTCACTCCCTACGGGGCGCCCCAGCTGCACGTGCCGGTCGCTCTCAATGTGAATGAGAACACCCACGGCATCCCCGAGGACGTGGCCGTCGACATCGCGGCCGCACTGGCCGCCGCGATCCGGGGGATCAACCGGTACCCGGACCGGGAATTCACCGAACTGCGCGAGGCGATGGCCCGCTACCTGGGACACGGTCTCACCCGCCAGAACATCTGGGCCGCCAACGGCTCCAATGAGGTTCTCCAGCAGGTGCTCCAGGCCTTCGGCGGTCCGGGACGCACCCTGCTTGGTTTCGCCCCCACCTATTCGATGTACCCGCTGCTCGCCTCGGGCACCGGGACGCGCTGGATCGCCGGTGACCGCGACGCCGACTTCGAACTCACCCCGAGGCGCGCCGTCGAGTGGGTCAATCGCGTCAATCCCGACCTCGTCTTCCTGTGCTCCCCGAACAACCCGACCGGCACCCCGCTCTCGCTCGATGTGATCGCCGCCGTCTATGACGCCTGCGACGGGATCGTGGTGGTCGACGAGGCCTACGCCGAATTCGCCCCGGTGGGGACGGCATCCGCTCTCACCCTGCTGCCCGGGCGGGAGCGCCTGCTGGTCTCCCGCACGATGAGCAAGGCCTTCGCGTTCGCCGGCGCCCGGGTGGGCTACCTCGCGGCCGACCCTGCCGTGACGGATGCGCTCCGGCTCGTGCGCCTGCCGTACCACCTCTCCGCGCTGACCCAGGCGGCGGCCGTTGCCGCATTCGCGCACACGCCCGAAATGCTGCGCATGGTCGACGACATCCGCGGCCAGCGCGACCGTCTCGTCACCGAACTGCGCCGGCTCGGATACCAGCCCCTCCGCAGCGGCAGCAACTTCGTGCTCTTCGGCGGTGTCTCCGACCCGCGCGGCACGTTCGAGGCGCTGCTTGCCGAGGGCATCCTCGTGCGCGACGTCGGGATCCCCGGCCACCTGCGAGTCACCGCCGGCACCGAGCGCGAGACGACTGTCTTCCTCGACGCCCTCGAGGCACTGGGCCACGCGTAACCGTCCGGGCCAATAAACTAGCCGCATGAGCTCACAGTCACCGGCCGCACAGTCATCGACCGCACAGGCCCGCATCGCACACCTGCGGCGGGAGACCAGCGAGTCGAGCATCGACCTGACGATCAACCTCGACGGCACCGGCGTGTCCGACATCCACACCTCGGTACCGTTCTACGACCACCTGCTCACCGCGTTCGCCAAGCACTCCCTGACCGACCTCACCGTGCGGGCCTCGGGAGACATCGAGATCGATGTGCACCACACCGTCGAAGACGTCGGCATCGTGCTCGGCCTCGCCATCCGGCAGGCGCTCGGAGACAAGTCCGGCATCTCCCGCTACGGCGACGCCCTCGTGCCGCTCGACGAGGCCCTCGCCCAGGCCGTCGTCGACATCTCGGGACGCCCGTACCTCGTGCACACCGGGGAGCCGGCCGGGTTCGAGTTCCACCTGATCGGCGGTCACTTTACCGGCTCGATGGTGCGCCACGTCTTCGAGGCGATCGCGTTCAACGCCGCCCTCACCGTGCACGTCACAGTGCTCGGAGGCCGCGACCCGCACCACATCGCCGAGGCCGAGTTCAAGGCCTTCGCCCGCGCGTTCCGCCAGGCCAAGGCCTACGACCCGCTCGTCTCCGGCGTGCCGTCGACCAAGGGCGCCCTGTGACGAGCGTCGTCGTCTTCGACTACGGCACGGGCAACGTGCACTCGGCCGTCAAGGCGCTCGAACTCGCCGGGGCCGACGTGACCCTGACGAGCGACCGCCGTACCGCCCTCGAGGCGTCCGGTCTCGTCGTACCCGGCGTCGGGGCCTTCAGCGCCGTGATGGGCGCCCTCACCGCCGTGCGCGGAGACGAGATCGTCGACCGCCGCATCGCCGGGGGACGCCCGGTGCTCGGCATCTGCGTGGGCATGCAGGTTCTGTTCGAGCACGGCGTCGAACGCGGCTCCGACACCGAGGGACTCGGCGAATGGCCGGGCACCGTCACCCAGCTGCCCGCGAAGATCCTGCCGCACATGGGCTGGAACACCGTTACCCCCGACCCGGACTCGCGCCTCTTCGCCGGCATCGAGGACGAGCGGTTCTACTTCGTGCATTCCTTCGCCGCCCAGGAGTGGACGCTCGAGGTCACGCCGCCGTTCCCACGCCCCCGGCTGACCTGGGCGGAACACGGCGGACCGTTCCTCGCCGCTGTCGAGAACGGACCGCTGTCCGCGACCCAGTTCCACCCGGAGAAATCCGGTGAGGCCGGCATCCGCCTGCTGAAGAACTGGATCGGCACCCTGCGGGACTGACCGTCCCCGTTCGCTTCTGTTCGGCGGCCCGGCCGCACCACCATCACTGATCTGAGGACTACCGTGACTGAAACCACCACCCGCCTCGTCCTGCTCCCGGCCGTCGACGTCGCAGACGGCAAGGCCGTGCGTCTCACCCAGGGTGAGGCCGGCACCGAGACCAACTACGGAGACCCCGTCGACGCCGCCCTCGACTGGGCGCGCCAGGGCGCCGAGTGGCTCCACCTCGTCGACCTCGACGCCGCCTTCGGGCGCGGCACCAACACCGAGGTGATCAGCCGGGTCATCCGCGAGGTCACCGGAGTCAAGATCGAACTGTCCGGCGGTATCCGTGACGATGCTTCCCTGCAGGCGGCGCTCGGCGCGGGTGTCAGCCGGATCAACCTCGGCACCGCAGCCCTGGAGAACCCGGACTGGGCCGCGCGCGCTATCTCCGAGCACGGTGACCAGGTCGCCGTCGGCCTCGACGTGCGCGGCACGACCCTCGCCGCCCGCGGCTGGACGAAGGAGGGCGGCGATCTCTGGGAGGTGCTCGCCCGCCTCGAAGAGGCCGGCTGTTCCCGCTACGTGGTGACCGACGTCACCAAGGACGGCACCCTGCAGGGTCCGAACCTCGACCTGCTCCGTCAGGTGCTCGAGCACACCGACCGGCCCGTCGTCGCCTCCGGCGGCATCTCGAGCCTGGCCGATCTCGTCGCCCTGCGCGAACTGGTCCCGCTCGGACTCGAAGGAGCGATCGTGGGCAAGGCGCTCTACGCCGGCGCCTTCACCCTCGGTGAGGCCCTGGATGTCGCCGGCCGTTAATCTCGGATCGACCGGCCTGCCCCGGGGCCCGGAGGGACCGGGCGGCCACGGCGTGCCCGCCGACTCCGCCGGGCAGCCCTGGGCCGGCCGGGCCTTCGAGGCCAACGACCACGCCGACGATGACGGATCGGCCCCGGTCGAACTGCTCGCCGCCCTCGCCCGCTACCGGGACCGGGAGTCGGGGGAGGAGGCCGTCGTCGAGGCGATCCGCACGTCCCGGCTGCTGATCCCGCTCGTGACGGCGCTCGGCGATGTCGGCCACACCGAGGCCGGCCTCCTCGTCGACAAGACCCAGGAACTCTCGATCATCACCGTCGCCGGCCCGGACGGGCGGAACGTTCTGCCGGTGTTCACCTCGGCCGAAGCCATGAACGCGTGGAACAGTGCGGCACGGCCGGTGCCGGCCGACGGCATCCGGATCGCCCTCGCCGCGGCGCAGGAGAATACCGACCTCGTCGTGCTCGACCCGACCGCACCGACCGAATACGTTGTGCGTCGGCCGGCCCTCTGGGCCATCGCGCAGGGCCAGCCGTGGACGCCGAGCTACGCGAGCCGTACCGTCGCGGACGCCTTCGCGGCGTCGATCGCGAGCGAACTGAGCGTGCTCGGCGTCGCCCTCTCCGCGGGCGACCCGTTCGGCCGGCTCGCCGGGCCCGAGCTCGTGGTGCGCCTTGAACTCGTCGACGGCCTCACCCGCGTGGAACTCGATGCGACGCTCGCCCGGCTCGCCGCTCGCTGGTCGGCGAGTGACACGATCGCCACTCAGGTCGATTCCCTGCGGGTGCAGCTCGCCGCGTCACGCTGATCGGGAGTCCGCAGCGCACACTGTCAGGGGTGACGGGGAGAATGGGGAGATGACCGAGGTCCTGCAGAGATTCTCGCCCGCCACCCGGGCCTGGTTCGCCCAGGCCTTCGCCGCGCCGACCGAGGCCCAACTCGGCGCCTGGGACGCCATCTCCCGGGGCTCGCACGCGCTCGTCGTCGCCCCGACCGGCTCGGGCAAGACCCTCGCAGCCTTCCTGTGGGCCATCGACCGGCTGGCGACACCGGCGCCGTCTGTGCCACCCGTCCCGTCCACGGATGCCGCCGCGAGCTCACCGGGGGCCGCTGCCCGTGCCGCCGGGCCCGTCGGTGTCCCGCTCCCGCGCACCCGGGTGCTCTACATCTCCCCGCTCAAGGCGCTCGGCGTCGACGTCGAACGGAACCTCCGCGCCCCGCTCGTCGGCATCACGCAGGCCGCGGCCCGGCTCGGCTTCCCCCCGGTCACGGTGACCGTCGGCGTGCGCTCGGGGGACACCCCGGCCGCCGACCGGCGCACCCTCGTGAAGACGCCTCCCGACATCCTGATCACGACGCCGGAATCGCTCTTCCTGATGCTCACCTCCGCGGCCCGCGACTCCCTGCGCGGCGTCGACACCGTCATCATCGACGAGGTGCACGCCGTCGCCGCGAGCAAGCGCGGCGCCCACCTCGCCGTCTCCCTCGAACGCCTCGACGAACTCCTGGCGCGCCCCGCGCAGCGGATCGGCCTCTCGGCGACGGTCCGCCCGGCCGCGGAGGTCGCCCGGTTCCTCGGCGGCGCCGCCCCGGTGCAGATCGTCAATCCCGCAGCGGGCAAACGCTTCGACCTCCGCGTCGTGGTCCCCGTCGACGACATGACCCAGCTCGGCCCCGTTCCCGAACGCGAGGGGTCGACCGCGGCGGCAGCACCGCAGGCCGGCTCGATCTGGCCGCATGTCGAAGAGGCCATCGTCGACGAGGTGCTCGCGCATTCCTCGTCCATCGTCTTCGCGAACTCGCGCCGCCTCGCCGAACGCCTGACCGCGCGCTTCAACGAGATCTACGCCGGGCGTCTGGCGGATGCCGCGGACCGGGCCGAGGGCGAGCTCGCGCCGGTCGGGGCGACGCGGGTCTCCGCATCCGCTGCAGGGAACGACGGGTACGCCGCCGGGAGCCCCGCCGCGCTCGGCGACGACGGCGGCGCCGCCGGGAACGGGGCGAACCCGAACCCGACGCCGACACGCCCGCCCGCCGACCTGATGGGCGCGAGCGGCCAGAGCGCGGGTGCCGAGCCCCTCCTGGCCCGCGCGCACCACGGCTCGGTGAGCAAGGAACAGCGGTCGATGATCGAGGAGGACCTCAAGGCCGGCCGCCTGCGCTGCGTCGTCGCGACCTCGAGCCTCGAACTCGGCATCGACATGGGCGCGGTCGACCTCGTCGTGCAGGTCGAGTCTCCGCCCTCCGTCGCGAGCGGGCTGCAGCGGGTCGGCCGCGCCGGGCACCAGGTCGGCGAGATCTCCCGCGGCGTGATCTACCCCAAGCACCGCGCCGACCTCATCCACGCCGCCGTCGCCGCCGAGCGGATGGTCGCCGGGCTGATCGAATCGATCGCGGTGCCCTCCAACCCGCTCGACATCCTCGCCCAGCAGACCGTCGCCGCGGTCGCACTCGAGCCGATCCAGGCCGAGGTCTGGTTCGACATCGTGCGTCGCAGCGCCCCCTTCCAGGGCCTGCCCCGCTCGGCGTACGAAGCCACCCTCGACCTCCTCGCCGGGCGATACCCCTCCGACCAGTTCGCCGAGCTGCGCCCCCGGATCGTCTGGGACCGCGACACCGGCCTGCTCACCGGGCGCCCCGGCGCGCAACGCCTCGCCGTCACGAGCGGCGGCACCATCCCCGACCGCGGGCTCTTCGGCGTCTTCATGGTCGGCGGCGACCAGGCGACGGGTCGTCGGGTCGGTGAACTCGACGAGGAGATGGTCTACGAATCCCGGGTCGGCGACGTCTTCGCCCTCGGCACGACGAGCTGGCGGATCCAGGAAATCACCCACGACCGGGTGCTCGTGCTCCCGGCCTTCGGCGAGCCGGGGCGGCTGCCGTTCTGGAAGGGTGACGGCCTGGGCCGGCCCGCGGAACTCGGGGAGGCCGTCGGCGCCTTCGTCCGCGAGGTCTCGGCCCTGCCGGAGGCCGCCGCCCGCGCCCGCTGCGCGACCGGCGGGCTCGACGAGCGCGCCGCGAACAACCTGCTCACCTTCCTCTCCGACCAGCGCACGGCGACCGGCCAGCTGCCGACCGACCGCACCCTCGTCGTCGAACGGTTCCGCGACGAACTCGGCGACTGGCGGGTGATCCTGCATTCCGCATACGGCATGCAGGTGCACGCGCCGTGGGCGCTCGCGGTCGCCGCCCGGGTGCGGGAACGCTACGGCCTCGATGGCGGATGCGTCGCGAGCGACGACGGCATCGTCGCGCGCATCCCGGACACCGACGCCGAACCGCCCGGAGCCGAGCTCTTCGTCTTCGAGGCCGAGGAGATCGAGCAGCTCGTGACCGACGAGGTCGGCGGGTCCGCCCTCTTCGCGGCCCGGTTCCGCGAGTGCGCCGCGCGCGCCCTGTTGCTCCCCAAGTACAACCCCGGCACCCGGTCGCCGCTCTGGCAGCAGCGGCAGAAGGCCGCCCAGCTGCTCGAGGTCGCCCGCACCTACCCGACCTTCCCGATCATCCTCGAGACCGTGCGGGAATGCCTGCAAGACGTCTACGACCTGCCCGCCCTGCTCGACCTCACCCGCAAGATCAACAGCCGCACGATCCGGCTCGTCGAGACCCGCACCGAAACGCCGAGCCCGTTCGCGAGCACCCTGCTCTTCGGCTATGTCGCCGCGTTCATGTACGAGGGCGACTCTCCGCTCGCCGAACGCCGCGCGACGGCGCTGTCCCTCGACTCGAGCCTCCTCGCCGAGCTGCTCGGCCGGGTCGAACTGCGGGAACTCCTCGATCCCGCTGTGATCGAACAGACGGATGCCGAACTCCAGCGCCTGCCCGCCGACCGGCACGCGCGGGGTGTCGAGGGCATCGCCGACCTCCTCCGCCAGCTCGGCCCCCTCACCACCGAGGAGGTCGCCGCCCGGCTCGACCGGCAGGGCGGCCCCGACGCCGAAACCGGCCTGCTCGAGCTCGTCGCCGCGCGCCGGGTGCTGCGGGCCGGCTTCGCCGACCGCCAGTGGTGGGCCGTGATCGAAGACGCCAGCCGGCTCCGCGACGCCCTCGGCGTTCCGGTGCCGCTCGGCGTGCCCGCCGCCTTCACCGAGGCGGTGCCCGACCCGCTCGGCGACCTGGTCAGCCGGTACGCGCGCACCCACGGCCCGTTCACGGCGGCGGATGTCGCCGCTCGCTTCGGTCTCGGAACGGTCGTCGCCCTCGGGGCGCTGCGCCGCCTCGCCGGCGACCGCCGGGTCATGGAGGGCGAGTACCGGCCGCACGGGACCGGCAGCGAATGGTGCGACGCCGAGGTGCTGCGGCGCCTGCGCCGGCGGTCCCTCGCGGCGCTCCGCCACGAGGTCGAACCCGTCGACCAGGTCACCGTCGGCCGGTTCCTGCCGGCCTGGCAACACGTCGGCGGGAGGCTCCGCGGCGTCGATGGCGTCGCATCCGTCATCGAACAGCTCGAGGGTGCGCGCATCCCGGCGTCGGCCTGGGAGTCGCTCGTGTTGCCCGCCCGGGTGAGCGACTACCGGCCGGCGATGCTCGACGAACTCACCAACGCGGGCGAGGTGCTCTGGGCGGGGGCCGGCACCCTCGCGGGCAACGACGGCTGGATCAGCCTGTACCTCGCGGAGACCGCCGCGCTCACCCTGCCGCCGCCGGCCCCCGTCGAAACCACGGAGCTGCAGCGCGAGGTGCTCGCGACCCTCGGCGGCGGCGGCGGATTCTTCTTCCGCCAGCTCGCCGACGCGGTCGGCAGCCAGGACGACGTACTCCTCGCCGACGCCCTCTGGGACCTGGTCTGGGCCGGCCTCGTCGGCAACGACACCTTCGCGCCGGTGCGGGCGCTGCTCTCCGGCGGCCGCACGGCGCACAGTACCCGGCGGGCGGCGCCGCGGGCACGGCTGCACGGCGGGCGCGGGCTGGGCCGGGCCACCATGCCCCTCCGCGGTGGGCCGCCGACGGTGTCCGGACGCTGGTCGATCGTGCCCGTCGCCGACGACTCGCCCACCCGCCGCGCCCACGCCCTCGGTGAGACCCTGCTCGAACGCTACGGGGTCGTCACCCGTGGTGCCGTCGTCGGGGAGGGCGTCACCGGCGGCTTCGCCCTCGTCTACCGCACCCTGAGCGGCTTCGAGGAATCGGGGCGCTGCCGCCGCGGCTACTTCATCGACGGGCTCGGCGCCGCCCAGTTCGCGACCGCCGGCACGATCGACCGATTGCGGTCCTTCACCGAGTCCGAGGCGGGTCGCAACGGGGGAGCGGGCTCCGGCTCGGCGGATGCCGGCCCGGTCGTGGTCACGCTCGCCGCGACAGACCCGGCGAACCCCTACGGAGCCGTGCTGCCCTGGCCGGCCCTGCCGACCGGAACCACCCACCGTGCCGCCCGGAAGGCCGGCGCGATCGTCGTGCTCGTCGACGGCGCCCTCGTGCTTTACGTCGAACGCGGCGGGAAGACCGTGCTCGCCTTCGACGGGAGCCGCGCCGTAGCCGCCCCGGACCCGGCCGGACTGGCGGCGTCCGGTGCCGACACGGACGGTGCCGAGCCTGCCGGTCGTGCCCCGACCGGTGCTGGCGCCGGCTCCGGTGCCGGTGCCGGTGCCGGTGCCGTGGTCGATGCCGACGTCGCCGCCGCTCGGGATGCGCTCTTCGCGGCGGCAGCTCGGGCCCTCGCCGCCACGGTGACGAGCGGGCGGATCGCCAAACTGGGCGTCGAGACGGTCAACGGCGCCTTCGTGATCGGCACCCCGTTCGGCCGCGCGCTCCAGGCCGCCGGCTTCGGCGTGACCCCGAAGGGCCTGAAGCTGCATGCCTGATCACAACGACGCCGGGCGCGGCCGGCGCGGGCAGAACCGAATCGGGCAGAACCGGGCCGTGCAGGACGGGCCCGAGCGCGACCGGTCCGGGGGCGACCATGCCTGAGGGCGACACCGTCTGGCTGACCGCGCACAACCTCGACACGGCGCTGCGCGGCGCCGTGCTGACCGGCTGCGACATTCGTGTGCCGGCCTACGCGACCGTCGACCTCACCGGCGACACCGTGCACGAGGTCGCGAGTCGCGGCAAGCACCTGCTGATCCGGGTGGGGGAGGCGAGCATCCACTCGCACCTGAAGATGGAGGGCGCCTGGCACCTCTACCGGCACGGAACCCCTTGGAAGCGGCCGGCCTTCGAGGCGAGGGCCGTGCTCGAGACCGCCGACTGGGTGGCGGTCGGCTTCGAACTCGGGCTGCTCGAGGTGCTGCCCGCCGGGCAGGAGGCGGCGCGCCTCGACTACCTCGGCCCCGACCTGCTCGGCGCTGACTGGGACGCCCGCGAGGCGGTGCGCCGCATCGAGGCCCGGCCCGAGCGTCCGATCGCGGTCGCACTCGCCGACCAGGCCAGCCTCGCCGGCCTCGGCAACGAGTACGTGAACGAGCTGTGCTTCCTGCGGGGCGTGGTGCCGACCCGGCCGGTGGCAGCGGTGACGGATGTCGCCGGTCTCGTCGACCTGGCCCACCGGCTGATCTACGCGAACCGCGCCCGAACCGACCGGATCACCACGGGGTCCGCCCGCCGCGGCGAACAGTCCTGGGTCTACGGCCGCGCCGGCCGACCGTGCCGACGCTGCGGCACCCGGATCCGCCAGGGCACGCTCGGCCGTTCCGAACTCGAGCAGCGGGTCACCTACTGGTGCCCCCGCTGCCAGACCTGACCGGCCCCCAGCATCCGCGACCACCGGTGCCGGTGCCCGTGGCTCTGCCAACGATCGTGAGGTGTCGCATATCGCTGTTCGTGGGCCGCGGGAACGTCGATCTGCGACACCTCAGCGAGGTGTGGGGATGGCTGGCTAGTTGACCGGGCCGGTGTACTTCTCGCCGGGGCCGGCGCCGATCGGGTCGGGGATCGCCGAGGCCTCGCGGAAGGCGAGCTGCAGCGACCGCAGCCCGTCGCGCAGGCTGCGCGCGTGCATGTCGGCGATGTCAGGGGCGGCGGCCGTCACAAGCCCGGCGAGGGCGTTGATGAGCTTCCTGGCCTCATCGAGGTCGATCTGCGCGTCGGGGTCGTCGGCGAGCCCGCACTTGACGGCGGCGGCGCTCATCAGGTGCACGCACGCCGTCGTGATGATCTCGACCGCAGCCACATCGGCGATATCGCGGGTTTCCTGGCTGGCATCCTGGCTTGTGCTACTCGTCACTGAATTCCTCTGTTAGACTCGTCCGGGCTCCGAGGTATTTATCTCGGTACGAAAGTGGATAATCTCCCACCCGCGCATACCGCTTCACAAAGGTTACCGGGTTGTTTGCACTCCGCCGTCGTGGCACTGGAAACAGTGGCGCGAAGGTAGACAGGGTGCCGTACGAAGTGTTTGTTGAATTGCTGAGTTTGAGCAATTACGCTCCACCATTTCGCACGCGATTTTCCTCTCTTCGTCGCCAGGCGGCATCCGTTGCCTGGCTGTAGTCACGATGCATGAGAGAAGGAGAGACGCATCAGCGATCCCCGTACAAATGACCGTATCCGCGTCCCTGAAGTCCGTCTTGTCGGCCCCGCCGGCGAGCAGATCGGGGTCGTGGCCATTGACGTCGCACTGCGCATGGCACAGGAGGCGGATCTGG
The DNA here is from genome assembly GCF_022760445.1 of Cryobacterium zhongshanensis. Taxonomy (NCBI): domain Bacteria; kingdom Bacillati; phylum Actinomycetota; class Actinomycetes; order Micrococcales; family Microbacteriaceae; genus Cryobacterium; species Cryobacterium zhongshanensis. The sequence goes on along the minus strand of NZ_JALGAR010000010.1, from coordinate 24,766 downwards.
ACCTCGTCGAGGTTGCCCCTACCTCCAAGCCGCCGGTCGCAAAGATCATGGACTACGGCAAGTTCAAGTACGAGGCTGCGCAGAAGGCCAAGGAGGCCCGGCGCAACCAGGCGAACACCATTCTTAAGGAAGTTCGGTTCCGCCTCAAGATCGACACGCACGACTACGAGACCAAGCGCAAACGCGCCGAAGGCTTCCTCAAGGCCGGCGACAAGGTCAAGGCCATGATTCTTTTCCGTGGCCGTGAACAGTCCCGTCCCGACCAGGGCGTACGACTGCTCCAAAGATTTGCCGAGGATGTCGCGGAATTCGGTTCTGTCGAATCGAGCCCGACCATCGACGGTCGAAACATGGTCATGGTGATTGGCCCACTGAAGAACAAATCAGAGGCCAAGGCAGAGGCCAATGCACATAGAGCTGCTGATAAGGCAGCGAAACAGGAGGAAAAAAATGCCTAAGATGAAGACCCACTCCGGGACTAAGAAGCGCTTCAAGGTAACCGGCAGCGGCAAGATCATGAAGCAGCAGGCCGGTTTGCGCCACAACCTCGAGGTCAAGAGCACTCAGCGCAAGTCCCGCCTGAACCACGACCAGGTGTTGGCCCCGGCCGACGCCAAGGTCATCAAGAAGCTTCTCGGTCGCTAGACCCCGTACCCCTAAAGGAACAAGAAAATGGCAAGAGTAAAAAGAGCGGTCAATGCTCACAAGAGCCGCCGCGTCATCCTCGAGCGCGCCAAGGGTTACCGCGGCCAGCGTTCCCGTTTGGTCACGAAGGCCAAGGAGCAGCTCACTCACTCCTTCACATACAGCTACCGTGACCGTCGTGCACGCAAGGGTGACTTCCGTCGCCTGTGGATCCAGCGGATCAACGCTGCGTCCCGCCAGAACGGCCTGACCTACAACCGCCTCATCCAGGGCCTCGCCCTGGCCGGCATCGAGGTCGACCGTCGCATCCTCGCCGACCTCGCGGTCAACGAAGCGGCCACCTTCGCCGCCATCGTCGAGAGCGCCAAGGCAGCACTGCCCGCCGACACGTCCGCACCGAAGGTCAAGGCCTAGCCTTCACGCTTCAGCGTCGTTCAGTTCGACAGCAGTTCGTTTCACCAGCACTCCGCACCACCCAAAACGGGAGCGGGCCCCAGGGCCCACTCCCGTTTTTGCGTACCCGCGCCCGGTCACACCCGCCCTGCCCTGTTCCGAATTCAGGAGTCGGGCCCGGCTGAACCGGTTCAACTGCCGGATTCAGCCCGTTTCGGGCCTCAACTCCTGAATTTGGAACGCATCCGCCGGTGCTGGGCGGATGCTGACGGGTGCTGGGCGGTGGTGGGCGAGTCAGGCGGCGGGGGTCGAGAGGTCGTAGACCGTCGAGCCGCCGACCGTCGTGGCGGTGTATGTCGCGGCCACCCAGGTCGCGATGGCCGTCGCGGTGCCGTCGCCGCTGCCCATGCCGCCGCCCTGGCTTCCGGAGATGTAGTAGTCGACGTCGCCGGCCGCGACGTAGGCCTGGAACTCGGCGAGGGTCGGGGTCGGGTCGCTGCTCCAGCCGCCGATCGCCATCACCGCGACGCCGGTCGACAGTTCGAGGGTGGCCGCGGACTGCGATCCGTCGACCGCCGCGGCCCAGCGTGCTGTCGAGGTCGTGAGGAGCGCGGACAGCTCGGAGGAGGTCGCGGAATCCGAACCTGAGCCGGTGGGAGCGGAGCCGGAGTCCCCGGCGTTGGCCGCGGTATCCGTGCCCGCGTCGCTCGTTCCGGTGCCGGTCGCGCCCGTCGTACCGGTATCGGTGCCGGTCATGCCGGTCGTACCCGAGGCGTCCGGGCCTCCGGTGCCTCCCGTCGGGGGAGTGCCGCCGGCGCCTTCCGGCGGGGTGCCGCCGTCTGGCCGCGTTCCGCCGCCGTCACCCGTGGGGGCGCCGCCGGTGCCGCCGCCCATCCCGCCGCCCATGCCGCTCGAGGACGAGACCGAACCGACAGCGGGAATCGAACCGCTGTGCGCGACGGATGCCGTCGCGATCGCATATGCCGCGCTCCCGCCGAGGCCGCCGAGCATGCCGACGAGCACGGCGACGGTCGTGAGGCGGCGCCAGCTCCGTGCCGCACCGACGACGAAGCCGGCCGCGCCGAGCAGGGTCACCGTCAGCAGCATCCAGCGCAGCCACGGCAGCCAGTCCGCGTTCTCGGACAGGAGCACGAAGCCCCAGGCGCCGGCGGCCGTGATCATCGCGGCGAGCCCGAGCCGGCCGAACCACTGCGAACGGCCGTGCCAGAGCACGACGCCGCCGGTTCCGACGAGGCCCGCGATCGCCGGGGCGAGGGCGACGGTGTAGTACGGGTGGATGGTACCGCTCATGTAGCTGAAGACGAGTCCCGTCACGAGCAGCCAGCCGCCCCAGATCACGAGAGCAGCGCGAGCCCCATCGGTGCGGTGCCGCTTCCGCGTCGCCCAGAGACCGAGGACCAGGGCGAGCAGCGCCGTCGGCAGCAGCCAGGAGATCTCGAGGCCCATCTCGCTGCTGAACAGGCGTTCAAGCCCGGTCGCACCGCCGAAGCTCGACCCGGCAGCCGCGGTCGTGCCGCCGCCCGCATTCCCGCCGCCGCCGGCGGTCGCCCCGAAGATCCGGCCGAGGCCGTTGTAGCCGAAGACGAGGTCGAGCACGGTGTTGTCCGTCGAGCCGCCGATGTACGGGCGGGCGGATGCCGGCCACAGCGCGACCGCGAGCACCCACCACCCCGCCGACACGACGAGGGCGCCCGCCGCGACACCGAGGTGGGCGAGGCGGCGCCAGACGGTCGTGTTCGCGAGTAATAGGTAGGCGAGGCCGAAGGCCGGCAGCACAAGGAGGCCCTGGAGCATCTTGGTCAGGAACGCGAAGCCGAGGGCGACGCCGGCGAGGGCGAGCCACCGCCAGCTCGCGGAGGGAAGTGCGCGGATCACGCAGTACGCCGCCGCGGTCATCAGCACCGTCAGGAGCGCATCCGGGTTGTCGAAGCGGAACATCAGCGCGGCGGCGGGCGTGAACGCGAGCACCGCGCCGGCCACGAGACCGCCGACGGCGCCCAGGCGCGGGCCGAAGGCCACGAGGCTGCGCCGCACGGTCGCGAAGGCGAGGGCGACGGCCGCGACGCCCATCAGCGCCTGGGGCAGGAGCACGCTCCAGCTCGAGAACCCGAAGATGCGCGCCGAGAGGCCCATCACCCAGAGCGAGGCCGGCGGCTTGTCGACCGTGATGAAGTTCGAGGAGTCGAGTGAGCCGAAGAACAGCGCGGTCCAGCTCTTGGACCCGGCCTGCACCGCGGCGGCATAGAAACTGTTCGCCCAGCCGCTCTCGCTCAGGTTCCAGAGGTAGAGCAGGCCGGTCACGATGAGGAGCGCCCAGAACGACGGCCGGATCCAGGCTGCGTCCGTGCGTTCGCCGAGAATGGTCCGGGCGAACAGTCCGCGACGCACTGTCGACGGCGCGGCGGCGCTGGACGCGCGGGGGTCTGTGGTCGCACCGGATGTGCGCGGCACGGACAGGGGTGGGCGGGTCACGTGACCCGGAACGAGTTGGCCGGTCATGGCTCCTCCAAAGGTTGATCCTTTGAGCTTGCCGAGCGCGACCATGGGCCGGCTATGCCGCCGCTATGAGACGGCTATGTGCGGCCGTCAGCGCGGCAACCGCGCCGCCCCAGCCCCGGCAAGTAGGCTGGGAGCATGTTAGATAATCCCCGTTCTCCGCGCGTGCGGGCCGTTGCGAAGCTGTCGAACCGGGCCGCGCGCTCCGAGACCGGGCTGTTCCTCCTCGAGGGCCCGCAGGCCGTCGCCGAGGCTCTGAACTTCCGCCCCGAACTCGTCGTCGAGCTGTACGCAACCCCGACGGCCCTCGAGCGCCACCCCGAGATCGCCGAAACCGCCGTCGACGCGGGCGTCGACGTCGAATTCGTCACCGAGCAGGTCCTCGAGACCATGGCGGACACCGTCACCCCGCAGGGCTTCGTCGCGGTCTGCCACCAGTTCCCGACCTCGGTCAAGGAGATCTTCGCCAAGGAACCGAAGCTCATCGCCATCCTCGAAGAGGTGCGCGACCCGGGCAACGCCGGCACGATCATCCGGGCAGCGGATGCCGCCGGTGCCGACGCCGTGATCTTCACCGGTCGCAGCGTCGACCTCTACAACCCCAAGGTCGTGCGCTCGTCCACAGGATCGATCTTCCACCTGCCCGTCGCCGTCGGCGTCACCCTCGACGACGTCCGCGAACGCGCCCGCTTCGCCGGCCTCCAGATCTTCGCCGCCGACATCAAGGGCACCGACCTGCTCGCCGCCCGCAACGAGGGACTCCTCCTCGCCCCGACGGCCTGGCTGTTCGGCAACGAGGCCCGCGGGCTGACCGACGAGGACCTGGCCCTCGTCGACCGGTCGATCACCGTGCCGATCTACGGCCACGCCGAGTCGATGAATCTCGCGACCGCGGCATCCGTTTGCCTGTACGAAAGTGCCTTCGCCCAGCGCAGCATTTAGGTCAAGCGAAGGCCGGTTGGGCGAGCAAAATGTGAGTTGCGTTCGTGCCCAACTGATCAGAATGGCGAGAATATCGCATTTTGTGACCTAAGTTGGGGTGATGGAGCCAACAGATCCCACGCCGGCTACGTCGAACATCACGGTGCGTCGGGGTGAGCCACTCGTCGTCGTGACCGATGTCAACAAGCACTTCGGCGAGCTGCACGTCCTCAAGAACATCAACGCCGTCGTCACCCGCGGCGAGGTCGTCGTCGTCATCGGCCCGAGCGGGTCGGGCAAGTCCACGCTCTGCCGGGCGATCAACCGCCTCGAGACGATCGACTCCGGCGTGATCACGATCGACGGGCAGGCGCTTCCCGAAGAGGGCAAGGCCCTGGCCAGGTTGCGCGCCGACGTCGGCATGGTCTTCCAGTCGTTCAACCTGTTCGCCCACATGACCGTGTTGCAGAACGTCACCCTCGGGCCGATCAAGGTGCGCGGGCGTTCCAAGGCCGACGCCGAGACCCGGGCGATGGCCCTCCTCGAACGGGTCGGCGTCGCTGACCAGGCTCACAAAATGCCCGCCCAGCTGTCCGGCGGCCAGCAGCAGCGCGTCGCGATCGCCCGGGCCCTCGCCATGGAGCCCAAGGTGATCCTCCTCGACGAGCCGACGAGCGCGCTCGACCCGGAGATGATCAACGAGGTTCTCGAGGTCATGATCGACCTGGCCAATGACGGAATGACCATGATCGTCGTCACCCACGAGATGGGCTTCGCCCGCAAGGCCGCCAACCGGGTGATCTTCATGGCCGACGGCGAAATCCTCGAAGAGACCACCCCGGAGCGCTTCTTCACCGACCCCCAGACCGATCGGGCGAAGGACTTCCTGTCCAAACTCATCACGCATTGACCTGAACGACAACTTCTGCGGCGCTGAAACGCCCCGCACCACGAAAGGAACTCACATGCGTAAGAGAATGACTCTCCTCGCCGTGATCGCAGCATCCGCCCTCGCGCTCACCGGCTGTTCCGGGCCCAACCCGGCAGGCGACGGCGCCTCCGATTCCGCAGGCACGTCCCCGTTCACGGTGGCGACCGACGTGGCCCTCACCGGCAGCCCCACCTTCGACGCCATGACGAAGCGCGGCACGGTGAAGGTTGGCGTGAAGGAGGACCAGCCCGGCCTCGGCTATCTGGACGCCGCCACCGGCGAACGCAGCGGTTTCGACATCGAAATCGCGACGTGGATCGCCGCGTCCCTCGGATTCTCCGAGGACAAGATCACGTTCGAAGCAATCCCGAGCGCCAACCGCGAGTCCGCGATCGTCAACGGCGACATCGACTTCTACGTGGGAACCTACTCGATCAACGACAAGCGAAAGGCTCAGGTCGACTTCGCCGGCCCGTACTTCGTCACCGGGCAGGGCCTCCTGGTCGCCGCTGACAACACGACGATCACGAGCGAGAAGGACCTCGCGGGAACGCGGGTATGTTCGGCGACCGGCTCAACGCCGATCCAGAACATCAAGGCGAACTACCCCGACACGAAGACCACCGAATTCGACACCTACTCGCAGTGTGTCGAAGCACTCAAGGACGGTTCGGTCGACGCCGTCACGACGGATGCCGCGATCCTGATCGGCTACGCCGCGCAGGATCCCGAGAGCCTCAAGGTCGTGGGCGAGCCCTTCACGGTCGAGAAGTACGGCGTGGGCATGCCGAAGGGCGACGCCGCGCTGCGGGCGTTCACCAACGACATGTTCACCACGGGTGGAGACACCTGGACCGCGATCTACGACGACACGCTCGGCAAGTCGGGCACCAAGGTCGAGCAGCCCACGGTCGAAGCCTACTAACCACCGGCTCGCCGGCTCCGCCCGGTCCGGGCGGCGCCGGCAGGCTGCCCGGGGTCGCCCCGGGCGACCACCACTCGTAATCGCAGGAGAAGGGAAGACCAGATCATGGACACTCTGTTCAACAATCTCGACCTCTTCGCGCTCGGATTCCAGAACACCCTCCTCCTGTTCGCGGTCTCGGCGGTGTTCGCCCTCGGCATCGGCATCGTCGTCGGCGCCATGCGGGTGTCGCCGGTGCCGGTCATGCGGGCGTTCGGAACGCTGTACGTCAACCTCGTCCGCAACACGCCGCTGACTCTGCTGATGTTCTTCTTCGCGTTCGGCTACCCGAAGCTTCACCTCGTCCAGCTGCCGTACACAACTCTCGCCATCATCGCATTGAGCATTTACAGCGCTACGTACGTTGCCGAGGTGCTTCGCTCCGGGTTCAACACGGTGCCGACCGGCCAGGCCGAGGCGGCGCGGGCGATCGGCCTACCGTTCTCCCAGACGATGACCCTCGTGATCATGCCGCAGGCCTTCCGGGCCGTGATCCCGCCGATGATGAGCGTCTTCATCGCCCTGCTGAAGAACACCACCGTCGCCGCCGGGTTCTCCGTCGCGGAAGCCGGCGCAATCCGGGCCAATCTCTCCGAACGGGGCGAACCCGCCATCGTCGTACTCCTCTGGGTGGCACTCTTCTTCGTGATCCTGGTGGGGGTCCTCTCCGCGCTGCAGCGATACCTCGAGCGCCGATGGAAGGTCCTCCGATGACGAATGTGCTCTACGACGTCCCAGGCCCCCGCGCGATCCTCCGCAACCGCATCCTCGGCGCGATCACGATCGCCGTGGTCGCGGCCGGGATCACCTTTGTCGTCTACCGGCTGGCCGACACCGGGCAGTTCTCGGCCGAGAAATGGAGGGTCTTCACCTTCCCGCTCGTGCAGCAGAACATCGGCCTGGCGATTCTTGCCACCCTGAGCGCATTCGCGGTGGCCGCGGTGGCCAGCCTCGCGCTGGGGCTGGTGCTCTCGATCGGCCGGCTTTCGGACCACGCGTGGGTGCGCGTGCCGTGTACGGGCTTCATCGAACTGTTCCGCGCGGTGCCCGTGCTCATTTTGATGATGATCATGTACTACGGCCTGCCGCCGCTCGGAGTGACTTTCGTCACCCCGTTCGTGGCGGTCGTGACCGGACTGACCCTCTACAACGGGTCCGTTCTCGCTGAGGTGTTCCGGGCGGGAATCGAATCCCTGCCGACCGGCCAGAAAGAGGCCGCGTACGCGATCGGGCTGCGCAAGAGCGCGGTCATGTCGTTGATCCTCTTTCCTCAGGCGATCCGGGCAATGATGCCGGTGATCATCTCCCAGCTGGTTGTCGTGCTCAAAGACACCGCGCTGGGCTTCATCGTCACGTACCACGAACTGTTGTACCTGGCGAAGTTCTATGGGGCGCAGTTCACCTACGGGTCGCCGATCATTCCCGCCACCATAGTGTTCGGCACCATTTACGTGCTGCTCTGCCTCGCCCTCTCGGGCGTCGCGAAGTGGGTCGAGATTCGCAGTCGTCGCAGTCGCAGTGGGGCGCGGCCGATGAGTGCGGCACAGTCCGAGCTGTCGGCGAGCGAGAACTGACCGAAGGCTGTCCGACCGAGCGACCGAGCGGGCGATGCCTGATGCCGCTGAGCGGTGCCGGACGCCGGGAACGCCGGAGCCCACGCACTAAACTTGGGACCTGTGTCTGAATCCACCGAAAACCCCGCACCGGCCGAGATCACCGAAGCGGCCGTGACCGCGGCGGTCACCGCCGCCCTCGCCGCCATTTCCACCGCCGCCGACTCGGCCGCCCTCAAGGCGGCGAGTCGTGAGCACGCCGGTGAGGCGTCCCCGCTCTCCCGCCTGAACGCCCTGATGCGTTCGGTGTCGAAGGAGCAGAAGGCCGCGGCCGGCAAGCTCGTCGGCCAGGCCAGGGGCCGGGTCACCCAGGCCCTCGCCGCCCGCGAGGCCGAGATCGGCGCGGCAGAGGCCGCCGCGAAGCTCGCCGCCGAAACCGTGGACGTCACCGCCGCGGCGTCGACCTGGCACGCCGGGGCGCGGCATCCGCTGGCCCTGCTGCAGGAACGCGTCGCCGACGTCTTCGTCGCGATGGGCTGGGAAGTCGCGGAAGGCCCCGAGCTCGAAAGCGAGTGGTTCAACTTCGACGCGCTCAACTTCGACGAGGACCACCCGGCGCGCGCGATGCAGGACACCTTCTTCATCGACCCGCCCGAGGCGCACCTCGTGCTGCGCACCCACACCTCGCCCGTGCAGATGCGCGCCCTGCTCTCCCGCGAACTACCGGTCTATGTTGTCGCGCCCGGCCGGGTGTACCGCACCGACGAACTCGACGCCACCCACACGCCCGTATTCCACCAGATCGAGGGCATCGCCGTCGACAAGGGCCTCACGATGGCGCACCTCCGCGGCACCCTCGACCACTTCGTCCAGGCCCTCTTCGGCCCGGAGGCGAAGGTGCGGCTGCGGCCGAACTACTTCCCGTTCACCGAGCCGAGCGCCGAGCTCGACGTCTGGCACCCGACCTTCAAGGGCGGCGCGCGCTGGATCGAGTGGGGCGGCTGCGGCATGGTCAACGCCAACGTGCTCCGCTCGGCGGGGATCGACCCCGAGGTCTACTCGGGCTTCGCGTTCGGCGTCGGCGTCGAACGAGCACTGATGTTCCGCAATGATGTGAAGGATATGCACGACATGGTCGAAGGCGATGCACGGTTCAGCCAGCAGTACGGGATGACCGTCTGATGCGCGTTCCCCTGAGCTGGCTCGGCGAATTCGTCGACCTCGAACCCGGCACGACCCCCGAAGCCGTGCACGCCGCCCTCGTGAGCGTCGGCCTCGAAGAAGAAGAGATCCACCGCTTCGAGCTGACCGGCCCGATCGTGGTTGGCGAGGTGCTCGAGTTCGTCGGCGAACCGCAGACCAACGGCAAGATCATCAACTGGTGCCAGGTGCGCGTCGCCCCCGGCGACGAGACCGCGGCGGACGGCGGCCCCGCCGTGCACGGCATCGTCTGCGGCGCCCACAACTTCGTCGTCGGCGACAAGGTCGTCGTGACCCTGCCCGGCGCGGTGCTCCCCGGCCCGTTCCCGATCGCGCCGCGGAAGACCTACGGCCATGTCTCCGACGGCATGATCGCCTCCGCCCGTGAGCTCGGCCTCGGCGACGAGCACGACGGCATCCTGCTGCTGAAGAACCTCGGCCTCGACGACGCCCCGGTCGGCACGGACGCGATCGCCCTGCTCGGCCTCGACGACACCGCCGTCGAGGTCAACGTGACCCCCGACCGCGGCTACGCGTTCTCGATCCGCGGCATCGCCCGCGAATACTCGCACGCGACCGGCGCGGTCTTCCGCGACCCGGCCCTCGCGACCGTGCTCGCCGCCTCGACGGTCGAGTTCCCCGTCACGCTCGCCGACGCGGCGCCCATCCGCGGACGCGTGGGCGCGAGCGTCTTCGTGACCCGGGCCGTGCGCGGCGTCGACCCCTCACGCCCCACCCCGGCCTGGATGATCACCCGGCTCGCCCTCGCCGGCATGCGGTCCATCTCCCTCATCGTCGACGTGACCAACTACGTCATGCTCGAACTCGGCCAGCCGCTGCACGGCTACGACCTCGACACGCTGACCGGCGGCATCCTGGTGCGCCGGGCGGAACCGGGGGAGAAGCTCACGACCCTCGACGGCGTCGTGCGCGCCCTCAGCCCGGAAGACCTCCTGATCACCGACGAGTCCGGTGCCATAGGCCTCGCCGGGGTCATGGGCGGCCGCAGCACCGAGATCGGCGCCACCACCACGAACGTGCTCATCGAGGCCGCGAACTTCGACCCGGTGTCGATCGCCCGCAGCGCCCGCCGCCACAAGCTCCCGAGCGAGGCCTCGCGTCGCTTCGAACGCGGGGTGGACCCGCAGGTCGCCGCGATCGCGGCAGCCCGCGTCGTGCAGTTGCTGGTCGACCTCGCCGGCGGGACCGCCGACTCCCTCGGCTCCGCGATCGACTCCTCGGTGCCGCCCGTCGCGATCGAGCTCCCGCGTGACTTCATCTCCGGGCTCATCGGACGCACCTACTCCGTCGAGGAGGAGCGCTCCGCCCTCGCCGAGATCGGCGGAGAGCTCGTCGAGACCCCGACCGGGCTCTCGGTCACCCCGCCGACCTGGCGCCCCGACCTCACCGACAAGTGGACCCTCGCCGAGGAGGTCGCCCGGATCGTCGGCTACGACAGCATCCCCTCCGTGCTCCCGGTCGCCCCGCCCGGCCGCGGCCTGACTCTCGTGCAGCGCCTGCGCCGCACGGTCGCGCAGACCCTCGCCGCCACCGGCCACACCGAGGTGCTCGCCTACCCGTTCGTCTCCGAGGCCGACAACCGCCTGTTCGCGCCGACCGCTGCCGTGTCGGCGGATGCCGCCGGTGCCGCCGCCGGCGTCCCCGCCGTCGCCGAGGTGCCCCAGATCCGCGTCGCCAACCCGCTCGACGGCGAGGCGCCGTTCCTGCGCACCTCGATCATCCCGGGACTGCTGCGGATCGCGCACCGCAACCGTTCTCGCGGGATCACCGACCTCGCCGTCTTCGAACAGGGACTCGTCTTCCGACCGGTGGCGGGCATCCGCTACGGCAGCCTCGTCGTGCCGGCCGGGGCCGTGCGCCCGAGCACAGCCCTCGAGGCCGAGCTCAACGCGGGCATCCCGCCGCAGCCGTTCTCGGTCGCGGTCGTGCTGACCGGGAACACCGTGCGGCACCAGCCGGGCCGGGCGCCCGTCGCCGCCGGCTGGCAGGACGCCCTGACCGCCGTGCAGCAGGTCGCGCTCGCGACCGGCGTGCCGATCGTCGTGCGCCAGGGCGCGCACCCGGCGATGCACCCCGGCCGCACCGCCGAACTGTTCGTCGCCACCCCCGCCGGGGACCTGAGTGTCGGCTTCGCGGGCGAACTGCTGCCCGCCGTCGCCGCGGAGTTCGACCTGCCCGCCGTGGTCGGAGTCGCCGAGATCACCCTCTCCGACGTCTTCGCCCAGGCCGGCGCCGACCTGCACGCCGCGCCGATCAAGACGATGCCCGCCGCGACGCAGGACCTGTCGCTCGTCGTCTCCGCGGCGGTGCCCGCCGCCGAGGTGCTCGCCGCCGTGTCCGAAGGCGCCGGTGCGCTGCTCGACCACATCGAACTCGTCGACGACTACCGCGGCACCGGCATCGAGCCCGGCCTCAAGTCGCTGACGTTCGCGCTGCGATTCCGGGCCGCCGACCGCACCCTGACCGCTGCGGAGGCGAGCGACGCGAAGCTCGCCGGCGTCGCCGTCGCAGCCGCGCGCTTCGACGCGACCCTCCGCGAGTAGCCCGACCCACCCCCGCCCCAATCCCGCTCGACCCTCCGCGACCCTCCGATCCCAGCGCGCGCCACGTGCGCCGTTTCGCGCCAAGCATGCCTGGCGCGAAACGGCGAAACTGGCGCGCGATTGGGGAGAGGTGGCGCGTAACGGCGAAACTGGCGCGCGATCGGGCGGAGGTGGCGCGAAGCGGCAGAGGTGCCGCGCAACTTTCTTGCGTGCGCGGCTGGCGCGCGTCTCGGTGCCCGGGGGCGGATGCCGGCGGGAACCGGCCCGATTCTGCCCGGATTCCCGGGGGCGCGGGGTGGCGCGATAGGTTTGTCACATGGCTTTTTCGGTAGCAATTGCAGGCGCGAGCGGCTACGCGGGCGGAGAATTGCTGCGAATGCTCGCCGGACACCCCGAATTCGAGGTGCGCACGGTGACCGCGCACAGCAATGCGGGCCAGCGACTGATCGACGTGCAACCGCACCTCCGCAGCCTCGCGCACCTCACTCTCGTGGACACGAGTGCCGCGAACCTCGCCGGGCACGACGTCGTCTTCCTCGCCCTGCCGCACGGCGCATCCGGTGCCCTGAGCGCTGAGCTGTCGCCCGACACGCTCGTGATCGACTGCGGCGCGGACCACCGGCTCGAAGACGCCGGCGACTGGGCCGCGTTCTACGGCGGCGACTACTTCGGCTCCTGGGCCTACGGCGTTCCCGAACTGCCGATCCCCGGCGGCGGCAAGCAGCGCTCCCGCCTGATCGGCGCCCGCCGGATCGCCGCGCCCGGCTGCAACGCCAGCACGGTCGCCCTGGCCCTCGCGCCCGGTATCCACGCCGGCGTGATCGAGGCCGCCGACCTCGTCGCCGTACTCGCCGTCGGACCCTCGGGTGCGGGCAAGAGCCTCAAGGTCCCGAACCTCGCCGCGGAGGTGCTCGGCTCCGCCAACCCGTACGCGGTCGGCGGCACCCACCGGCACATCCCCGAAATCCAGCAGAGCCTGCGCTGGGCGGGGGCCGTGAACCCGACCATCTCCTTCACACCCGTGATCGTGCCGATGTCCCGCGGCATCCTCGCGACGGCGACGGCGCGCCTCGTGCCCGGCACCTCCGCGGCCGCCGTGCGCGCGGCCTGGGAGAGCGCATACACCGACGAACCGTTCGTGCACCTGCTCCCGGCCGGGCACTTCCCCCGCACGAGCGACGTGCTCGGCGCCAACACGGCACTCATCGGCCTCGCCGTCGACGAGGCCGCCGGCCGCGTCGTCACGGTGACCGCCGTCGACAACCTCGCCAAGGGCACCGCCGGTGCCGCGATCCAATCCGCAAACCTGGCCCTCGGGCTGCCCGAGACCCTGGGCCTCAGCATGAATGGAGTCGCGCCGTGAGCGTCACAACCCCCGCCGGATTCTCGGCAGCCGGCGTCACCGCCGGCCTCAAGCACTCCGGCGGACTCGACCTCGCCGTGGTGCAGAACCTCGGCCCGCTCTCGAGCGCCGCAACGGTGTTCACGAGCAATCGCTGCAAGGCGAACCCGGTGATCTGGAGCCAGCAGGTCATGCGCGGCGGCAGTGTCCGCGCGATCGTGCTCAACTCCGGAGGCGCGAACTGCTACACCGGCAGCATCGGCTTCCAGACCACCCACGCGACCGCGGAGGCCGTCGGTGACCGCCTCGGCGTCTCGGCCGGCGAGGTCATCGTCTGCTCCACCGGCCTGATCGGCGAACAGCTCGACCTGGACAAGATCACCGCCGGCATCTGGGACGCCACCCTCGCCCTGCAGAAGGACGATTCCACCTCCGCAGAGGCCGGCCTCTCCGCGGCCCGGGCCATCATGACGACCGACACCACCCCGAAGCAGTCCGCCGTGACCGCGCCGGCCGGCTGGTCGATCGGCGGCATGGCCAAGGGCGCCGGCATGCTCGCACCGGGACTTGCGACGATGCTGGTCGTGATCACGACCGATGCCGTCCTCGACTCCGCGCAGCTCGACACCGCACTCCGGACGGCCACCCGGATCACCTTCGACCGCCTCGACTCCGACGGCTGTATGTCGACCAACGACACGGTCAGCCTGCTCGGCTCCGGCGCGAGCGGCATCGCACCGGACGAAGCCGAATTCGCCGCGGCACTCACCGCGATCTGCCAGGACCTCACCCTGCAGCTCCAGGCCGACGCCGAGGGCAGCGCCCACGACGTCGCCATCACGGTGCGCGCTGCCGAGACCGAGGCCGACGCCGTCACCGTCGCGCGCGCGGTGTCCCGCAGCAACCTGTTCAAAACCGCCATCTTCGGCAACGACCCGAACTGGGGCCGCGTGCTCGCCGCCGTCGGCACGACGGATGCCGCCTTCGACCCGTACAACATCGACGTCACGATCAACGGGGTTCAGGTGTGCACGGCGGGGGAGCCGGACCAGCCCCGCGAACTCGTCGACCTCACCCCCCGGTCCGTCACGGTGCTGATCACCCTGCACGCGGGGGACGCGGAAGCGACGATCTGGACCAACGACCTCACGCACGCCTACGTCGAAGAGAACAGCGCGTACTCGAGTTGACCCGGCACACGCACGGCAAGGGCTCGCATCGGCATCCGCTCGCGGACACCGGTTCGGGAACGCACGCGGGCGCAGGCACGCATGCGGACACCGACCCGGCGGACCCGTCCACCGACGACCGCAACCCGGTCGTGACCGAGAACGAGACGAACACCCGGGCCGAGGCCGCGGTCAAGGCCGAGACCCTGATCGAGTCGCTGCCCTGGCTCAAGCATTTCCACGACAAGATCATCGTCGTCAAGTTCGGCGGCAACGCCATGGTCAGCGAGGCCTTGCAGCGCAGCTTCGCCGAGGACATGGTCTACCTCCGCTACGCCGGCCTCCGCCCCGTCGTCGTTCACGGCGGCGGCCCGCAGATCTCGGCCATGCTCGAACGCCTCGGCATCCAGAGCGAGTTCCGCGGCGGCTACCGCGTGACGACCCCCGAGGCCATGGACGTCGTGCGGATGGTGCTCACCGGCCAGATCAACCGCGAACTCGTCAGCCACATCAACGAGCACGGCCCGCTCGCGGCCGGCCTGTCCGGCGAGGACGCCGGCCTCTTCCAGGGCCGCCGCCGCGGCACCGTGATCGACGGCGTCGAGGTCGACCTCGGCCTCGTCGGCGACGTGATCGGCGTCGACCCCGAGGCCGTGCACGCGCAGCTCGACGCCGGCCGCATCCCGGTGATCTCCTCGATCGCCCCCGACACGGATGTCCCGGGCCAGTCCCTGAACATCAACGCCGACGCCGCCGCCGCGGCACTGGCCATCGCGCTCGGGGCCGAGAAGCTCGTGATCCTCACCGATGTCGCCGGGCTCTACAGCGACTGGCCGAACCGGGACTCCCTCGTCTCGATCATCGAGGTTCCGGAACTCCGCGCCCTGCTGCCAGACCTCGAATCCGGGATGATCCCCAAGATGACCGCCTGCCTCGACGCCGTCGACGGCGGCGTCGCCAAGGCGGCCATCATCGACGGACGCGTGCCGCACTCGATCCTGCTCGAGGTCTTCACCGGAAGCGGCATCGGCACCGAAGTCGTACCCCGGGCCAAGTAAAGCCCGCACCACACCGCACCACAACATCGACACAACGGATTTGAGAATGACAGGCGAAACGATCACCGACTCACCGGCAACCTACGCGGGCACGACCGACGCGGCCATGCTCGCGGCACGCAGCGCGGGCTGGCGGGACCGATACACCGCGGCGATGATGCTCACCTTCGCGCCGCCGCGCGCGATGCTCGTCCGCGGCGCCGGCTGCTACGTCTGGGACGAGAACGGCACCGAATACCTCGACTTCCTCGCGGGCATCGCCGTCAACTCCCTCGGGCACGCCCACCCCGAGATGGTCGCCGCCGTCTCCGCCCAGGTCGGTACCCTCGCGCACATCTCCAACTACTTCGCGTCCCCGTCCCAGATCGAACTCGCCGAACGGCTCAAGCGCATCACCGGCGCCGGGCCGGCCGGCCGGGTATACTTCTGCAACTCGGGCGCCGAGGCCAACGAGGCCGCGTTCAAACTCGCCCGCCTCAACATCGGGAGCGATCCCGCCCGGCCGCGCACCCGCATCCTCTCGTTGCACGAGTCCTTCCACGGCCGCACCATGGGCGCGCTCGCCCTGTCCGGCAAGCCCGCGATGCGGGCCCCGTTCCTGCCGGTTCCCGGCGGCGTCGAGCACATCCACGCGACCTTCGAGGCCCTCGAGACCGCGATCGACGACACCGTCGCCGCCCTCTTCCTCGAGCCCGTGCAGGGGGAGGCCGGTGTCATCGACCTGCCGGACGGTTTCCTGCGACGTGCCCGCGAGCTCTGCACCCGGCACGGGGTGCTGCTCATCCTCGACGAGGTCCAGACCGGTGCCGGACGCACCGGAGACTGGTTCGCGTACCAGCACGACGGCATCCTGCCCGATGCGATCTCGATCGCGAAGGGCATCGGCGGCGGCGTGCCGATCGGCGCCCTCGTCACCTTCGGTGCGGCCTCCGAGCTCTTCCAGCGCGGCCAGCACGGCTCGACCTTCGGCGGAAACCCGCTCGCGACCACGACCGCGAACACCGTGCTCGGCATCATCGAGCGGGACGGCCTCGTCGCCAACGCCGCCCGGCGCGGCGAGCAGCTTCGCGAGCTGATCCTCGGATTCGACTCCCCGCACATCCTCGAGGTCCGCGGCCGCGGCCTGCTCCTCGGCATCGGCCTGGCCGAGCCCGTCGCCCTGAAGCTCGCCGACGCGGCCCTCGACGCCGGCCTCATCGTCAACGCCGCCAACGAGTCCACCCTCCGGCTCGCGCCGCCGCTCATCGTCGGCGACACCGAACTGGCCGAATTCGGGCGCCGATTCGGGCTCGCCCTGGCCAGCCTCTAGGCTGAAGAATCCCCCATTCCAGCGAAAGTGACCCCGTGACCCGCCATTTCCTGCGCGACGACGACATCTCCCCGGCCGAACAAGCCGAGATCCTCGACCTGGCCCTGGTGCTCAAGCGCGACAGGTTCCAGGCGAAGCCCCTCGCCGGCCCCCAGACCGTCGCCGTGATCTTCGACAAGTCATCCACCCGCACCCGGGTGTCCTTCGCCGTCGGCATCGCCGACCTGGGAGGCAGCCCGCTGATCATCAGCACTGCCAACAGCCAGCTCGGCGGCAAGGAGACGGCCGCCGACACCGCCCGCGTGCTCGAACGCCAGGTCGCCGCGATCGTCTGGCGCACCTACGGCCAGGCCGGCCTCGAGGAGATGTCCCTCGGCACCACCGTGCCCGTCGTCAACGCGCTCTCCGACGACTTCCACCCGTGCCAGCTCCTCGCCGACCTGCTCACCATCCGCGAACACCGCGGCGAGCTCGCCGGCCTCACTCTCACCTTCCTCGGCGACGGCGCCTGCAACATGGCGCACTCGTACCTCCTCGCCGGCGCGACGGCGGGCATGCACATCCGCATCGCCTCCCCGGCCGGCTACACGCCGCAGCCGCAGGTGCTGGCGGATGCCGAGGCGATCGCCGCGACGACCGGCGGTTCGATCGCGCTCTACACCGACCCCGCGGAAGCGGTCACCGGTGTCGACGTCGTCGTCACGGACACCTGGGTGTCGATGGGTTTCGAGGAGGAGAAGGCCGCACGCGTCGCCTCGCTCGGCTCATACCGCGTCGACAGCGCGCTGCTCGCTCGCGCCAAGCCCGATGCGCTGTTCATGCACTGCCTCCCCGCCGACCGCGGCTACGAGGTCACCGCGGATGTCATCGACGGCCCGCAGAGCATCATCTGGGATGAGGCCGAGAACCGCCTGCACGCGCAGAAGGCGCTGCTGGTCTGGCTGCTCGGCCACAACACCAACCCGTAAACTGAGACTTAGTAGATATTTAGAGGGAGAACCATGGCTGAACGTGTTGTGCTCGCATATTCCGGTGGACTGGATACCTCGGTCGGCATTGGCTGGCTGAAGGATGCGACCGGCAAGGAGGTCGTAGCCCTCGCCATCGACGTCGGACAGGACGGCGAAGACATGGAAGCCATCCGCCAGCGTGCGCTCGACTGCGGCGCGGTCGAGGCCATCGTCGTCGACGCGAAGGACGAATTCGCCAACGACTACATCGTCCCGGCTCTCAAGGCCAACGCGCTGTACCAGAAGCGCTACCCGCTCGTCTCCGCGCTCAGCCGCCCGCTGATCGCCAAGTACCTCGCCTCGACCGCGAAGGCGCTCGGCGCCGACAGCGTCGCCCACGGCTGCACCGGCAAGGGCAATGACCAGGTCCGGTTCGAGGCCGCCGTCGCCGCGCTCGCTCCCGACCTGATCTCCCTCGCCCCGGTCCGTGACTTCGCGCTGACCCGCGACAAGGCCATCATCTACGCCGCCGAGCACAACCTGCCGATCAAGCAGTCCGCGAAGAGCCCGTACTCGATCGACCAGAACGTCTACGGCCGCGCGGTCGAGACCGGCTTCCTCGAAGACCCGTGGAACGCCCCGATCGAAGACCTCTACACGTACACCCAGGACCCGACGGTCACGCGCGACGCGACCGAGGTCGTCATCCGCTTCGACCAGGGCGTGCCCGTGGCGATCGACGGCAAGCCGGTCACCCCGCTGCAGGCCATCGAGATCATGAACAAGCTCGCCGGAGACCAGGGCGTCGGCCGGATCGACATGGTCGAGGACCGTCTCGTCGGCATCAAGAGCCGCGAGGTCTACGAGGCCCCCGCCGGCATCGCCCTCATCGCCGCGCACGAAGAGCTCGAGAACATGACGATCGAGCGCGACCTCGCCCGCTACAAGCGCGGCGTCGAAGCCAAGTGGGCCGAACTCGTCTACGACGGGCTCTGGTTCTCCGGCCTCAAGCGTGCCCTCGACGTGTTCATCGACGAGACGCAGAAGTACGTGACCGGCGACATCCGCTTGAAGCTGCACGCCGGCAGCGCGGTCGTCACCGGCCGCACGAGCCCGCAGAGCCTCTACGACTTCAACCTCGCCACCTACGACACCGGCGACACCTTCGACCAGTCCATGGCCAAGGGCTTCATCGAGTTGTGGTCGCTGCCGAGCAAGATCTCCGCACGCCGCGACCTGGCCGGCAAGTAGGGTCCGGAGCATGACAGGCGATTCTCCGGTCAACCGCGCCGGTGAAGCGGGCGCCCTCTGGGGTGGTCGCTTCGCTGGGGGACCGAGCCCCGAGCTCGCCCGGTTGAGCAAGTCGACCCAGTTCGACTGGCCGCTCGCGCCCTACGACATCCGGGGTTCCCGGGCTCACGCCCGCGCCCTGGCCGCCGCGGGCTACCTGAGCGCCGAAGAACTCGCCGCCATGATCGCCGGGCTCGACACGCTCGACGCTGCCATCACCGACGGGAGCTTCCAGCCTGCCGAGAGCGACGAGGACGTGCACTCCGCCCTCGAACGCGGCCTGATCGACATCGTCGGTGCCCCGCTCGGCGGCAAGCTCCGCGCCGGGCGCAGCCGGAACGACCAGGTCGCGACCCTGATCCGGATGCTGCTCCGCGACAAGGCAGCGAGCATCTCCGCGCACCTGATCACGGTGATCGACGCCCTCGCCGCCCAGGCGGAGGCCAACGAGACCGCGATCATGCCCGGGCGCACCCACCTGCAGCATGCCCAGCCGGTCCTACTGGCGCACCACCTCTTCGCGCACTGCTGGCCGCTCGTGCGCGACCTCGAACGCTTCACCGACTGGGGCAAGCGCGCCGACTACTCGCCGTACGGTTCCGGCGCCCTCGCCGGGAACACCCTCGGCCTCGACGCCCGGCTCGTCGCGACCGACCTCGGCTTCGGCCACGTGGTCGAGAACTCGATCGACGGCACCGCGAGCCGCGACCTCGTCGCCGAGTTCGCGTACATCACCGCGCAGATCGGCATCGACATTTCCCGCCTCGCCGAGGAGATCATCCTCTGGAACACCCGCGAGTTCGGTTTCGTCACCCTCGACGACTCGTACTCCACCGGGTCCTCGATCATGCCGCAGAAGAAGAACCCCGACATCGCCGAACTCGCCCGGGGCAAGTCCGGTCGCATGATCGGCAACCTCACCGGCCTGCTCACGACCCTCAAGGGCCTTCCGCTCGCGTACAACCGCGACCTGCAGGAGGACAAGGAACCCGTCTTCGACTCGATCGACACCCTCGAGGTGCTCCTGCCCGCCTTCGCCGGCATGATCGCGACCCTGACCTTCCACACCGAGCGGATGGCGGAACTCGCCCCCGCCGGTTACTCCCTGGCCACGGATGTCGCCGAATGGCTTGTCAAGCAGCGGGTGTCGTTCCGCGACGCGCACGAGATCACCGGGTTGCTCGTCAAGTACGCCGAGCAGAACGAACTCGAACTGCACGAGGTGGAGGATTCCGCGCTTCTTGCGATCTCGCCGCATCTCACCCCGGAGGTGCGCAGCGTGCTGAGCATCCACGGGTCGGTCGAGGGTCGCGACGGCCAGGGCGGCACCGCCCCGGTTCGCGTCGCCGAGCAGCGGGCCGTGCTCGTCGCCCGGGTCCGCGTGCTCGCGTCGGCACTCAAGCTCTAGCGGGCAATCCCCGTGGGCGTCGACCGGGACCCGCATCGTGATGGGCGCCGCCGGTGACCCTCGACCGGGACCTGCTCGCGCGGCCGTCGGTCGAACTCGCGCCGCTGCTCCTCGGTGCTGTGCTCCGCCACGGCGGGGTCGCGCTGCGGATCACCGAGGTCGAGGCGTACCTCGGCGACGGAGCAGACCCGGGCTCGCACGCCTTCCGCGGTCGCACCCGGCGTAACGCGACCATGTACGGCCCGCCCGGGCACCTCTACGCGTATTTCAGCTATGGAATGCACGTCTGCGCCAACATCGTCTGTTCCCCGGAGGGCTCCGCGTCAGCGCTCCTGCTCCGCGGCGGCGAAATCGTCGACGGACTGGCCGAAGCCCGGTCGCGCCGCACGACCTCGAAGACCGACACCGACCTGGCGCGGGGACCGGCTCGACTCACGATCGCCCTCGGGATCGGGCTCGACGACGACGGTGCCGATCTCGCCGTCCCGCCGTTCGACCTGACCCTGCCCGCCGTTCCGGTGCCGGCAGTACATACCGGGCCGCGCACCGGTGTCAGCGGTCCCGGCGGGGGAGCGGAATTCCCCTGGCGATTCTGGATCCCGGGCGACCCGACCGTCTCGCCCTACCGGCGGCATCCGCACCTCGCGCCGCCCGGCCCCGGCCCGGTCCGACTCTGACTCGCCCGCCCCGCGGCGGTCACGCGCCCCGAGGGGGCTAACTCAGGAAATCTTCCCACCGGGCGGTCGTCGGCCCGCGAACCAGTGCGGCCGGTGCTCGCGAGCCCGAAGATTCTCCTGAGTTAGCCACGCCCTGGGCGGTCATGCCGGCTCGCGGGGGCTGGCTCAGGAATTCTGCCTGCGCCAACGGCGGTCACGCGCGCCCCCGGGGGGTAACTCAGGAAATCTAGCCGCCGGGCGGTCGTCGGCCCGCGGACGAGTGCGGCCGGTGCTCGCGAGCCCGAAGATTCTCCTGAGTTAGCCACGCCCTGGGCGGTCATGCCGGCTCGCGGGGACTGGCTCAGGAATTCTGCCTGCACACACGGCCGGTCGCGCGTTCTCCCGGTGTCGAATTCAGGAGATCAGCCCACCGGGCAGTCGCCCGCCCGCGGACGAGTGCGGCTGATTTTCGCGAGCCGGACGATTCTCCTGAGTTAGCCACGGATGCCCGGGCCGACCCCGACATCTGCAGGGCGTGCCGGTGCGGGTGAGGCGCGAGCGACGGGAGCGGGGGCCTAGCTGGTCGCGATCTTGACGAGGGCGGCGCACGCGCACGCCCAGATCAGGCTCGCGAAGGTGCCGATGATGAAACGCTCACGGGTTTCGGCCTCGGTGAGTTCGGTGAACCGGCCGACGCCCTTGATGGCGACGACGACCGCGATCGCCTCGGGGAACCCGGCGAGGATCGCGCCTGCGACCGCAAGGCGTTCGAGGATGCCGATCATCAGGCCGCCGCGGAGCACCTCGTGCACGGCGCCGGTCACGCCGGGGGCTACCGGAGTCGTGCCGTCGTCGACGAGGATTCCGCCGTGCTGGCCGGGCCGCGCGGAATCATGGGTGGCGAAGTCGAGCGCGAGCAGGGCCATCGGACCGCCGCCGACGACGGCGAGGGCGAGGGCGATCAGGCCGAGCATGACGCCGAAGGTGTCGCTGCCACCGGGCGCGGGGGCCGCCGCGATCAGGAGGGCCGCGGCGAGGGCGCCCGCCGAGATGATCGCGAAGCTCTGTTTCCGCCACCGGAATGCAATCACGGCGCAGACAAGCGAGCCGATGGTCACGAGCAACAGCAACAGCCAGTACAGCGTGGCGAGGATCTGGAAGGACTGGATCATGATCCGGCGGTGTCCGTTTCTGTCGAAGTCTGCTCGAGGTCTTCCATGAGCCTAACCAGTGCGGGGTGCGCGGCCTCTTCGACCCTCCAGAGCGAGGACTTGATCCGCTGGCTCACCGCCGCGGGCGTGATCCCGAGCCGGCCGGCGATCTCGACCTGGCTCAGGCCGTCGCGCAGCAGGTCGACCGCCGCCCAGCCCTCCGGCGACCGGCGCTGGCGGAGCAGGAGCACGGTCGCGATGAGGGCCTCGACCTCGGCGCCAGCGAGAATCGGCTCGCCCGCGGACGAACCGGGTGCCGGTACTTCGGGTGCGGAGTCCGCAGGTGCCCCTGGGTTCGACCGGCCGGCGGATGCCCCGGCTACCGTGGTCCCGGAGCCGTCCGCGTCGAGGGCGAAGCGGGCATCCGCTTTCTTGGCCCGGGTCACGGCGGCCCGCGCGGCGATGAATGCCGCGCCGGAGGCCTGCCGAGTGGCGTGGGGGAGCGGCTCCCGGACCGGGCCGATGCCCAGGCCGATGCTCCAGTGCCCGGACCGGTGCAGGGCGAACACGACGTCGAGCGCGGCCGCCGCGTCGGTGAGCAGCACCTGGATCTCGTCTCCGGAGGTCTGGTCGGGGGGCAGCACGAAGGCGGGGCCGAAGTCGGCGGCGAGGCGGGCGATCATCTCGCCGGCCCGGTCCCGGTCGTGGCGGCTGTCGATCTGGTCTGCGGTGATCACGAACATGAGCGTGCCTCCCGGCCGGTTGCGGTGCAGCGTGCGGAGTCGCGCGCATAAAGTAAGCCTACACACTAAATAGGTTCCTATTCATGGTACAGACTTAATTCTTTACGATGAAGGTTCAGGCCTGTCCTCCCGGCCCGGCACTGCCGCGCTGGTAATCTGGGCTGCGTGTCAGATCCAGCGATCCTCAAGCAGCAGTCCAACGACGTCACCTTCGAGAATGTCTGGGAGGAGATCTCCTGGCGTGGCCTTGTGCAGGTGTCGACCGACGAGACCGAGTTGCGCACACTGCTCGCGGGGGAGCCGATCACCTTCTATTGCGGATTCGACCCGACCGCGCCGAGCCTGCATCTCGGCAACCTCGTCCAGCTCCTGCTGATGCGCCGCCTGCAGCTCGCCGGCCACCGGCCGCTCGGCCTCGTCGGCGGGTCCACCGGCCTGATCGGCGACCCACGGCCCACCGCGGAACGAGTGCTGAACACCAAGGACACCGTGAGCACCTGGGTCGGTTACCTGCAGGCGCAGGTTTCGCGCTTCCTGAGCGCAGAGGGCGACAACCCCGTCACCCTCGTGAACAACCTCGACTGGACCGGTCCGCTCAGCGCGATCGACTTCCTGCGCGACATCGGCAAATACTTCCGGGTCGGCACGATGCTCAAGAAGGATGCCGTGAGCGCCCGGCTCAACTCCGACGCCGGCATCAGCTACACCGAGTTCAGCTACCAGGTGCTCCAGGGCCTCGACTTCCTCGAACTCTTCCGCGCGCACGGCTGCGTGCTGCAGACCGGGGGCAGTGACCAGTGGGGCAACCTCACGAGCGGCACAGACCTGATCCGTAAGGCGGAGGGCGCGAGTGTGCACGCGATCGGCACCCCGCTGATCACGAACAGCGACGGCACCAAGTTCGGTAAGAGCGAGGGCAACGCCGTCTGGCTCGACCCCACCCTGACGAGCCCTTACGCCTTCTACCAGTTCTGGCTCAACACCGACGATGCCGATGTGATCCTGCGCCTCAAGATCTTCACGTTCCTGACGCGCGCCGAGATCGAAGGGCTCGAGGAATCGGTCGCGACCGAACCGTTCAAGCGGCTCGCCCAGCGCACCCTCGCCGTCTCGGTGACGAGCCTCGTGCACGGGCGGGCGGCGACGGATGCTGCCATCCACGCCGCGCAGGCCCTCTTCGGCCAGGGTGACCTCGCCGACCTCGACGAGGCGACCCTCGAGGCCGCCCTGCGTGAACTCCCCAACACGACGACCGCCCCGCGCGCGCCGGTGATGCAGTTGCTCGTGGACACCGGACTCACGACGAGCCTGAGCGAGGCCCGCCGCGCGATCAACCAGGGCGGGGTGTACCTGAACAACGTCAAGGTCCTCAGTGAGGACCAGACTATCGAGGGAGCCGTGCTCCCCGGTGGTGTCGCCGTGCTCCGCCGCGGCAAGAAGACCCTCGCCGGCATCTTCGTCCAGTAGCCCCGCCCGCCCGTCCCCGCCCCGTGGGTCCCGACCCGCGGTGTACTGTTCCGCGAGAGCGGACTTTTGGCCCTTAAGACTCCGTTTTAGGGGCCAAAAGTGTACTCTCGCGGGGTGTGGGCGGGGTGTTGGTGGGGGTGGGCGGATGCTGGGCGCGGGCGTTGTGGGGGTGGTGACACGCCCGGGGGTGCATGGGTTTTGACGGGGTGGGCGGGGGCACGTAATGTCTTCACGTACCCCAAAGGTGCGGAAAAGCCGCAGTGCTTTCCGGCCTCACGTGGGACCGAAGTTTTACGCTTTTATACACTCTGAATCATTGATTCAGATGCAACAGGCGTAGGCTTGAAAGTCTTCCTTCCGCATGTTTCATCGGGTTGGTAAGAATCCTATTTCGGACGCGTTTTTCGTGTCTGAGACCGGGTTCCGGCCGATTTGACAGGGACCGCGGGGGAGGTTAGGTTAGACAAGTTGCCTCGGAGCGACAGCCACTAAGCCGGTTACGGTGTGGCCTGAAGCCGGGTGCGTCCGATCCTTG
>NZ_JALGAR010000001.1:1414802-1879944 GCF_022760445.1 Cryobacterium zhongshanensis | reverse complement strand
GTGAACACCACGGGCACCCTCCGGGTCCGGGCTACGAAGGTGGGCGCGGACACCGCACTGGCCCAGATCGTCGCGCTTGTGCAGGAGGCGCAGAATTCCAAGGCTCCCGGGCAGCGATTGGCCGACCGGGCGGCGTTCTGGCTGGTACTGGTGGCGCTGATCGGCGGAATCGTGACCCTGGCAGTGTGGCTGCTGGCGGGCGCAACCGTGCCGGCGGCGATGCTGTTCGCGATCACCGTTGTCGTCGTCACGTGCCCGGATGCGCTCGGGCTGGCGACCCCGACGGCGATCATGGTCGGGACGGGACTGGGCGCCAAGCGCGGCGTCTTGTTCAAGACCGCGACGGCGCTCGAAACGGCCGCACGGATCGACACCGTCGTGATGGACAAGACCGGCACCCTCACCCAGGGCACGCCGGAAGTCACTGACTTCGTCGCAATCGGCATGGACGAAGACGAGCTGCTCGGACTCGTTGCCGCTGTGGAGCGCGAGTCGGAACATCCGCTTGCCGCTGCGGTGGTCAGCTTCGCCGCTGGTCGGGGTGTGACCGTAGGCGACGCCGTCGACTTCGACAACGTACCCGGGCACGGGGCCGGCGCCACCGTGAGTGGGCACCGCGTGCTGGTCGGCAACCGCAAATTAATGCTCGCCCAAGGCGTCGATATCCAACCGGCGACCGCGCAGCGTGAGGCCCTGGCGTCGACCGGGCGCACCGCGGTCCTGCTGGCCGTGGACGGTAAAGTGGCCGGAGTCGTGGCTTTGGCAGATGCTGTGCGCCCGACTGCGGCGGCAGCCGTCGCGGCCATGCATGACGCGGGAATCCAGGTCGTCATGCTTACCGGAGACAACGAAGCCACCGCCGCACGCATCGCCTCCCAGCTCGGGATCGATACCGTGATCGCGGAGGTCCTACCCGAAGATAAGTCCGCGAAGATCACGGAGCTCCAGGTTGCAGGCAAGAGGGTGGCCATGGTCGGCGACGGTGTCAATGACGCCCCGGCGCTGGCACGGGCCGATCTGGGGATCGCCATCGGGGCAGGCACCGACGTCGCCATCGAGACGGCGGACGTCGTGCTGATGCGGTCAGATCCGTTGGACGTCCCGGTCGCGCTGCGCATCGGAAAGGGAACCGTTCGGAAGATGCGGCAGAACCTCGGCTGGGCGATCGGGTACAACGCCATCGCCCTGCCGATCGCGGCTGGCGTTTTCTTCCCCGCCTTCGGAATCCGGCTCAGCCCCGAGATCGCGGCGCTCTCGATGTCCGGCTCCAGTGTGATCGTCGCCGTCAACGCGCTGATGCTGAAGCGCCTTCGCCTGCCACGAGACATCGAGGTCACACGCGACTGACCGGAGTCAGAGCGGTCGGGCCGTTCCTGGCAGCCGAATGGTGATCGTCGTCCCCGTTCCCGGCACGGATGTCGCATCGACGGTGCCACCGTGTCCGGTGACGAGTTCGCGGACCAGGGCGAGGCCGATACCCGACCCGGACACGTGTGCCGAGTCCCGACCGCGCCAGAGCCGGTCGAAGATGCGCGGGAGCTCGTCGGCGGCGATGCCGGGGCCGGTATCGCCGACAGCCAGTACCGCCCGGCCGTCGTCGATCGCCACGGCTACGGTCACGCAATCGCCCGGCCGGCAGTACCGGGCGGTGTTGGCAAGAAGGTTGCCGACGGCCTGGTGCAACCGGTCGGCGTCTGCACGCACCCAGGCCGAACCGGACGGCTCCGGGGTGACAGTGAGGCCGGCAGCCCGCAGCCGCGGCTCCCATTCGGCCAGAGCGTCGCGGGCGACATGGGCGAGGTCGACGGTGGCCAGGTGCAGTGAGAGTCCTGCCGTCTCGACGGCCGACAGTTCGGCCAGGTCCGCGACGATGCGTCCCAGCCGAAGCGACTGGTCATGCAGCCCCGCGAGGCTTTCGGGTGTCGGCTCCACGAGGCCGTCGCGCAGTTCTTCGAGCCCGGCCTGCAGGGCCGCGAGCGGAGTGCGCAACTCATGGGCCACATCCGCGGTGAGAGTGCGCCGATCACGATCGGAGCGGACGACCGCGTCGGCCATGCCATTGAACGCGGAGGCCAGCTCGCCGAGCTCACCCGGAGCCGGCCCGGTGGCCCGAGCCTGCCGGTCACCGGTCGTGAACGACCGGGCGGCATCCGTCATGGCCCGGATCGGGCGCACGAGCAGTCGAGTGACAAACCAGCTCGCGCCGAGCGCGATCACGAGGGCGACGACGGCGGCGACGGCGATCCATGACCAGGTGACGTCGAACACGGTAGTCCCGGCCATCATGCCGAACGTCATCCGAACCGTGCCGACCTGGGCGCCGTCGACCATGACCGGTGCCGAGGCCACGGTCTGGCCCATCGCCGACCCCATCCCCATGCCCTGCCCGTCGGCGCTGCCGCCCATCATTCCACCGCTCGACTGGATCGGCGTACCCGTCATGTCCACCACCGTAAGACCGGCGGATGCGGCATCACCGATTGCGCGGGTGCGGCCGAGGTCCGCTGTCGCCCAGTCTCCGGCCGATAGATAAGCATCGGCGGCTGCTGCGGCCGCGGAGTCCGCGATCTGCTGGCGGTCGGCCTGCTGCGTGACGTGCACGCCCCGATCCACGCCGACCAGGGCGGCGACGCTGAGTACGAGCACCGACGACACGGCCACGAGCGCGAACGCGAGCAGGAGCCGGCGTCCCAGCGAGCCGAGGCTCAGGATCCTCATGAGAGGTCGTCCTGACGGAGCGAAAGACGATAGCCGACACCGAGGACCGTCTCGATGATGTCGGCACCGCCCGGCCCGAGCTTGTGGCGAAGATTCTTGATATGGGAATCAATAGTGCGCTCGTACCCGGCGTATTCGTAGCCGCGCACGCGGTTCACCAGCTCATACCGCGAGTAGACCCGCCCAGGAGCGGTCGATACCGCCGCGAGGAGTCCCCATTCGGTGGGAGTCAGGTCGAGCGCGGCGCCGTCGAGCCACGCCTGGTGGGCACTGTCATCGATGCGCAACCGGTGACCGCCGTAGCTTGCCGGCCCCGTCGTGGTCGACGAACCGCCATACCGGTGCAACACGGCCTGCACGCGCAGCACGACTTCGTGCGGGCTGAACGGCTTCGTCACGTAGTCGTCCGCGCCGAGCTCCAGCCCCTGGATGCGGTCCTCCGTCGTGCTGCGCGCCGTGAGCACGATCACCGGGAGGGACCCGAGAGCGTGGATTTCCCGGAGGATGTCGGTTCCGTCGATATCGGGAAGGCCCAGATCGAGGAGCACCAGCTCGCACGCGGACAGGAGGCGCAGTGCCTCCGCACCGGACATGGCCGTGAGCACCGCGAATCCGGCTCGTTCGAGGTAACGGCGGAGGATGTCGCGGATGTCATGCTCGTCCTCGACGACCAGCACGGTGGGCATACCTCACCCTAACGCGCGGCATTCGGGCGAAGGCTCCGTCTCCGCAAACCTCCACACCATCTCCACACGCACGCCAGTTGATCTGCACACCGGACGCGCAGAGTGGGGAACATCAACCCACTCGTTGGAGGAGAAACATCATGAGCAGGAACACACTCATCGCCACAGCGATTGCCGGCGCGGTCGCAACGATCGTCGGTCTCACCGGGATGTCCGTCGGTGCCGTGAGCGCCATGAACGGGGGAACGCCGGATTTTGGTACGGCGGGCGGATCATCCTGCACAACACCGCAGCTTGCTGGCACCGTCGTGAACGTATCGCTGCGGAACATGGGCGGTTCCATGATGGGCGGCAACAACGGGATGATGGGCGGCAACAACGGGAACGGAATCATGCCCCGCGGGGCCATGAATCTGAGCCTCGACCGGTCCAGCGTCAGTTCAGGAACCGTCTCCTTCCTCGCCATCAACGACGGCAGCATCAGCCACGAGCTCGTCATACTTCCGCTCGCGGCTTCGCAAGTCGCGGGCAGCCGGTCGATCTCCGGCGAGTACAGAGTCGACGAAACCGCCAGCCTTGGCGAGGCCTCGGCCACCTGCAACGCCGGTGAAGGTGCCGGTATCGCACCGGGCAGCGCCGGCTGGGTGACCCTCGACCTCGCACCGGGACGCTACGAAGTCGTCTGCAACTTGCCGGGCCACTACGCCGCCGGGATGTACCGGGAACTCATCGTGACCTGACGGCGACGGGTCCAGAAGGATCCCAAGCAATTCCCAAGCAATCGAAACCAACCAAACGAAGGAGACAAAATGATGTGGGGCAACGGAATGAACATGGCGTGGGGTTGGCCGTTTGGAATCCTGGTCATCGCTGGCATAGTTCTACTGATCATTTGGGCAGTCCGATCTACCGGCGCCTCGACACAGCGCAACGACCAGCAGGTGGCACAATTGCCCCGTGCAGGAGTCGTGCAGCCGAGCAAGGCTCGTCAGATTCTGGACGAGCGCTTCGCCGCCGGCGATGTGACCGCAGAACAATATCGGGCCCAACTGAAGGTGCTCGGCATACCGTCGGGCGGAGTTGACGACGGAATGAGTACGGAGCACTAGACAAGATCACGCCAAGCTCCTCGGCGGTCATCCAGACGGCTGCATATTGTCGCGCCGCCGAGCGGTCTACGCCAGCGCACTGGCCGACTGCGACGATCCTGACGCTGGGGGATCCGAGGCCCCGACCTACTGTGAAAGCGTTGTTGACGACTTGATGCGCTCACGTTTATTCACCGTTTATCGACTCCAGATCGGCCCAGACCAATCGAGACCTGGCGATAAAATGAAACCCAGCAAGAACAAGAAACCCTGATCGAAACGACATCAATCTATATTGCTCCAGTCGATCGCGAACGCGAGTATCACTCCGACCGGATCCGTCGGTCCCGGGTTCAAGTCCCGGCCGCCCTACTGTTAGTGGTGGTCAGGGCTAAATTTGACTCGCCACGTTTCTCTCGGTTCGATCCAGCTACCTACGCAGCTACCTAGCTGTATTTTGCACAGTGATTCGGCACCTGAAACGGCGGAAATACCCTTTGGGTCAGAGACCTTGCCTCGGGTCCTAAGTGTCGCCGTTCTATCGAGCTAGGTGGCTCAGTCGCTGTTCGATAAGAGGTAAATAAGCGGCATCCTTTTCGAATCCGATCGATCTCACTCCAGCTCGAGCGCAAGCCTCAAGGGTTGTTCCTGTACCGGCGAACGAGTCTATTCGACCGTCCCAAGGCTATGAGCGGCCACCTTCGGGGGATCTCCGCAGCGGGGAATCCGATCCTTGAGGCGCATTCTCGTCTCAATTCGGTCATCGATGAGCCGATCTATACGCCGGTAATGAAGGTTGACATGATCGCACAGCTCATCGTCCTCGAGATGGTGAACTCTGATGAGGGCCCGTAGGCAATTCTCCGCCGGATCCGCGGTCCGTTCGTCAGGCGGAGCAAGGATGCAAATAAGAACTCTGTGATCGAGGTTGTCGCTTCGGGCCGCGAAGACTGGATCGGCTGGGTGGACCTTAAGAAAGAACGCGTCAATGAGCTCGCGACTGAACACACGGCCCGTGTGATCAGGGACGTCGGCGCGGACGTGCTTGGCGTCATCGAAGCTGAAAGTCGGGTGGCCCTCAAGCACTTCACGGACGCCGGCATTCTCAACGAAGGGAGCAGCCCCTCTATCCCCACATCATGGTGATCGACGGCAACGATGACCGGGGGATCGACGTTGGACTCATGACCCAGCTTGGCTTCCCCATCGTTGAGATCCGTTCGCACGTCGATGATCTGAACGAAAAGGGTAATCCTGTCTTCAGTCGCGACTGTGCCGAGTACACCGCAGAGTTGCCGGCTGGCCAGCATCTCGTCGTGCTTGTGAACCACTTCACAAGCACGGGCTATGGCAAACAGAGCGTCAGCAATGCGACCCGCAAGGCGCAAGCCACCCGAGCAGCGGAGATCTACCAGAATGTCCGCGAGCGGGGTAACGAATGGATCGTGCTTGTCGGAGACCTCAATGACACACCAGACAGCGATCCGTTGGCACCGCTCCTGGACGGCACCGACCTCATGGACATCTCTGCGCACCCCCTTTTTACCTCAGATCCGAAGCGTCCGGGCACATACAGCAATGGCACGAAGAGCGGAGAGATTGACTATGTCCTGCTCTCGCCTGCCTTGTTTCAACGAGTGACGGGCGGTGGCATTTTTCGGAAGGGTGCGTGGGGCGGCGTCAACGGAGACCTATTCGAGCACTACGCCACAATGAAGAACGCTGCGCAGGCGGGTTCCGACCACGCCGCTATTTACGCGGATGTCAACCTCGACTAGGTGATCAATGACGCGTCGGACCCAGCTGCCGCCGGACAGCGCGGATATCAGTCGCTGATGGGTTGCTTACTGAAGGACCAGGTAGTCGACCACCGTTCTAGGTTCACCTGACGGCCTGCGCCGAGCGGAGTAGACGCCCCATGGGACCTGGTCAACGACTCGATGACCAATTGCACGTCCGCGCATTCAGTGTCGACGTTGTCGAGGTTCGGCTGAATGCGTCATAGAGGACGATCGCTGGGTAGTGTGTCGTGAACCTATTGACTGGTCACATCGAGCATCGCGGCTGAGCTGGTCGTGCATCCCTTCGGCACGGCAGTCCAGACCGGTACCAGAGCATCTTTGGAAGAGTGGCTCGTGCTCGGACCTGCTTGCACCCTTGCTTGGGGGTGCCGAACTCCTGCAGACGCTGGCATATTCTCACTAGGCTGAACGCGAGACTGGGGGAGTCGATGGCAGATCTGCAGGTGAGCGTCGCATTGCTGGAAGGTTTGACGACGTCAATGTCGCGGGCCGCCGATGTGATGCGGGCCGACCCGAGGTTTGGATCCGGGGATGCCGTGTTGCAATCCGCCGTCGTTTCGGATGCGCTTGCCGGTGGTTCGGCCCAGTACTCGGCGCGTGGTCAGCTTCTAGCCGATGTCTCCTCGGACGTCGCGTTGTTCCCGTCGACGGCAGCGCATGCATTACAGGCTGCGGATGCGCGCATCGCGTCGGGCACGGTCTTCTGAATGGTGTGGACGCGGGAACGACCCGGCGCTGGAGAGCCATGGGGCATCCGTCATGAGGCGAGCATCCGTGAACGACGGGCGGATGACCTCCGAACCGTTCAGAGCATGCTGGCTTCCGTTCTGGCTGACGCGGGGAGTGCGGATTGGACGGCGCAGTCGCGGGACGCGTTCGTCGAGACGGTCAATGGTCTGGTTCCGGGACTGTCGCTGCTCATTCAAGGCCTGGATGAGCAAGCGACTGCTCTCCGCCGGTACAGCGCCGACGTCGAACAGGTCCAAGACGAGCAGCGGTCGTTGGAGTATCGACGAGGCGAGGCTCACTCCCGGTATTGGGCCTTTCAGAGGCAGCTCCAGGCGCTGCCGATGGACGATCCTGTGTTCACGGTAGACGCCTCCATCCCTGTCGAGCGTGCGCGCTTGGGTGCCCACATGGACTCTGAACGGTCGATTCTCACCAACCTTGATGCCCAGTGGGATGAGTTGGTCGCGCGCCGCCGTGCCGCGGACTCGTTCTGCGCCCAACAGTTGGGTTCCGTCGCGGCTTTGGGTCGCCTGTCGGCCGTGACGGCTGCCGTCGGCCGAGGTGCCTCGACCACGGAGATACTGGTCAGACTCGCTGGTCTGAGTGCCGAGGACATGCAGGTGTTCCTCCGGACCCACCCGGACCTGATGCGCGGCTTCCAAGACACGGAGCCCGCGCCTTCTGTGGTCAAGGAATGGTGGGACGAGCTTGATGCCGGCCAACAGGCTGCGCTCCTTGTCGGCGCGCCCGCCATCATCGGTGCGCTCGACGGCGTGCCGTGGCCGGCACGGTTCACCGCGAACAAGACCAACATTGCCCAAGCGCGGAAGGACCAGGCGGCCACCATCGCGAGTCTGCGCGAACAGATCGCCGCGGTTCCGCAAGGCAAGTCGTTTGCTCCGAAAAAGTCCGAGCTGCAGAATGCTCTGGCTGCGGCGCTTGCCCGGGACCTGACGTATCAGAAGATGGCCGGCGATGATCATCAGGTTCTGCTCTTCGACCCCGCCGGGAACGGGCGCTATGCGGAAGTCCACGGCGTCCTGTCTGCGAAAACCGCGAACATCGCAGTTATCGTCAATGGAACGACACTGAACATGGACACTGTCTTGGAATACGACCGGCGCGCACGGTCATTCTTCGATGCTGCGGAGTACGACAAGGCGGGGACCTTGGTGACGATTACCTGGATGGGTACGGACTTCCCCGGCTGGGGAACGTATTTTCATCCGGACATAGACCAGTTCGCGATTGACGGCGGGCCACGGTTGGCAAGGTTTGTTTCCGGGATCGATGCACAATCCCCAGCACCCATTGGAGTGATCGGACACAGCGCGGGTGGCGCCATTGTCGGAAGCGCTGAAGTCACCGGAATGCCGGCTGAATACGTCATGCACGTCGAGAGCGCTGGTGCCGGGCCGGGAGTGAGTTCCATCGAAGACTATGCCAATCCTGGAACGGAACGATTCTCGATGACTGCCCCTGAAGATCCGATTCAGGGCGTCCAATTCGTCCAAGCGCTCGGTGCTGATCCGGACGGGCTGGTCGGGATCTGGCATTTAGACTCGGGGTATCGATACTCGGGGATCGTGAGGCTGGATGAACACGAGGACGTATTTAGGGAAAGAGCAATGGGGTGGAAGTCCATGTTCGCAGTCATTACGGCTGCAGAAGGAGCGCGCTGATGGCCATTGGCACAGCCCGCCGTCGCCTAGGGGTGCGCGGATTTGCGGTGGTTGTCGGCGGGGTGATCTTAGTTTCTGCCCTCTCAGGCTGCGCAGTGTCGGGTGGGCGAGCTAGCCGCACATTGCTCGAGGGAGCCGTGCAGACTCAGCAGGAAGTGAAATCTCTTCTCTCAAACATCCCAGCGGAGTGGTTGCAAGGCGACGCAACTGACGTCCCAATGAACGACTATTCCTATTGCGGGAGCGTTATTGATACCGGGCCGTCGGGAAGTGCGGCGTGGTCGTATGGTCTCGGGCACAACCTAGCCAAGCCGATGTCCAACGCTGAGGTCTTGAAATTACTGGCGCCGTCGGGCGACCAGTGGGTCCTCCGCCCCGAGCAGTCGGTCGCAGGCATCGAGAAAGACCCAAGCATCGTTGACCTCGACTATGACGGGCCTGATATGACGGTCCATATTCGTCTCAACGCTGAAAATGAAACGATGCCCAGAATTGCTGTGGACGCCACCACGTGGTGTATCCCCAACGGTGACACCGGTCCTGAGACATTCGAGGCGCCTACGTCGGTCCCGGGGCCCTCTGCAGCGCCCTGACGCTGCCACCCGCCGGTGTTGCCGACGATACCGAGCACCTGTAAATGCCAACCTCCAGACCTCAGCGTGTTCCGGCTGCCCTTGCGGGCGCGCCCGCCATCATCGGTGCGCTCGACGGCGTGCCGTGGCCGGCACGGTTCACCGCGAACAAGACCAACATTGCCCAAGCGCGGAAGGACCAGGCGGCCACCATCGCGAGTCTGCGCGAACAGATCGCCGCGGTTCCGCAAGGCAAGTCGTTTGCTCCCCAAAGGGTGGATCTCCAAAACGCTCTCGCTGCTGCGCTCAAACGGGAGTTGACCTATCAGGTGATGGCCGGGGACGATCATCAGGTGCTGCTGTTCGATCCGGCCGGGAACGGGCGCTATGCAGAAGTCCACGGCACACTGTCTGCGAAAACCGAGAACATCCGTGTGATTGTGAACGGAACCACACTGAACATGGACAGCGTCCTCAAATATGATCTTCGCGCCAAGTCGTTCTACGACCTTTCAGAGAAGAGCGATCCGGATGGCTTAGTGACGATCACCTGGATGGGTACGGACTTCCCTGGTTGGGAAACGTATGCCCAACCCGACCTGGACCGGTTTGCGATTGAAGGTGGTCCACGACTGGCAAGGTTTGTCGCTGGAATTGACGAGCTTTCTCCCGCGCCCATTGGAGTGGTCGGACATAGCGCGGGCGGGGCAATCGTCGGAAGTGCAGAAGTCACCGGAATGCCGGCTGCATATGTCATGCACGTCGAGAGTGCTGGTGCCGGTCCGGGGGTGCAGACAATCGCGGACTATGCCCATCCCGAGACAGAACGTTTCGCAATTACTGCCCCAGGTGATCCGATACAGAAGGTCCAAGCGTTAAAGGTCCTCGGTGCCGACCCAGACGGGCTAGCCGGTATCAAGCCCTTAGAATCGGGTTATCCAGACACGGGATTCGTGAATTTCGGCGAACACGATGGCATATTCAGCGAAAATTCAACGGGGTGGTTTGCCATGTTCAACGTCATCACGGATGCACAAGGAACGCGGTGATGGCCATTTCGAAGAACACGAGGCGCTCCGGGGTCCGTACTTCGGTCGTTGTGGTCATCGGAGTGCTGTCACTTGTTGGGCTCTTTGGCTGTTCGCTTCCGAGCGGCGCCGCCAACCGGACACTGCGGGACGGGGCCGTGCAGACTCAGCAGGAAGTGACGTCTCTTCTCGCGAACCTCCCTTTGGCGTGGCTGAAAAGTGACGCCACGGACGTCCCGACCAACGACTACTCGTATTGCGAGAGCGTCATTGATACCGGTCCCTCGGGAAGCGCGGCGTGGACGTATGGTCTCGGGTTCGATCTGGTCGAACCGATGTCCAATGCAGAACTTCTGAAACTCCTGACCCCGTCAGGCGACCAGTGGGTACTGCGCCCCGAGCAGTCGATCGCTGGCAGTACGAAGAAGCCCAGCATCGAGAAGTCCCGCACAATGTACCTGATCTACGACGCGCCCGATATGACGATCGTTGTCTTCCTCAATGCTGAAAGCAGCACAAGGCCCAGAGTCGCCGTGAGTGCCAGCACATCGTGCATCCGCAACGGTGACACCGGTCCGGGAACATTCCCGGCGCCTACACCGACGTCGGTCCCGGTGCCCTCCGCAGCACCCTGACGCCGCCACCGCTTGCGTTGCCGTCGATACCGAGCACCTGTATATACGAGCCTCCAGGACTCGGTGGGCTCCGGCTGCTCTGGCTGATGCAGGGTCGCTGACGACAGACGAGACCGCGGAATGTGTCGCCCTCTACCTGCTCGGACGTCAGTCAGCGTTGGCCAGTGGCGGCCGGCGACGTGTGCCGGATGACGGAAAGGTACTCATCGCCTGAGCGCCTCCAACTGAACTTCCCCGGACAGCCCAATCTCTTGCATGAGTGCCGGGGCCGCGAGGAAGAGTGTGACTTCGGTGAGCTCGAAGATGTCACCACTCGTCTGCGGATCCGCGCCGTTGTGAGCTAGGCCGTTACGGGCGTCAACTACTCTCTTCGCCCACACCTCGGCGTCGCCGACTAGTAGTTCTACGGCGAGTTGATTTGGGAATGAGGCCAGTTCAATCAGCCGCTCCCTGAAGCTCGTTTCGTTCTTGATTCGTGCACGGACCCACGCGCGCTGCTGAGCGTCAGGGATGCGGTCGACAATTGCGCGGAGTGCTTTGAATCTTTCTTTGTTCCATCGAGGCGTGGTGCCAAACAGGCTCGTCTGCAGCGATTCTGCCACCACCATCGCCGCCAGGAGCCTAGTCTCCGTGAAACCTGCGCGTGTCAACGTCACGACCGCGGTGCTCCCGAATGGCTGGGAAACCCGCACCGTTCAGCTGGCACCAGACGGTCCCAACGGCGCACTGGCCCGATGCCTCGATCCACACGACCTGTGTGCCGCGAAGCTGGTTCGCGGTGACGAAAAGGACCTGGAGTTTGTGGATGCGCTCGTCGAAGCCGGGCTCATCGATCCCGTCTCCCTCGTGCGGATCTGCACGAAGCTCCCGGTTGCCGATACCCGACGCAACATTACGATCCAGCGCGCACAGGCCTTCCTCCGTGGATAGTCCGTCATCGACCGCAGATCCAGGAAGCAAGGAGCCGGCCAATTCGCCACCGAAGACGAAAAGGCCACATTCCGGACGGATGCCGCCTATGCTGCAGCGATCGCTTCGCGCAGTTGCTCCAGCGTCGGGGCGCCGGCGAACCGTCCAGAGGGCGAGCCTCGCGAGGTGGAGCCGAAATAGCGGAATCGAGGGTGGCGCAGCTGAACACGCCAACTGTCAGCATGAATCCCGCTCATCGGGCATATTGTCCGGCGAGGCACGCGACATTCGGGATTGTTGAACGCGGCGAAGGCAGCGATAGTGCGAGAGAACTCGATCGTTCTCCGGTTGTCGCGCTAACGGTCAACGGGTTTTGGAGAGCCCAGAGTGGGGGCCGCGAGGTCCACAGCCCGGCCTCCGCCCAACTACCGTTCTTGCGGGATAAGACCTTCATCCCCGGACTGGTGTTTGTTAAGCAGGCCTATTAGTTCGTTCACAACGACTCCGATGTTCGCCGGTGTGTGGCCTAAGAGCTCAGCGAGATCTGGGCTCTCGAACGAGAACACGCCGCGCCGAACAAGCGGAAAGAGTATGGCGAACGGTCCGGTGTCTGCATCGCTGACTTCCTCGTGGCTAATCCGCCTCCCGAGAGCTACCGTCAGTGCCGCTGCCATGTCGCTGAAATCCCACCGGGGGCCGCGAAGCTCCCACAACGTCTTTTCCGGCGCGGTGAGAGAGGCAGTTGCGGCAGCTTCGCCCAGGTCAGCGATCGCTGCGGTTGCCAGGCCCTGTCCGCTGCTCGCCGACGTAATAAATCCGTCAGTGCTGGCCTGGGTAATTGCGCGGTCGACGAAGGCATCCGTGTAGAGCGCATTCCGCAGAATTGCATGATGGACGCGGCTTTCGGTGAGTGCGTCTTCGGCGGCTGAGTGGCCCGGATCGTGCCGCGCTCCCATTCCGCTCGTGTAGACCACGTGACGCACCCCGGCGGTTACGGCCGACTCGACAACAGTGCGGTGCTGCTCTGTCCGTACCGCAGGGTCTAGAACAGGGCTCGAAACGAAGATCGCACGGTCCACTCCGGTGAAGGCGGCGTCCAAGGAAGCCGATTCCGAATAGTCCGCGACGCAAGCGGTGAGGCCTTGGGCCACGAACTGAGCCGCGGCTCGGTCAGTGCGCACGAGGACTCGCACTTGTGACGCGGGAACGCGTTGGAGCAGGCTGCGCAGTGCAGCGCTGCCGAGGTTGCCGGTTACTCCAGTTACAAGAAAAACAGTCATTAAATACTCCAGATGAGAGATTTTGTGTGGGTCGAATCGAGCGGGAACCCGAAGGGGGGTTCCCGTTCGAAGGCGCACAAAATCTCCATCCCTGGACGGCGTAGCGGACTACTGCGGCGAGAGTGGATGCTGGTTAGGCAACGCAACGAATGAGCATTCAAATCACTTTAGACCGGGCGCGGTCGAGTCACACACCTCGGGCCCATATGTCAGCACGCCGAGGATCCGCAATTGGAACCCTCAGTTGTACCGGCGGGCGGTCACTCGTTAGGCAGCGGTGCGGCCACTAGGCGTTTCAAGAACGCCGCCATGAAGCGATCAACTCCACAAATAGATCGGTGACCATTCGGCCGTGTTTGATGGTGACACTTCTTCCTCGTCCACACTTGAGGGATGACTCGTGTCGAACCCGTTGATCCCCGTGTTCGTCTCGCCATAACTCAGAGGCCGCCTGGTGCTCCGCGAGGCGCGGTCAGTACGTTCTGTGCTGAGCACGGGATCTCGCGGAAGACCTTTTACGCGATCAAGAAGCGTGATCTCGAGGAGGGCTAGGCCGCGGCCCTCGAGCCGCGCTCCGAGGTGGATCGCTAAGCTGAACCACGACCTTGTCAGTGAGGCGAGGGAAGACAGGCAATCCGATGCAGCAGACTCCCTCATTCCAGAGATTCCGCGCCACGGTGTTGCGCACGCTGATGGTGATAGTGGCCGTGCGCGCGGTGATCATTGCCGGGCTCTTCGTCGGACACTCTCAGCCCGCCACGCTGCTCTTGATGATCATCGCTGGCGCACTTCTCGTCCTCCTGTTTTTGTCCTTTCGACAGCGCGCTCTGAGCCGTCCAAGCATCGCGGCCGTGCTCGTATTGTCGCTGGCGGGTTCCTTGATCTCCGGGCTCGCAGTGAAATCCGTGGCGCTGGCCACAGTGAGCGGATTCACTTTCCTGATCCTGTCCGTCGCAGTTGCGGCGGTGGTAGATGTACTTCCTGCGTGCATCCACAGCGCGGTGGCGACGACACTGGGTATCGTGATCATCTTCCTGAGGTCGTCAGAGGCTGTCATGGTTGCCGTGACTTTCTTGGGTATGACTGCTGCCGCCACGCTCGTCGTGATGATGCTCCGACGTTTCCTGAAGGCCGAGCGTGACAGCGCTATCGACCTCGCACTGACCGACCCTCTCACCGGAGCGGTCAATCGCCGCGGGATGGCCGATCGGGTGCCCTCGCTCAGCGAACTCGCACAGCGAACCGGTCAGGAATTCGGTTGTCTCGTTTTCGATCTGGACCATTTCAAGACCGTGAACGACACTTACGGGCACCAACGTGGCGACCAGGTTCTGATGGACGTCGTGAGCGCCATCCAGCGGGGCACGCGCACAAGCGACCTGCTCGTTCGGCTGGGCGGAGAAGAATTCGCCCTGTTCGCCGTCGTTCCCGACCGGCAGCAGCTAGCAGCCCTCGCTGAGCACGTCAGGACCATCGTCGAGAAGACGCAGCGCGGCATGGCAGTTACGGTAAGCGTGGGCTGCAGTATCGGAGACGGCAGCACCGAGGCCAACCTCGCCGCACTCCTGGCCGAGGCCGACGACGCAATGTACGCCGCAAAGGATGCGGGGCGGAACTCGGTACAGATGAGCGACTCTGAGCGCGGTTCGACAACTGCTTCGGACCACGTCGCGGGCGGCGGCGACCCGGCTCCTGTCTCGCTGGGAATGCAGCCAGAGTGGAACGCCGCCCCCAATCGTTGAGTGGGCTTTGTGTCCGAGAGCCTCGAGACAGAATCCGGCGAAATCAGCGGGCGGAGAACAACCGGGCGAAAAAGCCCACCGTGGTCGGGCCTTCGTTCTCGTGGCCGCTACACCGCTGCGCCTTTGCCGGCGGGGTCGACGCGGTCGAGCGCCTGCTCGCCGAATGTCCCGAGCGGTCGCGCTGAAAGCAGGGTTGCCCTGCCGACGCGGGCCGCCGGGGTCAGGGCTCGTTAACCGTGATGTTTGGCGAGTCGGTACATCGTCCAGTTCAGGCTCAGGAAGCGAACGAACTGCTGAACGAGGTTGCTCCGGCGTCGCAGCTCGCGCATTCCCGGAAGCGGTGCCATATCGATTCGAGCCTGGGCGTTATCCATGCTGGTCTCCGTTGATCGTGTCGTTGAGGCCGGTTATTCGGGGATGAGGTACCAGAGCGGGTAGGCCTTGGCCTTGTAGATGAACAGGGTGTGCAGCATCCGTTTCACCCAGTGCGCTGCGAGCCCGATGTCACCGGTCGTCTCCTGGGGATCCCGGCCGGCCGTGTCCGGGTGCCGGGAGTAGTCCGGCACGATGGGCGACATCGACATGGCCGCCGCAGTGCCAGAGAGCATGCCCGTGCCCGTCGAGGCGATGCACGCCGCGGCCATCTCGCCCATCGAGGCCGTGTGGGTCGGTTCGGGGGAGCCGTGCAGGATCATGTCGGAAATGGTCATTGCCACTGCCTTGCCCATCGAGCCTGAGGGCATGCCGGTGCGGGGCGGCGCCGGGGCGACCAGTACGCCGTCGGGGGTCGCATACGGCCGGGAAATCGCGTGCGGCGGGGCAAACGCGATCCCGATTCCGAACACGTTGTGGTGCAGCGGGGTCTGGTAGGTCCTGGGCCAGTCCTGCGCCGTCCACTGGTCGAAGGGTTTTGCTTCGTAGTTCGCGTCCACCCGCATGAACCCGCTGGGGGCGAAGATCGAATCCGTGATGTCGGTTCCGTCCCGGTCGAAGGCCTCAAGGTTCACGCCGCGGAACGGGGGGAGAAGCATGGCGAAATCGAACGGTTGGGTGTTGTCCGTACCGTCGATTTGTCGGTAGTGGATGAGGCCGGGTTCGATCTCGGTGACCGCGGCCTGGGTGATCGCCTTCATCTTCCGTTCGCGGAAGAGCGATTCCATCCAGGCCTCGCTCGTGATCCTGTGGTCGCCCTGGTTGAAGGTCATGCCGCCGACGCCGAAATCGCCCAGCTCGTGCTCGTTGGTCAGGTAGATGACCTCGGCCCGTTCCCGGACGCCTGCCGCGCGGAGTTCGTGCTCGACATTGAAGGCGTACTCGAACGCCGCTCCCTCGCAGGTACAGGTGCCGTGGCCCACTCCGATCACCAGGGTTTGCCGGCGGCCGGTCTTCAGCGTCTCGATGACGGTGGCCAGGTGCTTC
Source organism: Cryobacterium zhongshanensis (assembly GCF_022760445.1). NCBI lineage: Bacteria > Bacillati > Actinomycetota > Actinomycetes > Micrococcales > Microbacteriaceae > Cryobacterium > Cryobacterium zhongshanensis. Next base: position 1,863,654 of record NZ_JALGAR010000001.1, on the reverse strand, counting down.
GCCGCGTCGACCGCGTGGCTGGGCGTGCAGACCGACACGGTGTGACCGGCATCCGGGCCGAGCCCCGGGGTCGCCTCGAAGTTCAGCCGGGGGCCCGTCGCGTTAATAAGGTAGTCATAGCGGATGTGCTCGGTCTGGCCGGCCCGCTTCGGGTCGGTGTATACGACATCCACGGCTCCGCGGGGACTGTCGGCATCCCCGTCCGGCCGCAGTGCGACTGCCTTGGCCTGGCGGAAGACGATCTTCTTCCGCCGGTAGATCGGGGCGAGCGGGAAGACCACCTTGTCGGGGCTCATTTTGCCGACACCGACCCAGATATTCGAGGGGATCCAGTTCCAGTTCGAGTTCGGTGACACCACCACGACCTCATGGTTCCTGCCCAGGCGCCGCTTCAGGAATAGTGCTGCGGTGTGTCCGGAAACCCCGGCTCCCAGAATGACGACTCGTGCCATGTCAGACCCCTCAATCCCAGCTTCGATGCTGTTGATCTGAACCATACTCCTATACCTCAGGGGGTATTTGGTTTGACGCGAAGAAAATACCCATGGGGGTATAAAGTGGCACCATGAAAACAGTGATCACAACCCTGGCTCTTGTCCTGACTGCCCTCTTCGGCCTGACTGCGTGTTCGTCGGCTGCACCCGCAGCCGTTCCCGGGGATTCCGTGGTCATCGACGTGCGCACCCCGGGGGAGTATGCGGCCGGCCATCTTGCGGGCGCGATCAATATCGACGTGCAGACACCCGACTTCGACAACAGGGTCGGTGCGCTGTCGAAGTCGGGCGCTTACGTCGTCTACTGCCACTCGGGCAATCGATCGGCCGCTGCCGCCGCGCGCCTCAAGCAACTGGGCTATTCGCAGGTGACGGATGCCGGTGCCATGTCGGCAGCGGCAGCTTCGACGGGCCTCGCGATCGTGACGACCCCGTAGTAAAACCATCGGCCCATCGCAGGCAGGAGAGAGGGGCGCCCACGGTTCGTGGGCGCCCCTCCATCGTCTGTCTGTGTCAGCCACCGAAGGCGGTCAGGTGGTGCTGCGAGGCGGTGAGCAGGTGCTCGTAGACCGCGAGCACGTCGGGAGCGGTCACTCCGGTCTTGGCCGTCGTCAGGTCGGCGATGTCGGTCGTCTCGACCGTGCGGGCCGCTTCCCTGGCAGTGTCCAGGCTCGCCGAGCCTTGTGCGAGCAGGGTGTCGTAGAGCTTCTGGCTGGCGTCGGTCGGGAACTTTCCGACCTCGAGGCCGACGGTAGGGTCGGTGATGCTGTAGCGCTCCAGAAGCGTGCGAACGGCTTCCAGGTGCATCGTCTCCGACCGGGCGATGCGGCTGAAGACCGTCGTGTCGTACTTCTCGGCGAAAGCGACGTACAGGTCATGGGCCAGCTTCTCCTCCGCCGCCATCGCGGTGAGGCTGGCCTTCTGCTCATCGGTGATCGTGCCGCTGGCCACGTCGGCGAGGCCGCTGCCCATGCCCAGACCCATGCCCTCGCCGGCACGGGGACCGCCCTGCATGCCGGTACCGCTGCCTGCGCCCATTCCGTCGCCCATTCCGGTGACGGTGCCCGTTCCGGTGCCCATCCGGTTCATGTTCCCGGTGTGGGTGGAGGGCTGGCTACTGGATGCGGTGGGCCCGGTGCCCTGCGCGTCGCCGCCGCGGTTCATGGCGGCGATGCTCGGTGTGGCGATCAGTGCGGTGATGACCACTCCGCTGGCGATCGCCGTGGTGATAATGCTTCTCCTGCGCATGATGTGCTCCTTCGAATTGTGGATCGTTGCTACGTACACGTTCTCGCCCGGGTGTGCAGGGGGTCTGCCGGGCGTGTGGAGATCCCGTGGAGAAGTCTTGGCGACGGCTTCCGGAGCCGTCCTGACGCTTAGTGTGAAGTCATGTCAACAGTGCTGGTCGTCGAGGACGAACGTGATATCAGGGACGTGCTTCGTCGGTATCTGGAACGAGCCGGATTGTCTGTGCTCACGACCGGGTCGGGAGCGGAGGCGCTCAGTTTGCTCGACTCGGCTGACCTGGTACTCCTCGACCTGGGCCTGCCCGACATCGACGGCACCGACATTCTCCGCGAGGTCCACGGAATGCAGAATCTTCCCGTGATCGTCCTCACTGCCCGAAGCGCCACCGAGGATCGAATCCACGGGCTCGAGCTGGGAGCGGACGATTACGTGACCAAGCCCTTCAGCCCTGCCGAGGTGGTCCTTCGGGTTCAGGCCGTCCTGCACCGTTACACCGGACTCCCCGGAGAGTCCGGCCCGATCACCTACGGCAACCGGCGGCTCCGCATCGATGAGGGCTCCCACAAAGCCTGGCTGGACGGAACCCTGCTCGACCTGACCCCGACCGAATGGGCACTCCTGGCCGCAGTCGCGGCCGCACCGGGACGGGCGTACTCGCGATACGAACTGGTCAACCGGGTGCGCGGCTACGAGTACGCAGGGTATGAACGCACCATCGACTCCCACATCAAGAACCTCCGGCGCAAGCTCGGTGCATCGGGGGCGGACGTCCTGGAGACGGTTCTCGGCGTCGGCTACCGCCTCGGGCTCCGTCGGGACGATGCGTCATGACGACCCGCGGTTTCGGCCTCGGCCCGCTCGGGCGTCGCTTTCTGGTCGCCTTCATCCTGGTCGCGGTGTCATCGGTGGCCGTGCTCACCGGCGCCGCACTGGTTGGGGTCGATCGCGGAGTGCAGGTCTCCCAGCAGGCCGACCGTGAACGGGTGGTTGCGGCCGCGGCCGCGGCGGCCGCCGACGCCTACCGGCAGGCAGCCGGATGGGAACAGGCCGACCTGGGCCGTGCCTTCGCGATCGGCGAAGCGGCATCGGCCCGGCTGGCCATTCTCGACGCTAACGGAACCACGGTGCAGTCCAGCGCTGATAACAGCGGGAACCCCAACAGCCCGGGAATGGGCCAGGGTATGGGCCAGGGAATGGGTCAAGGCTCCGGAATGGGCCAGACAGTCGTATCGACCCCGATCATCAGCGACGGCAGCCAGGTCGGCACCGTCCGGATGAACTTCGGCGCCATGGTCGCAACGCAGGTCATCGACGTGGCCTGGCCCTGGATCGCCGTAGCCGCCATCGTCGCCCTTGTCATGGCACTCGGCGCGAGCTTCCTGGTCACGCGACTCCTCGTTCGCCCCATCCAGGCGATCACCGAGGCGGCACGGTCTTTCACGGCGGGCGAACGGAAATCGCGTGCCACGGGCCCCGGCCCGGGGGAGCTCGGTGAGCTCGCCGTTGCATTCAACGGCATGGCGGATGCTGTCGTGCGGTCCGATCTGGATCGGCGCAACCTGACGGCCGACGTGGCTCACGAACTGCGGACCCCGTTGGCGGCCTTGCAGGCCGGGCTGGAGGAACTGCGCGACGGACTGGTGCAGCCAACTCCGGAAGGCCTCGCCGGACTGCACGACCAGTCGCTGCGCCTGGGCCGGGTGGTGGCCGATCTGGCCGAACTCTCGGCGGTGGAAAGCGCTGGACTCTCCCTGCGCCTCGCCTCCATCGACCTGGCGCAGATCGCCCGCGACGAATGCGCCCTCCGGGAACCGCAACTGCGGGCAGCGGAACTGAACGTGACCGTCAAGTCGGGCGAGCCAGCATTCGTGCGAGCGGATGCCGACCGACTGCACCAAGCCATCGGAAATCTCCTGGCCAACGCCGCCCGATATTGCCGGCCGGGCGACACCGTGACCGTCACGAGCGCGGTCGAAAACGGTCACGCGGTGCTCCAGGTCGCTGACACCGGCCCGGGCATCCCGCCGGACGAACTCCCGCACATCTTCGACCGTCTCTGGCGGGGCCGTGCGGCGGAGCAGGTCACCGGCTCCGGCATCGGCCTGGCTGTGGTGCGCGAAATCGTCAGCAGCCACGGCGGGACCATCCACGCGGCATCCGAGCCCGGCGGGGGAACCACCATCACCATCCGGCTGCCTGCCACGGGTGCTACCCCAGGCTAGGGCCGGCGCGGTTGAACAGTGCCCCGTTCGTCAGCTCACGCCGAGGTTTGCCGGGCGGCAATGCTGGCGCGCACGGCCTCCATGTCCAAAGCCTCCACGCCGGCGATCACCTCGTCCAACGACGAGGCGTTGAGCGCTCCGGGCTGGGAGAAAACAAGGACCTTGTCCCGGAACGCCATCAGGGTGGGAATGGAGCGGATGCCGGCAGCAGCGGCCAGGCCCTGTTCTGCTTCAGTATCGACCTTCCCGAAGACGATCTCGGGGTGCTTGTCCGAAGCTGCGGCAAAGGTCGGCGCGAACATGCGACACGGGCCGCACCAGCCGGCCCAGAAATCCACGAACACGATGCTGTTGTCGGTGATGGTCTCGTCGAAAGTCTTTTCGTTGATGTCAGTGGTAGCCATGCACCGAGAATATACCCCATAGGGTATTGCCTGCAAGGGAGTCAAGCGCTCCACGCGCGTGCCTCCGGAGGAGCCCGCCCTTGCAAAAAGACACCCCTCACAAGAATACCCAGTACCGAATAGAAATACCCCATAGGGTATTAGAGAAGTTCTCTCGGATCTCCCTTACTAACTGTGATGAGGCCAGCTATGCAGAACAGACGAACGGTCGGCGCAGACCCGAAGCGGGGGACAGCGAGACGGCTGGTCGATTCCGTCATGATTGCGGGCAGGTCCCTCCGCCGCTGGTCGGCCCGTCGTCGACTGATCGTCGCCGCCGTCGCCGGGATGGTGCTGGTCGGACTGGCGCTCGCAGCGGGAACCGTGGCTTTCGTCGACGGGTCCCTGGTGTTCCCGGGTACCTGGTGGGCGGATGCGGTCACGGTCCTGGGTGCCGGACTGATCGGTCTGGTCGTGGCCAGTTACGTCGATGCGCCCATCGGTGCGGATGCCACCTTGTGCGACCTGCGTTGGCCGGCGCTCGGCCTGATCTCGCTATATCTGTCGACCGATCTGCGCACCGCCGTGCCTTTGCTCGAGCCGGGCATTCGTCCTGTCGTCAGCGTCGCGGCGATCGCGTTGTTGGTCTGGGCTTTGCTGGCACGGCTGAACAGCGAACACAAGGCAACACGTAGCCAGCGCCGGTCAGGTGCGCCAGGCGACATCGACGGCACCGAAGATGGCGAAGTATGCACCACATGCCGCCCGTTGTTCCCGAGAGCCGGCGGCCGTCCGTGACGGAGGCGGGGACAGCCGACGACATGGAGCCTAACGGTGGCGGCCACGGTCAAGCAGTGACCAGTACCGGGCTCGTCCTGGACGTCAGCGGCGCCGATGCGACCCTGATCCAGGGCGGCATCCGATCCGCGCTCAACGCCCGCGCCCAACTCCCGACGCTCGCGATCGAGATCGTGGTCCAGGGCCCGGTCGTGTTGTTCCTGCGCGCGGGATCGGTCCTGGAACCAGCCCTGACCGAGCTCGCTGCAACGCCCGTGCGGGTGCTGTCCTGCCAGAACAGCATGCGGTCTGTCGGGCTGGATGCTGCTGATCTGCTTCCGAGTGTGTCAGTCGTCCCTGCGGCTGTCGCTCATCTGACCGTTCGGCAGTTCAAGGGCTGGGCGTACATCCGCGTGTGAGCCGGACGAGGCATCCGTCGTGGGCAGGTCGTCGATCGCGGGCTCCTCCGGATTTCGATAGATCGACAGTTCCGGTCCGGGGTGGCGTCGGGTCTGGACGATGATGAGGACGATCCCGGCGATGGCGGCGAGGAGCGCGATGTCCACGTTGATCTTGAGGCCGAAGAGGAAATACTCGGTCGGGTCCAGGCGGAGCGACTCGAGGAACGCCCGTCCTGCGCCGTACCAGAGCAGGTAGAAGCCGAGGGCCTTGCCCCAGCGGAGGGTAAACCGGCGTTCGAGCACGACGATGATCAGGACGACACCGATCGTGTTCCAGATCATCTCGTAGAGGAACAGCGGCTGGAAGAGCGTCCCGGCCGGCAACCCGGCGGGGAAGGCGACGTTCGTCGATTCGATCTCGAGACCCCAGGGGAGGGTCGTCGGACCGCCGTAGAGCTCGTGGTTGAAGTAGTTGCCGAAGCGGCCGAACGCCTGCGCCAGGAGCAGACCGGGAGCGAGGGCATCGGCGAAGGAGAAGAACCGGATGCCGGCCCGGCGGCAGCCGATGTAGGCCCCGATGCTGCCGAACAGGATCGAGCCGAAGATCGCGAGTCCGCCCTCCCAGACGAACAACACCTTCCACAGGTCCGCACCGGGGAAGAAGTAGTCGGTCGGATGCGTGACGACGTGGTACAGGCGGCCGCCGACGATTCCGATCGGGACCGTCCACATGGCGATGTCCATCACCATGCCCGGCTTGCCGCCGCGAGTGGTCAACCGCGCCGAGGATAACCAGACGGCGATGACGATTCCGGTCAGGATGCACAGCGCATAGAAGTGAACGCGCAGGGGCCCCAGATCGAAATAGCTGATGGATGGGCTCGGAATGCTGGTGTGAACCACCGCGTTCACCTTTCGATCGTGCGCATGTGCGCAGCGGGCAGACGTGGGTCTCCCAGAGGTCCCGGAGAAGTCCGATGTCTCGAACCGCCAAAAGCTTATGCTGGCCCGCTTGAATCACCGCACCAGCGCAGCACTCGAGAGCGGATGCTGGGAGGGTTCTCATGAAGTTGCGACTGCTGGACGGCCGGCGCACCCAGCGGGGCAATCTCGAACGCTACGATCGAAACGTGAGACCCGTGTCGAATTCGGTTACTCCGTCGTGGGTCGCCCGAATCGTCGTGGTCACGGCGCTCGTCGGCATCGGGGCAGGAATCGGCGGGCTCGCGGTGAGCGTGCTCCTTCGAACGATCCAGCACCTCGCCTACGGCTATTCGGAAGGCACCTACCTCGACGGCCTGGCGCACTCGTCGCCGCAAACGCGGGTGATCGCCTTATGCGCTGCGGGCGTGATCGGTGCAGTGGGCTGGTGGGCGCTCCGCCGATGGGGGAGACCCATCGTCGCGGTGGATCGAAGCGTTGCCGGGGAGCGGATGCCCGTGCTCGCGACCCTGGTGAACTCGGGCTTGCAGATCGTGATCGTCGGTCTCGGCGCATCCATCGGCCGCGAAATGGCCCCTCGCGAGCTGGGCGCACTGTGTGCGGGCTGGCTCAGTGAGAAAGCAGGTGTCAATACCCGCGAACGTCGTGTCCTCGTCGCATGCGGCGCAGGCGCAGGACTCGCTGCCGTCTACAATGTCCCGCTCGGGGGCGCGCTTTTCACCGTCGAGATCCTGCTCGCCGAGGTCAGTCTGGCCACCGTGCTCCCGGCCCTGGCCACGTCCGCGATCGCGACACTGGTTGCGCAAATCGTCGTGCCCACGACCCCGCTGTACTCCGTGCCGCAGTTCACTCAGACCCCATCGCTCATAGTCTGGTCCCTTGTTGCCGGACCAGTAATCGGATTTGCCGCAGCCGGCTTCGTGCGCCTGGCCGACACGGCCGAGAAACGGCGGCCACAGGGCTGGCGCATCCTCGTCGTGATGCCGCTCGCCTTCACCGCCATCGGACTGCTCGCACTGCTGTTCCCGGAAATCCTCGGCAATGGACGCTCCCTCGGCCAGACCGCGTTCAACGCGATGCTGCCGATCGGACTCGTGGCGGTGCTCCTCGTAGCCAAGGTGGCGGCCACGATCGGTACGATCGGCAGCGGTGCTGCCGGAGGTACTCTGACTCCCTCGCTCGCGATTGGGGCCGCGTTCGGCGTCGTTACGGGCGGACTCTGGGACCTGCTCTGGCCCGGTACACCGGTCGCGGCCTTTGCTCTGGTCGGCGCGGCGGCATTCCTCGGCGCTTCCATGCGCGCGCCCCTGACCGCACTGGTCCTGGTACTCGAATTCACCGGGCAGGGACCGGCGATCCTGATCCCGATGACGCTTGCTGTTGCGGGTGCTGTTGTCGTGGAATACCTTCTCGGGCGACGACGGTTCCTCGGGATCGACTAAACGTTTTGCGGCTCAGACGAGGTGTGAGACGCCCGTGTATGTCGCGTGGGTAGCGAGCCCGTCTGGGAAGAAACCCCCTCACCCACCCAAGGCGCTCACGACGGAGCAGATCGCCGCAATCCCAATCGCGGCCGGCCCGATGCGTCCCACGCGCCGCCGGATGTCAGACCCGAGCACGGGGCACACCCGCATCGCTTTGGGTCGGTGACGCCGAAAGTTCGGTGTGTACGTCGTGATTCTGCTGGTCGCTCTCGGTATTGCCTCGGCCGGCCGGACAACTGCGGGGACTCTGTGGTCGCGGCGCATCGCTGGCATCTCGGTTCTTCCCGTTGCCATCCACGCTCCGACCTGACGCAGCTGCCTACGGGTGTGCGAAGGGCTCGATCGATACCCCCGGCGCTGGAGCCCGGAACCCGGGGGTGTCGCAGGACACCTCCACGAGGTAGATCCAGTTGTCGCCGTCGAACCCACCCGTCACTCGCAGCTGGTCGCTGTCAACCAGTCCAGCGAGCTGGGCCCCATAGGCGAACGAGTTGTGATCCGGGTCGAAGCTGGTGGCGGGGAAGGTCGACGTCCAGACCCGCGCATAGCGTTCAGCGGTAGTCCACGGGTCCTCGTCCCTATCGAACCAGGAGTTCTTTGCGGAAAAGGCGACTTCGTAGCCGTCTGACCTTTTCTCCCAGTGCGGGGTACCACTCAAGTCCTCGGACTCGGTCCAGCAGGTGGACTCCCGTGGCGCGGCGCGCTGCACGTCCCACGTTCCTTCGAACGCAGCGAAGGTGGGCTGGACGGAGCCCGAGATCGTGTCGCTGATGCTCGACCACGCAGTGAGCGTTCCGCCGGACGCAGCGGCCGCTGACGCATGGGCATCGGTGGACTGGGAAGCGCAGCCGGTAACGCCCAATAAGAAAAGCGAGATCGTTGAGAGAACGAATGCGGTGCTTTGGATGCGAGCCATGGCTTCACCTTAAGACCAGCATTGCTGCGGGCGAGTCGGGTGCGGGTATCGCGGACCAGAAGAGCGGCAGGTGGACCTGCGCCGGTTGCGCCGTCAAAGTCGATGCGCGGGTCGTCTCTACCTCGTCCGACACGCGGGCGGACGAGTTGCGGCTCAGCGGTCGGCGACGAGGAGATTGAGCCGTTCGCCGTCGTGCAGGACGGCTTGTTGGGGTTCGGGCAGCCGAACCGTGTTGAGGTAGCCGATGTCGTCGACCGTGATGCCCAACCGGGCGGCGACTTCCTCGATGAGATCGCCCGGAGCGACGACGTAGGCAACGGATGCACCGTCGCGCGTCTCGACGATACCGCGAGCACCGCCGGTTTCGCCGGAATCGGTGGCGCGGAGGTTAGGACGCAGCGGCGCGAACGTCCACTCGATGTCGGCACGGGCAACGATGGTGGCCAGGCAATCCCCATCGACGGCCAAGCCGTACGGTGTCGTGAGAATAACCTGATCAATGGCGGTGGGGTCGCCCCCGACGAAGCGCAGCTCTTGCCCATCCTGGGCGCTGGTGCCGGCCCCGGCGGGACCGAAGTTCATGCGCGGGCCGCTGTCAAAGCAGGTCTGCCCGGCCGGGACCGGCTGAACCGCCGCCATCGCCTCCACCTGGGTCTGCCTGGGCAGAACCAGATCGTGTAGTGACAGCGTGAGGAGCTGACCGTCGGAGTCGAAGCGCACCGTGCCCGTCACGCCGTCGTCGGAGGTGAACTTTCCGCTGCCGATGGTGCCGATCGGTGCCGTGGGTGTCAAACGGTCCGTTGCGGTGGCAACGTGCGACGAATCCGGCGTCGGAGCGGGAGGCCCGGCGCCGTCGACCCCTGCCGTGCAGCCGGCCAGGAGCACCAGCACCCCCGCCGCGCCGCACACCGTTGCGATTCTGCCCATAGCGCACCCCCTGTGAGGGATCTTAGCGGCGCCGCGCCGCGGGTACCCCGTCTATTTTCCCTGACCGGAATCCGGTTCGGTGAGGTGAGGGTGACGTTCAGCACGCAGGGCCGGTTCCCGGACGCACATCCGGCGCCCATCCGCTGGAGTTCCGAAGTCACGGGGAACCCTCTGCGGGACGCGTCCAGGGTGATGGAGGGTTGGTAGCGTGGCCGGATGGCTACTCAAACGCTCATTGTCGCTGCGGTCTGCTTTCGCGACGACGCCGACAGGATACTCACCGTCCGAAAGCGCGGCACCAGCTATTTCATGCTGCCCGGCGGCAAATCCGAGCCCGGGGAAGGTCCTGAAGCAGCCGCTCTCCGAGAAGTTCATGAAGAACTGGGCGTGACGGTCAAGTCGGAAGACCTCGCCTTGCTGGGTAGCTGGACGGGAACCGCCGCAAACGAGCTGGACACACTCGTCGACGCGACCGTCTATCTCAGCACTGTTGTCATCGCGCCGGTAGCGTCAGCGGAAATTGTGGAACTGCGATGGGCAGATCCCACCGCCACGTCCGAACCGGAGTTTCCACTTGCGCCGTTGCTGATTGACTTCGTGTTTCCCGCTCTGACCGCCGCCTAGTGCAGGCTGTTTGCAACGGCTCCCGGCGCGCCTGAGCCGCCCTGGTCACTGCGTGGAACCAACACACCAGAGTCCGGATCGAAACCCTGGCAGGAGTCCAACCAATGCACGCATGGGTCATCGCACTCACGCTACTCACGCCGGGCACGCCGGGGATCACCATGAACCTCTCGGCGTCAGTTCGAGCTTCGACACCTGACGGCGCACACTAATGGACTCAAAGGTGGGCGCTCGCTCGCGACTCAATGTCGTCGCCGGAATCCTCGTTGGTGCCGCGTTCGTATCTTCCTATTTCGCGTGCTGGTTATTGCTTTCGCCTGTTTCGCGGGCAGCGACGTGCTGGGTACAGCTTGAGGATGCTCCGACTTCAGTGTTCGTCGCTGTCGTTCTGGGGATTGGGGGATGCCTGCTCTGGATTGCTGCCAGGATCGTCGCTCGTGGCCAGGCCGCTGCTCAGGGAATATCGATCGCCACCTACTTCACCGTGCCGGCACTCGTGGTCTGTCTGCTGCCATTCGTGGTCGTGGGCGCGTATCCGCCTAGTGAGGCTGGTGTTGAAAGCGATTGTGTCAGGGGTCAACCGTCTGGAATCATCATTTCCTCTGCTGCATTGCTGCCTCTAATTGCCATTTTGATCGTCGCTATCGTGTTCCGCCCACCCACAAAACCGACGTCGCGTGTTGATGCGGACCCACGACAGAACTAATAAACCCGACCCAGGCCGGAGGCATGCGTCTCCGATGCCGCATCAAACGCGGACCGATGGTCACGCGTCAGGCAGAAGGGTGCCTGCCGGGACTCTCACGGATTCCTCGCCGCCGACTAGCTTCTTCTTCATCCTGAAATTGGTCAGCTGTACGCCGGCCGTCAGCGGATGTTGTTCAGCCACGACGGTGAATCCGGAGCGCTCAAAGAAGGGGCGGGCTGTGATGCTGACATTGGCGGTCAGCTCCCTCAGCTGCTCCCGGCGCGCGCGGGCTTCCACATGGCCGATCAGTTGACGTGCCACGCCGCGTCGTAGGTAGCGAGGGGCGACGAACATCATGTCGATATGACCCTCAGAGTCCACGTCGGAGAAACCCGCCGGCACACCATCTACGGTTGCCACGTAACTGTTCCGTGCCTGCATCGCCGTATGCCAAGCGGACAGCTCGCGTGATTCTGGCCGAGCCCACGCCTGAATCTGCTCCGGCGAGTAGTCGGCTGCGGCGGTTTCGGTCACTGCGGCAAGAAAAATGGCCAACGTGTCCGCGGCATCTCCGTGACCATAGGGCCGAATGACAACGACCGACCCATCGACACTCGTGTTCAACTCCACGGAATCAGCATCCCACGGCGACGTTCACAATCGTGCAGAACTCACGGTGTCCGATCGTCGAACGCCCACCGGTTTATGGCCTGGCTGGATGGCCGGGGTCCGTTGGATGTGACGACTGCACTGGCGGCCTGGTAGCGGCCTGGTAGCGGCCTGGTAGCGGCTTGTTCGCAGTGCTGAGTGTCACGCAGGTGCACGTCAGCCGATCGCACCTGGACGACGGAATGCTCTCGAACTAGATTTGACGGGTGAACTGGATGATTGTTACAGGTATCGCAACCGTGATCGCGGTTGCAGCCATTGTCGGGCAGCGTACGGGGTGGGTGGACTTCTCCTGGAAGCAGAAGCGTCGAGGCGGGTCAATGACAATCGCCGATGAAGTATTCAATCCGACACGTTACGAATCGCAGGTAGAGATGGACCGCCAGACGATCTTGCCCGCGCCGGCCCCCTTGCCCGGCGACAATGACAAGGGCAGTTACCGAGGAACCATTCGCATCAAGATTTGACGGTCGTGCCGACGCAGAATCAGAAAGACCGGCGCGGAGAGGAACAGAGCGAAGAGTGCCCAATAGTTGATCTCCTGAAAGACCGTGCCCAGGATGAACGCCAGAAGGAACTCGGTAGTTGACAGCGTGCTCGCGATGATGGCGCGCGACGGCAGTGGGTTAGCCGGCTCTTGGAGGGCCGCGGAGCGGTGCGTGAGTATCGTCATGGACGTCAGGAGCAGGCTGGACACGAACATCGTCCCGATGTAAAAACCGACCACGATCGAATCAGTAGACCAGTGCGCGACCATGGCCGTAGGCAGCGGCAGCACCACAATCGTGAAAGCCCACAGGAGGCTCAAGTTGCGCAGCGCGGGTGAGTACGTCGAGACGTGTTCGAACAGCGCATGATGCGAAATCCAGAGCCGCGCAATCACGGCGAAGCTCAGCAAGAATGCGAGGAGTTCGGACAGGTGGTCGAGAAGGAAGTCCCCTGGCAATACGTTCGTTGGCGTCACGGGGACGAGCTCTGCGAGCGGAAGGATCAGCAACGTGATCGCGATGGCCGCGATCGCATCCGTGAAGAAGATAAGCCGGTCAAGGCCGCGCGTTGTCTGCATGCATCAACGATATCGAGCCCCGCGTCTGTCTCCTCAAGGTCGTTTGTTCGTTCACGGGGTCCCACGATTCGGGATCATCCCCTCTGTGGACTGACCGATAGTGGCGATATCGGCCGTGCGCTTGACCCTGCCCGGGGGTGACGTACGGCGCAAAGACCGCCGTCGACGCCATCGATTTCACCGCGCGTCCAGGTTTGGTCACCGGTTTCCTCGGGTCCAACGGCGCCGGCAAATCAACGACGATGCGGATGATCGTGGGGCTTGACCGCCCCACCGGCGGGACGGTGACGGTGAACGGCAAACCGTACACCCAGCACCGCGCGCCCCGGCACCAGGTGGGGGCACTGCTCGACGCCACAACCGTGCGCGCCGGCCGAAGCGCCCGTAACCACCTGCTCTCCATCGCGGCGACCCATCGCATCGGCACCAGGCGGGTCGACGAAGTCATCGGAATCCCCGGTCTCGAATCCGTGGCGCGTAAGCGCGTGGGTGGCTTCTCACTCGGCATGGGCCAGCGACTCGGGCTCGCCGTGGCACTCCTCGGCGACCCGGCCACCCTCATCCTCGACGAACCGGTCGACGGTCTCGACCGTGGCACTAGTCTGCGTCGTCATCGCTGCCTTCCTTCCAGAAGCCGGAAAACAGACTGTAGTCCGTGCACGTCCGACGCCGCGACGCTGAGGCAATGCCCGGTGACGAATATGTGCGCGATTGGCACTGACCGGCCGCGCGCGTACGCTGACAACGTGACCAGGATCTTCGGTACCGAGTTCGCAGCGGTCTATCCGCTCTACGTTGCGAAAGTGGAGCGCAAAGGCAGGACGACGACGGAGCTCGATCAGGTGATCATGTGGCTGACCGGATTCGACGACACGACGCTACGCCGTCATGCCCAGGGTGGAACAACGTTCGAGGAGTTCTTCGCCGAGGCGCCCATGAATCCCAGCGCGTCGCTGATCACCGGTGTGGTGTGCGGCATCCGTGTGGAGGCCATCGAGGACCCGCTCATGCAGAAGATTCGCTATCTCGACAAGCTTGTCGATGAGCTTGCACGGGGAAAGTCGTTAGAAAAGGTGCTTCGTGCACCTGCCACGGCCAGCAAGACCTGAATTCCCGATCAGTTCCTGCTACAGCCGACTGAAAGTCACGAGTCGCGCCTGCAGGTCCCAGTAGGACGTCGCGGTCGGTGTCTGACGGTTGTCGCGGAGGGCCGTGACAGTGTCCACGGCCCTGTCTATGGCTGCTCGGTAGGGAAGGGAGCCCGAACTTACGCGCCTCACCCCCAGATCGCCGAGTTCGGCCACAGTCAGGGAAGGGTGTACGAGCACGTTGACCGGCAGCGCGACATCCGCCGCGATCCTCCGGATGTCCTCAGGATTCACAAGGCCGGGCACAAAGATTCCGTCGGCCCCGGCGTCGGCATATGCGCGTGCACGGAGCAGTACTTCCTCGACTGTGGCCTGCTCGGCGAACCAGAAATTGTCTACCCGCGCATTGACGAAGATGTCCGGACTCAGACGTTTGACTGCGGTGATCTTGCCGGAAGCCGTCGATGTGGCCACGAGGTGGCAGTCCCGGCTGTCCTCAAGGTTGATGCCAGCGACCCCGAGCGCCCGCAGTTCTGCTACAAACTCCGCGACCTCCGCTGGGTCGTCGGAGTAGCCGTCTTCGACGTCCGCTGTGAGGTGGACCGAAAGGTGGCGCAGTCGCGCCGCAAGTGCGATGGTTGCCGCCTTGCTCGACCCACCGCCATCCGGCATTCCGGCGCTGGCCGCGATGCCGAAGCTGGTCGTGCCGACGGCCGGGAATCCGGCATCCGCGAACGCGAGGGCAGAGCCAACGTCCCAGGCGTTCGGCAGCACGAGGGGAGACTCACGGTAGTGGAGTTGCCGAAAAGTTGACATCATTGTTCCCGTCCCGCTCCAGCCGAATCGATGAGCACTCGTCAGCGTACTAGCGGGAGTCGAGCGCGCAAGCCGGACCGAACCTTACCGAGTCTCGTCGGGTTCCTTCGCGAGCCACAGCTCATGCACTGTTGCCCACCAGCGGGCCAGGGCCTCGCGTTCGGGCTGTGTCGCAACAGCACCAGATGAAACCAGGTCCCGGCCGATCGGGAGGTCCATGCACGCCTCGTCGAGAATGCGTGCATCGACATAGCCGAGTACGGATCTCAGCGTGGCGAGTGCACCGTGGCCGCGCCCCGGGGTCGCCACGTTGATCCACGCGACCGGCTTCTGGGCCAGAACGCTGCTACCGATAGTCCAATCCAGAAGGTTCTTGAAGCTGCCGGGAAGCGTCCCGGCATATTCCGGCGTGCTGAACACCACCGCGTCTGCGGTCCTGATCTGTTGCCGCAACTCCGCGACCGGGCCCGGAATGGGGTCGCGATCATCGTCCGGATTGAAGGCGGGCAATGATGACAAACCCCCGTACACGAGTGCACTGGAACCTGTGGGAGCCAGGTCGCGCACCGTGGTCAGTGCCGCGCCGTTGGTTGAAGATCGCCGGGTGCTGCCCGAAATGAGGAGGAGTCTCATGTTCGTATTTCCCATTCAGGACACAGGAGGGGAGGGAGTTGGAAGGTTCGTCACGTCGAAGGCCGTCTTCGGCTCAGACGCCTCAGCGAGCCGTGAATTCACGTGCCGTGCGCGCAGAGCGTACTGATTGGTAATGTCGCGCGGCTCGAGCGCGGTTGCCGCAGGCGACCGAGCACCATTCCCGCCTGGGGTGTGTCTTCACGAAGTAGAGCACGCATCCGGGTGCATGGCACGCCCGCAGCGCTGAACCGTTTTCACCCAGAAGGTGCTGTGCTTCATAGGCGACGTCGGCCAGGCCGGCAACCACCGGAGACACAGCGGATGCGGGGGAGAGCCTGAGAGTCGCTCCGCTCAGTCGCAGGTGCGGGATCGAACGCTGGCTGGCGGCGGCGTTGACAGTGAGCAGCGCCTCCTCAACGCTCGCCACGGGCGAGTCGGCACTCCGGCGATCATCGTCCGTGAGGTGGGCTGCCAGCCGCCGAACGGCGTCTCGCAGATTCCGCGCTGCCAGGAACTCGTCCCGAGTCGTTGCGGCGCTTGCCCGATCGATGCCGACGGCATCCAGCCAGGCGTCTACAGCGACCGGTGTCGCGAAGTCGTCGTGCAGCCCGTCTGTGTCTGCCCAGATAGTCGCCATCAGGCGGACCGACCTCGGCTCGTCGGCGAGCACCCAGCTGCGGTCTGAGCTCTTGTTTCCCATGTGCACAAACTATCACGGATGAATTCACTTGAATGCGTTAGAAGAACGTGCTAGTAATTGTCACGGAAGAACTCGAGTTCATGCATTAGCACGCGAGAGGACACAATGATGATTGGAACACCCTGGCTCGCTGATGTGGGCTTTCACGCCGGCGAGTTGGCCGTGCAGCGCAGGGCGGGTGTGACGCAGGACGCAGCCCGATTGTCGGGGATGCTCGGGCCCGTTGCTCTGACCGCCGGGATGGCCGGGTTCCTCAGGGATCGCACGTTCCTCGTCATCTCCGGGAGGGATCCTTCCGGACGTCTCTGGACGTCTCCGTTGGTCGGACGTCCCGGGTTTTTGGAGGTGCTGTCGGACACCTCCGTTGCGGTTCATGCCGCGCTCCCCGCGGGCGACCCCCTCCGCGGGCTGAAGGCCAGTCAGAAGATCGGGATGGTCACGGTCGAATTCGCCACCCGGCGCCGGGTGCGCATCAACGGCATCCTGACCGTGAGCGACGGCGATCTCCTCGTCGTGGAGGTCGAGCAGGCCTACGGCAACTGCCCGCAGTACATCCAGCCACGTGTCCTCGTACCCCGCGAAATCGATGGGGCGGGCGGCGACTACGTCAGACAAGGCAGCACGCTCTCGACGGATGACCGTGAGCTGATCCGTGCCGCAGACACGTTCTTCCTCGGCACCGCGAACCCCGAGCGGGGGTCTGACGCGTCCCATCGTGGCGGTCCCTCCGGGTTCGTCCGCATAGACGAGCGCGGGCTGTGGTGGCCCGACTTCACGGGCAATAATCTCTTCAACAGTTTCGGCAACATCGCCGTCAACCCCGAAGCCTCCCTGTTGTTCATTGAATTCGCGACTGGTCGGTCGCTACAGCTATCCGGCACGGTCCAGATCGAGTGGGGCGAACCCGGTCGGCCTGGAGATGACGGACGCACGGGTCGAATTGCTCACTTCGCACTGCAACGACTTGTGGCCGGCCGAATTCTTCCGGCCCGGGAAATCACTCACACACCCTCTCCACGCAACCCCGCGCTGACCGATCGACAAGGACGGTTCCGGTGACCGAATCCCGGCAGCAGGCATACGCCGCCCTTGCCCGGATGGACCGCGATCTCGGTCGCCTCGTCGACCGGTACGGCACACCCGACCCGTTCGAGTTCCACGACGGGGGTCGCGCGTCCGGCAGCAACTTCGCCGCCATGAGCCTGCACATCCTCGGACAGCAGATCTCCACCACCGTGGCCTTCCTTCTCTATGACCGCCTGAGGGATGCGATCGGTGATACCCCGACGGCGAAAGATGTGCTCACTCTCGGTCAGGACTCGATCAAGGCGCTCGGTACCTCTCGATCGAAGGCGGGCTATCTGATCAATCTCGCCGACCACGTCGCTTCGGGTGTCCTGGACATCGAGAACATGGGTGGTCTCTCGGACGACGACGCGATACAGGCCCTGGTGGCGGTCACCGGCATTGGAGTCTGGTCTGCGGAAATGTTCCTGATCCACCAACTGCATCGCCCGGACATCTTCCCTGCCGGTGACGTGGGACTGCGAAACGCCCTGAAGCGTCTCTACGGGAGCGCAGAGATCCCGGCTGTGGCGGCGGCACACGAGACGGGCCGCCGCTGGCGGCCATTCCGCACATATGCTGCAGCGCTGTTGTGGCGTTCCCTCACAGTCCCGGTCGAGCTTTAATCGGACAACCGGAAAGTGGCGCGGTGAGAGGCGCCGACTGAACTCAACCACGGAAGGAAAGTAGCTGAATGAATGCGAATCAGGAGGCCAATGGCGAGACCCGCCTGGCCTATATTCTTGGTGTCCCCCTGGCCGCGAGCGTCGTGCGCCAATGGCCGCAAATGGGAGAAATCGTGCGCACCCGCACACTCATCGGCAGTATCGAGGGCAACTTCGCGGAACTGACCCTTGAAGTCGGCAGACGCCTGCGCCTCGGAGATGTCCTGGTCGTCGAGTGGACCTGCAACTACGGCGACGGACGCCTGTATCGCAACGTGACCATCGGCGAACTCGAGAACGGGGAGGCCGTGCGCGTCACCGACTACTGGGGCGAACCCACCGACACACCCCTCTGGCGCGTGCCGCTCACCGACCGGCTCGACATGCCCGGCGACGGCATCTGGAAGGACAACGATCACCTGAGCCACCATTGATGTGGAAGTGAGTCGGGAACAGGTCGGCGGAGTCCGCTCACAGGGCGGCGTCGTCGCGCGGCACCGTCGGCATCGGGTGTATCGTGCTCGCTGACCGAGGCCCGCCAGGTCCAAATCCAGGAATCGACCCGCTACGAGGGCTTCCGACGACGACAACCGACGAGCGTCGTCACCGGGACGCACGCGAGGCTGGAGAGAGGAATTCCCATGAGAGTTCTGGCGCACACCTGGCGGTTCGCCGCAGCTGTCATCGCTGCGGGGCTACTGATTCTCCCGGCAGGAACGGCCGCAGTGGCCGCTTCGTCGAACGTGCCTGCCGCGTCGACGCCGGCTCCGGCAGCACAGGACACTCGGGGACCGCAGTTCTACAGCGGTCTCGCCATCGATGTCTCGGGCCAGGTCGACGGTGACGTGTATGCCGCAGGCCAGAGTGTCACCATCAGCGGAACCGTCACCGGTGACGTGATCGCCGCGGCCCAGACCGTCACCATCACCGGGAAAGTTGACGGTAATGTGCGACTCGTTGGGGGCACGATCATCATCAGCGGTGACGTCCTGCGCAGCGGAACAGTCTTCGCGGGCACGGTCAACGTCACCGACACCGGATCGATCGGCAAGGACCTGGTCAGTGCCGGGGGAGACGTCGCGATCGTGGGGGACGTCGGTCGGGACCTGCTCCTCAGCACCGGTCAGCTCAGCATTGACGGAACGGTCGGGGGCGACGTCACCTACGAGAGCGACAAGGCCGCCCGGATTGCACCGGGGGCGGTCAGCGGCACCGTCGAGCACGTGCAACGGCAGCAAACGCCCGAGGTGAAGCCCTCACCCGGGGCAGTGTTCATCGGCTGGCTCCTCGGGTTGCTCTACGCGCTGGTCGCTTTGAGTCTCATCACCATCGCCGCGGCCCTGCTCGTTCCGCGCGTGCTCCACCGGGTGACCGACTACCTCGTGCCGTCACCGTGGAAGGCCTTGCTCGTGGGGTTCGTGGCATCCATCGCCGCACCAGGTGCCATTGTGGCTCTCCTGGTCTCCGTCATCGGCGCGCCTCTGGCGCTGGCAGTCCTGTTGGTGTGGATCGTGCTGACGCTCGCGACGTTCGTGTACGGTGCGTACTACATCGGGCGGCTCCTCTTCCGCGGCAACCAGCATCCCGTCGTCACGGCACTCGTTGGTGGCCTGATCCTCATCGTCGCCCTGAACATTCCATGGCTCAACATCGTTGTGTGGGTCGCCATGGTGCTCTTCGGTCTCGGTGCACAGCTTCTGGCCATCTACGGTCAGCGTCCGTGGCGTACCCGGGCCGTGACGGTAGCGATGCCACCCGCAGCGCCGTCACCCGCAGCACCGTCACCCACGGTCGGAGACTTTCCGCAGACACTGGCCTGATATCGCCACGAGGGGCACGAGGGGCGCCCGCGGGGTTCCTCGTCGTGCACCAGCCATCTGACCGCGCTGCCTCAGCGGCGGCCCAGTCGGCCGATGGCGAACCCGACGAAACCGATGAGTCCGCCGACGGCGACCCAGCCTGCTGCGCGTCCTCCGCGTCCCATGCCGGGCAACGGCTGCGCCGCCGAGGCCGCCGTCGACAGCGCGGCCACCGGAGCCGCCTGCGACACCGGCGCCGCGGCATCCGGTGTCGGGTCGACGACGGATGCGTTCCGCACGAAGAGCACGAACCACGCGAACACGATCAGCACGGCGACGAGCTCGAGGGCAGTCAGGTTGTAGTACCCGATCGGGTACCAGAGCAGCACCGCACCGCCGATCGCGAGCACGAAGACCGTCGTCGTGACGACGAAGCTGCGGGGGAGGTCCTTCAGCACCAGCGGGACCAGCACGATGAGTGCGACGAAGCCTACGACGGCGGAGGTGGCAAAGGTGTTGTGCACGACGAAGCTGACGTCGACGGGCACCAGGCCGACGCCGATGAGCGCCACGCCGACGATGATGATGATGATCCGCACGAGCGGCACGCCGCGGAGGTCGCTGCCGGCGGCGCTCTGCCGCGAGCGCAGGTCCAGGGTGAGGTAGTCCGCAAGCGTCGTCATCACGAGTCCGGCGAGCAGGATGGTCAGGTTGAATGCATACGCGGAGGAGGCTCCGCCCATCCCGAGCGCGCTGAAGTTCGCCTGCCACCAGCGTGGGTCGGCCGCCGTGAGCATGCTCGAGAAGACGCCGGCGGCGAGGAACAGCCCCAGCAGGGAGGCGAGCCGGGTCGTCGTGATCTCCGCGGCGAGAAGGAACAAGGCGAAGGTGCTCGCGGCGACCGTGAGCGTGACGAAGAGGGTTGCAGCGAACGGGTCGAGCAATAGCTCGCGGAACGCAAGCTGGAACACCGCGTAGACCGAGCTGATCAGGAGGCCGGCCATTGCGGCGCCGGTCAGGGACAGGCCGAGGGTGTCGAGAATGCGCCGGACTCGGGCGCGACTCCTCCAGCTCGCGGAGTGCCGGGTGAAACGGACATAGGACCAGCCGAAGACCGGGAACCCGATCAGGCCGGCGATCTGGGCCGACAGTCCGCCGACGGACACGGTGCCGGCGAGCCCGACGGCGTTGCCGCCGAAGATGACCACTGCGCCGAGGAGGCCAGCGAGTGCGGCCACAGCGGCGGCGATCAGCGCACCGGACTCGACCTCTGACCGGCCGCCAGCACTGGTTCGCTCGTATTCCACGAGCGTTGCCGGGTCCGCGCGGGAAAAAGTCATCTCCCTATCCTGTCCCGCTTTCGCGGCTGCGGTCACCGGACGGCCGTGACACCCCTGGAGGGCGCCGGTCTAGGCGGGCGGGGCCTCACTGACAAAGCAGGAAATCGCACTCGCAAGATCCGGCCGGATCATTCGCGCGACAGGGGTGCCGAATTCAATGACCTCGTAGCCGTCGCGGTTTCTGGCGATGAAGCCGATCACGCTCAGCGCATTGTCCTTCGCGATTCGGGAGTCGCTGACCCGCCATTCCCTTCTCGACAGCGCGCGCACCTGGACGTCGCCGGGCGAACGGGACTGGAGCGTGCCTGCGATCATGATGGGTCCTTTCGTCGACCTGAACCGACCGTAAGTCTGGTTCCTGTCCGTTGCCTTGGGACCCGATGTGAAGCGGATGAGCGTGGGAGCCTTCTGCTCGGGGCGTCAGCTTCCGATCCCGAACAGCAGGCTCACCGCGATCACGGTCATGATCACCGCGATCCCGATGTCGAGGATCCGCCATGAGACGGGCCGGCTGAAGACCGGGCGCAGCAGCCGGGCGCCGAAGCCGAGGGCCGTGAACCAGAGGATGCTGCCGAGCACGGCCCCGAGGCCGAAGTACCAGCGTTCGTCGCCGTGGGCGGCGGCAACCGAGCCGAGGAACACCACGGTGTCGAGGTAGACGTGCGGGTTGAGCCAGGTGAGCGCCGCGGTCGTCGCGAGTACCTGCGCGAGGCTCGCGGCCGTGCCGACGACCGAGGTGTCGAGCGGCCGCGGCAGCACCGCCCGGCGAGCAGCGAGTGCTGCGTAGCCGAGCAGGAATGCGGCACCGACGATCCGGACCACGATGAGCAGCCACGGCACGGTGCGGATCAGCGCCCCGAACCCGGCGACCCCGACCAGGATGAGAACGGCGTCGGAGGCCGCGCAGACGATCACTACGGCGAGCACGTGTTCCCTGCGCAGTCCCTGCCGGAGCACGTACGCGTTCTGGGCGCCGATCGCAACGATGAGGGACAGGCCGAAGCCGAGACCGGCAAGGGTGGTGAGGAGCATCCTCCGACCGTACCTCGACGGTGTGGGATGAGTACAACGAAACTTTCTTAGCAGGCATTAGTCTGGCTAATCATGACGATTGACAATGCCCAGCTGAGGGCGCTCGCGGCGACGATCGATCGCGGCTCCTTCGACCTCGCCGCTGCGCAGCTGCACATCACGCCGTCCGCGGTCAGCCAGCGGATCAAGTCCCTCGAGACCTCCGCGGGCCGGGTGCTCGTGCGGCGGACGAAACCGACCGAGATCACGGATGCCGGCCTGCCGTACCTGAGGCTGGCCCGGCAGATCGACGCGCTCGTGCAGGACGTCGTCTCCGGATCGGAGTCAGGGGCGCGTGCGGGCGTGCCCCTTGCCGTCAACAGCGACTCGCTCGCGACCTGGGTGCTGCCGGCCCTCGCCGGCCTGCCCGACTCGATCACCTTCGACGTGCGCCGGGAGGATCAGGATCACTCGGCCGAATTGCTGCGCGCGGGAACGGTGATGGCGGCGATCACGACCGATGCGCGTCCGGTGCACGGCTGCTCCGTGACCCGGCTCGGCAGCATGCGCTACCGGCCGATGGCCAACCCGCGCTTCGCCGCACGGTGGTTCGCCGACGGACCCACGGCGGACGCGCTCGCACGCGCGCCCATGGTGGTCTTCGACGCAAAAGACGATCTGCAGGACCGGTTCCTCCGGGGTCGGAGTCGTCGGCCGCTTTCCCCACCCCGGCATTCGATCCCGGGCTCCGCGGACTTCGCGGAGGCCGTGCGGCTCGGGCTGGGCTGGGGCATGGTGCCGAACCAGCAGATCCTCAGCGGCGAGACCGACGGGCTGCTCGTCGATCTCGCGCCGGGTCGGCACATCGATGTGGTGCTCTACTGGCAGCAGTGGACGCTGCACACGCCGGTGCTCGCGACGATCTACGAGGCGATCCGTGCCGCGGCCGCGGAGTACCTCGACTGAACGCTGTCGTCACCGAACACTGTCGCCACTGAACGCTGTCGTCAGTGGCTGCTTCCGGCAGTGCATACCGTCGTCAGTCGGCGAGGATCCCGTAGAGCGAACGGCGGAGGTCGTCGATCTGGGTGACCGCCTTGGCCCGCTGCTCGGGGGTCGCGGCGAAGCGCAGCTGGTGGATGACGCCCATGAGCTTGGCGACGCTCTCATGCAGGTTCGCTTCGGCTTCCACCCGGGCGGTCGAGCTGTCCCAGACTCGGGCGAGGGCGTCCGCGTTCTCGGCGACGTAGGCGCGGCCGGGCTCGCTGAGCTGGAATTCGGTACCGGTGCCGTCGCCGGTCGGCGCGATGAGGCCCTCGTCGACGAGTTGCTGCAGGGTCGGGTACACCGATCCGGGACTCGGGCGCCAGGTGCCGCCCGAGCGCTCGGTGATCTCCTTGATCAGGCCGTAGCCGTTGAAGGGAGCCTCGGAGAGCAGCGAGAGGATGGCGAGGCGGACGTCGCCCTTGAGCTTGCGTTGGGCCCCGGGCGGCATGAAGCCGCGCGGGCCGAAGCCGCCGAAGCCGGGTCCGAAACCGGGTCCGAAGCCGGCACCGAAACCGGGTCCGGCGCCCCGGCCGAAGCCGCGGCGCTCGTGCCGGTCACCGGAGTCGTGGGTGTGGGGTTCGCGAAAATCGTTGTGCATGGTGAAATCCAATCGAGAAAGTGGGTGGTCGCCGGTCAAGAGGCTCGGCGATGGCTTAAAGATATATCGCTGAATAGTCCGTTGCAACGACTATCAGAGAATGCTCAGGCGGGCCTGGGTTCGTTTGGTGGCGCCTAGAGCAGCACCAGCGGGTTGCGCTGGCGGGATTGCCGTCGAATCCCGGGTTCATGCGGCAGCATGGACCCCATGCAGGCCAACCGACAGTTCGATCCGGAGTTCTTCGACATCAACCCGCTTTTCGCGCGCCCAGGGGAGGCGACCGCCGCGCCGCGGTACGTCCTCGGCGCGGACCCGATGGAGCCGGAAACGGCGTACCAGGTCATCCACGACGAGATCATGCTCGACGGAAACGCCCGGCTCAATCTCGCGACCTTCGTGGGTACCTGGATGGACGACCACGCCGGGCGTCTCTACTCAGAGGCCTTCGATAAGAACATCGTCGACAAGGACGAGTATCCGCAGACCGCCGCGATCGAGGAGTACTGCTGGCGGATGATCGCCGGCCTGTGGCACGCGCCCGAGCCGATGGAGACCATCGGCACATCGACGATCGGGTCCTCTGAGGCCTGCATGCTCGGCGGACTCGCGTTGAAACGGCGCTGGCAGCAGGCCAGGCGCGCGGCCGGAAAGCCGACCGCGCAGCCCAACCTCGTGATGAGTTCGGCTGTGCAGGTGTGCTGGGAGAAGTTCTGCAACTACTGGGACGTCGAGGCGCGCTTCGTGCCCATCAGTGAGGAGCACCGCAGCCTGGACGGGCACGACCTCGCGAACTATGTCGACGAGAACACCATCGGTGTGGTGGCGATCATGGGCGTGACATACACAGGAGCCTACGAGCCGGTCGCCGCGATCAGCGCTGCCCTCGACGAGATCCAGGAGCGCACCGGAGTGTCCGTTCCGATCCACGTGGACGCGGCTTCCGGGGGCATGATCGCTCCCTTCCTGCAGCCCGAGCTGGAGTGGGACTTCCGGTTGGAACGGGTGCATTCGATCAACACGTCCGCCCACAAGTACGGTCTGGTGTACCCCGGACTGGGCTGGATCGTCTGGCGCGCGAAGGACCTGCTGCCGGAGGATCTGGTCTTCCAGGTCAGCTACCTCGGCGGAAGCATGCCGACGTTCGCCCTCAACTTCTCCCGTCCCGGCGCGCAGGTGCTGCTGCAGTACTATCTCTTCCTCCGCCTCGGCTTCGAAGGCTACCGTGCTGTGCAGCAGTCGTCCCAGGACGTGGCGCGGTACCTCGCGCGCGGAATCGAGAAGATCGGCGCCTTCACCCTGTGGAACGACGGTTCGGACATCCCGGTCTTCGCATGGCGACTCACCCCCGGCCATACCCGGAACTGGAACCTCTTCCATCTGTCGGACCGGCTGCGTGCCCACGGCTGGCTCGTTCCGGCGTACTCGATGCCCGACGACCTGTCCGATATGACGGTCCAGCGGATCGTGGTCCGCAATGGGCTGAGCCTGGACCTCGCCGCGCGCCTGCTCACGGTGATTGAGCAGGAGACGGAGTACCTCGACAGGCTGGAAGGGCCCATGCCCGTCGAAGGACAGCATCCGGGGTTCACCCACTGACTCCCGGCGGATGCCCCTTGCCGGTTCGGTCTGCCCTTTCTATGCTCACGACAGGGTCGCCGTCCGGCGAGCCGACGTACAAAGGAGACTGCGATGACACTCAAATACGGTGTGCTGGCCCTTGTCGAAGCCAAGGCCGGGCAGGAACAGGCCGTCGCGGACTTCCTTGCCGGCGCTCAGGATCTCGCCGCCGCCGAGCCCGGAACGCGAACCTGGTACGCCTTCCGGGTCAACGACGAGGTGTTCGGCATTTTCGACACCTTCGACACCGAGGAGGACCGTCAGGCGCACCTCACCGGGGCAATCCCGGCAGCCCTCGCCGAACACGGGCCGGCTCTGCTCGTGAGGGACCCCGACATCAGCTTGATCGACATCCTCGCGGCGACGTAGGCGGCTCCGGACTCGTCGGATTCCTCAGCTCCCTCAACCACCGCCGACGTGGGTGCCCGGGCGGCGCGTCGGGTCCGGCTCGACCTCGCGCATGATCTCCCGAACGACGGGGGCGGTATCGCCCTGGCCGAGCAGCAGGTAGCGCATCAGGTGGAAGAGCGGATTGCCCTCTGACCATTCGAAGTAGACGTGCGGGCGCACCCCTGAGGCATCGCGCAGGGCGAGCAGGACCGCCGCGATGGCGTTCGGCGCGGCCGGGCTCTGCGCGCGCAGCACCCGGTAGCCCTCGATCTCGACGCCCTGGACGTGCACGATCTTGCTGAAGCCGGAGGGATCGATGACCTCGACCTCGAGGAAGAGCACGTCCGCGGTGCCGGGAACCGGATTCATCCCGCGCTGGTCCGCCTCCTTCGCCGCGTACTCGGCACGGGCGCCGGTCTGGGGCTTGTTCGCGATGATGTTCAGGGCACCGTCATAGACGAGGGAATCGGAAATGAACGTCCGGGCCGTCTCATCGAACTCAACGCTGTCCACCCGGAGCTCGGTCGTCCGTGACACACGGGAGATCAGGGACACGGCGATGATGGCCGCGATGAAGAACACCGAAATGGTGATCCCGTCCGGTTTCTCGATGATGTTCGCGCCGAGGGCATAGAGGAGCGCGAGCGACAGGACACTGAAGCCGAGGCTTGCGAGGCGCTGCCTGCGGCGGACGGCCGAGATGGTCACGGCGACGGCGCCGGACACCATCATGGCGAGGATCCCCGTCGCGTACGCCCCGGCCTGGGCGTTCACGTCCGCCCGGAAACCGATCGTGATCAGCACACTCACTCCGGTGTACACGAGAACGACCGGGCGGATGGCGCGGCTCCAGTCCGGCGCCATCCCGTAGGACGGCAGGTACCGGGGCACGATGTTGATCAGTCCGGCCATCGCGGACGCACCCGCGAACCAGAGGATCAGGATGCTGCTGATGTCGTAGGCGGTGCCGAAGACCTCCCCGACCCGCTCATGGGCGAGGAACGCGAGCGCGCGTCCGCTCGCGGCTCCGCCGTCCTGGAACTCGGCGGGCGGAATGAGGACGGTCGTGACGAAGCTGCTGGAGAGGAGGTAGACACTCATGATCAGGGCGGCGGTGGTGAGGAGCCTGCGGGTGTTCCGGATCCGGGAGGCGAGTCGCTCCTCCGTGCTCCTGCCGTCCGCGGCGACGAGCGGCATCATGCTGACCCCTGTCTCGAACCCCGAGAGTCCGAGGACCAGGAGCGGGAAGGCGATCACGGCCGGGCCCAGGATGTCGCCGAAGCCACTGCCGCGCTCGGTGAGGGCGTCCGTCCAGTTCGCGATCACCCCGGGTTCGGTGAACGCGTCGTAGAGGCCGACGCCGATCACGACTCCGTTGAGCAGCAGGTACACCGCGACGAGGGGAATGGCGACCGAGACGGCCTCGCTGAAACCGAGCAGGAAGACCCCGCCGAGGATGAGCAGCAGCACGACCGTGATCGGCACGGCCTGGCCCGCGAGGAATCCCGGCACGAACGGGTTCTCGAGGATGTGCACCGTCGCATCCGCCGAAGACAGCGTGATGGTGATGATCCAGCTCGTCGCCACGAAGCCGAGCAGGATGAGCACGAACACCTTTCCGCGCCAGAACGGCAGCAGTCGCTCGAGCATCGCGACGGAGCCCTGACCGTGCGGGCTCTCCTTCGCGACGCGGCGATACATCGGCAGCATGCCGAGGAGGGTGAGCGCGACGATGAGCAGGGTGGCCACGGGTGAGAGCGCGCCGGCGGCGAGCGCCGCGATGCCGGGCAGGTAGGAGAGCGTCGAGAAGTAGTCGACGCCGGTGAGGCACATCACCTGCCACCAGGGGTGAGTGGATGTCGTCCCCTCCGCGCTTTCCAGGCCCACCGGTTGCACCCGGTTGGCCAGGAGCCACCGGCCCAGCGGCCCGTATGTCGCCGTCTTCCGGATCGGACTCGGAACGCTTGCGGGGATCTCGGGACGAACGCCACGGCCCGGTGTCTGGTCCATGGTCAGACGAGCTCCCCGGAGTCGACGTCGTCGCGGACGTCGACGCTGTGGTGGATCGGGGTGCGGCGATCGCCGAGCGATTCACCGGTGCCGCCCCACATCCCGGCGATCACCTCGGCCATGATCGAGACCGCGGTCTCCTCCGGCGTGCGGGCGCCGAGGTCCAGCCCGATCGGGCTGTGCAGCCGCGCCAGTGCGGCCTCCGGCACGGCGGCGGCGCG
Organism: Cryobacterium zhongshanensis; assembly: GCF_022760445.1. NCBI lineage: Bacteria > Bacillati > Actinomycetota > Actinomycetes > Micrococcales > Microbacteriaceae > Cryobacterium > Cryobacterium zhongshanensis. The sequence goes on along the minus strand of NZ_JALGAR010000001.1, from coordinate 1,835,813 downwards.
CAGCCGGTCCATCCGGTCGTCGTGGGTCCGCAGCGAACCCATCGCGCCGACGTAGGCGAGGGTCCCGTCGGCGAGGGCCAGCTCGAGGAGCGGGACGTCGAACTTCGGGTCGTGGGTGAGCACGCAGACGACGGTGCGCGCGTCGAGGAGGCCGGCAGCGCTCTGCTCGGCGAAGTAGCGGTGCGGCCACGCCACGACGACCTCGTCGGCGCCGGGGAACCTGGCCGGGGTCGCGAACACGGCGCGGGCGTCGCATACGGTGACCCGGTAGCCGAGGAAGTCGGCCAGCCGGGTCAGGGCCGCCGCGAAGTCGACGGCGCCGAACACGAGCATCCGTGGCCGCGGGGCGAAGCTCGCGACGAAGACACGCAGGCCCTCGCCGTCGCGTTCGCCGTCCGGCCCGTAGCCGATCGTCGCCGTGCGGCCGGCGGCGAGGAGGCCGCGGGCGTCGTCGCCCACGACGTGGGTGAGCCGCTCGGACCCCAGGTCTCCGGTGACTCCGTCGGCGCGGATGACGAGGTGCCGGCCGAGAAGGCGCGCGTCCGGGTGCTCGATGATGGTCACGACGCCGATCGGAACGGAGGCGTCGAGGTCGGTCCTGACCGAGTCGAGGTCCGCGAAGGTCTCCTGGGACACCGGTTCGACGAACACGTCGAGGATCCCGCCGCAGGTGAGGCCGACCGCGAAGGCGTCGTCGTCGCTGATGCCGTAGCGGACGAGGGCCGGACGGCCATCCCGGATCACCTGCTGCGCGAGTTCGTAGACGGCGCCCTCGACGCATCCGCCCGACACGGAGCCGACGACGGCACCGTCGCTGGTGACGAGCATCGACGCACCCGCCGGCCGGGGTGCGGAATGGAACGTGCGAACGACCGTCGCGAGGGCAGCCGTCTGGCCGGCGTCCCAGCCGGGAATCAGTTCAGCGATGACGTCACGCACGACGGGCCTTCACCGTCGTCGCCCCTGACGGGGGTCGACGTCCCGGCGGTGTCCGCCGCGCCTGCCGAGCCGGTAGCCCACGAAACCGACGACGGCGAGCAGCCCGAGGAGCGCGGCCGGGTTACTGAGCCGCTCCATGATCATCGTCCTGGCGAAGGTGAGGGCGTCGAGGCTCGATTCGGCGGCGGCCGGAGGCGGCGGGGTCCGGGGAACCGTCCGGGTCACGGCACCCGCCGCCCGGACGACGTCGACCGGCGCAGTCTCGACCGTCTCGACATCGGCGGTATCCGGGGCATCCGCGGCACCTGCGGCGGCGGCTCCGGTGTCCGCGGGCGCTGTGGTCTCGCTCAGCATCGCCTGCAGATTCTCGGCGAAGAGGACCATCATCTGGTCGGTGACGCTGCCGATGATGCTCTTGCCCATCACGGCCACCTTCCCGGAGAGGTCGACGTCGGCGTTCACGGTGCCGTGGGTCGTGCCGTCCGCCTCGGTCAGGACGAGCGTCGCGGTGCCCTGCGCGGTACCCTGGCCGCGCGCCTCCTGGGCGCGCCCCTCGAAGACCGCCCGGTGGGCGCCCGCATCCCGCTCGATCACGTTCATCATTCCTTTGTACTGCATGGCCACCGGTCCGAGCTTCACCTTCATGCCCACCTGGTACGCGTCGTCGGAGAGCCGGTTCAGGATCTGCGCTCCCGGTACGCACCCGGCGACACGTTCGAAGTCCATCAGGGTCGCCCAGACCTCGTCGATCGGAGCGGTGACGGAAAAGGTGCTGTCAAGCTGCATGGTCATGTCCTTTGGTCGGCGGTTCGGGTTCGGGTACGGTGCTGGTTGTGGTGCCGGGTCGGCTGCGGAGGTCGAGCCGTTCGGCGCGGATCAGGTCGGCGAGTTCGCCGAGGGCCGCATAACTGTGGCCGCTTACGATGGCGTCGAGATAGGGCAGGGCGGCATTCATCCCCCCGACGAGCGGCTGGAATCCGGGTGCGACGGTGCGCGGGTTGACCCAGACGAGCCGGTGCGCGAGCCGGCGCAGCCGCGCCATCTGGGCGGCGACGACAGCGGGATCGTCGAGGGCCCAGCCGTCGGAGAGCACCACGATCACGGCACCCCTGGCCAGTCCGCGCCGACCGTGGTCGTCGATGAACCGGCGGATGCTGTCGCCGAGCCGGGTGCCGCCCGCCCAGTCCGCGGTGCTCGCCGCAGCGCTCGCGAGCGCCGCGTCCGCATCCCTGATCGCGAGCTGCCGGGTCAGCCGGGTCAGTCCGGCCGAGAAGACGAAGGCCTCGGCGTTCGCACCCGCCACGGCGCCCTGCAGCAGGGTGAGGAACACCCGCGTGTACGGCTCCATCGACGCCGACACGTCACAGAGCAGGACGAGCCTGCGCGGTCGTTCCCTGCGGCGGGAGGAGACCAGTAGGATCGGCTCCTCGCCGGTGCGATGCGCAGCCCGGACGGTGCGCCTGAGGTCGAGCCGGGCGCCGTCCGCGTGGGTCGGCCGTACCCGCCTGCTGCGCCGAAGCGGGGTCGAGAGGGAGATCCGGCGCACGAGGTGCCGCACCTGCTCGGTCTCCTCGGCGCTCAGGAGCGCAAACGAGGTGGTGTGCAGTCGTCGTTCCAGCGAGGCGAACATCAGGATCGTCTCGCGTTCGACGGCGCCGGGGTCTGCGGGCCCCGCCGCGGGAGCCGGCGCCGGCGCCCGGGCGCCGGATTCGCCCTGCGGTTCCTGCCGTCTTCCGGCGAGGTCGTCGCGCGGTGCCGGACGCGTGATCGCCTCCGAGCCGATCGCCGGCGGTGCGTTCGGGTCACCGCGCTGGTCCGCCGGGTCGAGCAGCCCGTCGAAGACTGCGGAGAAGACCGCGTCGAACACCGGCAGCTGGTTCCTCGACGAGAGCAGCACGATCCGGCAGGTCCAGTAGAGCACCGACCGCTGGGAAGGGGGCAACACCTGGAGCGACTCGGCGAGCCGCGCGGCCCCATCGACCGAGACCGGGAGGCCCGCACGGCGGAGCGCGGCGACGAACCCCGCGGCGAACGCGGCCGGTTCGACCCGTGGGGCAGCATCCGCCGGTGCAGCATCCGCCGGTGGGCGCTCGGTCAGCTCCGCCATGTCAGCTCCCGGCTACCCAGTCGGCGCCGCGGGCGAGTGCGAGATCGAGGTCATCCCGGTTCTTGAGCAGGGACCCCCAGGTCTGGACGACGTGCTGTGGATCGAGGCGGTCGGCGCCGAGAACGGCGAGCGCGGCCGCCCAGTCGATGGCCTCGGCGATGCCGGGTGGTTTGACGAGGTCGAGGGAGCGCAACCGAATGATCGCCGACGCAGTGTCGACGGCGAGCCGCTCGCTGCTGCCCGGCACCCGGCGGCGAACGATCCCGGCGATCCCTTCGGGGCTCGGGTAATCGATCCAATGGTAGAGGCACCGCCGGGTGAGGGCGTCGTGCAGGTCGCGGGTGCGGTTCGAGGTCAGAATCACGATCGGCGGCACCGCGGCCCGGATCGTGCCCAGCTCGGGAATCGTGACGGCGGCCTCGGCGAGGAGTTCGAGGGTGAAGGCTTCGAACTCGGCGTCCGCACGATCGATCTCGTCGAGCAGCAGCACGGCCGGCCGGGGACCGGGGTGTTCGATGGCCTGCAGGAGCGGGCGCCGCAGCAGGTACTCCGGCCCGAACAGCGCATCCTCGTCGATTCCCGATCCGCTGGCCTCCGCGAGCCGGATCGCGAGGAGCTGGCGCGGGTAGTTCCACTCGTACAGGGCCTCGCCCGCATCGATGCCCTCGTAGCACTGAAGCCGGAAAAGGGGAGTGTCGAGCGCCCTGGCGAGGGCCTTGGCGGCCTCGGTCTTGCCGACGCCCGGTTCGCCTTCGAGCAGGATCGGCTGCGGCAGGCGCACCGCGAGGAAGAGGGCCGTCGCAAGGCCTTCGTCGGCAAGGTAGTCCTCCGCGGCGAGCGCCGCCTGCAGCGCAGCCACGTCGGGGATCAGCGCACGGACTTCGGCCGTCGCTCCGCCCCTGGCCGGGCTCGACGGGAGGCCCACCCCACCGGGCGCCATGCTCAGTGTTCCACGGTGGAGGTGTGGGGGTGGGTCTGGGCGAGGGCGAAGCGTTCGGGCTCAGCGACGAATGCGGCGCGACACCCGGGGGAGCAGAAGTAGCTCGTTGTCCCGGCGTACTCGTAGTGCAGGCTCGTGGGCACGGCGGCGACGGTCATTCCGCAGACCGGGTCGATGGCGCTCGGCGGCTCCGGAGTCGTGCCGTCCTGCCGTGGCATCTCCGCCCGCGGCACGGGCCGGTCTGCTCCGGTGAGCCCCGCGCCTCGCAGCCTGGCCCGTTCGGCGACGAGTTGCGCAAAGACCGACACCGCGATCTCGCCGGGGGTCCTGCCGCCGAGGTCGAGTCCCGCCGGGTTGAACACCCGGGCGCGTTGCTCTGCGTCGACGTTGAGGGAGGCGAGTACCGCCGCGCCGCGGGTGGGACTCGCGACGAGCGCGACGTAGGGCACCCCCGCGCGGAGGGCGGCTTCGAGGGCGGGTTCCTCCTCCCGACCATGGGAGGCGACGATCAGAGCGGCATCGTCCGCGCGCAGCGTGAGTGCGGTTCCACCGGCCGGGGTGCCCGTCGCCGGGTCGATCGTCTCGGTGAGGTCCACGTCGAAGCCGAGGTCGACGCCGATCGCGGCGAGGGCCCGCGCGACCGGTGTCGCACCGACCACGACGACCCGGGGCGATGGATGCCACGGCTCGAGGAAGATCTCGATGGCGCCCCCGCTGAGGCACGGGTTCCGCACCTCGACAGCGCCTTCCTCGGCCACGCCGGACGGTTCCTCCGGCACGACCCGCAGCAGGAGGGGTTCACGTGCGGCGAGCTGCCTGAGCCCGAAGTAGCGCACGGATGCCTCCACGCAGGCACCGCCGACGAACCCGTCGATCCGGCCCGCGGCATCCACCACTGCGGTGTCACCGGCGTGCGCGCTCGTCGGACGCTGCGCACGCACGACGGTGGCTCGGACGAACGGCTCGCGGCGTTCGGTCAGCTCGTGCGCCCTGCGGGCGAGGGCGTCCGGAATCGGTGGCATCGGTGCGGCACTCAGATCGGCGGCCGCGGACGGCCCTGGATGGCCGCCCACACCCGGGCCGGCGTGCACGGCATGTCCATGTGCGTGATTCCGAAGGGGGAGAGCGCATCGACGACCGCGTTCACGATCGCGGGGGGCGAGCCGACCGTCGCGGACTCCCCGATGCCCTTGGCGCCGATCGGGTGGTGCGGCGAGGGGGTCACGGTGTACCCGGTTTCCCAGTCCGGGACCTCCATCGCCGTCGGGATCAGGTAGTCCATGAAGGAGCCGCCGAGGTTGTTGCCCGACTCGTCGAATTCGATGAACTGCATGAGCGCCATGCCGACGCCGTCGGTCAGGCCGCCGTGCACCTGGCCCTCGATGATCATCGGGTTGATCCGGGTGCCGCAGTCGTCGACGGCGACGAACCGGCGCACGGCGACGTGCCCGGTGCCGGGGTCCACGTCCACGACGCAGATGTACGCGCCGAAGGGGAAGGTCAGGTTCGGCGGGTCATAGGTCACCTCGGCGTCGAGGTTGCCGTCGATGCCCTCCGGCAGGGCGACGGTGCCGTATGCGCCCATCGCGATCTCGGCGATGGTCTTGCCGACACTCGGGTCGCCCTTCACGAACCAGCGCCCCTTCTCCCATTCGAGGTCCTCCGGGCGGGTCTCGAGCATGGCGGCGGCGATGAACCGGGCCTTCTCGCGCACCTTGCGGGCCACGAGGGCCACGGCTGCGCCGCTGACCGGGGTCGACCGGCTGCCGTAGGTGCCGAGGCCGAACGGCGTCTGGTCGGTGTCGCCGTGCACGACATCGATGTCCTCGGGCGGGATGCCGATCTCCTCGGCGACGATCTGGGCGAAGGTCGTCTCGTGGCCCTGGCCCTGGCTCTGCACCGAGATGCGTACCACCGCCTTGCCGGTCGGGTGCACGCGCAGCTCTGCGCCGTCGTTCATGCCGAGGCCGACGATGTCCATGTGTTTGCGGGGGCCGGCCCCGACGGTTTCGGTGAAGAACGAGATCCCGATGCCCATCAGTTCGCCGCGGTCACGCTTGGCCCGCTGCTCGCGGCGCAGGTCGTCGTACCCGGCCATCGACATCGAGAGTCGCAACGCCCGCTCGTAGTTGCCGGAGTCGTACTCCCAGCCCGTCTTGTTCGGATAGGGGAACTGCTCCGGCTTGATCAGGTTCTTCAGCCGCAGTTCCGCCGGGTCCACCTCGAGCTTGGCGGCGAGGATGTCGACGAGCCGTTCGATGAGGTACACCGCCTCGGTGACCCGGAACGAACACGCGTATGCGACACCGCCGGGCGCCTTGTTCGTGTACACCCCGGTCACAGAGCAATGGGCCGCCTGGAGGTCGTAGCTTCCGGTGAAGATGTGGAAGAAGCCGGCCGGGTATTTCGTGGGCTGCGCCGTGGCGTTGAAGGCGCCGTGGTCGGCGAGGACGCTCGTGCGCACGGCGAGGATCTTGCCGTCCTTCGTCGCCGCGATCTCACCCTGCATGATGTAGTCGCGGGCGAAGGAGGTCGACATCAGGTTCTCCGAGCGGTCCTCCATCCATTTCACCGGCTTGCCGGTCACGATCGAGCCGACGACCGCGAGGATATAGCCCGGGTAGATGCCGACCTTGTTGCCGAAGCCGCCGCCGATGTCGGGGGAGACGATCCGGATTTTGTGCTCCGGGATGCCCGCGACCATCGCGAAGAGGGTGCGGTGGGCGTGCGGGGCCTGGCTCGTCTCGTAGAGGGTGAGCTTGCCGGTCACCGCGTCGAAGTCGGCGACGGCGCCGCAGGTCTCCATCGGAGCCGGGTGCGAACGCGGGTAGACGATCTCCTGGCTGACGACGACGTCGGCGGCGGCGAAGACGGCATCCGTCTCGGCCTTGTTTCCGGCCTCCCAGTCGAAGATGTGGTTGTCGGTGCGCCCCTCCATCTCGTCGCGCACGACCGGCGCGTCGGGGTCGAGCGCTTTCCTGGCGTCGACGAGGGGTGGCAGCACGTCGTAGTCCACCTCGATGAGTTCGAGTGCGTCGCGGGCGGCGTAGCGGTCCTCCGCGACGACGAAGGCGACCTCCTGGCCCTGGAACCGCACCTTGTCGGTCACGAGCACAGCCTGCACGTCGGCGGACAGGGTTGGCGCCCACGCGAGGCCGAGGCCGAGCAGGTCCGCCCCCGTGATAACGGCGACGACGCCCGGGTGGGCGAGCGCGGCGCTCGTGTCGATCGAGACGAGCCGGGCGTGCGCGACCGGGGAGCGCAGGATCGCTCCGTGCAGCATGCCGGGCAGGGTGATGTCGTCGACGTAGTGGCCACGGCCCCGGACGAACCGGGGGTCTTCCTTGCGTTGCAGCCGGCCGTAGCCGATCGGGCGGCCGGCGTCGTCCGCCGCGGGGTTGGGCGCGTGTTCCTGCAGAATGGTCATGCGGTCACCTCTTCCGGTTCCGTCTGCGCGGCCGGGATCGCCTGCGCTGCCTCCGCCGCGGCGGCGCCCGGCTCCGTGGTTGTGCCTGCGGAATCGTCGAGGGCGGAGGGGTCTCCGCCGGCGGCATCCGCTTCGGTCAGGCCCGCCGGGTGGTCCGCCGCCCAGTGCACCGACCGCACGATGGTCGCGTAACCGGTGCAGCGGCAGATCTGCCCGGAGATCGCCCGGCGGATCTCCGTGTCGCTCGGGTGCGGGTTCACGTCGAGGAGAGCACGGGCGGTGAGCATCATGCCCGGCGTGCAGAAACCGCACTGCAGGCCGTGTTCCTCCATGAAGCCCTGCTGCACGGGGTCGAGGGTTCCACCGGTGGCGAGGCCCTCGACGGTCGTGATGGCGTGCCCGTCGGCCATCGCCGCGAGCACGGTGCACGACTTCACCGGTTGCCCGTCCATGAGCACGACGCAGGTGCCGCAGTTGGAGGTGTCGCAGCCCCAGTGCGTGCCGGTCAGCCGGAGCACGTCACGGATGTAGTGCACGAGCAGGACGCGCGGTTCGATCTCGTTCGTGACGTCGGTCCCGTTGACCGTCATGGTGATCTGCATGGACTCAGCCTTCCTGCGGTGTGGTGGGGTGCCCGGTCGCGCCGGCGGACTGCGCGGCCCGGTCCGACGCGCGGCGCAGGACGCGCCGGGTGAGCTCGTCGGCGAGGTGTCGTTTGTAGTCGATCGGTCCGCGCTGGTCGGCGACGGGGTCCGCGGCGAGCGCTGCGAGGCGGCCCGCCTCGATGAAGAGGGGCTCCTCGGGGCGTTCGCCGCGGAGCAGCTCCGTGACGGCGCCGACCGTGCCGTCGAGCCCCACGGCGGTCAGTCCGACGGATGCCTCCGCGATCGTGCCGTCCTCTGCGAACGAGAGCGCGGCACCGGCCGCGGCGACGGCCCAGTCGCCGACCCGGCGCTCGACCTTCTCGTATGCGCTTCCCGAGCGCGGCCGGATCGGGATGCGTACCTCGCAGAGCAGCTCATCCGGTGCGACCGCCGTTTCATAGGCTCCACGATGGAACTCGGTCATTGTCAGCTTCCGCTCGCCGGAAGGGCCGCGGACGATCGCTTCGGCGCCGAGCACATCGCAGACGGTCGCGAGGTCCTCCGCCGGATCGGCCTGGCAGAGCGAACCTCCGATCGTGCCGCGATTGCGGACGATCGGATCTGCGATCACCCGCTCGGCGTCGCCGACGATCGGGAAGAGCGCGGCGATTTCGGCGGACTCGAGCAGGGTGGTGTGCCGGGTGAGGGCGCCGATCCGCAACCGGTCGCCGTCGCGGAGCACGAAGTCGAGCTCGAACAGGTCGTTGATATCGATGAGCCATTCCGGCCTCGCCAACCGGAGCTTCATCATCGGCAGCAGGCTGTGACCGCCCGCGATGATCCGGGCCTCCGGCCCATGACGGGACAACAGGGCGATGGCGTCGTCGACAGTGTCGGCGCGGGCGTATTCGAACGGTGCCGGAATTTGCACGGACCCTCCCCATTGAGACATGCCCGGCGGAATGGGGGCACTGGTTGCACACATAGTGGCCCCGGGCCCCGATGAAGTCAATGAGCCGCCCATCGGGCATTTCCTGTCGATTCATGGCAAAGACCTAGACAACGCACAGGCTTCGGATTAATCTGCCACCGTCGGCACTCGTGTGTGCCGTCCTCCCCGGGAGACGCTGTCCACCACACGTTCTCTCCGCGGTGCTTGACAACACGTATCCGTCATCTGCTCTCGGCGCAGCTGCCGGCGCTTGTCCACCGGCGCCCCTGTCTCTTCGGTCGTAGCGAGAGCCGATCGTGAAGAGAACAGAGATCATGACCAGGACAAGGCAAGGAACAGGACTGCACGGAACACGACAGCCCGGAACCGGATCGCACGGAACAGGACTGCACTCCACAGGACTACGCAGAGGGCTCGTCGCGGGTATCGCGTGTGCCTCCCTCGCGGTGGCGCTGTTCGGCGCGACCCCGGCCACGGCCGGACAGAAATCCGGAGACGACGACGGCGCCGGGGACGGGAGTGGAGCGGGCACACCGGTGACCCTCGCGGAGGGCCTGCTCGGCCCACTCAGCCTCGAGGTCGGCCGGCACAACACCGTCTACGTCACGCAGAATTTCGCGGGTGAACTCACCAAGGTCGCGAGGGACGGGACAACATCGACCCTTGCGAGCGCTCCGGGAGAGGAGATCTCTGCGGTCACCGCGCGCAAGGGCACCGTGTACTACGCCAGGGTCGCCCAGGACCACAGTGCGGCCACCCTCAGGTCCATCGCGCCGGACGGCACCGACGCCGAGCTCGCCGACATCGCTGCCTACGAGAAGTCGGCGAACCCGGACCAGGACAACAGCTACGGTTTCGTCGACCTCGACCCCACGTGTGCGGCCCAGTTCGATCCCACCCAGCCGCCGTTCGTCCCGGCGACGTACACGGGAGTCGTCGACACGCACCCGTACGCCTCGCTCGCCCTCTGGAACGGGGTCTACGTCGCGGATGCCGGCGGCAACGCGATCCTGCACGTCGACTGGGACGGCACGGTGTCCACGACCGCGGTGCTGCCGCCGAGCGACCCGGTCACGATCGACGCGGCGATGATCGCCGACATCGGGTTCCCGGCCTGCGCCGCCGGTCACGAGTACCGCTTCGAACCGGTTCCGACGGATGTCGAGCTCGGCCCGGACGGCTGGCTCTACGTCACGTCGCTGCCCGGAGGGCCGGAGGACGCCAGCCTCGGCGCGCGCGGCTCGGTCTACCGGGTCGATCCGGACTCCGGTGACGTCGAACTCGTCGCGACCGGCTTCGTCGGTGCGACGGGACTCGCGGTCTCGCAGGACGACGGTACGATCTACGTCGCAGAGCTCTTCGGCGGTTCGGGCGGCACCGGCCAGGTGTCGGTGCTCGACTCCGGTTCGGACACGCCGAGTGCGCTCGTGGCGGTGTCACAGCCGGCAGCGATCGAGCTGCGCCACGGTGCGCTCTACCTCACGACGGATGCGATCACTCCGGACGCGAACGGGGCTCCGACCCCGGTCGGGAAGCTCGTGCGCATTCCGCTGACGGGTGGGCACGCCGCGAGCGACTCCCTCGACGACACGACAGACTGACGCTCGTGGTGCCCACCCTCGTCCTGGGAGTAATCAGGGATCGGGGGTGAAGCGATACCCCATCCCGGCCTCCGTGAGCAAGTAGCGCGGATGCGCCGGGTCGGGTTCGAGCTTCTTGCGCAGCTGGGCGAGGTAGAGGCGCAGGTAGCCGGAGTCCGTCGTGTGGTGCGGGCCCCAGATGTCGGTCAGCAGGGACTGCCGGGAGACGAGCTTCCCCGGGTTGCGCAGCAGGAACTCGAGGATGCGCCACTCGGTGGGGGTGAGCCGGATCGACTCCGGCTTTCCGGCCTCGTCGCCGGAACCGGAACCGGTGCCCGTGCGGACGACGCTGCGGGCCGAAAGATCGACGGCGATCGCGCCGAGCATGATCACCGGTTCGGCGCCGGCATCGACGGGGCCGAGGCGGCGGGTGAGCGCGCGGATCCTGGCGAGCAACTCGTCGATGGAGAAGGGCTTCGTGACATAGTCATCCGCTCCCGCGTCGAGGGCGTCGACCTTGTCGGCGGCCCCGCTGCGACCGGAGACGACGAGGATCGGCACCTGGGTCCAGCCCCGCAGCCCCGTGATGACCTCGATTCCGTCGAGGTGCGGCATCCCGAGGTCGAGCATCACGAGGTCGGGATGCTCGTGCGCGGCGGCGGCCAGGGCCTCTGCGCCGTCCCTGGCGGTCACGACGTCGTAGCCGCGCGCGCCGAGGGTGACCCGCAGTGCACGCAGGATCTGCGGATCGTCGTCTGCGATCAGGATCTTCACTCAGGTCTCCTCGTCAGTGCCCGCGGCGGTGCCAGCGGCGGTGCCGGTGGCGACCGTCTCGCCCGCTGCGGGGTCGAATGCCGGCAGGGCGATGACCATCGTGAGCCCGCCGCCGGGGGTGTCCTCGGCCTCGAGCCGACCGCCCATGCCTTCGGTGAAGCCCTTCGCGAGCGCGAGGCCGAGGCCGAGGCCGGTCAGGTTGTCCGTGTCGCCGAGGCGCTGGAAGGGAAGGAAGACCTCGTCGCGCCGGTCGGCGGGAATGCCGGGGCCGCGGTCCATGATCCGCAGTTCGACGACGCCGCCGAATTCGCTCGCCGTGACGAGCACCCGCTCGCCCGGCGGCGAGAAGCGGATGCCGTTGGCGAGCACGTTCACCACGACCCGCTGCAGGAGCCCGGCGTCGGCGAGCATCGGCGGCAGCCCGGCCGGGAAATCGAGTTCGACGGTGTCGGGGCCGTCCCCGAGTTCGTCGAGGGCGGGCAGCACGACCTCTGCGGCGTCGACGGGACCGAGGGAGACCGCGAGGGCGCCCGCCTGCACCCGGCTCACATCGAGAAGGTTGGTGATGAGCGCGGCCAGGGACTCAAGGCTCTCCTCGGCGGTCGCGAAGAGCTCCTCTCGATCGGCGGGGGACAGCGTAACCTCTGTCGACCGCAGCCCGCTGACGGCAGCGGTCGCTGCGGAGAGCGGCCTGCGCAGGTCGTGTCCGACCGCGGCGAGCAGAGCGCTGCGCATCCGGTCAGCCTCGGCGAGCGGACCGATCGCACTGGCCGTCTCCGCGAGGTCGCTGTGTTCGAGCGCGGCGTCGAGCTGGGTCGCGATCACGCCGAGAAGTCGTCGCTCGGACGCGGCGAGGTCGCGTCCGGAGAGCTCGAGGGTGCCCCGGGTTCCGACCGGGACCGTTGCGAGGGGGGTGTCCGGACCGGCCTCGGCGGGCGAGCCGTCCGAGTACAACAGCTTCCCGTCCGCGAACAGGCGCACCCCGGTGAGGTTGAACGCCTCGCGGGTCCTGGCGACGAGCGCAGGAACGGCGTCCTCGCCGCGGAGCACGCTGCCGGCAACGGTGGCGAGGAGTTCCGATTCGCCGGCGGCGCGCTGGGCACTGCGGCTCCGCCGGGCGGCGAGGTCGACGACATAGCTCACGACGCCCGCGTTGGCCAGGTACAGGACGAGCGCGAGGGCGTGCGCGGGTTCGGCGATCGTGACGGTGTAGAGCGGGTTCACGAAGAAGTAGTCGAGGGTGAGTCCGGAGAGCAGCGCGGCGAACAGGGCCGGCCAGAGTCCGCCGACGAGGGCGACGACGATGACGAGGAGTTGGTAGCTGAGCACCTCGCTCGTGATCGATTCCGCACTGTGGGTCGCCACGAGGAGCGCTGTGAGCAACGGTCCGCCGACGACGGCGAGGCCGAGGCCGGCCAGGCGCCTGCGGAGGCTGAGCGCACCGGCGATCCGGGGGAGGCGCATCCGCTCGCCCGCGGCGGAGTGTGTGACGACGTGCACGTCGATATCCCCGGACTCCCGGACGACCGTCGTGCCGATGCCCGGCCCGCTGAAGGCCGCCTTGAGGCGGGTGCGCCTGCTCACACCGATCACGAGCTGGGTCGCATTCGAGGCCCTGGCGAATTCGACGAGGGCGGTCGGGACGTCGTCTCCGACGAGTTGGTGGTAGCTGCCGCCGAGCTTCTCGACGAGGGCCCGTTGGGCGGCGAGTGCGCCGGGGTGCGCGGAGCGAAGTCCGTCCTGGCTGATCACGTGCACGGCGAGGAGTTCGCCCCCGGCCGCGCGCCCGGCGATGCGTGCCCCGCGGCGCAGCAGCGTTTCACCCTCCGGCCCGCCGGTGAGCGCGACCACGACACGTTCGCGGGCTTCCCATTTGCTGTCGATGCCGTGTTCGGCCCGGTAGGTCTTGAGTGCGGTGTCGACCTCGTCGGCGAGCCAGAGCAGCGCGAGCTCGCGCAGGGCGGTGAGGTTGCCGAGTCGGAAGTAGTTCGACAGGGCAGCGTCGATCCGGGCGGCGGGATAGACATGGCCCTCGGCGAGCCGGTCACGCAGGGACTGCGGGGCGAGGTCGATCACCTCGACCTGATCCGCGGCCCGCAGCACGCTGTCCGGCAGGGTTTCGCGCTGGGGGACGCCCGTGATCTGCTGCACCACGTCGTTGAGCGACTCGATGTGCTGGATGTTGACCGTCGAGATGACGTCGATGCCCGCGTCGAGAAGGGCCTGGACGTCCTGCCACCGCTTATCGTGGGCGAGGCCGGGGGCGTTGGTGTGGGCGAGTTCGTCGACGAGAGCGATCGCGGGCGCGCGCTCGAGGACGGCGTCCAGGTCGAGGTCGGTGAGTTCGATCCCGCGGTGCCGCCGGACGAGGCGCGGCACGACCTCGAGCCCCTCGAGCATCGCGGCCGTCGCAGCGCGGTCGTGGGTCTCCACGACCGCGACGACGACGTCCTTGCCCTCTGCGTGCAGGCGCCTGCCCTCTTCGAGCATGGCGTAGGTCTTGCCGACGCCCGGTGCGGCACCGAGCAGCACCCGCAGTCGGCCGCGTTTCATGTCACGCCTTTCAGCCCTGGTCAGGAAGCGACTCGAGGGCGAGGTTGAGTTGGAGAACGTTCACGGTGGGTTCGCCCAGGAAACCAAGGTCCCGTCCCTGAATCCTAGACTCGACCAGCGCGCTGACCGTTGCGACGGGCAGGCCGCGGGCCGCTGAGACCCTGTTCACCTGGATTCGGGCGTACTCCGCGCTGATCTGGGGATCAAGACCCGAAGCGGATGCCGTGAGCGCGTCGGCGGGGATCTGGGCGGCGGTCACGCCGTCGGATTCCTCGATCGCGGACTTCCGGTCGGCGATCGCGGCGATCAGGTCGGCGTTCTCCGGACCGAGGTTGCTGCCGCTGGAGGCCGTCGCATCGTAGCCGTTGCCCGCTGCGGATGGCCGGGACTGGAACCACTCCGGACGAGCGGCTCCGTCGGCATCCGTGAAGGACTGTCCGATCAGCGAGGAGCCGACCACTCCGGAACTGCCGTGGATGAGTGAACCGTTGGCCTGGTTCGGCAGGGCGAGTTGCCCGAAGGCCGTGATCGCGAGGGGGTATGCGACACCGAGGATGACGGTGAAGACGAGCATGGCGCGCAGGGCGACGCCGTACTGGCGGGCCGAGTTGCGAGGGGAACTCATGATGAAAGTGTCCGTTCCGTAGAAAGTGAGCGTGGAGAGGGGTGCGGCGGGGTCAGAAACCGGGGAGCAGTGCGACGACGAGGTCGACGAGTTTGATGCCGAGGAACGGCGCGATCACGCCGCCAAGGCCGTAGATCAGCAGGTTGCGGCTGAGGACGCTCGCCGCGGCGGCCGGGCGGTAGGTGACGCCGCGGAGCGCGAGCGGGATCAGGACGACGATGATGATCGCGTTGAAGATGATGGCGGACAGGATCGCCGAGGCGGGCGAGTGCAGCTGCATCACGTTCAACACGGCGAGGCCGGGGAACACGCCCGCGAACATGGCCGGGATGATCGCGAAGTACTTGGCGATGTCGTTGGCGATCGAGAAGGTCGTCAGGGCGCCGCGGGTGATCAGCAGCTGTTTGCCGATGCGCACGATATCGATGAGCTTCGTCGGGTCGGAGTCGAGGTCGACCATGTTGCCGGCCTCCTTCGCGGCGCTCGTGCCCGTGTTCATCGCGACCCCGACGTCGGCCTGGGCGAGTGCCGGTGCGTCGTTCGTGCCGTCGCCCGTCATCGCGACGAGATTCCCGCCCTCCTGCTCGCGCCGGATGAGGGCGAGCTTGTCCTCGGGGGTGGCCTCGGCGAGGAAGTCGTCGACGCCGGCTTCCGCCGCGATCGTCTTCGCGGTGAGCGGGTTGTCACCGGTCACCATGATGGTGCGGATGCCCATGCTGCGCAGCTCGGCGAACCGTTCGGCGATTCCCTCCTTCACGATGTCCTTGAGGTACACGACACCCAGGATCCGTCGCGCGCCCGCTGTGCTGCCTGCGGCGACCACGAGCGGGGTGCCGCCGAGCTCGGAGATCCGTTCCACGGTCGCATTCAGGTCGTCGAGGACCGCCGGCTCGACGGGTGTGGTCTCGCGGACCCAGGCGAGCACCGCGGAGCCCGCGCCCTTGCGAACGAAGGAACCGTCGGGCAGGTCGATCCCGCTCATCCGGGTCTGTGCCGTGAAGGGCACGACGACGGCGTCGAGGGTACCCGTATTCCGGAATCCGGTTTCGATCGCGAGGTCGACGATCGACTTGCCCTCCGGGGTCGGGTCGCTCAGGGACGAGAGCGCGGCTGCGTCGATGAGTTCGTCGCTGTCGACTCCGGCAAGCGGGGTGAACTCCCGTGCCTGCCGGTTGCCATACGTGATCGTGCCGGTCTTGTCGAGGAGGAGGATCGTGACGTCGCCGGCGGCCTCGACCGCGCGTCCCGACATGGCGAGCACATTGCGCTGCACGAGCCGGTCCATCCCGGCGATGCCGATCGCGGAGAGCAGGGCGCCGATCGTGGTGGGGATCAGGCAGACGAGCAGGGCGACGAGGACGGGCAGGCTCACGGCGGCGGCGGAGTATCCGGCGATGGGGTTGAGCGTGAGGGTCACGACGAGGAACACGATCGACAGGCTCGCGAGCAGGATGTTGAGCGCGAGCTCGTTCGGCGTCTTCTGCCGGGATGCCCCCTCGACGAGGGCGATCATGCGGTCGACGAAGGTCTCGCCCGGCTTGCTCGTGATGCGGACGACGATCCGGTCGGAGAGCACCCGGGTGCCGCCCGTGACGGCGCTCCGGTCGCCGCCGGACTCACGCACGACGGGCGCCGACTCTCCGGTGATCGCGGATTCGTCGATCGACGCGATGCCCCAGATGATGTCGCCGTCTCCGGGGACGAGCTCCCCTGCGGTCACGACCACGGTGTCGCCCAGGGTCAGGTCGGCGGAGGAGACCGCGGAGACGCTGGCCCGTTCGGCCGCGGCATCCGCTGCCTCGTCGTAGCCGGCCACGAGGTTGGCGTTCGTGCTGGTCCGGGTCTGGCGGAGGCTGTCGGCCTGAGCCTTGCCGCGACCCTCGGCGACGGCCTCGGCCAGGTTGGCGAAGATCACGGTGAGCCAGAGCCAGAAGGCGATGCCGACGGTGAAGCTCGCCGGCACGTCGCCGCCGCCCGAACGGGCGGGTCCGCCGAGGAAGGGCTCGACGATCGCGAGCAGCGTGGTGAGCGCGGCGCCGACCTCGACGATGAACATGACGGGGTTTCGCCACATCAGCCGGGGGTCGAGCTTGCGCACGGCCATCGGGAGCGCCGCGACGAGCTGCGCGAGGTTGATCGCGCTCGACGCGCGTTTCGGCTGACGTACCGGGGTGGGCGCCGGCCCCTCGCCCCGTGGCGACGTGGATGCTTCGGTGACTGTTGACATGATTACTGCTGCCCTTCCGTCGGGGAGTCCGGCGTGAGTGGTGACGAGGAGACGAACGGGGGAGCCGGCGTGGCCGAGGCCGCGGCCAGGGTTGCTGCGGTCATGGCTACTGCAGTCCTTCCGCGAGCGGACCCAGAGCGAGCACCGGGAAGTACGTGAGCGCGGTGATGATGACCGTCACGCCGACGAGCAGACCGACGAACTGCGTGCGGTGGGTCGGCAGGGTGCCGCGTGTCGCCGGAACGGTGTCCTGGGCGGAGAGCGCACCGGCGAGGGCGAGCACGAGGACGATCGGCAGGAAGCGGCCGAGGAGCATGGCAACGCCCAGCGCCGTGTTGAACCACGGAGTGTTGGCGGTCAATCCGGCGAAGGCGGAACCGTTGTTGTTGGCCGCAGAGGTGAAGGCGTAGAGCACTTCGGAGAGACCGTGCAGGCCGGGATTCCAGATCGAGGTGCTCTCGACATCCGCTCGCACGGCAGGAATCGCGAAGCTCAGCGCGGTGCCGGCGAGGACCAGGGTCGGGGTGACGAGAATATAGAGGCTCGCGATCTTGATCTCGCGCGGGCCGATTTTCTTGCCGAGGTACTCCGGTGTGCGGCCGACCAGCAGGCCGGCGATGAACACCGTGATCACCGCGAGAATCAGCATGCCATACAGCCCGGACCCCGTGCCGCCGGGGGCGACCTCGCCGAGCATCATGTTGAGCATCGGCATCATGCCGCCGAGCGACGTGAAGGAATCGTGCATGGAGTTCACGGCGCCGGTCGAGGTGAGGGTCGAGGTCGTTCCGAAGAGGGCGGACCCGATAATTCCGAAGCGTTGTTCCTTGCCCTCCATGGCGCCGCCCGCCGCGAGCGGGGCCGTGCCGGCGCCGCCGAGTTCGAAGAGCGTGAGCGCGGTGAGGGAGACCACGAAGATCGCGGCCATCGCTCCGAGAATGGCGTAGCCCTGTCGTTTGTCGCCGACGATCGTGCCGAAGGTGCGGGGCAGGCTGAACGGGATCGCGAGCATCAGAATGATCTGGAACATGCTCGTCCACGCGGTCGGGTTCTCGAACGGATGCGCCGAGTTGGCGTTGAAGAATCCGCCGCCGTTCGTGCCGAGCATCTTGATCGCCTCCTGCGACGCCACCGGCCCGCCCGGTATGGACTGGGTGGCGCCCGTGATGGTGGTGACGTCCGTGAACCCGGTGAGGTTCTGGATGACGCCGCCGGCTAGGAGGACGACCGCGGCGAGGACAGCACCCGGGAGCAGCAGTCGCAGCACCCCGCGGGTCAGGTCGACCCAGAAATTTCCGATCGTGCCGGTCCGACGCTGGGCGAAACCGCGGACCAGGGCGATTGCCACGGCGATGCCGACCGCGGCGGAGACGAAGTTCTGCACGGCGAGGCCGAGCATCTGCACCGAGTAGCCCATCGTCACGTCGGGGGAGTATGACTGCCAGTTCGTGTTGGTCACGAACGAGACGGCCGTGTTGAACGACAGGCCCGAGGGGATGGCCGGAAAGCCCAGGGAATAGGGCAATACCGCCTGGGCGCGCTGGATGGCGTAGACGAAGAGCACGCCGAGGAGGGAGAAGGCGAGCACACTGCGCAGGTAGGACTGCCAGGTCTGCTGCGACCGGGGGTTGACTCCGATGAGGCGATAGAAGCCGCGCTCGATTCGGAGGTCACGCGACGACTGGTAGAACGCCGCCATGTAGTCGCCCAGGGGGCGATAGATGAGGGCGAGAACGAGCGCGAGGGTGAGCGCTTGAAGAACGGCGAACCAGAGGTCCATCAGAACCTTTCCGGCTTCACGAGGGCGAGCACGAGGTAAGCGAGGGCCGCGACGGCGAGCAGGGCGCCGAGCAGGTCGAAGACGATCACAGTTTCTCGACTCCCTTGGCCACGAGGCCGATCAGGGCGAACACGGCGATGATGCCGAGAACGTAGACGATGTCAAGCACGAGGTCGGGCACAGGAGAACTCCATCCACACGGTGACCGCGCCGGTGCAGGCGCGGATTCCCCGGGGTCGGAACCGGGGTACTCCACAGGATTACGCCCGATTCGGGCCGGAAAACGGGGTCCTCACGGTATCCATACGGCGCACCGACGGACCCTAACGGTTTCTCTGCGCGCGGTGCGCTCCACCTTGGTGCCGACCGTCGCTGGTCGCAGCGAAGGCCGTCGGTGCGCGCTGGCAGAATGGAAAGCGTGTACATACTGGTCGGTCGACGGGGCAACGGGGAGTTCCTCGTCGAGGTCCTCAACGACTCGGGCGTGACGCTGGGTCCCGTCCGCCCGGTGTCGGCGCGCGACTTCCCCGGTCTGGTGCGCCACGAGGAACTCGGGTCGCCGCGCTGGGTCTGGGAGGACACCGCGAGCATCTACCCCGTCCTTCTCGAGGCCGGCGTGCGTGTCGAGCGTGCCCACGACCTGCGGCTCTGCCACGCGATCCTGCGCCACTCCGTCCTCACCGCCGCGAGCGAGCTCGCGAGGTCCGAGCCGAGCCGGTGGGACGCCGCCCTCGCCTTCGTGGCGGAGAGCCGCGATCCCGGCGCGACCCTTTTCGAGCTGCTCGGAGACGATATCGACGCCGACGTGGACGGGGACGCGGGGTTCGCGGACCTCGGTGCCGAGTTCCGGCGCCAGCTCGCGGCCGTCGCGGAGACCGAAGAGCCGGGGCGGCTCCGCCTCTTGCTCGCGGCGGAATCCGCCGGTGCGCTCATCGCCGCCGAGATGCGCTTCGCCGGGCTGCCCTGGCGCACCGACGTGCACGACGAGCTGCTGACCAGGGTGCTCGGGCCGAGGGTCGGCCCCGGGGTCCGCCCGGTGCTCCTCGAAAAGCTCGTCGGACGCATCCGCCTCGAACTCGACGACCCCCTCGTCAACCCGGACTCGCCGCCCGAACTCACCCGGGCCCTCCGGCGGGCCGGTCTCGCCGTGACCTCGACGCGGGCCTGGGAGCTCAAGGAACTCGACCATCCCGTGATCGAGCCACTGCTCGAGTACAAGAAGCTCGCCCGGTTGCTGAGCGCCAACGGCTGGTACTGGATGGACACCTGGATCGTCGACGGCCGCTTTCACCCGGAGTACCTGCCGGGTGGGGTCGTGACCGGCCGGTGGGCGACCCGCGGCGGGGGAGCTCTGCAACTGCCGAAGCAGGTGCGCGGCGCGGTTGTCGCAGACTCCGGCTGGAAGCTCGTGGTCGCGGATGCCGCCCAACTGGAACCGCGCATCCTCGCGGCGCTCTCGAGCGATACGGCCATGGCGGATGCCGGGCGCGGCACAGACCTCTACGCCGGCATCGTCGCCAGCGGCGTCGTCGAAACCCGGGCCCATGCCAAGGTCGCCATGCTCGGCGCGATGTACGGCGCGACGACAGGGGAGAGCGGCCGGCTGCTGCCGCGGCTCGCGCGAGCGTATCCGCGGGCACTCGCCCTGACCGAGACCGCCGCGCGCGCGGGGGAGCGCGGTGACCAGGTCACGACCAGGCTGGGCCGATCCTCGCCGCCTCCCGGAGAGGCGTGGTACGCCGCCCAGTCCCTGGCTTCCTCGGAGGGAGCCGGCGACGCCGATGAGCGCAGGGCGCGCACCCAGGCCAGGGACTGGGGTCGGTTCACGCGCAATTTCGTGGTGCAGGGCAGCGCAGCAGAGTGGGCGTTGTGCTGGATGGCGGAGATCCGGAGGGAACTCCGGAAGCTTACGGCCGAGGTCGAGGCGGGGGCCGGGGCCGGGGCCGATGCTGGTGTTGGTGCTGGGCCTGTGGCCGGTTCCGCAATTGCGTCGGGCTCTCCTAGCGGGGACGGCGGTTCCGTGTTCGCCGACGTGCCGCACCTGGTCTTCTTCCTCCATGACGAAGTGATCGTGCACACGCCCGAGTACCTCGCGACCCGGGTTGCGACCATCATCGAAGAGGCCGCGGCCACGGCGGGGAGGCACTTGTTCGGCAGCTTCCCTGTCGACTTCCTGTTGACCGTTGCCACCGTCGACAACTACGGTGACGCGAAATAGCAGCCCGCTGCGGCAATAAACCCCGGCCGATGACGGTTGTACCGAAGACACCGACACGACGGGACGGCGCAGGCATGACAGAGCACGCAGAGCAGGCCAAGCGGGCAGAGCAGGACGGCGGAGCCGACCGCAGTGCTGCCCACGGCGACATCGACACCGCACGCGCACAGCTCGCCGAGTTCCGGGACGGTCGTGCCCGAGCTGTCGTCGGGCCGCGCGGCAATCTCGCTCTGGTGAACACCCAGTGGATCACCGGGGACCCCGCGGTCGGGCAGCCGGTCTGGGGTGTCCCCGGAGTGTGGGCGCCGCTCCCGGCCGGCGTATCCGGTCTCTCCCTCACCGCCACGGCGAGCGAGGGAATCATCGTCGACGGTGACGTGGTCGATGGTTCGGTCCTGGTCGCCGGACTCGATGCGATGCAGCCGTCGAGCATCCGCTTCAGCGAGACGTTGACGGGAACGGTGATCGCCGGGGAAGACGGCGGTTATGCCCTCCGGGTCTGGGACGCCGCTTCCGAAGGAATCCGCGACTTCGGCCGCATCGATGCGTTTCCCTTTGATCCGGACTGGGTGGTCGAGGCGACGTTCACGCCGATCCCGGGACGGGGAGAGGTCAGCATCGCGCACCTGCAGGACGAGGGGCGCACCCGCCAGCGTGCCCTGCCCGGCGAAATCACCTTCACCAGGGACGGTGTCGACTACAGCCTCGCGGCCTTCGAGGACGGGCCGAGCCTGCTGCTCGTCTTCGCCGATGCGACCAACGGGGTCAGCACCTACAGTGTCGGCCGGTTCCTGCGCGTTTCACCGGAGGGCGACGGCACGATTCGCCTCGACTTCAACCGGGCCTACCTGCCGCCGTGCGCCTTCAGTTATAGCTTCAACTGCCCCATCGCACCGGCCCAGAATCGTCTCGCCATCCCGATCGAGGCCGGCGAGCGGATGGTCCTGGCCGCAGACGGTACACCGCTGCACGACTGACGCGGTCGACTCGACTTTCGGCGAGGTCGTCCACGGGTCGCATTTTCCAACGGGCGGCGTCAGGCACGGGCTGCGTCGACTACTGGCCGCGTCGTCCACGGGCTGCGTGGGTTACAGGCCGCGTCTCCCAACGGGCTACCTGTTCAGGGTCGACCGCGTCGACGTTCGATGAGGAGTTCCCGTCCTTGCGCTGTTCAGAACGGTGACGTGTTATCGGGGTTGTCGGGTGTGGGGTCGAGGTTCCAGACATCGACGACCGGGACCGCTGGTCTGGATTCCGGGTTGGCCTTCCGAGGTGGTCGAATGTCGGTGGAGGGGTCCACCGACTGGCTGTCGGGGCGCCCGCGTCGAGGTCCGACGAACAGTGCCTGTCCTCTCCGGTCAGAACGGTGTCGGGTTGTCGGGGTCGTTGGTTTCGGGGTTGACGTTCCAGACGTCGACGATCGGGGCCGGCGGTATTGGTGCGGGTTGGGGATTCCGGGGTGGTCGCATGTCGGCGGACGGGTCCACCGCTCGACTGTCGGGGCGCCCGCGTCGAGGGCCGACGAACTGTGGTTGTCTTCTCCGGTCAGAACGGTGTCGGGTTGTCGGGGTCGTCGGGTTTGGGGTCGAGGTTCCAGACGTCCACGACGGGGGCCGGCGGTCTGGGTGCGGGTTTGGGTGTCCGGGGTGGTCGCATGTCGGCGGAGGGTTCGACGATGTAGCGATACCCGGCCGGGGAGGTCCACTCGATGCGACCGTCACCCAGGTGCCGGGGTGTCCATCTCGTGTAGCTCTTCACCGCGTGGTGATACGGGCACAGGTGGGCGAGGTTCATCGCGTCGGTCTGCCCGCCGTGTTGCCATTCGACGCTGTGGTCCACGTCGGAGCGTTTGGCGGAGCGGCGGCAGCCGGGGAAGGTGCAGGTTTCATCCCGGACCTCGAGCCACTTCTTGAGCGCGGCGGGGACTTTGTATGTGTCGCGGCCCATGGAGAGCACGACCCCGGTCTCGGGGTGGGTGAGTAGCCGGGTGAAACTTGGCGCCCCCGCCGCCAGCCGCCTCGCGGTATCCGGGTCGATCGGCCCGTACCCGGCCAGATAGCCCGGTTCCTCACTCTTCCCGAGGAGAGTCAGCACGGGGACGGTCACATTCACCTGCGCGGCCACCCCGGCACCGGTCCCGTCCGGGGTGACCCCGCCGATCAACACGTCGGTGAGTACGTCTGCGGCGAGCTGGGTCAGCGTGCGTTCCTCGTCCGGGCGTTGCAGGGTGAGGGCGGTGTCGAGGGTGCGGTGGTAGGCGGCCTGGATCTTCTCGGCGTCGCCGGTCACATACAGGGACGCCATGCTGTCGTTGAGGGCCTGGAAGACCAGGTGTCGGTCCTCGACGCTTTTCTGGTGTCGGGCGGTGATGGTTTTCGGGTGGGTGCGTTCCCGGACCCTGCGGGCCCGGTCGGCGAGCTTCGCCACGGTCAGGAACTCCGCGTCGGGCACGAGGACGTCTTCGAACACGGCCCGGGCCCGGGCGGCCGCAACGGGGTCATCCCCCATACGGATGCCCCAGGCCTGGTCCATGATCACTTGCGCGTGCCGGTAACTGATCGCCCCGGTTGCAAGGGCTTCCCGGGTCGCGGGGAGTTCTTCGGCGAGGGTGCGGCTGGCTTCGATCAGGGTCTCCGTCGTGCGCCGCGGGAGCCGGAGCAGGGCGCCGACCTCGCAGGTGAACTCTTCCTTCGTGGCCTCCTCCGGCGACCACGGCGGGCGTCGCCCGCCGGGCCTGCACGGCGGCCTCCGCGCGGGCCCGGCCGACGTCGGCCAGTACCCGCTGCGCGGTATAGATCGCATCAGCCCGGCGAGCAGGGGCCCGGTTCATCTCCCGGTCCGCCTCCATGATCGCGTCATACACCTCGGCCAGGGACGGCTCCACCAGGCCGAGGTGGCAGGCGTTCAGGTAGCTATCGGGAGGGACGTCAGGAATGACGTCAAGAGGGATGGCGGGAGGGTTATCGGGAGGGGTCCTGGGAGGGGGTTCCGCAGTGCTGTCCGCACTGCTGTCCACATTGCTGTCCACACTGCTGTCCATTGGGCTGTCCAGATGAGATTCTGAGGGTTCTTCAGCTGTCATGCCGGTCACTCTACGGAGCACCACCGACATTCCACCGGCATCCGCATGCCCACAAATCACCTGTGGAAAACCCGATCAAAGAGCGTTTCTGTGGACAACTTTTTCGGGAATCGTCACGCCGGTCGAGCTACGCCGCTACGGCCGGCCGCCGGCCGCGCCGTGGCTTCTGAAGATTGAGGCCGTGCCCGAATTGCCCAGGCCCGGCGGCGACCAGAGCGCGCTCAGTGCTGTCGAGCCAGTCCAGTGCCGCGGTCGCGAGGGCCCGCCGAGCAGCAGCGCCGAGCAGGTCCTGTCCGGCGCCAGGCCCGGGCCCGCGCCCGCCGCCGTTCGCGCCGGCGAGCGCGGGGTCGTGTCCTGAGGAGGGACCCGCGCCCGCGAAGTCCGCTTGCCAGCGCTGTCGATAGCGGGCAATGATGCCGAGAACATCCGCGTCGGGGTGTGAAGACGCGAGCAGCACCCGATCGACGAGATCGTTCCATTCCTCGCCGACGACACTGTCGGTCGCCGTGAGCCAGACGGATGCTTCGCTCAGTCCGGTCGCTGTCGCCCGGTACAGGGGGAGTCCGTCGTCAGTGGTTCCGGCCGATTCCACCGCACCCTGTTTCACGAGCCGCTCGAGGGTGCCATACACCTGCCCGGCGTTCACGACGCGGCGTCCGGCCGTGCGGGAGCTGAGCTCGGCGTGGAGCTGGAATCCGTACGCCGGACCGATCGACAGGATCACGAGCAGACAACTGCGTACCGACACCGGGCCTCCGAAGCGAAAGATAACTATACCGAGTATAGCGAACGTCTTCCTCGGAAGGCCCAGGGGAACGGGGACGAATCGCGTGATCAAATATCCCGATCTTCCTTGAATACCCACAGGCGGCTGAGGCATAATCCAAGGGACGGCAGCAATTCCGTCGCATCGACAAGTTCACACTCGCTTGCATTGTATTGAGTCCGCAGTTCTGAGGTCGTTGGGGAAGACGCACCTCACAGAACGGAGACAATCGATGACAGCAATACCTGCGCGCCAGCCACCAACTGCGCGAGGGGTGCTCCTGGTGCATTCGTCGCCACGGGCGCTCAGCCCGCATGTGGAGTGGGCGGTCGGTCGCGCCCTCGGCGAGGCCGTGAACTTCGACTGGTCCGATCAGCCGGTGCTGACCGGCTCCCAGCGCGCCGAGTACTACTGGGAGGGTGCCCCGGGAACCGGAGCGCGCCTCGCATCCGCCCTGCTCGGTTGGGAGCACCTGCGTTTCGAAGTGACCGAGGACGCCGGGTTCGGCGTCGACGGGGGGCGCTGGCTGCACACGCCGGAGCTCGGCATCTTCTTCGCCCAGACCGACACCGTCGGGAACATCGTGATCCCGGAGGACAGGATTCGCTACGCCATGGAAGCCGCGGGCGCGAACGCCCTCGAACTCCACCGGGAACTGCGACTGGCCCTCGGCCAGGCCTGGGACGACGAACTCGAGCCATTCCGCCACGCCAGCGACTTCAATTCCGTGGTCTGGTTGCACAAGGTCGGCTGACCGGTCCGGATGGACACCGATCCGGATTGACACGAGGCCGGGCTGACACGGGTCAGGGTTGATACGAGACCGGGGCGGAAACGAGAACAGGCCCGACCCCGAGGGGCCGAGCCTGATTCCGGGACGAACGTCCGGTCGGATCGAGAGTGTCGACTAGACCGAGCGGAACGCGACGACGGCGTTGTGGCCGCCGAACCCGAACGAGTTGCTGATCGCGAGCAGGTTGCCGCCGGGCAGGGTGCGCGGCGAGGTCACGACGTCGAGCGGGATGGCCGGGTCCTGTTCGACGAGGTTGATCGTCGGCGGGGCGGTCCGCGTCGAGAGCGCCATCACTGTGAAGAACGCCTCGATCGCTCCGGCGCCACCGAGCAGATGCCCAGTGGATGCCTTCGTCGCCGAAACGGGGATGCCCTCGAGCAGGTCGCCGAACACCCGACGGAGCGCATTGAACTCCGCGATGTCGCCCACCGGAGTGCTTGTCGCGTGCGCGTTGATGTGAGCGACGTCGCTGAGGTCGGCTCCGGCGTTCCGGATGGCGGTGATCATGGCCCGGGCGGCCGCTGAGCCCTCCGGGTCGGGAGCCGTGATGTGGTACGCGTCACTGGTGATGGCGCCGCCGAGCAGCTCGGCGTAGATGTGCGCACCGCGGGCCTTGGCATGCTCTTCGGTTTCGACGACGAGGGCTGCTGCGCCCTCGCCGAGCACGAAGCCGTCGCGCGACACGTCGTACGGGCGTGAGGCATGGGCCGGGTCGTCGTTGCGCTTGGACAGCGCCTGCATGGCCGCGAAGGATGCGATCGGCAGCGGGTGGATCGCGGCTTCCGAGCCACCGGCGATCACGACGTCCGCGCGGCCGGCCTGAAGCCGGTCGTAGGCGTTGACGAGGGATTCCGTGCTCGAGGCGCAGGCGGACACGACGGTCGTGATGCCGGCGCGGGCGTGGAGGTCCATGCCGATCGCAGCGGCGGGGCCGTTCGGCATGAGCATCGGGACGGTCATCGGCAACACGCGGCGGGGACCGCGTTCGCGCAGCGTGTCCCAGGCGTCGAGGAGCGTCCACACGCCGCCGATGCCGGTGGCCCAGTCGACGGCGAGCCGGTCGGGTTCGACTCCGGGGGACCCGGCATCCGCCCAGGCCTCACGGCCGGCGATCAGCGCGAACTGGCTTGAGGGGTCGAGGCGCTTGATCTCGTGCCGGGCGAGGACCTCGCTTGCGGGAACCTTCGCCTGTGCGGCGAAGGTGATCGGCAGCGACGTGCGGGCGACCCACTCCTGCTCGAGGGTGGTGGCGCCGGACTCGCCGTTCAACAGCGCAGCCCAGGTCTCAGCGGCGGTGCCTCCGAGAGGGGAGGTCGCACCGATTCCGGTGATAACGATCTTCTTGGTCATATGCAACTCTCCGTGGTACATCAAAACGGCGGGCGAAGCCCACAGACCAGGCCGGTCGGCAATGCCGGCCGGCCCGTTCTCGGTGGTTTTAGTCCTGGGCCTTGACGATGAAGTCGACGGCGTCGCCGACGGTCTTAAGGTTCTTGACCTCTTCGTCGGGGATCTTCACGTCGAACTTCTCTTCTGCGTTGACGACAATGGTCATCATCGAGATGGAATCGATGTCGAGGTCGTCCGTGAACGACTTACCCATCTCAACCGTGTCAGCAGCAATGCCGGTCTCATCATTGATGAGCTCAGCGAGGCCGGACAGTACTTCTTCGGTGGACAATGCCATTTTTTTCTCCTTGGGGTGTCTCGTATGACCGAGATTCAGTTTAGAGGCGGTACGGGAAAACTACGGGAGCACGACGACCTGCGCGCCGAACACCAGTCCGGCGCCGAAGCCGATCTGCAGGGCGAGGCCGCCACTGAGCTCAGGGTGTTCGGCAAGCAGGGTGTGCGTGGCGAGCGGGATGGATGCCGACGAGGTGTTTCCCGTCGTCGCGATATCGCGCGCGATGACGACGGATTCGGGCAGCTTCAGAAGCTTCGCGAACTCGTCGATGATGCGCATGTTGGCCTGGTGCGGGATGAAGGCAGCGAGGTCCTCACTCGTCACGCCGGCGGCCTCGAGGGCCTGCTTGGCGACCTTGGCCATGTCCCAGACCGCCCAACGGAAGACCGTCTGGCCCTCCTGGCGGAGGGTGGGCCACTCGGATTCGCCGCGGTGATATTCCTGCAGGGTGTGGTTCATCTGGATCGCACCGGCCTTGGAGCCGTCGGACCCCCAGACGGTGCTCGAGATTCCGGGGTAGTCGCTCGGGCCGATCACGACGGCTCCTGCGCCGTCACCGAGCAGGAAGGAGATACTGCGGTCGGTCGGGTCCACGAGGTCAGAGAGCTTCTCGGCACCGACGACGAGCGCGTAGTGCGCGACGCCGGTGCGGATGAGGGAGTCTGCCTGGGCGACCGCGTACGCGTAACCCGCGCAGGCGGCGTTGATGTCGTAGGCGGCTGCCGGGTTGGCGCCGACCTTGTCCGCGAGGACGGCGGCCATGGACGGGGTCTGGCGGCCGTTGCTGATGGTGGCGACGATGACGGCGTCGATCAGCTTCGGGTCGATGCCGGACTTCTCGATGGCCTCGGTGGCCGCGACGACGGCGAGGTCGATGGCGTTCACGTCCCGGCTCGCGCGGGTGCGGCTGATGATGCCGGTGCGCTGCTGGATCCACTCGTCGGAGGAATCGATCGGACCGACCAGGTCCTCGTTGGGAACGGTCAGGTCACCGCGGGCGGCTCCGACCGACAGGATGCGCGTGAACGCGGGGCCGTGGGACTGCTTGAGTGTGGGCTTGGTCATGGTCTCTTTCCGTCGGGCTTACTGCTGGTCGATCAGTGCAAACGCGGCGGGCAGATCGTCCGGGGTCTTGATCGCGACGCTGGGTACGCCTTTGAGTGCACGCTTCGCAAGGCCGACGAGGGCGCCGGCTGGCGCGACCTCGATGATTCCGGTCACGCCGGCGGCCTCGAAAGACTGCATGCACATGTCCCACCGTACCGGCGAGGAGACCTGGTCGACGAGATATCCGACGAACCGCGCGCCGTCGGCGACCTGGCTGCCGTCCCGGTTCGTCCAGATCGGCAGGGTCGGATCCGACGGGGCGAGGCGCGCGGCGACCGTGGAAAGCGACGCAACGGCGGGCTGCATGTACCGGGTGTGGAAGGCGCCGGCGACCTGCAGGGGAATGACGCGGGACCGGGCGGGGGGAGCGGCGGCGAGCCGGGCGAGCGCGTCGATCGCTCCGGCGACGACGACCTGGCCGCCACCGTTGAAGTTGGCCGGTTCGAGGCCGAGTTCGGCCAGGAGCGTGAGCAGTTCGGCTTCGTCGCCGCCGAGCACGGCACTCATCCCGGACGGTTCGAGGGCTGCGGCCTCGGCCATCGCCGCGCCGCGTTCGCGGACGAACCCGAGGGCGTCGGCATCGCTCAGGATGCCTGCCCCGGCCGCCGCGGTGATCTCGCCGACGGAGTGGCCCGCGATTCCCGCGACGCGGTCACGGCGGCCGTCGGCGAAGAGGGCGCGGAGGGTGAGGATGCCGGCAGCGACGATCAGCGGCTGAGCGACGGCCGTGTCGCGAATGGTGTCTGCGTCGCTGACCGTCCCGTATCTCACGAGGTCGAGGCCACTCGCGGCGGACATCGCGTCGAGTCCGGCCGCAAACGCGGGGTCTTCAAGCCAGGGGACGAGGAAACCGGGGGTTTGGGAGCCCTGACCGGGACAGACGACAACAATCATTCCCCTAGTCTCCCAAGCTCATTTCCGCGCGCGGTGTCGATGATCTACCAAGTATCCGGAAAACGTTTGTGTCTTAACGCAGAAACAGGGGAAACGAGGGGCGTCAGCGTCGCCGGGTGGAGCCGTCGTGGTCGCTGATCGAGCCGAGGATGAGTGCGGATTGCAGGATCAGCGCCTCACGCGCGCCCGTCGCGTCGTAGCCGATGACCTCTGAGACGCGCTTCAGGCGATAGCGCACGGTGTTCGGGTGCACGAAGAGCTCCCGTGCCGTCGCCTCGAGAGAGCGGCCGTTGTCGAGGTAGCACCACAGCGTCGTGAGCAGTTCGGTCGAGTGAGCCTGGAGCGGCCGGTAGATGCGGTGGATCAGGGTGGCGCGGGCGAGGGGGTCGCCCGCGAGGGCGCGTTCGGGGAGCAGGTCGTCCGCCTGGACCGGACGCGGGGCGTTGCGCCACGACCGGGCGACCGCGAAGCCGGCCAGGGCCGCCTTCGCGCTCTTGGAGGCATCGACGAGGTTGGGAACTTCGTGTCCGAGCACGAGGTGCCCGGCGCCGAAGCTCGGCTCCAGTTGCACCGCGATCTCCATGAACGTCAGGGCGGATGCCGTCCCGACGGTGTCCTCGGCGTCCGCCGAGGCGGGGTGCGCGCGACCGATCACGAGGACGAGCCGGTTTCCCTGCACACCGATCAGCACGTCGGCGGCCATGTGCCGCGCGGAGCGGCGCAACTGGTCGACGTCGAGCATCTTCGGGGTGGTGCCGACGAGCACGCAGACCTCGCCGTGGCCGTGCCAGCCGAGTGCCGCGATCCGGCTCGGCAGTTCGTCGTCGTATTCGCCGCTGAGAATCGAATCCACGACGAGGGCCTCGAGGCGAACGTCCCAGAGGCCGCGGGCCTCGGCGGCGCGCGCGTAGACATCCGCCGCCCCGAAGGCGATCTCGCGGGAGTAGAGCAGGATCGCCTCGCGGAGGATCTCGCCGCCGTCCTTGACGCGTTCCTCGACGACCTCGACCGACACCCGGATGAGCTGGAGGGTTTGCTGCAGGCTCACCGAGCGCAACAGCTCCCTCGGGGCGGCACCGAAGACGTCGGCCGCGATCCACGGAGTGGATTTCGGGTCGTCGAACCACGCGATGAAGGACGTGATTCCCGCCTGGGCGACCAGCCCGACCGAGGATCGCCGCCCTGGCGGCATGTCGCCATACCAGGGCAGCGTGTCCTCGAGTCGTTTCAGGGTCGCTGTGGACAGCTCCCCAGAGATGGTGCGCAACCAGGCGAGCGTCTGTTCCTTCGTCTTCGGTGCCGGGGCCACAGTCGGGTTAGCTCTCGCCCCCGGCGGAGCCCGTTGTGCCCGCGGTCACGTCGTGCAGCTGGTACTTCTCGATGGCCTGGCCGACGACCGCCCTGTCGATCTCGCCACGGCGGGCGAGCATCTCGAGGGTGCGGACGACCATGGACGGTCCGTCGATCTTGAAGAACCGACGAGCGGCAGGACGGGTGTCCGAGAAGCCGAAGCCGTCCGCTCCGAGGGTGGCGAAATCGCCGGGAATGAACTGGCGGATCTGGTCGGGCACGGCGTGCATGAAGTCGCTGACCGCGATGAACGGGCCGGCGGCTCCTGCGAGCTTCTTCGTGACGTACGGCACGAGGGGGCCCTGGTCGGGGTTGAGGAAGTTGTGCTCCTCAGCCCGCATGCCGTCCCTGCGCAGTTCGGCCCAGGACGTGACGGACCAGACATCGGCCGAGACTCCCCAGTCGGACGCGAGCAGGGCCTGCGCCTCGAGCGCCCACGGCACCGCGACGCCGGACGCCAGGAGCTGCGCCTTCGGTCCGGTGACCTGCGAGTGGTTGATCCGGTGGATGCCGTGCACGATGCCGTCGACGTCGACCTCTTCGGGCTCGGCCGGCTGCACGGCCGGCTCGTTGTACACGGTGATGTAGTACATGACGTTCGGGTCGTCGTGAAGTCCGCCGTACATCCGCTCGAGACCGGAACGCACGATGTGCGCGATCTCGTACCCGTACGCCGGGTCGTAGGACACGACGGCGGGGTTGGTGGATGCGAGGAGGGGCGAGTGGCCGTCGGCGTGCTGCAGTCCCTCACCGGTCAGGGTCGTGCGACCGGCGGTCGCTCCGATCATGAAGCCGCGGGCCATCTGGTCCCCGGCGGCCCACATGGCGTCTCCGGTGCGCTGGAATCCGAACATCGAGTAGAACACGTAGATCGGGATGAGCGGCTCACCCTGCGTGGCGTAGGACGTTCCGACGTTCGTGAACGCGGCCATCGCGCCGGCCTCGTTGATGCCGACGTGCAGGATCTGGCCCTGCGGGCTCTCCTTGTACGCGAGCAGCTGGGCGTGGTCGACGGACGTGTACTGCTGGCCGTTCGGGTTGTAGATCTTCGCGTTCGGGAAGAACGCGTCGATTCCGAAGGTGCGGGCCTCGTCCGGGATGATCGGGACGATGCGGTTTCCGAAGTCCTTGGCGCGCAGCAACTCCTTGAGCAGGCGGACGAACGCCATCGTCGTGGCGATCTCCTGCGTTCCGGAGCCCTTCAGGGTCGGCGCGTATGTCGAGTCCTGCGGCAGGTTCACCTGGGTGTACTTGCTCCGGCGTTCCGGAACGTAGCCGCCGAGGGCGCGGCGACGTTCGTGCAGGTACTGGATCGCCTCGTCGTTCTCGTCCGGACGGTAGTACGGCGGGAGGTAGGGGTTCTCCTCGAGCTGGGCATCCGTGATCGGCATGTGGGTGCTGTCACGGAAGGTCTTCAGGTTCTCGAGGGTGAACTTCTTCATCTGGTGGGTCGCGTTGCGGCCCTCGAAGCTCGGGCCGAGGGCGTAACCCTTGACGGTCTTCGCGAGGATGACGGTCGGCTGGCCCTTGTGCTCCGATGCGGCCTTGAACGCGGCGTACACCTTGCGGTAGTCGTGGCCGCCACGCTTGAGGTTCCAGATCTCGTCGTCGGTGTAGCCTTCGACGAGCTTCAGGGCGCGCGGGTCGCGGCCGAAGAAGTGCTCGCGCACGTATGCGCCGCTCTCGGCCTTGTAGGTCTGGTAGTCGCCGTCGGGGGTGACGTTCATCAGGTTGAGCAGGGCGCCGTCGACGTCGCGGGAGAGCAGGTCGTCCCACTCGCGGCCCCAGACGACCTTGATGACGTTCCAGCCTGCGCCGCGGAAGAAGCTCTCGAGCTCCTGGATGATCTTTCCGTTTCCGCGGACCGGTCCGTCGAGGCGCTGCAGGTTGCAGTTGATGATGAAGTTGAGGTTGTCGAGGCCCTCGTTCGCGGCGACCTGGAGCTGGCCGCGGCTTTCGACCTCGTCCATCTCGCCGTCGCCGAGGAACGCCCAGACCTGCTGGTCGCTGGCGTCCTTGATCCCCCGGTTGGTGAGGTACCGGTTGGTCTGCGCCTGGTAGATGGCGTTGATCGGGCCGAGGCCCATCGACACCGTCGGGAACTGCCAGAACTCCGGCATCAGGCGCGGGTGCGGGTAGGAGGACAGCCCCTGCGGCGCGTGCGACTTCTCCTGGCGGAAGCCGTCGAGCTGGTTCGCGCTCAGCCGGCCCTCGAGGAAGGCACGCGCGTAGGTGCCGGGGGAGGCGTGGCCCTGGATGAAGATCTGGTCGCCGCCGCCCGGGTGGTCCTGGCCGCGGAAGAAGTGGTTGAAGCCGACCTCGTACAGGGCAGCGGATGACGCGTAGGTCGAGATGTGTCCGCCGACGGAGATCCCGGGGCGCTGAGCTCGGTGCACGAGCACGGCTGCGTTCCAACGGATCCAGGCGCGGTAGCGGCGCTCGATGTCTTCATCGCCGGGGAAGTCCGGCTCGTTTCCGGCCGCGATCGTGTTGATGTAGTCCGTGGTGGGCACCATGGGGACGCCCAGGTGCAGTTCCTTGGATCGTTTGAGCAGGCTCAGCATGATCTCGCGGCCGCGCTCGTGTCCCTGGGCGGCCACGAGGGCGTCCAGAGATTCGGACCACTCTTTCGTCTCTTCCGGATCCGCATCCGTGCTGTTCACCGAGTATGGGTCCTGGTCGTTGACAGTCACAGTCGACCTCTCTCTATCGGGCACGGTCGTGTGATACGCGACTGTGCCTGGTTAGGCGTGCCGCAAAGCGGTCCCTGTGGACCGCTGGCACCACGCCAGCCTACAGATTCCAGCTGTGCGCCGCGCACGCTCGGCAGCTTCTGGGCCAACGCTGTCAGCGAAAGATTTGTCTAGGTTTCCCCCCTCTCCGGGGCTAGGCTGTTCCGGCGCTTGCCACTGGTGGTTGACGCAGGAAAGGACGCACTATGGCTCTGGAGAACGACACCCAGGCACCCGACTTCGAACTGGTCAACCAGTACGGCGAGCACATCCAGCTCAGCCAGTACCGCGGTGACAAATCGGTGGCACTGGTCTTCTTCCCTCTCGCGTTCTCGGGAATCTGCAGCGGAGAGTTGTGCACCCTTCGCGACAACCTGAGCCTGTTCGAGAACAGCGGTGTCGAACTCCTCGGTATCTCGGTGGACTCTCGCCATGCCCTGCGCGCGTGGGGTGAGCAGGAGAACTACGGCTTCAACCTCCTCGCCGACTTCTGGCCGCACGGGGCCGTCGCCAAGGAATACGGCGTCTTCCTCGATGAGAAGGGCTTCTCCAACCGCGCCACCTTCCTGATCGACCCGAACGGCATCATCCGGGCGAGCTTCATCACGGCCCCCGGCGAGGCTCGTTCGCTCGAGGCCTACCGCGCCGCGATCGGTGAACTGCAGCCTGCGTGACGGGATCGGCGATGCCACCGGTATAGTGGTGTCGGTTCCACCCCGGCGGGAGTCGATTCCCAGGGGCCTTTAGCTCAGTTGGTAGAGCGCCACGTTTACACCGTGGATGTCATCGGTTCGAGCCCGGTAGGGCCCACCAGTAAAAGTCCTGATCAGATCCGTTTAACGCCTCGCTGTACACCTGCTAGCCTATGGCTCGGAAGTGTGATCGGAGTTCTTTGGGGGGAGGAATTGGTCGTGGCCGGACTCAGGGTTCTTGTTCAGAACATCAACGGATGGCAACGTCGTGCCTGATCTGCGGGCTAACGTGCCACAGCTGCTCGATCTGGCTACCCTGGTTGAGACTGCGGTCGGGTTGCTGCGCGGTGATCCCGGTTTCGGTTCCGCGGCCCCAGTCATCCAGTCTGACGCCGTTTCGGACACGGTCGCCGCGGCGACTGGACAGTTAGTGTCCCGGGAGTCGCTAGTCCAGGAAAGCCTGGCCGCCGTCGCGTCCTTTCCAAGTGACGCGGCAGCCGCATTGCAGGATGCCGACGCGCGCCTGGCAGCCAAGGTGGGCTGACTGTGGTCTGGACGCGAGAAGACCCGGGCGCGGGTGAGCCGTCGGGCATCCGTCATCAGGCCACCGCGCGCACGATGCGTTCGGCGTCCATGCAGACGGTGTCGAGCACGCTCGTGACCGCGCGGTCACAGGCGGACGCCGCCGCTTGGGTTGGGAAGTCCCGGGATTCGTTCGTGGCCAAGCTGGACTCGCTTGCCCCCGAGTTGGCGTATCTGGTCCAGAGCCTGAACGCCCAAGCGAGGAGCTTGAACCGCTACGCGGCCGAGGTCGAACAGATCCAGGACGAGCAGCGTGCGTTGGAACGTGAACGAACGGATGCGCAGGCGACCCTGGACGGCTACCATCGCCGCTTCCGGGAATTGGCCGTGAGCTTTCCGAATGAAGAATTGCTTCCCGACCCTCCCGGCCGGGCTGAGCGAGCACACCTCGAAGAAGCAATGTCCGACGAGAAACGCGTGCTCCAATCGATCGACATCCGTTGGGATGAGCTCGTCTCGCGTCGGCGGGCCGCAGACTCGGCGTGCGGGCAACAGTTCGGCTCGGTCGAGGTGCTGGGCGTCCTGAACGCGTTCACCCCGACGCGGATAACCGGACTGCCCGCTGATGAGTTACTAGCCCGCTTGGCAACCCTGTCTGCGATCGATTTAGCTGTTCTCCTTGCCCAGTATCCGTTGCTCACGACGCAGGCGTTGCAGGCTGACCCCGTCAGGACGGCCGCCTGGTGGCGCAGCCTGAGCGGACCTGACGGAGCGGTTCCTTCGCCCGCGCAGCTCGCTTTGATAACCGGCGCGCCTGCCCTCATCGGTGCGCTCGAGGGCGTCGCATATTGGGCTCGCGATCAGGCCAACCGGTCGCTCTTGAACGCTCGGGCCACAGAACTCACCAACCTTAAACGTACGGTCGCCGGAATGCTCGCGGATGGCCACGCCCCGGCGGCAGGACGTCTGCTGGCCGAAAAGGGGTACTCCTTCGTGACTTTCGGCGAAGCCGTATCGTCTGTGACGGCGATCCGGGAGACTCTCGAACGCGCAGAATCGGGAGCGCCACGAATGTTGTTATCACTGGACTTGGGCGAGCACCCCACAGCGTCGATTTCGATCGGCGACCTCGACACGGCCGAGCGGATCACATATCTGATCCCCGGAATGGGTACGACGGTGGCCGGACAAATGAATTTTTGGACGACCGCCGCCGAAAATTTATACGACGAGCAACAGAAATTGGCGACTATGCACGGTCAAACTGCGCAGCTGGCAACAGTTGCCTGGATCGGATATCAGGCGCCGGTCGTCGGGCTAAATGAGGATGGTGTGCTCGAGGTGGCCAATGGCGACCTCGCACGAGTGGGCGGCCACCGGCTGGCTGCTGCGCTGGGAGGAACCAGCGCGGTGCATGGCTGGTCGCCCGAGGATGCCCGGCTGGCACTGGTTGCGCATTCTTTCGGGTCGACGGTTGCGACGAATGCGCTTGTGGAAGCGTCCGCTGGATCGCTGACCATGATTGGATCCGCCGGCGTCGAAAGAAGCATTCCGAACGCAGCGGCCCTGAACGTTCCGGCCGGGCAAGTCTTCGCCAGCCAAGGAGCCCAAGACCAGTGGGCTGGGCCTGGGCAATTGGCCAGCGGGCGTGCAGACCCGCTCGGTGGGACTTTCGGAGCCCGTCAGTTCAGCTCCGAAACCACGATCGACCCTGGCTCCCGTGAGATACTTCACGGCGTCACCGACCATTCCACCCAGCAGAGTGCGGAGCATCCCGGCGGCTACGGCTACCTCGATGTCCGGACCGAGTCCCTGCATAATATTGCGCTACTTACCACTGGCCGGGACGCCGACGTTCCTGTCTACTTCCCGACAGTCGCCAGAAACAACGAAGGGTACATCGGTCTTGAGTAGCACATGTCCCACCCCGTCGAGGCCCAAGATGCTGGCCATTGTTCTTCTACCCCTGATTCTGCTCACCGGTTGCACGAGCAGCCCCGACGGTACGGACCCCACGATGACCCCGGAACAAGCCCAACAGCAGTTGATGGAGTTATTCACCGCCACATCGACGCTTGTGGATGGTGACTGGGACATCCAAAAGCGTGGGCCTAGAGACTGCACCACGCAATCCGGTCAGGTCGGTGTTACCTTTCCGATGGTCGGTTTCGGGCCGGCGTCCGCCGACCCAGAATCGGCAGCCGATCAGGTTGCCGCACTGTGGGCGGATCGTGGGTACCCGGCTCACCGGTCGGTGATCGATGGGGATGTCATTCAGCTGTTGTATCCCGACGACGCCGACGGCTTCGGTCTCCAGTTTTGGACGAACCGGAGTGGCTCGACCCTGGACGGCAGCACACCGTGCGTACCCGGGGACGCTGCTGCCCTCAATCGGGCCCGCCAGCAGGACGTCACTCCGGGGGAGCTACATCCGTTGTGACGAGCAGAACACCGAAATCGTACCGGCACTCGATCCTGACAGCCGTCCTCATGCTGCCGGTGCTGTTTTTGTCCGGTTGTGCGAGCAGCCCCAAAGAGATGGACCACACGATGACCCCCGAGCAAGCCCAACAGCAGTTGACCGAGTTGTTCTCGACCACGTCGGCGCTTGTGGTCGGTGACTGGAATCTCGAATTCAACGGCGCGCGGGACTGCACCACTCAAGCCGGTCAGGTCGGAGTCGTCTTCGATCAGGTCGGTCTCGGGCCGGGGTCTGCAGACCCGGGGTCGGCAGCGGATCAGGTCGCAGCGCTCTGGACAGATCGTGGCCACCCCGTGACCAGATCGGTGATCGACAGCAACGCCATCCGTTTACTTTCTCCGGACGATGCCGATGGCTTCGGTCTCGAGTTCACCGTGAATGACCGGGCCTCGACCCTGGACGGCAGCACGCCGTGCGTGCCCGGGGACGCGGCTGCCCTCAATCGGGCCCGCCAGCAGGACGTCCCGTCACGGTGAGGCGGGTCGTTGGACTTTTCTCATCCGCAGCTATTCGTCTGGCCAGAAGCAGAGTTCGCGCCGCGTTCACACCGTGGACTTCATCGGTTCGAGCCCGGTAGGGCCCACCAGCACGTACGACGAGGTGCACTCATCAGCTCGTGGGTGGGCGTGAGAGCGAAATCCCGGTGGGGACAGCATTTGGCTGCACGGGCTACGCTGGGAGTGATTCGGCCGGTCATGCCGGTCATGCCGGTACTCCCGTGTGAACCGGTCGCTCCTTCCAGAGCCGAAAGGTCGTGTGTACCCGTGTTCTTCTTGTGGAGTGATCTGCACCGGGACACGCTGGCCACCCCGTACGAACCGATTCCGGGTGCGAAGGACCTGTCCCGTGTTTCCCGTTAGTCGCGAGGTATTCGACACGGCCGCCCGGGAACTCGAGGCGTGGGACGACTCTGGCACCGAGCTCTGCGCCCCTTTCCTCAGGGTTCTCCCCATCGACGGTGCCTCGATCTCCACCCTGGGAGCCCCGTTCGGCACTGAGACGATCAGCGCGAGCGACGCGTTCGCCGCGCGCATCGACGAGCTCCAGTTCGATCTCGGCGAGGGGCCGTGCTGGAGGGCGCTGGCGACCCGGCTCCCCGTCCTCTCTCCGAATATCCGGATCGAGCCGAATCCGGCCTGGCCGATGTTCCGCGCGGCGCTCGACGAGACGGATGTCGGGGGACTGTTCGCCTTCCCCCTCGCCATCGGGACGCTCGAGATCGGCGCCGTCGACCTCTACTCGTCCACCGCCGGCCCGTTGCCGCCAGAGGCCGTCGACGATGCGATGTACCTGGCGGATATCGTGGCACGGGTGGTGTTGCGCAGGGCGCTCCGAGACAACGTCTCCGCCGAGCACGATCCATACGGGACGGGCATCGCGGGACCGAATCCGGCCGTCCCGACGGAGGAGGAGGCGGAGGGTTTCTCGCGCCGCGTGATCCACCAGGCGACGGGCATGATCCTCGCCCAGCTCGATCTGTCCGCTACGGATGCGCTGCTGCTGCTCCGCGGTTACGCTTTCTCGAACGGACGATCGGTGCGGTCTGTCGCGCACGATGTGGTCGCCCGGAAATTAGATTTCTCGACGGTTCTCTCACCTTAGGATTACATTATGGTCACACAATCCCGGGAGGGTCAGCTCGTCGAGACCTTCGTCACGCTGGCCGACACGCTCGTCGTCGGCTATGACGTCGTCGACCTCCTGCAGACCCTCGTCGAGCGTTGCGCGCTCCTGTTCGGGGCATCGGCCGTGGGTATCATCCTCTCGGCCGGAGACGGCGACTTCGAGGTTGTCGCCTCCACCAACGAGCGCACGCGACTGGTCGAAATCCTCCAGCTGCGAGCGGGCGCCGGTCCCTGCGTCGAATGCGTGATGACCGGGGCCGCTGTCGCCATTCCCGACCTCGACGTCGTGGCCCCGAAGTGGCCGAGCTTCCGGGCGGGCGCACTCGAACAGGGATTCCTCTCGATGCACGCCGTTCCCCTGCACCTGCGGGCAACGACCATCGGATCACTCAATCTCTTCTGGGACCGCCTCGGCGGCCTCGGCGCCCACGACCTGCGCACGGTCCAGGCCCTCGCGGACACGGCGACGATCGGAATTCTCCAGGAACGCGCGATTCGCGAGAGCGACATCGCGCGAGCGCAACTGCAGCACGCGCTCAACAGCCGCATCGTGATCGAACAGGCCAAAGGCGTCATCGCGTTCATGCACAACGTCGACATGGACGAGGCGTTCACGATGCTTCGAGGGCACGCCAGGAACCACAGCCGGCCGCTCGCAGAAGTCGCCGCAGCCGTGGTCGATCGAACCCTTCGCCTCTGAACCCGATCTGCATATACTGGGATTGCGCCCCGGACCCTGGCTGCACACGGACATTTCACTGAGCCAGTGAGGGAAGACGATGAAGCGCATATTCCACGCCGGGGGATCCGTCGTAACCGGGAGTGACCTTGCCGATGCGGTCATGCAGTATGCCGAAAGACTCAGCACCCGCGGCCAGGTCGAGGTGGTGGACATTCCCGTCCTCGGCGACAGCGGTCAGGTGGGGCGCGCCCAGTTCCTGATCGGTGCGGCGAGCCAGCTGACGAGCGTCACGTCTCCGGCCGGTTTCCGCGAACTCGTCGACCTCGACATCACCGCGGGCCTGCGCAGGAAAGCACTCGCTCCGATGGCGGTGCCACAGGGCGGTTGGACCGGCGACGGGCTCGATTCGCCCCAGTTCGACGAATTCGACTACTGAACCCGTCCCGGATGCTCCGTCCCCGCGGGCCGGTCCCCGCCGGTTCGGCGCGGAATGACCGCGATCGGGCAGGGCAGGTTCAGCAGAACATCGTGGCTCACTGAGCCCAGGATGAGGCTTCCGACGGAGCCGCGCCCATGAGTGCCGACAACGAGCAGCTCCGCCTCGCGGGACGCATCAACGAGCACGAGGGCGGCCGGCCCGGTGTCGAGGACCTCAACGACGTCGAGTCCCGGATGCGCGTCCCGGACCCGTTGGGCCGCGGTTGCGAGAACTTCGGCATTGGCTTCACGCAGCGCGTCTACAGGCACCACCGCGCCGAGGTCGATCGCAATCGTCATCGGGATCGACCAGGAGTGCACGATCCGGAGGCCGCGCCCCAGCCTGACCGCTTCGCCGGCCGCCCAGTCGAGCGCTTCGGTGCCGGCGAGGTCATTGTCGAACCCCACGACGACCGGGCCGGTCCGAGGCCGCCACGTCGCCGGAACCACGACGACCGGGCAGTGCGCGTGCGCAGCGAGGCGCAGGGGGAGTGTCCCGTAGACGGCGCCGGCCAGGAGTCCGGTCTTGTTCGAGCCGATCACCAACAGGTCCGCAGCAGCGGATGCCCTGACCAGCTCCTCGACGGGGGCACCGTGCCGGATATAGCTCGTCCTGCGGCACCCCGGCGCCCGGCGCTCCACCTCATGGGTGGCTGCCGCGAGCGCGCGTTCGTAGACCGGCTGAAAGGTCACCGCGACGTCGCGGGGCGACCACCCCAGTTCGACAACGGTCGTGAGCTCGAGTTCGACCGGTTCCGCGGTCGAATCGCCGGACGATCGCTCGACCCCCCGGGTTATCGCCCAATCGAGGGCCGCTGCACTGGCCGGTCCGCCGTCAATGGCAACGATCACGTTCTCCGTCATGCCCCGCAGTGTACTCTCGGGGCTTCTGGGGCCCGCCGCCGGACGGCCCGGCTATCATGGCCCGATGACATCGTCACGCATCGGCAGGATCGTTCCTGGTCCCGGCCAGGAATCGGTGTGGGACTACCCGCGCCCGCCCAGAGTCGAGCCCGTCTCCGAGGAAGTGGTGATCCGGTTCGGTGGGCGCGAGATCGCGCGCACCGCACGCGCAGTCCGGGTGCTCGAGACGAGCCATCCGCCCGCGTACTATCTTCCGCCCGAGGCCTTCCTCCCGGGGTCCCTCGTGCCGGCACCCGGCGTATCCGTGTGCGAATACAAGGGGACCGCCGTGTACCTGACCGTCGTGTCCGGTTCTGCCCGGTCCGTCGGCGCCGCCTGGTCCTACCCTGATCCCGAGCCCGGGTTCGAAGCACTCGCCGGCCGGATCGCACTCTACCCGGGGCGCATGGATCGATGCACTGTCGACGGCGAAGAGGTCCTCCCGCAGGCCGGATCTTTCTACGGTGGGTGGATCACCTCGCGGGTGGTCGGGCCGTTCAAAGGGGAGCCGGGCACCCTCGGCTGGTAGGCCTGCCGGGATTTCGGGCATCTGGCTACACTCGGGGCATGTCCGACAGGAACATGAGGGGGCAGGGTGGCCCCGTCCCACCCGAACCCGCCCCCGGTGACGACGACGCGCTCACCGCGGAGTCTCCTGCCGTGATCGAACTCGGCATCAGCCCACTGGACGGAAGCGCCCCGAGAACGGCCGCGACCGAGATCATCGGCTTCGGAATCGACGACGACCTGCCGGACGATGCCGACGACGTGCCGACGGGGGTGGCCGCTCCCGTTGCGAGTCCCCGGGTCGCCGACGACGAGATCGTGCTCGTCGATGCCGCCCTCGCCGACGAGCCGCGGCTCGTGATCGAACGCTATGCGCAGGCGCCGACCCCGGTGGTGAACCGAGTCGGGCGGGCGAGCCGGGTCTTCGGCCTGTGGTTCGCGGTGACGGCATCCGTTGTCAGTGTCGCGGTCGGTGCCCGGCTCGCCTCTCTCGGGCTCAGTCTCCGCCAGGTCGTGCTCGTCACCGTGCTCGGCATCGTGCTCTCCCTTGTTCCGCTCGGCCTCGGCACGCTCGCCGGGCGGCGCAACGGGCAGTCGACGGTGATGCTGTCGCGGGCGACCTTCGGCGTGATCGGGAACCTCGTCCCCGCCGTGTTCGCCCTGCTGGTGCGGATGGCCTGGGGTGCGCTGCTGCTCGCGATCCTGGGGCGCGCGGTGACCGCGGCAACGGGCCCGACGGCGCCGGGCGCAGCAGGCGCGCGCGACGGGTCGGTTCCGCTCGCCGCACTCGGTGTCCTCGCGGTGGCGACCGTGATCGCACTCTTCGGCTATGCGCTCATCCGGTCGGTCCAGGCCGTGCTCGCCGTCGCGGGTGCCACTCTCGTGATCGCGATGATGGTGCTCTCGGCCGGGCTCGTGGACCTCGATTCGGCACTCGCGGCGCCCGACGGCAGTGGGTTCACCGTATTCGGCGGGGTCACTCTCGTCTTCGCCTATCTCGGATTGGCTTGGGCCTCGAGCGGCGCCGACCTTGCGCGGTACCAGGGCAGGTCCGGTAAGGGATCGGCCTCGCTGCTTTGGCTCCTCGCGGGGGTCGGAGTGCCTGCGCTCGTCCTCGCCGTCTGGGGGGCGGTGCTCGTCTCGTCCCAGCGGCAGCGGGGTGCCGACCTCTCCGTCGACCCGGTCGGCGCGCTGGCGGCGCTCCTGCCGGAGGGTCTGGAATGGCCGTTGCTTCTGCTCGGAACGGTCACCGTGCTCTCCGCACTGATCCTCACCCTCTATTCGGGCGGGCTCGCGGCCGCCGCGCTGTCGGCAGGGCTGCCACGGGCCGCCGGGGTCGTACTCACTGCGGTCGGTGCGGCCGTGCTCCTCCTGCCGTTCGGCGGACTCGGGGTGCGGGCGGCGTTCCTCACCGTTCCGTTGACGCTTGCGATTCCCGTCGCGGCATGGTCGGGGCTGTTCTCCGCCGAGACCCTGGTGCGGGCCAGTCGCTTCGACACCCACAGCCTCCTGAAGCGTGGGGGAGCGTACGCGGATGTGCGCTGGGTCAATCTGACCGCCTTCGTCGTCTTCAGCGCGATCGGCTGGGGGCTCCTCGTTCCCGGTGCCGGCTGGTCGGCGTGGCAGGGCTACCTCTTTGTTCCGCTCGGCATCGACCCGGGCGGGGAATTCGCGGCGACGAATCCCGGCGTGCTGGTCGCGTTCACTTTGGGTCTCGCGACACCCCTGCTCGCGGGCATCCCGGCGATCCGTCGGCAGGAGAGACTCCTGGCCCCGGCGTCCGCGAGATGAGCGCACGGGTAGGCTGGCTGGGTGTCCTATCCGCTCTCCGAGATAACCCGGACCGTCCACGAGCTGTGGCCGTTGTCCGGTGCAGAGACGTGGGATGCACCCGGACTGCTGAGCGGTGACCCGTCGAGCCTGGTTGGTTCCGTGCTCCTTGCCGTCGACGCCGTCTCCGCGACCGTCGATGAGGCGATCGAGTCCGGTGCCGGACTGCTGCTCGTGCACCACCCGCTCCTTCTTCGCGGAGTCACCTCCGTCGCGGAAGACCGGTACAAGGGTGCCCTTCTGGCTCGGCTGATCCGGTCCGACTGCGCACTGATCGCCGCGCACACGAACGCGGACGTCGTCGTCGACGGCGTCTCCGACGTGCTCGCGACGCGGCTCGGACTCGTCGACGCGCGGCCGATCACCGCGGGGACCGTGCCAGGGACCGGTATCGGCCGGGTCGGCCTGCTTGCGACTCCCACCACCCTCGGCCAGCTCGCGAGGCGCCTCGCGGCGATCCTGCCTGCGACGGCGTCCGGGATCCGTGTCTCGGGGGAGTACAACTCCCCGGTGCGCTCGGTTGCGCTGTGCGGGGGAGCCGGCGACTCGCTGCTCAAGGATCCGGCCGTTCTGGCAGCGGATGTCTACATCACCGCCGACCTCCGGCACCACCCAGCCTCGGAAGCCCGGGAACAGGCACTGCTGGACGGAAACACACCGGCGCTGATCGACGTGTCACACTGGGCGAGCGAGTGGTTGTGGCTTGACACCGCCGCCGACGCCCTGCGGAACGCTTTTCCGGGACTGCGGGTGGACGTGAGCGATCTGCGCACGGACCCGTGGGACTTCGTCATCGTGCAGTAGCCTGCACAACCCCACCGACAGTATCCGGCCACCGGGCCGGTCAAACTCAATACCCGTGAAGGTCAGGACACAAGTGAAGGCATCCCCCATCGAGCAGAAGGAACTTCTCCGGCTCCAGGCTCTCGACATCAGGCTCCAGCAGGTCGACCACCAGACCAGGGCGCTCGCCCAGCACGCTGAACTCACCGCACTCGCCGGGACCGCGGACAAGACCCGGATGAGTCTCACGACCCTGCACGGAGAGGTCGAGGATGTCCGCCTCGAGCTGAACCGGATCGAATCCGACGTCGAGGTCGTCGAGAAGCGCATCAAGCGGGACGATGAGCGTCTGCAGACGACGAGTTCGGTCAAGGACGTCCAGGCGCTCGACACCGAACTCGCCGCCCTGCGCAAACGGCTGCTGGCTCTCGAAGAGATCGAGATCGCCGTGATGGAACGCCTCGAGGAACGGGAAGCGGCCGTCGCGGTCGTCGAGGCCGAACGGGACGCTCTCGCCGCCCGGGTCGAGGAGACCGAGATCTCGCGCGACGCCGACCTCGCCACCCTGCACCGCCAGCTCGAGGAGCTCCGCCGCGACCGGGCCGTGATCGCGGGCACGATCGCGCCGGATCTGGCGAGCCTCTACGAGAAGCTCTTCGTGAGCGGCCA
Source organism: Cryobacterium zhongshanensis (assembly GCF_022760445.1). Lineage (NCBI taxonomy): Bacteria > Bacillati > Actinomycetota > Actinomycetes > Micrococcales > Microbacteriaceae > Cryobacterium > Cryobacterium zhongshanensis. Next base: position 1,791,524 of record NZ_JALGAR010000001.1, on the reverse strand, counting down.
CGGCAACGCCGCTGCCCTGCTCCGCCAGCGCACCTGCAGCGGCTGCACCATCACCCTCACCGGCAGCGATCTCGAGTCCGTCCGGTCTTCCGCGGCCGACGAGGTGCTGTTCTGCCCGGATTGCGGCGCGATCCTGGTGCGCACGGAGGAGTCCGGAATCTGATCCTGTAGTCTGAGGAGAAGAATGGGTCGGCAAGACGGCCGCGTCAGCCGGTTCCCTTCGGGGAATCGGCTGCCGAGGAACGTCCGGGCTCCACAGAGCAGGGCGGTGGGTAACACCCACCCGGGGTAACCCGCGAGACAGTGCCACAGAAAGTAGACCGCCACCGTTCGTTCGGTGGTAAGGGTGAAACGGTGGTGTAAGAGACCACCAGAGGCCAGGGTGACCTGGTCGGCTCGGTAAACCTCGTCCGGAGCAAGGTCACACAGGAAACGCTAAGGCGGCTCGCCGAGTTTCCGGGTAGACCGCTAGAGGGCTGCGGCAACGTAGTCCCGAGATAGATGGCCGTCCCCGGTGAGAACCGGGACAGAACCCGGCGTACCAGCCGGCCCATTCTCCCGTCTCCCTCCGGGGAGACCGGAGCCACCCGACGGTTCGGAGCGGGCTCGGCTCAGCTCGGTTCAGCCGAGGTCCTTCACCGCGAGGGCTGCCGCGCCGAGGATGCCGGCGTTGTTCTTGTGCACGGCGGGCACGATCGGCGTGTGCAGGGCGAGGAGCGGCAGGAAGTCCTCGTGGTGCTTGGAGACGCCACCGCCGACCACGAACAGGTCGGGGGAGAAGAGCGCCTCGAGCGTCGAGTAGTACTTCTGCAGGCGTGCCGCCCAGGCCGACCAGGAGAGGTTCTCCCGTTCCCGCGCGGAGTACGAGGCGCGGGTCTCGTAGTCGACGCCGTCGATCTGCAGGTGGCCGAGCTCCGTGTTGGGCACGAGAACCCCGTCGTTGAGGAGTGCGGTGCCGATCCCGGTGCCCAGGGTGGTCAGGATCACGACACCTTCAACACCCTGCGCGGCCCCGAACTGGGATTCGGCGTATCCGGCGGCATCCGCGTCGTTCACAAAGGTGATGGGAGCGCCGAGGCTTCTCGCGAACAGGGCGGCCGCCTCGAGGCCGATCCACTTCTTGGAGACGTTGGCGGCCGACATCGTGCGCCCATGCCTGACGATGGCGGGGAAGCAGATGCCGACGGGGACATCCGTCACGCCGGCGGCGGCGCCGACCCTTTCGAGGATGACGCGGGTCGTCTCGACGATGTCGGCAGGCCGGCCGCCCTTGGGCGTGGGGAGTTTGACCCGATCGGTCAGTAAGGTTCCCGTCGCAAGATCGACGAGGGCCCCCTTGATTCCGGTCCCGCCGATGTCAATGCCGATGGCCGTCTGAGAACTCATAGTAGAAAACCTACCGTCTAGGGGAGGGTCAGGACCTCTGCGCCGCGTTCGGTCACGACGAGGGTGTGCTCGAACTGGGCCGTGATGCTCTTGTCCCTGGTCGTCACGGTCCAGTCATCCGCCCACATGTCCCAGTCGGTGCTGCCGAGGGTGAGCATCGGTTCGATCGTGAAGACCATGCCGACCTCCATCACGGTGTCGTACTGCGGAGCGGAGTCGTAGTGGGGGACGATGAGGCCGGAGTGGAACGCCTCGCCGACGCCGTGGCCGGTGAAGTCGCGCACGACGCCGTAGCCGAACCGTTTGGCGTATGACTCGATGGTCCGGCCGATCACGTTGACCTGGCGTCCGGGGGCGACGGCCTTGATGCCGCGGGCGAGCGCTTCCTTCGTGCGTTCGACGAGGAGCGTCACGGCTTCGCTGGCCTCGCCGACGATGAACGTGACGTTCGTGTCGCCGTGGACGCCGTTCTTGAAGGCGGTGATGTCGATATTGACGATGTCGCCGTTTTCGAGGACCGTCGTGTCGGGGATGCCGTGGCAGATGACCTCGTTGACCGAGCTGCACAGCGACTTGGGATAGCCCCGGTAGCCAAGCGTGGACGGGTACGCGTCATTCTCGATCAGGAACTGGTGGCCGATCCGGTCGAGTTCTTCGGTGGTGACGCCAGGGCGGATGCCGCGGCCGACGGCTTCGATCGCCTCCGCGGCGATCCGGCCGGCCTCACGGATCAGTTCGATCTTGGCGGCGGGGTAGATGTCGGAGCCGGTGAACCGCGCGGGAGCGGGGCGGCCGACGTATTCCGGACGGGGGATCCGCGCAGGGACGGGACGAGTGGGGGAGACCGGGCCTGGCAGCAGGTGACCGGCGGAATCCTTAGGCATAGGATCTAGCTTATGGCCGAAGATACTGAGCACCGCTTCTGGTACAACCTGCGCACGGGCGCCGTCGAAGAGGGAATGGTCTCTCTCGCCGTCGATCGTGTCGGACCGTTCGCAACCCGCGAGGAGGCAGCCCATGCCCTCGAGAAGCTCCGCGCGAACAGCGCGAAATGGGCGGCAGAGGACGCGGCGGAGGACCGCTGACCGCTATTCGTAGCTGTGCTCAGGACCCGGGTACACGCCGGACTCGACGTCCGACTTGAACTGGTGCACGGCATCCGTGAGGACGCTGCGCACGTTGGCGTACTGCCGCACGAAACGCGGGACCCGGCCCTCTGTCATGCCGGCGAAGTCCGTCCAGACCAGCAGCTGGCCGTCGACGTCCGGTCCGGCCCCCACTCCGATCGTGGGAATCTCGAGCTTGCTGGTGACCTCGGCGGCCACGGTGGCCGGCACCATTTCGAGGACGACGGCGAATGCGCCGGCGTCCTGCACGGCGAGGGCGTCTTCGAGAAGCTGCGCCGCTGCGTCGCCGCGGCCCTGGATGATGTGGCCGCCGAGGCCGTGTTCGCTCTGCGGCGTGAAACCGATGTGGGCCATCACGGGGATTCCGCTCGTCACGATCCTCTTGATCTGCTTGTGGCTGCGCACCCCGCCCTCGAGCTTGACCGCGTGGGCCTGCGCTTCCTTCATGAAGCGCACCGCGGTGTGCAGCGCTTCCGTCTGGCCGGTCTCGTAGGAGCCGAAGGGCATGTCCGCGACGACGAGGGCGCGGGTGACGGCGCGGGCGACCGCGCGGGTGAGCGGAATCAGTTCGTCGACCGTGACGGGAAGGGTGGTCTCGTAGCCGAAGACGTTGTTGCCCGCCGAGTCGCCGACCAGAAGGAAATCGATCCCTGCCTGGTCGAAGATCTGCGCCGTGAGCATGTCGTAGCTGGTGAGTCCCGTAATCGGGATTCCATGCTGTTTCGCGTTCGAGAAGTGCCTGGTGCGCACCCGCTTGGGTCCGGAGGGGGCGGGAACGAAGGGGTTCAGATCATTGACGGAACGGGGAGCGTCTGACGCGGTCGACTCTGGCATGTCTCCAGTGTAGCCAGCGACCGATTCCCCTCACCGGGGCCCTTTTCGCACGCGAGGTCACGACAGCCAGTAACCTAGTGATCAACAAGAAAGGGCGTGGATGGACAAGCAGCGCGACTTCGTTCTTCGTACCATCGAGGAACGGGGCATCAAGTTCATTCGTCTCTGGTTCACGGACGTCGTCGGCACCCTGAAATCGGTTGCGATCGCACCGGCCGAGGTCGAGGGCGCATTCGCGGAGGGTCTCGGCTTTGACGGCTCCGCCATCGAGGGCCTGACCCGGTCCTTCGAAGCGGATGTCCTCGCGCATCCGGATCCCACAACGTTCCAGATTCTGCCGTGGCGGGGCGAAGTCGACCCGACCGCGCGCATGTTCTGCGATATCACGACCCCCGACGGGCAGCCTGCGGTCGCCGACCCGCGCAACGTGCTCAAGCGCACCCTTGCGAAAGCGGCGGATCGCGGCTTCACGTTCTACACGCATCCGGAGATCGAGTTCTACCTGCTGAAGTCGTCGAAGTTCGGCAAGGACGGGCCCGTGCCCGTCGACTCGGCCGGATACTTCGACAACGTTCCCGGCGGAACCGCGCACGACTTCCGGCGCCGCTCCGTGCGGATGCTCGAGGAACTCGGCATCTCGGTGGAGTTCAGCCACCACGAGGCCGGCCCCGGCCAGAACGAGATCGACCTGCGGTACGCGGACGCCCTCTCCACGGCGGACAACATCATGACGTTCCGCACGGTCATCAAGGAGGTCGCCATCGAGCAGGGCGTCTACGCGACGTTCATGCCGAAGCCGATGTCCGACCAGCCGGGCTCAGGCATGCACACCCACCTCTCCCTGTTCGAGGGCGAGACGAACGCCTTCTACGAGGCGGGCGCGCAGTACCAGCTGTCCCGCACCGGGCGCCAGTTCATCGCGGGCCTGCTCAAGCACGCACCGGAGATCACCGCCGTCACGAACCAGTTCGTGAACTCGTACAAGCGGCTCTGGGGCGGCGACGAGGCACCGAGCTTCGTCTGCTGGGGCCACAACAACCGGTCCGCCCTCATCCGCGTGCCGCTGTACAAGCCCAACAAGGGCAACAGCTCCCGCATCGAGTACCGCGCCATCGACTCCGCCGCGAACCCGTACCTGGCCTACTCGCTGATGCTCGCCGCCGGTCTCAAGGGCATCGAAGAGGGCTACGAACTGCCGCCGGAGGCCGAGGACAACGTCTGGGGTCTCAGCGACACCGAGCGCCGCGCCCTCGGGTACCGCCAGTTGCCGGCGAGCCTCGACCACGCCATCCAGTTCATGGAAGAGTCCGAACTCGTCGCCGAGACCCTGGGCGAGCACGTCTTCAACTATGTGCTGCTCAACAAACGACAGGAGTGGAAGGAATACCGCTCCCAGGTGACTCCGTTCGAGCTGCAAAAGAACCTCGAGATGTTGTAGGGCACGGTGGCGCGAGAGGCGCTGACCCTCACCGAACTCGCGAGGGTCGGCTTCGCTGAACTCGGTGAGGTCCGGGCGTGCCTCGACGAGGTCGCGAGCCGCGGTGGGCCGGATTCGGCGGAACTGTTGCCGTTGCTCGCCCGCACGGCGAGCCCGGACGCAGCGCTCTCCGGCCTGATCAATCTGCTCCGGCAGGCACCGGCGGAGGTCCTGGAGCTCCTGGCCTGCCCGGGTGCGCCGGTGCGCCTCCTCCTCGTGCTCGGCGCGTCCCGTGGCCTGACCGAATTCTTCCTGCGCCACCCGGAGGAGCTCGGGGTCCTGGCCGCCCGGTCGCCGGCCCTTCCCGGACCCGAGGAACTCACGACCGACCTGCTCGCCGCGGTCGGGGCCGTCGACGGCTTCGCGTCTCTCGTCGACGACGCCGGCTGGGTTGCGCTGCGGGTGCGGTATCGGCGAAGGCTCGCGGAGGTGGCGGCGTTCGATCTCGAACAGGCCGACCCGGTCGCCGGCCTCGACGGCGTCGCCAGGGCGCTGTCCGATCTCGCCGCCGCCGCGCTGGAGGGGTCCCTCGCCGTTGCGCGCACGATGGTGTCCGCACCCGTCGCCGCCCCCGGTGTCTTCCCCGTCGAGCAGGTACGCTCCACCCGGCTTGCCGTGATCGGCATGGGCAAGGCCGGCGCCAGGGAGCTCAACTACGTCAGCGACGTCGACGTCATCTTCGTCGCGGAGGCCGACCCCGACACGGGGCTCGAATCCGGCCGTGCCGTCGACATCGCGACCCGGCTTGCGATCCTGCTGATGCGCGGCCTCAACCAGCCGACGCTCGAGCCGGAGCTCTGGGAGGTCGACCCGAACCTGCGGCCGGAGGGAAAGTCGGGGGCGCTCGTGCGGTCCCTGGACTCTCACATCGCGTACTACGAGCGGTGGGCGAAGAGCTGGGAGTTCCAGGCCCTGCTCAAGGCGAGGCCGCTCGCCGGCCATGCCGGGCTCGGCGAACGGTACCTCGCCGCGGTCGGACCGAAGGTGTGGACGAGCGCCAGCCGGGAGAACTTCGTCGAGTCGGTGCAGCGGATGCGTGAGCGGGTGACCGACAACATCCCCGATGACGAGGTCGACATTCAGCTGAAGCTCGGCCCTGGCGGGCTGCGCGACATCGAATTCACCGTCCAGCTTCTCCAGCTCGTTCACGGACAGGCCGACGAGGGGGTGCGACAGGCCGGGACGCTCCCCGCACTCGCCGCCCTCGCCGAGTCCGGCTATGTCGGGCGTGCGGAAGCGGCGGAATTCTCCCAGGACTACCGGGTCCTCCGGTTGATGGAACACCGCCTGCAGCTGTACCGGCTGCGCCGCACCCACCTTGTGCCGCGCGACGAGGCGAGCCTGCGCATCCTCGCCCGTGCGACCGGGCTCGCCTCGGGTGCCGCCCAGCTCAGCACACGCTGGGCGGACACGAAACGCCGGGTGCGCGGGCTGCACGAGCGGCTCTTCTACCGGCCGTTGCTCTCCGCCGTTGCCGCTCTCCCCGACGGAGAACTGGTCCTCACGAGCGCGCAGGCGGAGGCCAGGCTCGCGGCGATCGGGTTCCGCGACACCAAGGGTGCCTTCGCCCATATCGCGGCGCTCACCGGGGGCGTGTCCCGGCGGGCGGCGATCCAGCGCCACCTCCTTCCCGTGCTCCTGAAGTGGTTCTCGGAAGGAGCGGACCCCGACTACGGGCTGCTGGCCTTCCGGCGCCTCAGCGACAGCCTCGGCTCGACATACTGGTTCCTGCGGATGCTCCGCGACTCCTCCGGCGCCGCCGAACGACTCACCCGGGTGCTGTCCTCGTCCCGGTTCGTCGGCGAACTGCTCGAGACGATTCCGGAGTCGGTCGCGTGGCTCGAGAACGAGAACGACCTGCGCCCGCGGCCCCTTGCCGTGCTGCGCGAAGAGACCCGGGCGGTCCTGGCGCGTCACCAGACGCCGGATGCCGCGGCATCCGTCCTCCGTACGGCCCGGCGTCGCGAGATCCTGCGCCTGGCGTTCTCGTCCATCCTCGGCCGGATCAGCATCGATCAGCTCGCGACGGGCCTGACCGACGTCACCGCGACCGTGATCGAGGGTGTCACCGCGGCGATCCGCGGCACCGGCCTCCGGGGCGAGCCGGACGGGGACGCCGACGGCATCGAGTTCGCGGTGATCGGCATGGGCCGGTTCGGGGGAGCGGAGCTCGGCTTCGGCTCAGACGCCGACGTGATGTACGTGTTCCGGGCGGGAGCCGTCACGGGCGAGGCCGCTCACGCCCGCGCGATGTTCATCGCCCGGGAGCTCAAACGTCTCACCGAGGACAGCCGACTGCCGCTCGACCTCGACCTCGGGCTGCGCCCGGAGGGCAAGAACGGAGCCGTCGCCCGGTCCCTCGACTCGTACGAGGCGTACTACCGGCGCTGGTCGCTGACCTGGGAGGCGCAGGCGCTGCTCAGGGGCAGGGGCGTCGCCGGCGATGCCCGGCTGCTCGCCGACTTCGAGACCCTCGCCGACTCCGTGCGTTTCCCGCTGGCGATCGATGACCAGGCCGTCCGCGAGATCAAGCGGATGAAGGCGCGCGTCGAGAAGGAACGGTTACCGCAGGGCGCGGACCCGAACCGGCACCTCAAGCTCGGCCGCGGCTCGCTCAGCGACGTGGAGTGGTTCGTGCAGCTGCTGCAGTTGCAGCACGCCGCCGCGATCCCGGAGCTGCGCACGCACTCGACCCTCGGCGCCCTGCACGCGGCCGCGCGCGCCGGGCTCGTGAGCGACGCGGACGCCGAGACCCTCCGGGCGGCGTGGGTCTTCGCCTCCCGCTGTCGTTCCGCGATGACCCTGTGGATGAACCGGACCGCGGACACCCTCCCGACCGACCGCATCCAGCTCGAGGGCATCGCCCGGATCCTCGAATACCCGCCGGGCTCCGCCAACCGGCTTGAGGACGACTACCTCGCCGTCACCCGGCGTGCCCGCGCCGTCTTCGAGCGTCGCTTCTACGGTCCTGTCGAGCACGCGGGGCCTTTCGCCGGCTGACCGCTGCAACGACGAACGGGTCGCACCCCGGAAGGTACGACCCGTCATGGTCAGGCGCGGTGCGGTCTAGACCCCGTAGTACAGTTCGTACTCGAACGGGTGCGGACGCTGCGCGAGGGGCTTGATCTCCTGCTCGCGCTTGAAGCTGACCCAGGTTTCGATCAGTTCCGGCGTGAACACGTTGCCGGCGAGGAGGAAGTCGTGGTCGGCTTCGAGGGCCAGCAGCGCCTCCTCGAGGGAAGCGGGAACCTGGGGGATGTTCTTGGCTTCTTCGGGCGGGAGCTCGTAGAGGTCCTTGTCGACGGGCTCGTGCGGTTCGATCCGGTTCTTGATCCCGTCGAGGCCGGCCATCAGCTGGGCGGCGAAGGCGAGGTACGGGTTGCCGGAGGCGTCGGGCGCACGGAATTCGATGCGCTTGGCCTTCGGGTTGGTGCCCGTGATCGGGATGCGGATCGAGGCCGAGCGGTTACCGGCGGAGTAGACCAGGTTGACCGGGGCTTCGAAGCCGGGGACGAGACGGTGGTAGGAGTTCACCGAGGGGTTGGTGAACGCGAGGACGGCCGGGGCGTGCTTGAGTAGGCCGCCGATGTACCACCGGGCGATGTCGGAGAGTCCGCCGTAGCCGGCCTCGTCGTAGAAGAGCGGCTTGCCGCCGGCCCAGAGGGACTGGTGGGTGTGCATGCCGGAGCCGTTGTCGCCGAAGAGCGGCTTGGGCATGAACGTCGCCGTCTTGCCCCATTCGTGCGCCGTGTTCTTCACGATGTACTTGAACTTGAGCAGGTCGTCCGCCGCGTGGACCATCGTGTCGAAGCGGTAGTTGATCTCGCCCTGTCCGCCGGTGCCGACCTCGTGGTGGCTGCGCTCGAGGATCAGGCCTGCGTCGATGAGCTTGAGGCAGATGTCGTCACGCATGTCGACGTGCTGGTCGACGGGGCTGACGGGGAAGTAGCCGCCCTTGTACGGGGTCTTGTTGGCGAGGTTGCCGCCCTCTTCCTTCTTGCCGGAGTTCCAGGCGCCTTCGCTGGAGTCCACGGCGTAGAAGCTCGAGTACTGGTTCACTTCGTAGCGCACGTCGTCGAAGATGTAGAACTCGGCTTCGGGGGCGAAGAACGCGGTGTCGGCGATGCCGGTCGACTCGAGGTACTTCTCGGCCTTCTTCGCGACCTGGCGGGGATCCTTGGAGTAGATCTCGCCGTTACGCGGGTTGTAGATGTCGAAGAGCATAATCAGCGTGCGCTCGGCGCGGAAAGCATCGACGTATGCCGTCGTCACGTCCGGGATGAGCTGCATGTCCGACTCGTGGATGGACGCGAAGCCGCGGATCGACGAACCGTCGAACATCTGCCCGACCGTGAAGAATTCCTCATCGACGGTCGACGCGGGGATGTTGAAGTGCTGCTGCACACCGGGAAGATCGGTGAAGCGAATGTCAAGAAACTTGACGTCAGTGTCCTTGATGAACTTGAGTACTTCTGACGAATCGCGGAACATGCGGTTTTACTCCAAACGACGAGGGCGTTAATGACAGAAAGTCGCGCACGGCGGCTACCCAGAGAGTATTACGGCGGCATTACTCAACTGTGACGACTTTGTTTCTCACATGTTACAGGCGGTGCCCTTGGCTAGGATCGTCCCGTGCCTCCCTCTGCCTCCCCGCCGACCACCTTCGGACAGCTCCCGCCGAGCAGATGGCCGGGGGAGCGGCTCGGGCTTCCCGATGAGGGCCCGCTGTCGGTGGGCCGTGCCGGGCGCCGGATGCTGGGACTCCTGATCGACTACGCCCTCGCGATGGCGCTGGCCTTCGCGGTGTTCCGCTACACGTTCCTCAACTACAACGGCTTCGTCGTGACGGGGACCTATGTCCTGCTCCAGGTCCTGTTCATCCCGACGATCGGCGGCAGCATCGGCCACCGCCTCGTCGGGCTCCGCGTCATCCCTCTCGCGGGCGGCTGGGTCGGGCCGTGGCGGCCCATCGTGCGTTCCGTGCTGCTCGGCCTGGCCTTCCCCGCGCTGGTCTGGGACTCCGACCAGCGCGGCTTCCACGACAAGGTGGCCGGAACCGTCCTCGTCCGGGGCTGAGCCGCGCGCTCGGCGGAGCGGGCTCCGTTTAACGCAAGAACCCCTCGTCGTGACGACGAGGGGTTGCGGACGTGCGGAATGGACGGGGGAACGAGCCTAGTTGCCGCGCTGCGGGCGGGCCTTGGTCGGATCGACGCCCTTCGGGATCGGAAGCTTCTTCGTGATCGAGCTCAGCCGGTTGTTGACGGCGAGCACCTCTGCCTTGGTCAGGCTCGGCTTGATCTTGCGCAGGCGACTCGCGAGCTTGTGCAGCGGCACGGCGTCGGAATCGGGGCCGACGGAAATCACCGTGACGGGAACGTGGCCGCCGAGGCGGGTGACCGTGCGGCGTTCCTCGTCGAGCATGCGCGCGGTCCGGGTGCGCGGGCCCTCGCTGATCAGGACGACACCGCCGCGACCGACGGCACGGTAGACCGCGTCCTGGGTCTTGCCGTTGACGGCGATGGGCATCTCGCTGCCGACCCAGCCGCCCTTGAGGGAACTGCGCAGCACGGCGCCGACGGCGCCGGGCTGGCCTTCGATCTGGGAGTAGGCGGCTTTCTCCGCGCGGCGGCCGAGAATGATCAGCACGGCGAGCACCCCGGCGAGGAGCCCGGCGATGATCCAGAGCACGAGCGTGAGGACGTTGCCGTCCGTCGCAAGGATCGCGACGACGATCGAGGCCACGAGCGGCACGAAGAAGCCCACGAGGAGGAGCGGGACGATTTTGGAATCGTACCGCCGGGTCATCTGGAACACCTGCCACATCTGCTTGATGCGGCCGGGTTCCTTGTGGGGTTTGGGAGTCTTGTCCTTGCTGCGTGCCATGGTGTCGAGTTTACCGAGTCGCCAGAATCTCCGATGACCGATTTTCGGTCGAGTCAGCGACGATACCGCCTGGGCGGGCGACGGCCTGGGCGAACCCGAGCGAGGCATCCGCCAGGTGACGGAGTTCGGCGGGCACCTCACGGTTCGTCTTGAGCATCGATTGAGCCCAGAGGCGTCCTGCCCGGTAGGACGACCGCACGAGCGGTCCGGAGAGCACGCCGAGGAATCCGATGGCCTCCGCCTCCTCATTGAGCTCGACGAATTCCTCCGGCCTGACCCAGCGTGCGACGGGCAGGTGCCGGGCGCTCGGCCGCAGGTACTGGGTGATGGTGATGATGTCGGTGCCTGCGTCGTGGAGGTCCTGGAGCGCCTGGCTGACCTCGGCGCGTTCCTCGCCCATGCCGAGGATCAGGTTCGACTTGGTGATGAGGCCGGCGTTGCGGCCCTGCGTGATGACGTCGAGGGAACGGTCGTAGCGGAAGGCCGGGCGGATGCGCTTGAAGATGCGCGGAACCGTCTCGACATTGTGCGCGAAGACCTCCGGCTTCGCGGAGAACACCTCGCCCAGGAGGTCGGGGTTGCCCGAGAAGTCGGGGACGAGGATTTCGACGCCGGTACCGGGGCTCTGGGCGTGGATTTGCCGGATGGTCTCGGCGTACAGCCAGGCGCCTTCGTCGGGAAGGTCGTCGCGGGCGACGCCCGTCACGGTCGCGTACCGCAGGTTCATCGCGACGACGGACTCCGCGACCCTTCTCGGTTCGTCGGTGTCGTAGTCAGCGGGCTTGCCCGTGTCGATCTGGCAGAAGTCGCAGCGCCGGGTGCACTGGGAACCACCGATGAGGAAGGTCGCCTCGCGGTCCTCCCAGCACTCGAAGATGTTCGGGCAGCCGGCCTCCTGGCACACGGTGTGCAGGTTCTCGCCCTTGACGAGGTCCTGGAGCTTGCGGTACTCCGGTCCCATCTTGGCGACCGTCTTGATCCAGGCCGGTTTGCGTTCGATGGGCGATTCCATGTTGCGGATCTCAAGCCGGAGCATCTTGCGGCCCTCGGGCACGGCGCTCATGAGGCGGCCACCAGTTCCGCGGCGAAACGGGCCCGGATCGGTTCCACCAGCTGTGCGGGCGTCACTTCCCTGCCGAGGACGCGGGAGATCGTGGTGACTCCGGCGTCGCGGATCCCGCAGGCGATGATGTGCTCGTACGGTTCGAGGGAGTTGTTGCAATTGAGCGCGAAGCCGTGCATGGTCACCCCTTCGGCGACTCGGATTCCGATGGCGGCGATCTTGTCCTCGAAGCCCGGCTGGCCGACCCACACCCCGGACCGTCCGGCGACGCGGCGGCCGTCGACCCCGAGCCCGGCGAGGACGTCGATGAGGATGCCTTCGAGGCGTCGCACATAGCCGACGACGTCGATGGGTTCGGCGAGGCGGAGGATCGGGTACCCGACGAGTTGACCGGGGCCGTGCCAGGTGATCTTGCCGCCCCTGTCGGTGTCGATGACCGGGGTTCCGTCCGTCGGCCGTTCCTCGGCCGACGTGCGTCTGCCCGCGGTGTATACGGCGGGGTGTTCGAGGAAGATGACGGTGTCCGGGCGTTCCCCGGAAACAACGGCACGATGGACGGTGCGCTGGAGCTCAAGGCCCACGAGATACGGCACGGAGTTGGCGCTTAGCCCCGCGACGAGAAAGTCGAGCATGGGGCCAGTCTAGGTCAGCCCGTCCTCACCAGCGACCGGATCCGCCGGACTGTGCACAGCCGGCCCGGAGCGGGCCGTCCGCGCCTCCCACGGGACGATCATCGGCGCGTGATGAGACGTGCGGAAGGTCGGAAGCGCAGGTCGTCCGGCAGGGAGTCCGGTGTCGGGGCGACAGCCACGGAGGCGCAGGCAGCGGATGCCGGCGGAAGCGTCGCCGGCTTCCGGGTCCTGAGGCGCATCGCCGCTGGGGCCCGGTGCGACGTCTACCTCGGGGCGTCGGCCGCGGCCGGGACGGACGGTCACCGGGACGTCGTCGTTCTCAAGGTGTTCCGCTCCGCACCCGGCGTCGGAACCGGTGATGGCACCGGTGACGGCACTGGGAGCCGCAGCACAGACGACGCCGCCATCGACGACGCGGCCATCGACAGGGAGGTGCGCGCTCTCGAGGCTATCCCGGACGGCGGGGTGGGCCGGTTGCTGGACGTTGCGACGCTGCCGGACGGGCGGATCTGCCTCGTCCTGGCCGAGGACCGCGGTGGATCCCTCGGGCAGATCCTGGCCGGCGAGCGATTGCTGGACCCGGGGGAGGCGGTCACGATCCTGGCTCCCGTGCTCGCGGCGGTGGCGCGCCTGTACGACCGGGGCTGGGTGCATCCGGGAATCGGTGCCGGACGGATTCGTTTCGACGGCGCGGGGCGACCCGTCGTAGGGGGTCTGGGCGGCCTGCGGGATCTGCCGCCGCCGGGCCGGGCCCGGGAAGAACTGCTCGAGGAGGCCCGGTGCGCCTGCGGTGACCTGGTGCAGGCCGTTCTCGACCGGGTCGCGGACCGCGGACAGCCGGCGTCAACGGCGCTGTTCGCCGCCTGGCGGTCCGGCTCCTACCGGGAAGCACTTGCCGGGCTCGAGCGAGCGCTGTTCGAGTGGTCTCCCGCCGCGCCCGTCCGGCTCGGCGAGCACGAGGTCGGTCCCGGCGACGCGGAGCCGACGGCGCCCAGAAGGCTTCCTCCCGGCCCCGACGCGCTGACCCGCCTCGAGGCGGCGCTGGACACGCGCGCCGGACCGCTGCTGCGGGGGTGGGCGGTTCGTGTCGCCGGAACCATCGGAGCACGGCTGACGGCACGCCGACGCGAGGGGCCGGCTGGCCGGGCGAAGCGCGGCCGGGCGGCGCACGCACTTCCCCCTCGACCGAAGCCGGGTCGTGAGCGGACGGCAGGGGCCTCGACGCGGCGGGGAACGTGGAGAGCCGCGGAGGATCCCGCGCGCTGGCGGCGCCGCGGCCTGATCCTGTCCGGCACGTTCCTCGTCGTCGTCCTGCTCGTCGGAGCCTGGACGGCGCTCGCCCCGCCGGCAGCCGGTCCGGCCCCGGAGCCGTCGTCGCACCGCTCGGCTTCTCCCCGGCCCTCCGGCGGGAGCGGAGAGGTGTCCGCACCGGACCCGCCCGCCGCCGCGCCGGCGACCACGGCCGACCAGGACGCCCTGCAGGGCGAGGACCCCGCTGCCGCCACCATGGTGCTGCTGCGCCTGAGGGCCCTCTGCCTCGCCGCCGCCGATCGGGACTGCCTTGCGGACCTCGCGCAACCGGGTTCTCCGGTCCTTGCCGGGGATGGCGCACTGATCGGACAAGCGCCGGACGGCGGGCAGGGGCGTGCGCCGGGGAGCGTCACGGTCGACGGTTCCGAACCGACGGTCGTCGACCGGATCGGGAATCTGGCGCTCATCGCCCTCTCAGCGAGCGGCGGGGGAGTCGCACCCGGAAACGACAAACCGGCCTCGGTCCTTGTGGTCAAGGGCGAGGCCGGTTGGCGGTTACGCGAGTTCTTCAGTGCTGGTTAGCGGCACGTGCTGGTTAGCGGAACGAGCCGCCTGGCCGGACGAGCCGGCCGCCGGCTCAGATCCCGAGGTTGGCTTCGAAGTCGCCGGCCTCGAGACGCTGCTTCATCGTGACGAGGAAGCGCGAGGCATCCGCGCCATCGATGATGCGGTGGTCGTAGGACAGCGCCAGGTAGACCGACGAGCGGATCGCGATGGCGTCGAGGCCGCCGCTGGACACGACGAGCGGCTTCTTGTAGACGACGCCCGTTCCGAGGATCGCGCTCTGCGGCAGGAACACGACGGGGGTGTCGAACAGCGCCCCACGCGAACCCGTGTTGGTCAGCGTGAAGGTGCCACCGGACAGCTCGTCGGGCTTGAGCTTGTTGTCCCTCGTGCGCTGGGCGAGGTCGGCGATCTCCGCTGCGAATCCGGCGAGGTCGAGTTCTCCGGCGTTGCGCACGACCGGGGTCAGCAGACCGCGCTCGGTGTCGACAGCGATGCTGATGTTCTCCTGTGCCGGGTACACGATCGTGTCGCCGTCGATCGTGGCGTTGATGATCGGGTTCGCCTGGAGTGCTTCGGCGGCGGCGAGGGCGAAGAACGGCAGGAAGGACAGCTTGTTGCCGGTCTTCTCGAAGAACGACGCCTTGACCTTGTCGCGGAAGATCGCGACGCGGGTGACATCGACCTCGACGACGGTCGTCAGCTGGGCCGACGACTGCATCGAGATGACGGCGCGCTCGGCGACGACCTTGCGGAGGCGGGACATCGGCTTCGAGGTGCCGCGCAGCGGCGAGACCTCGAACGCCGGGGCGGATGCCGCGGCTCCGGCGGCCGGGATGGCTGCCGTGATGTCCTGCTTGCGGATCCGTCCGCCGACACCGGTTCCGGTGACGCTGGACAGGTCGACGCCGGCCTCGTTCGCGAGCTTGCGGACGATCGGCGTCACGTAGCCGGAGGTGCCCGCGTGGGAGCCACGGGAGACGGCGGGCTCTGCTGCGACGGGGGCTGCGACGGGGGCCGGTGCTGCGACCGGTGCCGGTGCCGGTGCCGCAACGGGAACCGGTGCGAAGACCGGGGCCGGTGCTGCGACGGGGGCGGGTGGGTAGACCGGAGCTGCGACGGGCGCCGCAACCGGTGCGGGTGCGTAGACCGGGGCGGCGACGGGCGCAGGGGCTGCCGGGGCCTCGACGACAGCAGGGGCCTCGACGACGGGAGCAGCGGCCGGAGCCGGCGCGGCGGCGGCGGAACCGTCACCGATCAGTACCAGGGCGGTACCCACCTCGACGGTTTCGTCCTCCTGGACCAGGATCGCTTCGATGATGCCGGCAACGGGGGACGGGATCTCCGTGTCCACCTTGTCAGTCGATACTTCCAAGAGGGGTTCGTCGACCTCGACGCGGTCGCCCACGTTCTTCAGCCAGCGGGTAACCGTACCCTCTGTGACACTCTCACCGAGTGCCGGAAGGCTAACGGATTCGCTCATGCGTTTGTCTCCTTTGAAACCATTGTGTGCTCTGTTCTTAGCTTATAGACGGTCAGTAGCCGGGAATCGGCTACATCGCGTGGAGGGGCTTCCCGGCAATGGCCAGGAATGCCTCGCCGAGGGCTTCGTTCTGGGTCGGGTGCGCGTGCAGGAACGGGGCGATGTCCTCCGGGTACGCCTCCCAGTTCACAACGAGCTGGCCTTCGCCGATGAGCTCGCCGACGCGCGCGCCGATCATGTGGATGCCGACGATGGGTCCGTCCTTGACCCGGACGACCTTGATCGAGCCGCTCGTGCCGAGGATCGAGCTCTTGCCGTTGCCGCCGAGGTTGTACTCGTAGGACGAGACCTGGTCGGCGCCGAACTTCTCGGATGCCTTCGCCTCGGAGTACCCGACGGACGCGATCTCGGGGTCAGAGTATGTGACCTTCGGGATGTTCAGGTCCTCGACGATGATCGGGTTGAGGCCCGCGATCTCCTCGGCGACGAAGATGCCCTGCTGGAAGCCACGGTGCGCGAGCTGGAGGCCGGGAACGATGTCTCCGACGGCGTAGACGCCGGGGATGTTCGTCGCGAGGCGTTCGTCGGTGAGGACGAAACCGCGATCCATGGCCACGCCGACCTCGTCGAAGCCGAGACCGGCCGTGACGGGGCCGCGTCCGACGGCGACGAGAAGGATCTCGGCCTCGACGGTCGAACCGTTCTCGAGGGTGATGACCACGCCGTTCTCGTGCTGGGTCACGCTCTGGAAGCGGATGCCGAGCGAGTACTCGATCCCGCGCTTGCGGAACGCGCGCTCGAGCTGCTTGGAGACGGACTCTTCTTCGTTCGGGACGAGGTGCGGCAGCGCCTCGATGATGGTGACGTCGGCTCCGAAGGACTTCCAGACGCTCGCGAACTCGACTCCGATGACGCCGCCGCCGAGGATGGCGACCTTGTTCGGCACGAAGTTCAGATCGAGGGCCTGCTCGCTCGTGATGACGCGGCCGCCGATCTCGAGGCCCGGGAGGGATCGCGAGTACGAGCCCGTGGCGAGAACGACGTTCTTGCCGACGATGCGGTCGTCGCCGACCTGGACGGTGTTCGGCGCCACGAGGCGGCCTTCGCCCTCGATGACGGTGATGCCGCGTGCCTTGATCAGGCCTTGGAGGCCCTTGTACTTCGACGCGACGATTCCCTCACGGAAGGCCGTGACGGCCGCCATGTCGATGCCCTCGAACTGGGTCTTCACGCCGTATTTGGCGGCCTCGCGGCTCACATCGGCCACCTCGGCCGAGTGCAGCAGGGCCTTCGTCGGGATGCACCCGACGTGCAGGCAGGTGCCGCCGAGTTTGCCCTTCTCGATCAGGCCGACGGTCATGCCGAGCTGGACGGCCCGCAGTGCTGCTGCGTAGCCACCGCTTCCTCCACCGAGAACGACAAGGTCAAAATTCTGTTCCGACACTCAGGGACTCCCTTTTATTCACATACGGGCGCTGGTCACAAGCGCGTAATCACAAGCGGAAATGCACAAAAAGTCTGCGGGACGGGAATCGATGACGCCCGTGAGCCGGGCGCTTTCTTCCCCATGCCACCTCGACTGTACTACGGGCGCGAAAAGTCCTCGGCCAGACGCAGCAAAGCGCGCACCGAAACGCCGGTGGGACCCGCGTTGGTGAAGCCCCAGGCGCCTCCGGTGTTGTGCGCGGGTCCGGCGATGTCCAGGTGCGCCCAGGGGATGGTCACGGCGTCGTCCCCCGTGCCGCGGGTTCCGATGAACTCGCGCAGGAAGACGGCGGCGAGGAGCATGCCGCCGGCGCTCGAGCCCATCTTGGCGTTCGCGATGTCTGCGACGTCGGAGTTGAGCGTGGCGCGGAGCTCGTCGGGGAGCGGCATCGCCCAGAGCTGTTCGCCGACACCGGAACCGGCGGCGAGCACGCGGGCGACGAGGGCGTCTTCACCCATGACGCCGTAGTAGCGGCTTCCGAGGGCGACGATGGCCGCCCCCGTGAGGGTGGCGACGTCGATGATGGCGTCGGGTTCTTCCTCACCCGC
The DNA here is from genome assembly GCF_022760445.1 of Cryobacterium zhongshanensis. NCBI lineage: Bacteria > Bacillati > Actinomycetota > Actinomycetes > Micrococcales > Microbacteriaceae > Cryobacterium > Cryobacterium zhongshanensis. Next base: position 1,773,787 of record NZ_JALGAR010000001.1, on the reverse strand, counting down.
CGCGACAAGCCCGTCGGCGAGGACGAGTCGACCCTCGGCATCCGTGTTCAGCACTTCGACCGTGCGGCCGCCGCGGATGCGCAGGACGTCGTTCGGTCGGATCGCGTTCCCGGACGGCATGTTCTCCGCGATGCAGAGCCACGCCGTGATGCGCACGTCGAGCGACAGCCGGGCAGCGGCGAGCACGACGGCGAGCACCGTTGCGGCGCCGGTCATGTCGTACTTCATGCCGACCATGGAGCCGGCCGGCTTGAGGGAGAGTCCGCCGGTGTCGAAGGTGATGCCCTTTCCGACAAGCGCGATGTGACGGGTTGCCGTCCCAGGGGCGTAGCTGACCTTGACCAGGCGCGGCGGGCGCGTCGAACCCTGGCCGACGCCGGCGATGCCGCCGAAACCGTCCGCGGCGAGTTCCGCCTCGTCCCAGACCCTGACCGAGACGGGCAGATCGGCGGCGGCGGCGACCGCGCGGTCGGCGAGGGCCTCCGGGTAGAGATCGGACGCCGGCATGTTCACGAGGTCTTTGACCAGTGCGACGGCCTCCGAGACGACGACGGCGTGGGCGACGGCGTCCGCGCCGTCGAGCGTGCTGTGCACGGTCACGTGTCCGGCGGGCAACCGGGTGCCGGCGAGGGAGGCCTGGCGGTATTCCGTGTACGAATAGCCGCCGAGCGCGGCGCCTTCGACGACGGCGGTGAGTTCCGCGGCGCCCTCGAGCGGGAACGCGAAGGCAACGCTCTCGACGCCGGTGAGCTGGCGCACGGCGGAACCGGCGGCGGCGCGCAGGGCGTCGACACCGGCGTCCTTGCCGAGCCCGACGATCGCGATCGTGCGCGCCCCGCCGACGGATGCCGGAATGCGGACCACCTGGTCCCGTGCGCCCGTGACGCCGAGGTCGGCGAGGACGGCCGACAGGGCGGAGAACGCCGGGTCGGCGAAGAGCACCGCGGAGTCCGCGGACTGGAGCGCGCCCACGATCAGGACGTCGGCGGTTGATTCGATGGCGGGTTGTGCGGACACGGAGAGAACGGGTGCGGTCATCCTTCGATGGTACTGGCCGCCCCTGTGCGGCCCGTGCGGGCCGTCCAGGCTGTGACCCCTGTTCGCTTACGGCACCACTCGGGGTGCCACGGATTCCCACCCGCCCGCGATGACGCAGCCTAGAGTTAACGGCATGCGCGATCCTGGTGACATCTACGAGCTGACGGCCGACGCGGCATCCGTGCCCGAGGGCCTGAACCTCGTCGCGGGCCTGACCGGGTTCGCCGATGCCGGGGGAGCGGTCGCGCAATTCAGCGAATACCTGCTCGGAAACCTGACCCACACGATGATCGCGTCCTTCGATGCGGATGTCCTTCTCGACTACCGGGCCCGGCGTCCGATCATCTACTTCGATCGCGACCATCTGACCGGCTACCAGCCGCCGGTGCTGAGTCTCTACCTCGCGCACGACGAGATCGGCCAGCCGTTCCTGCTGCTGTCCGGTTTCGAACCGGACTTCCGCTGGGAGCAGTTCACCGCCGCCGTTCTCGAGATCGGCAAGCGTTTCCGCGTCGCAGCGACGACGTGGGTGCACGCGATCCCGATGCCGGTTCCGCACACCCGCCCGATCGGCGTCACCGTGAGCGGCACCCGCTCCGACCTGATCGAGAGCATGTCCGTCTGGCGTCCGCACACCCAGGTCCCCTCCAATGTCCTGCACCTCGTGGAGTTACGCCTGCACGAGAGCGGCGCGGCAGTCGCCGGCTTCGTCCTCCTGGTTCCGCACTACCTCGCGGACACGGAGTTCCCGGCAGCGGCGCTGTCCGCCCTCGAGAGCACGAGCGCCGCAACGGGCCTGATCTTCCCGACCGACCAGCTGCGCGAGCAGAATCGCGAGTTCATCAACCGGATCGACGAACAGGTGCGGGAGAACCCGGAACTCGCGAAACTCGTCGGAACCCTCGAGGAACGCTACGACACGTACATGGAAGGCAGCAGCGTGCGGTCGCCGCTGACCGATGAGGACGGTGAACTTCCGAGCGCCGACGAGATCGCGGCCGAGCTGGAGAATTTCCTCGCAACCCGCCGCAGCCGCGACGACGGCACCGCCCTCTAAGCTCCGGATCGCTGTCACCCGACCGTGCGCGGCCGGGGAGCCTGGGCCTGCCGACGGCCCCGACCGGATAGATTGGGAGCAATGAACTCCCGTCGCTCCTGGCTCATCTTCTCCATCGGGTCGTTCGCGTACCTTTCGGCCGTCCTGCAGCGCACGTCGCTGGGCGTAGCCGGTGTCGCGGCGTCTGAGCGCTTCGGCGGCACCGCCGCCCTGCTCTCGAGCCTCGCCGTCGTGCAACTCGTGGTCTACGCCGCGGCCCAGGTCCCCGTCGGAGTGCTCATCGACCGGTTCGGACCCCGAATCCTCGTGATCGTCGGGACCACGCTCATGATCGGCGGCCAGGTCACCCTCGCGTTCTCGACCGACATCGCCGCCGCCGTCGCCGGCCGGATGCTCGTCGGTGCGGGAGACGCCGCCATCTTCATCTCGATGATCCGCCTGATCGGATCCTGGTTCGACGGCCCGCTGGTACCGCAGCTGTCGCAGTGGCTCGGCAACATCGGCCAGCTCGGTCAGGTCCTCTCCGCGGTTCCGCTCGCCTGGGTGCTGCACACCTTCGGCTGGACGCCCGCCTTCCTGTCCGCGGCATCCGTCGCCGTCGTTGCGCTCGTCGTCGTGGTCGTCGTCATCGAGGACCGGCCGGTGGGATCGACGGACGAAGCGCGGCCGACGAGCCTGCGGGAGGCGCTCGTGCTGCTCAAGAAGAGCTTCCGCAGGCCGGGGACGCAGCTCGGTTTCTGGTCGCACTACGTGACGCAGTCGCCGGGAACCGTCTTCAGCATGCTCTGGGGTTTCCCCTTCATGGTCTACGGCCTCGGCTACGACCCCGCTCTTGCCGCTTCGATGCTCATGGTGCTCGTCGCCGCCGGGATGGTGTTCGGCCCGATCCTGGGCATCCTCACCGCCCGGTTCCCGCAACGCCGCAGCAACATCGTGCTCGCCGTCGTGATCCTGATGGCAGCGGCCTGGACCGTCGTCCTCGCCTGGCCGGGAACCCCGCCGTTCTGGCTCATCGTGGTACTCCTCGTAACCCTCGGCATCGGCGGGCCCGGCTCCCTGATCGGGTTCGACTTCGCCCGGAGCTTCAATCCGAAGCGCAGCCATGGCTCGGCCAACGGCGTCGTGAACGTCGGCGGATTCACCGCGAGCTTCGTGATGGTGTACCTGATCGGGGTCCTGCTCGACCTGCAGAACGGCTGGCGGATGGCCGGGGGAGCGCCGAGCAACCTGTACTCGCTGGAATCCTTCCGGGTCGCCTTCCTCGTGCAGTTCTTGGTCGTCGGGATCGGTGTCGTGTTCCTGCTCCGGGCCCGGCGTCGCACCCGCTTCCTGTTGTCGCGCGACGAGGGTGTCGAAGTGGCTCCGCTCTGGATCGCGGCCGCACGGGCGCTGCGGCGCCCGCGTTCGCGCTGAGCGTGTGTAATGGGCCGTGCACTGGCTCGGTATATACACAAAGCATGCAATAATTGTCAATAGGGCCCGTTCTGGTCCTGGGTGCACCGTTACCAGTTGATGGTGCGCGGCCCGGGACTTGACATGGGTCCTAGTACTGCCCAAAATCCATATCTGCCCGGCTTGGCGCACGAACCGTTTCCCCCGGTTCTCCGCACCGGCGGGCGGCGCCGCCGGTGCACACCCGACGGCATGAGAGGTGTTCGAATGGCAACCCGCACAAAGACCGAGCCAACCGAAGAGACCACCGTTGCCGAGACGGATGCCGCGACGAAGACTCCCGCCAAGGCACCGGCCCGCAAGGCAGCGGCCAAGGCTCCCGCCATCAAGCGTGCCCCCACCAAGGCTGCCGTCGCGAAGGCGGCAGCTGCCGCTGCGGCATCCGACGCCGCAGCCGTCGCCGCTGCCGGCTCAGGCCATGACGACGACGATGACGAAGACGAGCACCGTTCGCCGCGCAAGCGGGCCGGTGCGAAGTCCAAGGCCGGCGCCGACGACCACGACGACCTGAACGGTCACGACGAGGTCGAAGACGACCACAACGATGACGACCACGGTAAGAAGACGCCGACCGAGCCGCTCCCGAGCGGCGCACTCGTCCTGTCCCTCGTCGACGACGAGGACGAGGTCCCCGTCTACTCGAGCGCCATCACCGGCGCCACCGCCGACCCGGTCAAGGACTACCTGAAGCAGATCGGTAAGGTCGCCCTGCTGAACGCGGCCGAAGAGGTCGAGCTCGCGATGCGCATCGAGGCCGGGTTGTTCGCAGAGGACAAGATGTCCCAGATGACCGACGCCGAGAAGAAGAGTGCGCTCGGGCGCGAACTTCTCTGGGTCGCCAAGGACGGCGCGCGGGCCAAGAGCCACCTGCTCGGTGCGAACCTGCGCCTCGTCGTCTCGCTCGCCAAGCGCTACACGGGTCGTGGAATGCAGTTCCTCGACCTGATCCAGGAAGGCAACCTCGGCCTCATCCGCGCCGTGGAGAAGTTCGACTACACCAAGGGCTTCAAGTTCTCCACCTACGCCACCTGGTGGATCCGCCAGGCGATCACGCGCGCCATGGCCGACCAGGCCCGCACCATCCGCATTCCCGTGCACATGGTCGAGGTCATCAACAAGCTCGCACGCGTGCAGCGCCAGATGCTCCAGGACCTCGGCCGCGAACCCACGCCGGAAGAGCTCAGCCGCGAACTCGACATGACGCCGGAAAAGGTCGTCGAGGTGCAGAAGTACGGCCGCGAACCGATCTCCCTGCACACCCCGCTCGGCGAAGACGGCGACAGCGAATTCGGTGACCTCATCGAGGACACCGAGGCCGTCGTCCCCGCCGACGCCGTGGGATTCACGATGCTGCAGAAGCAGCTCGAGAGCCTGCTCGACTCGCTCTCCGAGCGCGAGGCCGGCGTGATCCGAATGCGCTTCGGCCTGGGCGACGGCATGCCGAAGACCCTGGACCAGATCGGCGACACCTTCGGAGTGACGCGCGAGCGCATCCGCCAGATCGAATCCAAGACGATGGCCAAGCTGCGTCACCCGTCGCGGTCGCAGTCACTACGCGACTACCTCGAATAGAATCCCGTGCGCTATGCACCGGTGATCCTGGTCGGACGAATCGTGCGGGTCCTCGCGCGCTGGCGAAAGCCGGGCGGGGGATCCGCCGTTCCCGGGCTCGTCGTCAACAGGTTGGCCCCCGGGTTCCTGTCCAGCGTCCTGAACGGCTTTCCCGACGGACTCGTGATCGTGTCCGGGTCGAGCGGCAAGTCCACGACCACCAAGATGCTCGTCGCGGCGCTCCGCGCACACGGCGTCGCGGTGTTCACGAACCAGTCGACCGCGAACATCAGCCAGGGCCTGACCTCCGCCCTGCTCGAAGAGGTCAGCCTGTCCGGCAGGATCCGCGGCGACATGGCCGTTCTCGAGATGGATGAAGGCCACGGCGCCCTCATTTCGGCGACGCTGAATCCGCGCGTCGTCGCCCTGACGAACGTCATGGTCGACCAGATCGACCGTTTCCACGACTCGGACATGGTCGTGGCGATGCTGGCCAGGATCGCGAACCGAGCGAGCGGAACCGTCGTGATCAACGCGGACGACGCGTCTCTCACCGGGCTCGCCGACCACCTCGACGGCCCGGCCGCCGTCGCCCGTTACGGCGTGACCGCCGAGATTCTCGCGCAGAACCCGCGCGGCCTCGGCTACAGCGTGACGGCGTCCGAGCGGATGCCGCCGGCCGACGGCATCCTGCTCACGACCGTCTCCGGGCGCTCGGCCTCGGTGCTCATCGGCGGCGCGAGCTTCGACCTCGACCTGCCTGCGCGCGGCGTGCACTACGCCGTGGACGCCCTCACGGCCATCGCGGCGGCGCGTGCGGCCCTCGGCGACCGCTTCGACGCGGCGACGGCGTGCGCCGCGGTCTCCACGATTCCGCCCGTATTCGGCAGGGGGGAGATCGTCACCGTCCGCGGCCACCGCGTCGAGTTCGTGCTCGTGCAGAACCCGGCGAGCTTCCAGCTCAACGTCGACAGCCTCGAGCCCGGCCTCGACCAGGTCCTGGTCGCGATCGGGTCCGACGTCCGCGATCCCTCGTATTTCTGGCCGGTGGACACGTCCGGCCTAGGCCGGGTCCTCATCGCGTCCGGTTCGAAGGCCCACGACATCGCGTTGCAGCTCGCGTACGACGGGGTGGTGGTCGACCGGATCGAACCGGACCTCGGCCGCGCGCTCGAAGACTTCCTGGCGCTGCCCGATCCGGAGCACGGTATCAAGACAATCATCTTCTCGGCGGACTCGATGAGGCGTACCCGCGCTCACCTCGGCCTCGCCTCGAACCGGGAGGGTTGAGCCATGCGCGCACTCACGATCCTGTCCGTCCTTCCCGAACTCCTCGACACCAACGGGGACGCGGCCAACGCCCGCGTGCTCGCACAGCGCGCCCGCTGGGCCGGCTTCGAGGCGACCATCGTGCCGGTCAGCTCCCTCGACGATCTCCCGAGCCGGGTCGACGCGATCGTGATCGGTTCCGGAAACGACTCCGACCTCGTCGCCGCCCGTGATCTCCTCGCGCCTCTCGTCAATGCGTTGCGCGGCTGGACGACGGCCGGTGTCCCCGTGCTCGCGGTCGGAACCGGCTGGGAACTGCTGAGCTGGGGTGTCGAGCTCGCTGACGGCAGTGTCGTCGACGGTCTGGGCCTCGTCGCGGGTCGTGCCGTCCCGCTGGCCGAGCGCGCGACGGACGACCTCGTCGTCGAATCCGGGTTCGGCAGACTCGTGGGCTTCGAGAACCACGCCCGCGGCTACGTCGGCGCGGAGGCATCCACTCTCGGCCGGGTGCTCACCGGAGTGGGCAACGGGGCCAAGACGGAGGGACTCCGAATGGGGAGTTTCCTCGGCACGCACCTGCACGGTCCGGTCCTCGCCAGGAACCCCGGTCTTGCCGACCACATCCTGTCGGCGGCCGTCACGAGGGCGGGTGGCGTGTACGTGCGTTCGGAGCGCGCGGCAGCCGTCGACGCGATCGCGGACGCCGCGACCGCCGTCGTCGTCTCGTCCCTCAGCCTCGCCGCAGACGCCTGACCGGCGCGCGGACCAGAAAAACGGCGCCGCCGCGACCTCAGTCGCGTCGACGCCGTTTCCGGGTCGTACTTCTCCGTGCTACGAACGCTGGTCTTCGAGGAGCCGGCTGGACTCGTCGTGCCAGCTGTCCGCGATGGCGGAGAGCTTCTCCTGGTGCTTGCGACCGTGGTGGGCGCAGAACATCAGTTCGCTGTTGTTGACGCTGACGCGGATGTACGCCTGCGCGCCACACGCGTCACACCTGTCGGCGGCCGTGAGCTGGTGAGTGGCGCTCTGGTTGTCGATGGCACCATGTGCTGCGATCTGGGACATTATTTTCCTCCTCCAGACTGATACCAAGCGATACCAATTGAACTTGGTCCTATACAAACACGGCCGACGCCCGATAAGGAGTCGATTCGGTTACATTTCGCTTACCGCGTAGCGGATTGTTCACTGCAGGGACGAGGTGAGCCTCGCCAGGCTGTCCCCGATTTTCTGAATGACCGGCCGGGCGAGCCAGTCGGCCAGGTCGAGCCTGACGCTGTTCGCCCGGTAGTCGTCCTCGACGAGCCGCATCCGGTCGGTGAAGTCCCGTCCGTGGACGAGCACGGAAATCTCCATGTTGAGGGAGAACGAGCGGATGTCCATGTTGCTCGACCCGATCACGGCGATGTCATCGTCGATCGTGAAGTGCTTGGCGTGCAGCACCGTCGGTGCGCGGTACAGGTAGATGGCGACGCCGGCCCGCAGCAGTGCCTCGTAGTACGACCGCTGGGCGTGGTAGACGAGGGCCTGGTCTCCGATGGCCGAGACGAACAGTTCGACGTCGACGCCGCGGGACGCCGCGGTCAGGATCGCGAGGAGTGTGGACTCCTCCGGCACGAAGTACGGGCTCGTGATGCTCACCCGGCTTTCGGCCTTGTGGATCAGCAGGGCATACAGCTTGAGGTTGTTGTCGTTCTCGAAGCTCGGCCCGCTCGGAACGACCTGCGCGTCCACGTTCTCCACCCGGGAGTCAACGACGACCGGCGTCGTGTCGAGCGGAAGCAGGGCATCCGTCTCGCTGTACCAGTCGGTGACGAACACCGCGTCGAGCTCGCGCACGACCGGCCCGTCGAGTCGCACCATCAGCTCGTGCCAGCGCAGGCCTCGTGCGAGGTTCTTCTTCTTCAGGTAGGTCGGGTCGATCAGGTTCTGCGAACCGGTGAACCCGATCCGGCCGTCGACGACGACGAGCTTGCGGTGGTTGCGCAGGTCGGGACGCTGCCACTGCCCGCGCAACGGCCGGAGCGGGAGCATTGCGTGCCATTCTGCGCCCATCTCCGTCAGGGCGGCGAGCGTCTCCGCCCGCCGCGGCAGGAGGAACCCCGACAGATGGTCGGAGAGCACCCGGACGGCGACCCCGCGGGCGATGGCGCGGCGCAGCGCGTCGAAGAACGGCTCCGTGACACTGTCGAGCACGAGGATGTAGAACTGGACGTGCACGTACTCCGTCGCGGTGTCGACGGCCGCCGTCATGGCCGCAAGGGATCCGTCGTAGTCCGGCAGCAGTTCGGCCCGGTTGCCGCCGACCATGGGGAGCGCACCCAGGTTGAGGTTCAGCCGCACCGCGGACGGCAGCCACGGCGGCCACTGGTCGCGGTGGCTGACCTGGTGGAAGCCCTCCGTTCGGGACAGGATCAGCTCGTTGACCGCGCGTTGTTTCTCCCTCCTGCGCGCGGGGAGCCGCCCGAATCCCACGAGCAGGAAGGCAATCGCTCCGAGGTACGGGATGAAGACGATCGTGAGCACCCAGGCGATCGCGCTCGACGGGGACCGGTTCGCCGACACCAGCACGGTCGCCGTGAAGCCGACGACGACGTGCACCGCGATCAGGACCAGCGTGACGGTTTCGATATCCTGCACCGGTGGGCCTCAGCGGGTGTTCGGGGACGACGCGATGACCGTGTTCATGCACATGAGCGTAGTCCCCGGTCCGGGCCCAGTATTCTTGGGATGGTGAGTTCTTCTGACTATTCCGCCCGCCACCTCTCGGTCCTCGAAGGCCTCGAGGCCGTGCGCAAGCGCCCTGGCATGTACATCGGCTCGACAGACTCCCGGGGGTTGATGCACTGCCTCTGGGAGATCATCGACAACTCCGTCGACGAGGCGCTCGGCGGATTCGGTGCCGGGATCGACATCGTGCTGCACCCGGACGCGAGCGTCGAGGTGAGCGACACCGCCCGCGGCATCCCCGTCGACATCGAACCGAAAACGGGGCTGACCGGCGTCGAGGTCGTCTTCACCAAGCTGCACGCCGGCGGCAAGTTCGGCGGCGGTTCATACGCGGCGTCCGGCGGACTGCACGGAGTCGGCGCATCCGTCGTCAACGCACTGTCCGAGCGCCTCGACGTCGAGGTCGACAGGGACGGCAAGACCTGGGCGATGTCGTTCCACCGCGGTGAACCCGGGATGTTCGCCGACACGGGGGAGAAGAGCCCCGACGCCCCCTTCACGCCCTTCGAGCACCAGAGCGAACTCCGTGTGGTCGGCAAGGTCCGTCGCGGTGTCACGGGAACCCGCATCCGCTATTGGGCCGACCGTCAGATCTTCACCAAGGGCGCGACCTTCCAGACCGAGGAACTGCTCGAGCGGGCCAGGCAGACGGCGTTCCTCGTGCCGGGGCTCGCCCTGTCGATCGACGACCGCCGTGGCGATGAGCCCGTTGTCGAGGTGTTCCGGTTCGAGGGCGGCATCTCCGAGTTCGTCGAGCACCTCTCCACGGATGCCGCCATCACGGACACCTGGCGCCTCACCGGCCAGGGTACTTTCACCGAGACCGTTCCGGTGCTGATGCCCACGGGCGCCATGGTTCCTACCGAGCTGGTCAGGGACTGCGCCGTCGATATCGCTCTCCGCTGGGGGACCGGCTACGACACGATCGTGCGCAGCTTCGTCAACATCATCGCGACGCCCAAGGGCGGCACCCACCAGGCCGGATTCGACGCCGGCCTGATCAAGTTCCTCAGGGCCCAGGTCGAGCTCAACGCACGCAGGCTCAAGATGGGCTCGGACAAGCTCGAGAAGGACGACGTGATGGCGGGGCTCACCGCCGTCCTCACCGTGCGCCTGCCCGAGCCGCAGTTCGAAGGACAGACCAAGGAAGTTCTCGGGACCCCCGCCGTACGCGCGATCGTCGCGAACGTCGTCGCCCAGGCGATGAACGAACGCTTCGTGTCCACCCGGCGCGACGACAAGGCCCAGGCGGCCGTACTGCTCGACAAGATCGTCGCCGAGATGAAGTCGCGCATTTCCGCGCGCGCCCACAAGGAGACGCAACGGCGGAAGAACGCCCTGGAAAGCTCCTCGCTGCCCGCCAAGCTCGTCGACTGCCGCAGCAACGACGTGCTCAACAGCGAGCTGTTCATCGTCGAGGGCGATTCGGCGCTCGGCACCGCCAAGCTCGCGCGGGACAGCGAGCACCAGGCCCTTCTGCCCATCCGGGGCAAGATCCTGAACGTGCAGAAGGCATCCGTCGCCGACATGCTCTCCAACCTCGAGTGCGCCTCGATCATCCAGGTGATCGGCGCCGGCTCCGGCCGGAGCTTCGATCTCTCCGCGGCACGCTACGGCAAGGTCATCATCATGAGCGATGCCGACGTCGACGGCGCGCACATCCGCACCCTGCTGCTGACGCTGTTCTTCCGGTACATGCGCCCGATGATCACCGAGGGGCGGGTGTTCGCCGCCGTGCCACCGCTGCACAGAGTGGTCGTGATGAATCCGGGGTCGAAGCCCAACGAGACCATCTACACCTACTCGGAGCCCGAGCTGCACAGCGTGCTCGCGGGCCTGAAGAAGAGCGGCAAGCGTTACCAGGATCCGATCCAGCGGTACAAGGGGCTCGGCGAGATGGACGCGGACCAGCTGGCGACGACGACGATGGAGCGATCGCACCGGATGTTGCGCCGGGTGCGGGTCGCCGACGCCGAGCAGGCCGGGAAGGTCTTCGAACTCCTGATGGGCAACGATGTCGCCCCGCGCAAGGAATTCATCATCGACAGCTCCGACAAGCTCAGCAGGGACCGCATCGACGTGTAGAGCCTGTTCACGGTGATATGGTCACCGCACACTGCCGGCACTGGCGCCGGCACAGGCGGAGGGCAGTCGAGATGAGCACTCAGGCGGAACAGGCACCGTTCCAGCAGGCACGATTCACCGGCCGGACCATCATCGTGACCGGGGCGGGCAGCGGCATCGGGAAGGCGACGGCGCTCCGGCTCCTCGGCGAGGGGGCCCGCGTCATCGCCGCGGACATCTCCGCCGAGCGGCTCGCGGCGATGCAGCTCGAGAACGGCAGCGAGCGGCTCGTCGGGGTTGCCGGCGACGTGAGCCTGCAGGCCGATGTCGACGCACTCGTCCTCGCCGCTGGGCCGACTGTCGACGGGCTGGTCAACAATGCCGGGATCATGGATGCGTTCCTGCCGACCGCGGAGATCACGGACGAGGTCTGGGAACGGGTCTTCCGGGTCAACGTGACCTCGCAGATGCGGCTGATGCGCGCCGTGCTGCCCGGCATGGTCTCGGCCGGTTTCGGCCGGATCGTGAACATCGCGAGCGAGGCGGGGATCCGAGCCGGGGCGTCCGGCACGACGTACAGCGCGTCCAAGCATGCCGTGATCGGGCTGACCAAGAGCACCGCCCTGTTCTACGGGCCGAAGGGAGTGCGCTGCAACGCGGTCGCCCCCGGCGCGGTCAAGACCAACATCGAGGCTCCGTTCCTCTCGGCGTGGGCGGCGGAACGCCTGGGACCCATCATGCAGACGACCATTCCGGCGCCCGCGGAGCCGGAGGATCTCGCCGCCTCGATTTGCTGGCTGCTGAGCGAGGACTCGCCCAACGTCAACGGCGCCGTCCTGATGTCCGACGGCGGCTGGTCGACGATCTAGAGAGCTCCGCGCTGTCGGGATCAGACCGGTGGGGCGAAGGCGGAACTGGGCAGGTCGCGCTCCCCGGCGGCGAGGGCGGCGACGATCCGCGCGGCGACGTCCCCTGGCTGCAGACCGGCAGGGAAGCTCGGCGCGACGCCGGAGATCGGACGGTCGGCGAGGCCCGTTTCGGTATGCCCGGGGCGGGCGTCGATCAGGCGGATGCCGCTGCGCCGGAGTTCGCGCCCCGCGGCCTGGCCGAATGCGGCGAGGGCGGCCTTGGACGCCGAGTACGCCGCGAGGCCTGCGGTCGGGCTCTCGCTCACGACGCCGCTGATCGTCAGGAAGAACGGCTCCCGGCCTGCAGCGGCGGATGCCGTGAGGCTGTCCGTCGCGGCGCGGAGCAGCCGGATCGGCGCGAGGGCGTTCACGGCGAAGAGCTTCTCGAGGGCGTCGTCCGGGAGCGTACGAGCCGGTCCGAAGGCGACGACACCGGCCGCGTTGACGACCCCGTCGAGTCCTCCGGAGGACTGGACCGCGCGCGCGACCAGCGCGTCGACCGCCGCGGCGTCGGTGAGGTCGCCCGTGACGATGCTGCCAGGGATCCCGAGGGCTTCGAGCCTGGCCGCGTCACGTCCGGCCAGGACGAGTGTCGCGCCGGCCGCGGAGAGCTGCCGAGCGATTTCGCGACCGATGCCGCCGGTTGCGCCGACGACCAGAATGACCGAGCCGGGAAGTGTAGTCATTCCGACACTGTAGCGGGGTGTGCGGGCCGTTCAGGCGATCCGGGAGCCGATCGTGCCGACCAGGGCCTCGAGCATCGTGCCTGAGGCGTCACGTCTGGCCCCGGTCTCCGGGAGGGTGCGCGGGGCTCCGTCCGGACCGACCGCGCGGGCGGGCGTTGGACCCACCCAGGCGACGGCGATGGCGTCTTCCCCCTTGAGGAACCGATGGGCGCGCACCCCGGACGTCGCCCGGCCCTTGGCGGGGAATTCGGTGAAGTCGGAGACCTTGGCACTGCCGGGGTCCGTTCCGGCGAGGGTGTGGCTGGATGCCGCGACGGTGACGACGACGGCGGCCTCCGCTTCAACGGGCGCGAGGCTCGTGAAGAACAGGGCCCGGGCATCCGCTGCGAGCTTGATGCCGGCCATGCCGCCGGCCAGCCGGCCCTGCGGCCGCACCGACGATGCCGGGAAGCGCAGGAGCTGGGCGTCGGACGTGACGAAGATGAGTTCGTCGTCTTCCGCACCCTGCACGGCACCGACGACGGCGTCCTTCGGCTTGAGCTGGATGATCTCGAAGTCCGGCCGGTTGGCCCAGTCGCCCGGGACGACGCGCTTGACCGTGCCGAACTTCGTTCCGAGCGCGATGGAGCGGTCCGACTCGAGGGACACGAGTGCGAGCACGGTTTCGGACCTGTCGGTCAGGCCGAGGTAGTCGGCCACACGCACGCCGGCCCCGAGTTGGATCGACGTGGGAGGCATCACGGGCAGGTCGACCGGCGTGAACCGGATCAGCCTGCCGTGGCTCGTGACGGCGCCGACCTCGGCACGGCTCGTCGTGTCCAGGGTGGAGAGCACGGCGTCGTGCTTGCTGCGGCGCTGGGCGGGCACGGTCCTGGTCCGGGGCGCGGATGCCGCATCCCCGGTCTCGGTCACGGCGTCGTCCGCCGGGAGGGGATCGAGATCGAAGGGGATGTCACCGGCGGGCTCGATGGCCGCGAGGTCGACCCTGGCGATGCGGCCGGTCGCACTCAGGTAGACCCGGGTGGGTGTGTCGGTGAGTTCGAGCGCCGGGGCGTTGCGCTTGGCGACGGCGCCGGCGATGCTCGGCTTGGCCTCGGTGAGGAGGGTGCGGCGCGGGGTGCCGAACTTCTCCGCGACGGCGGCGAGCTCGTCGGAGACGAGGGTGCGGATAGCCTGCTTGCTCCCGAGGAGTTTTTCGAGGGCGGCGATCTCGGCGAGGAGCTGGTCGCGCTCTGCCTCGAGTTCGATCTGGGAGAAGCGGGTGAGGCGGCGCAGCCGGAGTTCGAGGATGTACTCGGCCTGGATCTGGCTCAGCTCGAAGACGTCGATCAGGCGGGTGCGGGCCTGCTCGGTGTCGTCGCTCGTGCGGATCACCTGGATGACTTCGTCGATGTCGACGATGGCGACGAGGAGGCCCTCCACGAGGTGCAGGCGCTCCGTGCGCCTGGCCAGACGGTAGGCGCTGCGCCGGGTGACGACCTCGATCCGGTGGCCGACATAGACCGACAGGAGTTCGCGCAGGCCCAGGGTCTGCGGTCCGCCGTCGACGAGGGCGACCGCGTTGATGTTGAAGGAATCCTCGAGGGGGGTGTACCGGTAGAGCTGCTCGAGGACTGCGAGGGGACTGAAGCCGGTCTTGATGCCGATCACGAGCCGCAGGCCGTGGGTGCGGTCCGTGAGGTCCGTGACGTCGGAGATGCCGCTGAGCTTCTTGGAGGTGACGCCGTCCTTGATCTTTTCGATGACCCGCTCCGGGCCGACGAGATACGGAAGCTCGGTGACGACGAGGCCCGATTTCCGGGCCGTGATGGCCTCGACGCTGACCTTGGCGCGGGTCTTGAAACTGCCACGGCCGGTGAGGTAGGCGTCCTTGATCCCGGCGAGGCCGACGATCGTGCCGCCGGTCGGCAGGTCGGGACCCGGCACGTACTCCATCAGCTCGTCGAGCGTCGCGTCGGGGTGGGCGAGCAGATGCCTGGCCGCGCCCACGACCTCGATGAGGTTGTGCGGCGCCATGTTCGTCGCCATGCCGACGGCGATGCCCGCCGCCCCGTTGACGAGCAGGTTCGGGTACGCGGCGGGGAGCACGTCCGGCTGGGTCAGCTGGTTGTCGTAGTTCGGGACGAAGTCGACGACGTCCTCGTCGAGGTTCTCCGTCATCGCGAGCGCGGGGGCGGCGAGGCGTGCCTCGGTGTACCGCGGTGCGGCGGGGCCGTCGTCGAGCGACCCGAAGTTGCCGTGGCCGTCGATGAGGGGCACCCTGAGGGTGAAGGCTTGGGCCATCCGCACGAGCGCGTCGTAGATGGCGGTGTCGCCGTGCGGGTGCAGCTTCCCCATCACCTCGCCGACGACGCGTGCGGACTTCACGTGGCCCTTGTCCGGCCGCAGGCCCATCTCGGCCATCTGGTACAGAATCCGCCGCTGCACGGGCTTGAGACCGTCCCTCGCATCGGGGAGGGCGCGGGAATAGATCACCGAGTACGCGTACTCCAGGAACGATCCCTGCATCTCCGTGGAGACATCGACGTCCTCGATGCGTTCGGTGAAGGCTGCGGGCGGGGTAACGGGTGTGCGGCTCATTCGTGAATTCTGCTCGGGGTGCTCCGGTGGCAGGACCAGCGGCACGTTCGGGTGGGCACGCAGGCTGCGCGCCAGTGCAGGGCCCGGTCCGTGACAGACTTGACCCAATGCCCCCCATGCTACCGGCCCGCCAATTCAGTGCGCTGCGCCTTGCCGACGTCCTGTCAAGTTGCCACGCTGCGGTCCTCGGCCGGGAGAATGCGCTCGCCCTCGCGGTCGTCGCCAAGGCCGTCGTCGTGCTCGTCGACGGCCTCGGCGTCAGCTCACTGCGGGCACGGGCCGGCCATGCCCGCTACCTCACGTCGAAACTGACGAGGGCCGGCGTCGTCGACACCGTCTTCCCTGCGACGACCGCTGCCGCGATCACGACCCTGACCACCGGGGTCGAACCGGGTCGGCACGGGCTCGTCGGCTACCGGGCGCTCGACACCGCCAACGACAGGGTCGTCAACCAGCTGAGCGGCTGGGACGACGGGATGCCGCCGGAGACCTGGCAGAGGTCGCGTACCGTCTTCGAGCGCGCCGCCGCCGACGGTGTGCCGAGTTTCACCATCGGCCCCAAGCGCTACGCCCACTCCGGATTCACCCTCGCGTCCCTCCGCGGTGCGCTCTACGTGCCGGCGGAGAGCATCTCCGATCGGTTCGCGGCGGCCCGCGCCCTGCTCGACACCGAGCCGCGCGCCCTCGTCTACCTGTACGTGCCGGAACTCGACGTCGCCGCACACGCGCACGGCTGGGAATCCGCGAAGTGGCTCGCAGCCCTCGAGGCCCTCGACTCCGCCGCCGGGCGCTTCGCTTCCGGGTTGCGCCGGGACGAGGGGCTCATCGTCACCGCAGACCACGGCGTCCTCGACGTGCCCGCCACGAAACACGTGCTCTTCGACAGTGTTCCGGAACTCGTCGCGCCGGTGCGGCACATCGGGGGAGACCCGCGCTGCGTCTACCTGTACCTCGACGAGACCCCCGGGGACTCCGAGGCAGAGGCCGCGACCGCGCTGGCCGAGACCTGGCGCGAGGTCGAGGGCGACCGCGCCTGGATCTTCACGCGGGCGGAGGCCGTCACGGCCGGACTGTTCGGGACCGTCGACGACGAGGTGCTGCCCAGGATCGGTGACGTGATCGTCGCCGCACGAAAGGCCGTCGCCTACTACGACTCCCGCGAGCCGAACCAGTCTGCCCGGTCGATGATCGGCCAGCACGGTTCGCTCACGGACGAGGAACTGCGCGTCCCCGTGATCCGCGACGGCGCCTTCGGCGCCTGACCGCGGCATCCGCGGGGAAAAGACTTCAGGCCCGCACCCCAGAGGGGAACGGGCCTGAGACCAGCCGATCGAGGCTCAGGCGGGGTACTGCCCGCGCTTGACCTGAGGCTTCGGAAGGCGCATCGCCCGCAGCTGGAGGGCGCGCATGGCCGCGTACCAGCGCACGCGCTCCGCCTTGGCATCGCCGAACTTCGCCTTCACCTTACGGGTGAGGGTGAAACCGAGAATCGTGCAGTCCACGACGGCGATCAGGAAGAAGGCCCAGAGAGCGAGGATCCCGTAGGTCTGCACATTCCGGTCGGGGAAGAAGGTGAGCAGGATGACGAGGAACATCACCGGGATCATGAACTCGCCGATGTTGACGCGGGCGTCCACGTAGTCGCGCACGTAGCGCTTCTGCGGACCGCGTTCGCGAACGGGGAGGAACTTGTCCTCACCGGCGGCCATTCCGATCCTGGCCCTGTCGCGGGTCTCCGCGGACTTCGCACGCGCCTGACGCGCGGCGAGCTTGCGGTCGTCCGGCACGAGGGGGCGCCGGTTGGCGGCCTCCTGCTCCTTACGACTCGGCGTCGGCTGGCCCTTCCCTTCCGGGTGGCCGGCGGGGTGGGCGGCGGCGAGGCGCGCCCTCGTCTCGTCGATCGATTCAATCGGCGGTTGTGCGTCTGGGTTCACTGGCTTGGCCACATCAGTTCCTTGCAATTAGTTGGCTTAAGATTACCTGATGACCGTTACTCGAGATACTGCACCCGAAGCCGCGAACGCGGACGCCCCTGTGCGCGCCGCAGTCGAGGCCGCCCTCCCCGCGACCATCGCAGACCTGTGCGCCCTCGTGCGCATCCCGTCCGTGTCCTGGGACGCGTTCGATCCGGCCAGGGTGGCGGAAAGCGCTGAGGCCGTCGCCGCCCTCGTGCGTGGACTCGACGTCTTCGACGAGGTCGTCGTGACCCGCTCGGGAATCCCCGGCACCGCGGAACTGGGCCAGCCTGCCGTCCTCGCGCACCGGCCGGCCCGCAACGGCCGCCCGACCGTGCTGCTGTATGCGCACCACGACGTGCAGCCCCCCGGCCAGGACATCGACTGGGAATCCACCCCGTTCGAGCCGACCGTTCGCGGAGACCGCCTCTACGGCAGAGGCGCGGCGGACGACAAAGCCGGCGTGATGGCACACGTCGCATCGATCCGGGCACTGGCCGAGACGGCCGGCCCCGACTTCGACCTCGGAATCGCCGTGTTCATCGAGGGTGAAGAGGAATTCGGCAGTCGTTCGTTCGCAGCCTTCCTCGAAGACAACCGCGAGTCGCTCCGTGCCGACGTCATCGTCGTCGCCGACTCGAACAACTGGGATGTGGACACCCCCGCCCTCACGGTCGCCCTGCGCGGCAACGTGACGTTCCGCCTGACCGTGCGCACCCTCGACCACGCGTCCCACTCCGGCATGTACGGGGGAGCGGTGCCGGACGCCATGATGGCGACCGTGCGCCTCCTCGCGAGCCTCTACGCCGAAGACGGCTCCGTTGCCGTCGACGGTCTCACGAGCAGGGACGTCCCTGCTCCCGAATACACCGAGGAACAGCTGCGCCTGGAGACCGGTCTCCTCGACGGTGCGACGCCCATCGGCCACGGTCCGCTGCTCAGCCGGCTCTGGTCCCAGCCCGCCATCACCATCACGGGCATCGACGCCCCGAGCGTTGCGAACGCCTCGAACACGCTGTCGCCGGTCGTGAGCGTGCGGTTGAGTACCCGGATCGCTCCCGGCCAGCCCGCCGCGGAGGCGTTCCAGGCCCTCGAGGCGCACCTGCGCGCCCACGTCCCCTACGGGGCGAGCATCGAGATCGACGACGTCGACACCGGAGAGGCGTTCCTCGTCGACGACAGCGGCTGGGCGGTACCGCTCGCGCTCGGGGCGATGACGGATGCCTGGGGCAAGCCCCCGGTCAACGTCGGCATCGGCGGCTCCATCCCGTTCATCTCGGATCTCGTCCGGGTGTTCCCGGAGGCCCAGATCCTCGTCACCGGGGTCGAAGACCCGGACTCCCGCGCGCACAGCCCCAACGAGTCCCTGCACCTGGGCGTGTTCAAACGGGCGGTCCTCGCCGAGGCCTTCCTGCTCGACCGGCTCAACCGCCGCACCGGCACTCCGGCCGCTCCCGCGCGGTGAGAGCATCCGCCTGGGTCAGCACCCGCCTGGGTCAGCATCCGCGAGGCGGGAATTACTGCGGCGGACTCACCGTTGCTGCAGGTAGAATCTGTCAGAATTCGAGCACAGCGCAAGGAGCGTCATGACCGACACCATCACAACCAGCACCGCCGCCCACGGAGTGGGCCTGAGCGAGGCCGCAGCACTGAAGGTACGAAGCCTGCTCGCCCAGGAAGGCCGCGAGGACCTGCGCCTCCGCGTCGCCGTCCAGCCCGGCGGCTGCTCCGGCCTCATCTACCAGCTCTACTTCGACGAGCGCGTGCTCGACGGTGACGCTCTCGTCGATTTCGACGGGGTCGAGGTCGTCGTCGACAAGATGAGCGTTCCGTACCTGGACGGGGCATCCATCGACTTCGAGGACACCATCCAGAAGCAGGGCTTCACCATCGACAACCCCAATGCCGGCGGCAGTTGCGCCTGCGGGGATTCGTTCAGCTAGGGAATCACGGACGGTGCCGGGCGAGCCGCCTGGCACCTCGGGGTGTATTCGTTACCGGATCAGCGCCTGCGCTGCACCCCGGAGCCCATCCCGAGCAGTAGGCTGTCATTCACACAGAGGCACTTCCGATGAAGTGATGTCGAGACTCCCCGAAAGGTTACTGGTGCGCAAAAACCACCGTCTCCGATGGGCTGCAATTCCGATCGCAGCGTCGTTGGTCATTGTTCTAGCGGGGTGCACCCAAGCCCAGCTCCACGGCTTCCTGCCCGGCTTCGTCGAGGGCGAACCGGCGGTGACGAACCAGACCGACCGTGTCGCCGGACTCTGGACGACATCCTGGATCGTGCTCCTGATCGTCGGGCTGATCACCTGGGGCCTCACGATCTGGGCCGTGGTCGTCTACCGGCGCCGCAAGGGCCAGACCGGACTCCCGGTCCAGCTGCGGTACAACATGCCGATCGAGATCTTCTACACGATCGTTCCGCTCATCCTCGTCATCGGCTTCTTCGCGTTCACCGCGCGGGACCAGGCGGCCATCGAGGCTCGCTTCGACTCGCCGGACGTCAAGATCGAGGTCATCGGCAAGCAGTGGGCCTGGGACTTCAACTACGTCAACGAAGACGTCTACTCCGCCGGGATCCAGGGCCAGCCGAACCTCGACGGCCCCAAGGGCTCCCTCGTCGAATCCGAGCTGCCCACCCTCGTCCTCCCCGTCGGCAAGAAGGTCGAACTCGCGCTCGAGTCCCGCGACGTCATCCACTCCTTCTGGGTCATCGACTTCCTCTACAAGAAGGACATGATCCCGGGCAAGACCAACTACATGTCGGTCATCCCCGAGCGGATCGGCACGTATTCCGGCAAGTGCGCCGAGCTGTGCGGTGAATACCACTCGCTCATGCTCTTCAACGTCAAGGTCGTGTCCGAGGCCGACTACGAGGCGTACACGGCCTCGCTCAAGGCGGCCGGGAACACGGGCCAGCTCGACAACGGGTACAACCGCAACCAGAATCTTCCGGGCACATCCGCCCCGGCGGTAGAGGAAGGCAAGTAGGCCATGACCACAACCGCACCCGCAGCAGCTGCGACGCCGGCCGCCCCGACCGCTGACCGTCGTCCCACGGGCGTCGAGCGCAAGGGCAACGTCCTCGTTCGCTGGATCACCTCCACCGACCACAAGGTGATCGGGTACATGTACCTCATCACGTCGTTCGTCTACTTCTGCCTCGCCGGCGTGATGGCGCTCGTCATCCGCGCACAGCTCTTCGAGCCCGGACTCGAAGTCGTGCAGACGAAGGAGCAGTACAACCAGCTCTTCACGATGCACGGCACGATCATGCTGCTGATGTTCGCGACGCCGCTGTTCTTCGGCTTCGCGAACTCGCTGATGCCGCTTCAGATCGGTGCCCCCGACGTTGCCTTCCCCCGCCTCAACGCCTTCTCGTTCTGGGCCTTCTTCTTCGGCAGCCTCATCGCCGTCGGCGGGTTCCTGACCCCGCAGGGAGCAGCATCCTTCGGCTGGTTCGCCTACCAACCGCTCGCGAGCACGACGTTCTCGCCCGGCGTCGGCGGAAACCTGTGGATGGTCGGCCTGGGACTGTCCGGGTTCGGCACCATCCTCGGCGCGGTCAACTTCATCACGACGATCATCACCATGCGCGCCCCGGGCATGACCATGTTCCGGATGCCGATCTTCACCTGGAACACGCTCGTCACGTCGCTGCTGGTCCTGATGGCGTTCCCCGTGCTCGCCGCAGCACTGCTCGCAGCGGCCTCCGACCGCATCTTCCTCTCGCATATCTACGACCCGGCCAACGGCGGTGCCATCCTCTGGCAGCACCTGTTCTGGTTCTTCGGCCACCCCGAGGTGTACATCATCGCGCTGCCGTTCTTCGGCATCGTCTCCGAGGTGTTCCCGGTCTTCAGTCGTAAGCCGATCTTCGGCTACAAGACGCTCATCTACGCGACCATCTCGATCGCCGCCCTGTCGGTCGCGGTCTGGGCACACCACATGTATGTGACCGGTTCGGTGCTGCTGCCGTTCTTCTCGCTCATGACGATGCTCATCGCCGTTCCGACGGGTGTGAAGATCTTCAACTGGATCGGCACGATGTGGCGAGGGTCGCTGACCTTCGAAACACCGATGCTGTGGGCGCTCGGCTTCCTCGTGACGTTCACCTTCGGCGGGCTCACCGGAGTCATCCTGGCCTCGCCGCCGCTCGACTTCCACGTCTCGGACACCTACTTCGTCGTGGCGCACTTCCACTACGTCATCTTCGGCACCGTCGTGTTCGCCATGTTCAGCGGCTTCTACTTCTGGTGGCCGAAGTGGACGGGCAAGATGCTCAACGAGAGCCTCGGCAAGTGGCACTTCTGGATCCTGTTCATCGGTTTCCACACGACCTTCCTCGTGCAGCACTGGCTCGGTGTCGTCGGTATGCCGCGCCGCTACGCCTCGTACTCTCCGGAGGACGGCTTCACCTGGATGAACCAGCTGTCGACGATCGGCTCGATGATCCTCGCCGTCTCGATGATCCCGTTCTTCCTGAACGTCTACATCACGGCCCGCAAGGCGCCGAGGGTGACCGTCAACGACCCGTGGGGCTTCGGCGCATCGCTCGAGTGGGCCACGTCGTGCCCGCCGCCCAGGCACAACTTCACGTCGATTCCGCGCATCCGCTCGGAGCGCCCTGCATTCGACCTCAACCACCCCGAGGTCGCGATGCCGGTCGGAATCGGACCGGGCAAGGATGCGCCCGATGCACCCGTCTACGACGCCGGAACGAACGAGGTCAAATAAATGAGGGCAAACACCAACCTGCTCTGGCTGCTCGCGGGCTTCTTCGCCCTTGTGACGGTCGCGTACATCATCTGGGGCCTCGTCGACCCGCACCAGCACAGCATCGAATGGGCGGGCACCTTCGCCCTGGCGCTGAGCTCGGTGTTCGTGAGCTTCGTCGCGTTCTACCTCTCCCGGGTGCACGGCGCCCAGGGCGGGGAGCTGCCGGAAGACCGCCTCGACGCCAACGTCGACGACGGCGACCCGGAGGTCGGCTTCTTCAGCCCGTGGAGCTGGTGGCCCATCCTCCTCGCTGCGAGTGCGGCGTTGCTGTTCCTCGGCCTCGCGGTCGGGTTCTGGATCTCGATCATCGCTGTCGGTGTCGGTGTGATCTGCCTCATCGGCTGGGTATACGAGTACTACCGCGGTAACTTCGCGCGCTAAGCATCCTGGTTCGCGAAAGCGGGTGAATCGTCGGTCTCAGTTCCTGAGAACGACGATTCACCCGCTTTCGCGTTAACGGGGGAGAAGGGGGACAGCGCGGCGGCGGAAGCCGAGGACGTCGAAGGAGAAGGTGACGGGACGGGTCTCCGGCCAGCGGTCCGCGATCGTCTCCGTGCCCGTGTGGTGTGCCGACGGGCCCATGCCGATCACAGCGGCCACGTCGCCCGCTCCGAGCCGGTGACGGCCGGAGACCCCGATCAGGGTCTCGAGGGCGAACCAGGGCTCCAGGGCCACGCGCAGGTCTTCGGCCTTGTTCGGTGGGATGTCGAGGGCCAGGCCCGCATCCCGCAGCTCACGCAGATGGTCGTCGTGGGGCACGACGACCGCGAGGAGACCGTCGTCGCGGAGCACGCGATGGAACTCCGCGGGATTTCGGGGAGCGAAGACGTTCAGGAGAACATCGGCGACGCCGGTCCGGACCGGAAGGTCGGCCCAGACGTCGGCGACGAGCCCGTCCACCTGCGCGACGTGCACAGCCTGTGCCGGCTCGGGGAGGCTGACGTCTGCGACGGCAGCGTGTCCCTGTCGCGAGCCGGCCACGGTGCGGGCGACGGCGACGGGGGAGAGATCCATGCCCAGAGCCGCGGCCTCGGGGCACGCGTCGGTCACGCCGCGGAGGTAGAAGCCCGTGCCGCAACCGATATCGAGGACTCGGGTCGGGTCCTCCGCCGCGACGAGGGTGGTGAGGGCCGTGCGGAGGTCGTCGTACCAGCCTGCTTCGAGGAAGGCCGTGCGCGCGTCGAGCATCGCGGCGTTGTCACCGACCACATGGCTGCGCCCGCCCAGGAGCGACACGTAGCCGCGCCGGTTGGCATCGAACGAGTGCCCCGCAGTGCAGCGCAG
Organism: Cryobacterium zhongshanensis; assembly: GCF_022760445.1. Taxonomy (NCBI): domain Bacteria; kingdom Bacillati; phylum Actinomycetota; class Actinomycetes; order Micrococcales; family Microbacteriaceae; genus Cryobacterium; species Cryobacterium zhongshanensis. Next base: position 1,750,431 of record NZ_JALGAR010000001.1, on the reverse strand, counting down.
CACGAGGCCGCCTGCCGGCGTGAGCGGCGACAAACAGTTCGGGCACCGAAGCCACTCCGACAGGGTCTGGAGGGACATCGATGCCCGATCTGTTCATGTTGTGTTGTGGTGGGGGTGGAACGACCGCTGGTTAGTGGTGGTCTCCGTGGCTCTGCTCGAGCTCCGTCGTCGTGACCGGTACGATCCGGTCCTCGAAGAACCAGCGGGAGAGTCCGCCACGCAGGCGCTGTCCCGTCGTGATCTTGCCCTGGTCGTTCGGGCGGATCATCAGCGGCTTGTAGTCCGAGTAGCTCACGAGCTTCCAGCGCTCGTACTCGTCGACGGGCTGGTGCACCTCGATGTACTCACCACCGGGCAGACGCACGATCCGGCCGGATTCGTAGCCGTGCAGGACGATCTCGCGATCCTTCTTCTGGAGCGCAAGGCAGACCCGCTTGGCGACGAAGAACGCGATGAACGGTCCGACGATCGTGGCGAACTGGCAGGCGTGGATGACACCCTCCATCGTCACGTGGAAGTGCGTGGCGATGATGTCCGAGGAAGCGGTCGACCACAGGGCGGCGTAGAACGTCACGCCGGCGGCGCCGATTGCCGTGCGCGTCGGGGCGTTGCGCGGGCGGTCGAGGATGTGGTGCTCGCGCTTATCGCCGGTCACCCAGGCCTCGATGAAGGGATAGATCAGCACGACGAGGATGAAGAGTCCGAGGCTGACCAGAGGAATCAGGATGTTGAACGACCAGGTGCGGTCGAGCCAGACGAACTCGAGCCCCGGCGGAATCAGGCGCAGCGCCCCGTCGGCAAAACCGATGTACCAGTCCGGCTGGGTACCGGCGGACACCGGAGAAGGATCGTACGGGCCGTAGTTCCAGATCGGGTTGATCGTGAACAACGACGCCATCAGCATCACGACACCGAAGACGATGAAGAAGAATCCGCCGGCCTTGGCGGCGTACACCGGGAGGACCGGGTAGCCGACGACGTTCTTGTTCGTGCGCCCGGCGCCGGGGTACTGGGTGTGCTTGTGCACGACGACGAAGAGCAGGTGCATCGCGATCAGGGCGATGATGATCGCGGGCAGCAACAGGATGTGGAGCGAGTACAGCCGCCCCACGATCGCCTCGCCGGGGAACTCGCCACCGAAGAGCAGGAACGAGATCCAGGTGCCGATCAGCGGGATGCCCTTGACCATTCCATCGATGATGCGCAGGCCGTTGCCGGACAGCAGGTCATCGGGGAGCGAGTAGCCGGTGAAGCCCTCGGCCATCGCGAGGATGAAGAGGATGAAGCCGATGACCCAGTTCAGTTCGCGGGGCTTGCGGAATGCACCCGTGAAGTAGATCCGCAGCATGTGCAGGCCGATGGACGCCACGAACAGCAGGGCCGCCCAGTGGTGTACCTGGCGCATCAGGAGTCCGCCGCGGATGTCAAAGGAGATGTTGAGCGACGAGGACATCGCCGCCGACATCTCGACGCCCTTGAGCGGCACGTAGGAGCCCTCATAGTGGACGGGTGCCATCGAGGCGCTGAAGAAGAACGTCAGGAACGTTCCGGACAGCAGGATGATGACAAAGCTGTACAGGGCAACCTCACCGAGGAGGAAGGACCAGTGATCGGGGAAGATCTTCCGGCCGAGTTCCTTCACCGCGGTGGAGATGCTCGTGCGCTCGTCGATATAGTTCGCCGCCGCGCCCGTGAAGCCGCCGCTGGTCTTCGTCGTTTCGACCACGCCTGTGGTCGTTTTCGTGATACTCAATGCCGCTCCCAGAAACTCGGTCCGACGGGTTCAGTGAAATCGCTCTGCGCAATGAGGTAGCCCTCGGAGTCTACGGCGATGGGCAGCTGGGGGAGCGGCCGCTTGGCCGGCCCGAAGATGACCTCGCAGTGGTTCGACACGTCGAACTGTGACTGGTGGCACGGGCAGAGCAGATGGTGGGTCTGCTGTTCGTAGAGGGCGACAGGGCAGCCGACATGGGTGCAGATCTTGGAATATGCGACGATGCCGTCGTACGACCAGCCTGCACGCTCGGGGAGTTCGTTGAGGTCCTCGGGCTTGAGGCGCATCAGCAGCACGGCCGCCTTGGCCTTTTCTTCCAGACGACCGCTCGGGAGGTCCTGGAGACCCTCCGGGATGACGTGGAACGCGGAGCCGAGGGTGACGTCGGATGCCTTGATCGGGGTGCCGGTCGGGTCGATCGCCAGCCGGGTCCCCTTCGTCCACATCGTGTGCTCGAGCAGCGCTGACGGGTTCTCGTTCATCGGACCCAGGCCGCGGAAGAGAACGACCGCGGGAAGGGGGAAGGCGATGAGCGCGCCGATGAGGCTGTTGCGGATGAGGCTGCGGCGTCCGATCCCGGACTCCTCGTTGGCTTCGGCGAAGATCTCGACGGCCCTGGCCCTGGTCTCATCCGACCCGCGAACGGGGTGGCGGATGTCGATGCCTTCGTGGTCGCTCATCAGTGCCTTGCCCCAGTGCACGGCGCCGATGCCGATCGCCAGGAGCGCGAGTGCCAGGCCGAGGCCGATGAAGAGGTTGTTCAGCCGGACGGAACCCGGGTCGGTCTCCACGATCGGGAACGCCATGTACGCGGCGATCGCGAAGACGCTGCCGACGATCGACAGGTAGAAGAGCGTGTAGACCGTGCGCTCGGCACGACGTTCGGCGCTCGGGTTCAGGTCGGTGACGCGGGGGCGGTGCGGCGGGAATCCGGGGTTGTCAACTGCGTCCCGCACGACGACGGCTGTGCCGGCCTTCGCGGGGTCGTGCCCGGTGCCGGAGTCAGCAGCGGTGAGGTCCTTCCCGCTGTTATCGTCCGTGGCCATTGTGCTCCTTCGTCTGCTGTGTGTCGTGCAGTTGTGTCATATGCAGTTGTGTCTGCTGCATTCTTCTGATTCCGCGCCCTCTTCGGATGCGGGTCAGTTCGATTTTGCGGTGATCCACACCGTGAGACCGACGATCGCGCCGAGGCCGAAGATCCAGAGGAAGAGGCCCTCGGAAACCGGTCCGAGTGAGCCGAGTGCGTAGCCGCCAGGGGAGGGGTTGTTCTCCAGGTACTTGAGGTACGTGATGATGTCGCGCTTGCTCTCCGGCGAGATGTTCATGTCGTTGAAGACCGGCATGCTCTGCGGTCCCGTGATCATGGCCTCGTAGATGTGCTGTGCCGAGACACCGTCGAGAGCGGGTGCGAACTTACCCTGGGTGAGGGCTCCGCCGGCGCCGGCGACGTTGTGGCACATCGCGCAGTTGATGCGGAACAGCTCGGCGCCGTTTGCCGAGTCGCCCTGCGCGTCGAGGTACCGGGCGTCGGGGACGGCGGGACCGGGGGCGAGGGAGGCGACGTAGGCGGCGAGGGAGGCAATCTGTTCCTCGGTGAACACGACGGCCTTCTTCTCGGCCTGCGGACCATCCATCTGCATGGGCATCCGGCCGGTGCCGACCTGGAAGTCCACGGATGCCGCGCCGACGCCGATGAGGCTGGGTCCGGATCCGGTGCCGGCGGCGGAGAGTCCGTGGCAGGTTGCGCAGTTGCTGGCGAAGAGCTTCTTGCCTTCTCCGATGGTCTGCTGAGACGATGCATCCGTCTGGGCACTCGCGGTGCTCGTACTGAACAGCGCATACGCACCGCCGGTGAAGAGCAGTCCGATGGCGATCAGCGCGACACTGGCAAGTGGGCTGCGGCGGCCGGATTTGCGCGCGCGGGCCGGCTTGGGGGTGTTGGTCTTGGTCATTCTGAGGTGTCCGCTCCGGATCTCTATTTGAGGACGTAAATGACGAGGAAGAGGCCGATCCAGACGACATCGACGAAGTGCCAGTAGTACGAGACGACGATGGCGCTCGTCGCCTCCTTGTGACCGAAGTTCTTGACCGCGAATCCGCGGCCGATGACCAGAAGGAAGGCGATCAGTCCGGCCGTGACGTGAATGCCGTGGAAGCCGGTGGTGAGGTAGAACGCCGAACCGTATGCGTTGCTCTGGAGCGAAACGCCCTCGGAGACCAGGGTGGCGTACTCCCAGATCTGCCCGGACACGAAGACGGCGCCGAGGGCATACGTGAGGAAGAACCACTCGACCATGCCCCACTGGCTGGGTTTCCAGCCCGTTGAGCGGGCCTGGAGACGCTCCGCGGCGAACACGCCGAACTGGCACGTGATCGACGAAGACACGAGGATCAGGGTGTTCACGAGCGCGTAGGGGAAATTGTGCTTCTCAGCTTCGAACTGCCAGAGTTCCGGCGACGTCGAACGCAGCGTGAAATAGATGGCGAACAGGCCTGCGAAGAACATGACTTCGCTGCCCAGCCACACAATGGTGCCGACAGCAACGCTGTTGGGCCGATTTACCACGGGCGCTGTGGCTGAATAAGTTATCGAAGGGCTCGTCACTCGTCCATTATGGCCGATTTCATCGCGGGGGTGCGCACCATGCTGATCCGGGTCCCGCATTTGTCCAAAAGGTGACCAGATTGGAACGAAAGCGCCGTTGGGCCAGATTCGGAACGCGGGAGCCGATGCGCTTAAGATCGGTTCCATGCTCGAAATCCAGTCCTGGCCCAATGTCCTCAGTGCCCTGCTCAATGGGGAGGACCTGAGCGTGTCCGACGCTGCGTGGAGCATGGAGCAGGTGATGCAGGGTCACGCGACACCGGCCCAGATCGCCGGATTCGTCGTTGCGCTGCGCGCAAAGGGCGAGACGGTCGACGAAATCGTCGGTTTCCGCGACGCCATCCTCGAACATGCCGTGCACCTCCCGGTCGACCCGATGGCGCTCGATATCGTCGGCACGGGTGGCGACCGCTTCGGCACCGTCAACATCTCGACAATGGCTTCGATCGTCTGTGCCGGCGCGGGCGTTCCGGTGATCAAGCACGGGAACCGGGCAGCGAGCTCGGCATCGGGGGCCTCCGACGTGCTGTCCGCCCTCGGCATCGACCTGACTCTCTCCGCGGAGAAGGTCGCGGCGATCCTCGAGGCGACAGGAATCACCTTCGCATACGCCGCCGCCTTCCACCCCGGCTTCCGGCACGCCGGAGCGGTCAGGGCCGAACTGGGAATCCCGACCGTCTTCAACTACCTCGGGCCGCTCTGCAACCCCGCACGTCCGGAGGCATCCGCCGTGGGCGTGGCGAGCCTCGACCGCGTTCCCCTCATCGTCGGGGTCTTCCAGACCCGGGGAGCGGCAGCCCTGGTCTTCCGCGGGGACGACGGACTCGACGAACTCACGACGACGGGCCACAGTCACGTCTGGGAGGTGTCCCGGGGGCTCGTGACCGAGCACGACATCGACCCACGCGATCTCGGCATCCGCCGCGCCACGATGGGCGAACTCCTCGGCGGCGACCCGGCGCACAACGCCGCGGTCGTGCATCAGACGCTCGCCGGAGAGACGGGCGCCGTGCGGGACATCGTGCTCCTCAACGCAGCGGCCGGTCTGGTCGCCTTCGATCTCGCGAAGAATCCGGCGTCAGCACAGTCGAGCATCCTCGACCGATTCCGCGACAAGCTCACCGTGGCAGCGGAGTCCATCGACTCCGGCGCCGCCGCGGCCAAACTCGCAGAGTGGGTCGCGGCCAGCCGCGCCTAGTCACCAGGCCGGAGCAGCGTACCCCGAACCGATTCGACGGAGATTCTGGTGGAAAGAGCTTAAGACACGCTCCCCGGTGTTGCAGACCCAGAGTCTCCGTCGAATCAGTGCGGTGTTGCTAGAGGACGTCCTCGTCTACCCAGCCGAAGGTCTTCGTGACGGCCTTCTTCCAGTTGCGCAGCTGCCGGTCGCGCTCGGCCACGCTCATCTGCGGCGTCCAGCGACTGTCCTCCTGCCAGTTGGCGCGGAGCTCGTCGAGGCCGCTCCAGAAACCGACCGCGAGCCCGGCGGCGTATGCCGCGCCGAGCGCCGTCGTCTCCGCGACGACGGGCCGGACGACCGGCACGCCGAGGATGTCGGCCTGGAACTGCATGAGGGTGTTGTTGGCGATCATGCCGCCGTCGACCTTGATCTCGGTGAGCGGAACCCCGGAGTCGGCGTTGACCGCGTCGATCACCTCCCTGGTCTGGAACGCGGTGGCCTCGAGAGCCGCCCTGGCGATGTGGCCCTTGTTCACGAAGCGGGTCAGCCCGACCAGCGCGCCCCGGGCATCCGAACGCCAGTACGGCGCGAACAGCCCCGAGAACGCCGGCACGAAGTAGGCGCCGCCGTTGTCGTCGACGGACTTCGCGAGTGTCTCGACTTCTTCGGACGAGCTGATCATGCCGAGGTTGTCGCGCAGCCACTGCACGAGCGCACCGGTGACGGCGATCGATCCCTCGAGCGCGTAGTGCGGTTCGGCGTCGCCGAGCTTGTAGCCCAGGGTCGTGAGGAGCCCGTTCTTGGAGTGCACGATCTCGGTACCGGTGTTGAAGATCAGGAAGTTACCGGTGCCGTAGGTGTTCTTCGCCTCGCCCTGGTCGAACGCGGCCTGGCCGAACGTCGCCGCCTGCTGGTCGCCGAGGATTCCCGAAATCGGGACTTCGCGAAGCAGGCTGTGCTCGTTGACCGTGCCGTAGACCTCGGAGGAGGAGCGGATCTCGGGCAGCATCGACCGGGGCACGTCGAACGCGGCGAGGATGTCGTCGTCCCACTGCAGGGTCTCGAGGTCCATGAACAGGGTGCGGCTCGCGTTGGTGACGTCGGTCGCGTGCACGCCGCCCTCGAGCCCGCCGGTGAGGTTCCAGAGCACCCAGGAGTCCGTCGTGCCGAACATCAGCTCGCCGGCATCCGCCTTGGCCCGGGCGCCCTCGACGTTCTCGAGGATCCAGACGATCTTCGTGCCGGAGAAGTACGTGGCGAGCGGCAGGCCGACCTGCTTCTTGAAGCGCTCGACACCGCCGTCGGCGGCGAGGCGGTCGACGATGGACTGGGTGCGAGTGTCCTGCCAGACGATGGCGTTGTAGATCGGGAGCCCGGTGGTGCGGTCCCAGACCACGGCGGTCTCACGCTGGTTGGTGATGCCGACCGCGACGATGTCGTGCCGGGTCAGGTTCGCCTTGGACAGCGCCTGCCCGATGACCTCACGGGTGTTGTTCCAGATCTCCATCGGGTCGTGCTCGACCCAGCCGGCCTGCGGGAAGATCTGCTCGTGCTCGAGCTGGCCGGTCGAGACGATCGAACCGGCCTTGTCGAAGATGATCGCCCGGGAACTCGTGGTGCCCTGGTCGATGGCGATGACGTATTGGGCCATGGAATACCTCCTTGTATTGTTCTGACTCGTGCTGATACTGACTGGTGCTGATACTGACTGACCGGTGGTTCACTTTCAGAAGCTACGGATGGACATGCAGAAGCCGACCGGCCGGCCCGGGTTGGGGAACCGGCCGGTCGGCCAACGCGCTAGGTGAGGATGGGCAGGAGAGCGTACGAGGCCCATCCCGCGAGGACGCCGCCGATGATCGGCCCGACGACCGGAACCCAGGAGTACGCCCAGTCGGAGGACCCCTTGCCCTTGATCGGCAGGATGAAGTGCGCGATGCGCGGGCCGAGGTCACGGGCCGGGTTGATCGCGTACCCGGTCGGGCCACCGAGCGAGGTGCCGATCACAATGACGAGCAGGGCCACCGGAAGGGCGCCCAGGGCGGCGAGGCCGCCTGAGGTGCCCTGGCGGCCGCCGCCGAAGGCGATCACGACGAAGACCAGCACGAAGGTGCCGATGATCTCGGTGACGAGGTTCCAGCCGTAGGAGCGGATGGCCGGACCGGTCGAGAAGACGCCGAGCTTGTTGGCCGGGTTCGGTTCCTGGTCGAAGTGCTGCTTGTACGCGAGCCAGCAGAACACGGCCCCGATGATGGCGCCGAGGAGCTGGGCCGCGATGTAGACGAGCACCGACAGGAAGTTCACCGGAACCCCGGAGCCGAACTCGGTCGCACCGGAAGCGACGAGGCCGAGGGTGACGGCGGGGTTGAGGTGCGCACCGGAGTTGTACGCCACGATGACGCCGGAGAAGACGGCGAAACCCCACCCGATGGTGACCATCAGGAAGCCGCCACCGAGGCCTTTGTTCTTGGCCAGGGCGACGTTGGCTACGACACCGGTACCGAGGAGGACGAGCATCGCGGTGCCCACGACCTCCGACAAGAAAACGACTCCAATATTGTCCACGTTGACCTTCCTAGGTAGGGCTCGAGCGCTGAACAGTCTGGTCGCGGTGAGCGACTGGCAACACCATAGCGCGCTGATATCCCGAGCGAAATGGGCAGGTGGAGGGCTGGTTCGTCCCTTACCTCCTCGCCGTCCTGCGCGTAGGTTAAGGACAGCTCCGTATCGACTGGAAAGATGCGACGCCGACCGATCATCCCCGTCCGACCGAAGGAAGAGTCATGAAGAAGCTCGTCAATGATCCCAAGAACGTTGTCGATGAGGCAGTGGCCGGGTTCGCCGCCGCGCACGGAGACATCGTGCGCGTGTCCAGCGATCCCACTTTCATCGTCCGCGCCGACGCCCCGGTGACCGGCAAAGTCGGCCTGGTCAGCGGAGGGGGAAGCGGCCATGAACCGATGCACGGCGGATTCGTCGGCGTCGGCATGCTCGACGCCGCCGTACCCGGTGCCGTCTTCACCTCGCCGACCCCCGATCCCATCCTCGCCGCGACGCAGGCGGTCAACGGCGGTGCCGGAGTTCTGCACATCGTCAAGAACTACACCGGTGACGTGCTCAATTTCGAGACGGCTGCAGACCTCGCCCTCGCGGACGGCATCGAGGTCCGCACCGTCATCGTCAATGACGACGTCGCCGTGAAGGACTCGCTGTACACCGCCGGACGTCGCGGAGTCGCAGGAACGGTCCTCGTCGAGAAGATCGCCGGAGCGGCGGCCGAACGCGGTGACGACCTCGCGGCCGTCGCCGCCGTCGCGGAGAAGGTCATCGGACAGGTGCGCACGATGGGCGTTGCGCTGACACCGTGCGTCGTTCCGCACGCGGGGGAGCCGAGCTTCACCCTGGCAGAGGACGAGATCGAGATCGGCATCGGCATCCACGGAGAGCCGGGAAGGGAGCGGATCAAGCTCGAGCCCGCAGACGCCATCGTCGACCGTCTCCTCGGCCCGATTCTCGAGGACATTCCGTTCGTGAGCGGGGATTCGGTGCTCCTCCTCGTCAACGGGATGGGCGGAACCCCGCAGATCGAGCTCTACATCGTCTTCCGGAGGGCCGCAGAAGTCCTTGCCGCCAAGGGGATCACGGTGACCCGCACGCTGGTCGGGAATTTCACCACGTCCCTCGAAATGCAGGGCATGTCCATCACCGTTCTCAAACTCGATGACGAGCTCACGGCGCTCTGGGATGCGCCGGTGCAGACTGCGGCGCTACGGTGGGGACGGTAGAAGGAGATTCCATGAATCTGAGTGTCACCTGGGCTGAAGCCTGGATCCGGCAGTGTGTGGACGTTATCGCCGACCATCGCGTGGAGCTGATCACCCTCGACAGGGACATCGGCGACGGCGACCACGGCGAGAACATGGACCGTGGCTTCCAGGCTGTGCTGGGGAAACTCGACACCCTCCCGGCCGAGTCCGTCCCCGGCGACGTCCTCAAACTCGTTGCGACGACACTCATCTCCACGGTGGGCGGCGCGGCAGGGCCGCTCTACGGAACGGCTTTCCTGAAGGCGGCCGTTGCCGTGGCGGGGAAGCCTGACCTGGACGGTGCCGCGGTCGTCGCACTGTTGACGGCGGCACGGGACGGAATCGTGCTCAGGGGCAAGGCGGAGAGCGGCGACAAGACCATGGTCGACGCCTGGACTCCTGCGGTGGACGCCGCGGCGGCTGCCGAACGTGCCGGAGCGACGCCGGTCGCCATCCTCGTCGAGGCCGCGGATGCGGCGGAAGCAGGCGCGGTTGCAACCGAGCCGCTCGTCGCACGGAAGGGACGCGCGAGCTATCTCGGCGAACGAGCCATCGGACACCGCGATCCGGGCGCCCAGTCCAGCGCCCTGCTTCTGCGTGCCGCAGCCGAGACCGCCGAGCGGGTTGCCGATGAGTGATCCGGCGCCTGTCGCCACCGTCGCCCTCGTCGGCCTCGTCTTCGTGTCCCACAGCTCGCTGATCGCCAAGGGCCTCGTCGATCTCGCCCGCCAGATGGCACCGAGCGTGCGCATGCTGCCGGCAGGCGGCACCGACGACGACCGGATCGGAACGAGCTTCGCCAAGGTGGCGGCCGGTATCGAGGCAGCGGACGCAGGGAAGGGAGTGGTCGTGCTCTGCGACCTCGGCTCCGCAATCCTGACCGCGGAATCGGCATTGGACTTCCTCGATGATGAAACCCGATCCCGGGTCGTCATCGCCGACGCACCCCTCGTCGAAGGCGCCGTCGCAGCCGCCGTCGCCGCACAGATCGGCGGCGATCTGCCTGCCGTGGAGTCGGCGGCCCGGTCGGCGAGGGCATCGCACTCCGGTGCCCCAGCTGGCGAGGTGCCGGTCCCTGCCGCCGATGCCGGGCCCGGTCATGCGGGTGTCGACACGACAGTGACACGGACGGTGACCCTGATCAACGCGGACGGACTGCACGCCAGGCCCGCCGCGGAGTTCGTGACCCTCGCCGCCACCCTCGGCGTTCCCGTCACGGTCAACGGTCGCGATGCGGCGAGCCTCCTGGCCATCATGGGCCTCGGGCTGACCCGTGGCGCGCGGGTCGAACTCTCGGCGACCGGTGACGGCGCGGCCGCGGCGGTCGACGCTCTCGCCACGCTCATCGAATCGGGGTTCGGCGAGGCGTGACCTTTCCGGGGCGGGCGTGTCGCCGGCGGATTTCGCCTCTGAGAGATTCGGCCCCGCACAACCCGAATGGTTCTATGCTGGCCGCATGAGCCAGGTCAACACAGCGCCGTGCCCCGTGTGCGGCCATCCCATGAGCGAACACACGATCGTGCACGGCGCCCACGACACGATCCTGAACTGTCCGGTGCCCCATCCGGGCGCGTGGGACAGGGACGCATTCGAACCGGTGAACGAATTCGGCATGGTCACCCACCAGCACCCCGAGGAGGACCCGCCCGACCGCGGCTGAAATCTCTGAAATCTCCAGCCCCGTACCAGCAACCGCTGATCAGCGCATGAGTTCACCAGAAATTTCCCTGGATGCCCTATTGTCTGCAGTGCAGATCTCCTGCACAACGCCATACCACCGAATCCAGACGGTATCCATCGAATGAACGCCACAGCCAAGCGAGTGATCGGGCTCGTCCTCGCGGGTCTGCTCATCGTGGGCGTCGTCATCGTCGTGGTCGGCGGACGCCTGTTCGGAGGAACGACCGGCACCGCTCCGGCGGCCACAGACCTCCGCGTCGTACACGGGGTCATCGGCTCGGAGAAGAAGCCGTTCTTCGACGATCCGGCCGTCCGGGCGGTCTTCGCCGAGAAGGGGCTCGACGTCGCGGTCGTCACGGCGGGATCACGCCAGATCGCCACCTCCGTCGATCTCACCGGCGTCGATTTCGTGTTCCCGTCGTCCGCGCCCGCCGCCGAGAAGATCCGGCGTGAAGCCGGGGCGCGGAGCGTGTTCTCGCCGTTCTACTCGCCGCTCGCGATCGCGACCTTCCTGCCGATCGTGACGCTCCTGCAATCCGCGGGAATCGCGAACCAGGATGCCGCGGGCACCTGGCACCTGAACGTCGCCGAGTACCTCAAGGCCGTCGCCGCAGGAACCCGCTGGAATCAGCTCCCCGGTGCCGCGGCGAGCTACAACAGCTCCCGCTCGATCCTGATCTCGAGCACGGACATCCGCCAGTCGAATTCCGCGGCCATGTACCTCGCGATCGCGTCCTACGTCGCCAACGGGGAGAGCGTCATCAGTTCAGCGGACGCGGAGGCCGCCGTGATCGATCCGATGGCTGCGCTCTTCCTCCAGCAGGGCTTTTCAGCCTCCTCGTCGGAGGCGCCCTTCGAGGACTACCTCTCCCAGGGAATCGGATCGAAGCCCCTCGTGATGATCTATGAGGCCCAGTTCCTCGGCCGGCAGATGAGCGCCACCGGACGCAGCGCCATCACCCCCGACATGGTCCTGATGTATCCGGACCCGACCGTGCTCTCGAAGCACACGGTGGTTCCGCTGTCCGAGCAGGGATCCCAGGTCGGCGAGCTGCTCCAGTCCGATCCTCGCCTCGCCCGTCTCGCCGCGCAGTACGGGTTCCGTCCGGCCGACCCTGCCGTGTTCACGGCAGCCCTCGCCGATAACGGCCTCACGGTGCCCGCAAGTCCGGTCAACGTCATCGACCCGCCCAGCTACGAGACGCTCGAGGCGATGATCACGACCATCAGCGGGCGGTACGACACCCCGCTGGCGTCCCCGGACGCAAACGTCGACAAATGACCCGAACCATTCCCGCTGAACGTTCATCCGGAGACCAAGGAGCACCATGGCAGACGCATCCCTCGACCTGAGCACTCCCACACCGGGCGAGAGGCCGGCCGCCGGTGCGACAACGGCCCCGAGCGTCGACACCGGCCTCGTGCTCGTGCCGCCGAACGCGGTCCCGGACATCGGTGGCACCCAGGCCAGCGCGATGATGCCGATCAACGACTCCCGCGCTCAGGAACTCGAGGGACGCGCGCGCGCCTTCGTCGCGGACCTCATCGACCGTGACCCGTCCGCGCCGGAATTCCAGAAGAAGATCACCGACGTCGCCCAGATGGGCCGTGACGAGATCCGGGCCGCATCCGAGGTCAGCAACCGGATGCTTCAGCGCCCCGTCGCAGCCCTTGCCGCCGCGCGCGGGAAGGGTGACGAGGCCGACGCGCAGCGGCGGGTCGCCAGCACCCTCGTCGAACTCCGCGGAACGATCGAGGACCTCGACCCGTCGAGGGCCGACGGCGGGGTCGCACAGTTCCTCCTCAATCTGATCCCGTTCCGGGACAAGCTGCGCAGCTATTTCGCCCGGTACGCCTCCGCGCAAAGCCAGCTCAACAAGATCATCCATTCGCTCCAGAACGGGCAGGACGCCCTGCTCAAGGACAATGCAGCGGTCGAAGGCGAGAAGGTGCGGCTCTGGGAGACGATGAGCCGGCTCCAGGAGTACGCCGTCCTCACGAGCGCACTCGACACCCAGCTCGTGGAACAGATCGACACGGTCAGGACGACCGACCCGGCGAGGGCCGATGCGCTCACGAGCGACCTCCTCTTCACGATCCGCCAGAAGCACCAGGACCTGCTCACCCAGCTCGCCGTGAGCGCCCAGGGCTACCTCGCCCTCGACGTCGTGCGGAAGAACAACGTCGAACTCATCAAGGGCGTCGAACGGGCGACGACGACGACGATCTCCGCCCTGCGCACCGCCGTGATCGTCGCACAGGCACTCGCCAACCAGAAGCTCGTCCTCGACCAGATCACCGCCCTCAACACGACGACCTCGAACCTGATCGTGTCGACCTCGCAGATGCTCAAGACCCAGTCCGTCGCCATCAGCGAGCAGTCGGCATCCGCCACCATCAGTCTCGAATCGTTGGAAACGGCCTTCCAGAACATCTACGAGACCATGGACGCCCTGGACAGCTACAAGCTCAAGGCTGTCGCGACAATGGCCCAGACGGTCGACACCCTGCAGACCCGCCTCGCCGAGGCCACCGCATACCTCGAGCGAGCCCGGCCGGAAGCGCACTGAGCATGCGCCGCCTCCTGAAGACCCTCGGCCTGGCCACGGTCACGGCGCTCGTGCTGGCCGGCTGCACGGTTGCGCAGCCGAACGAGCAGGACGGCCTGCCCAACGACGCCAGCACCCTGCGGGTCCTGGCGGGCAGCGAGGTCAAGGACATGGCTCCGATCCTGGAGTCCGCCGCAGCGGACAAGGGAATCCGGGTGGTCTTCGACTACACCGGCACCCTGGCCGGCACGGAACTCGTGGCCTCCGGCCGCGCCGCCGGCCGCTATGACGCGACGTGGTTCCCGAACAACCGATACCTGTCGCTGCTTCCCGGGGCCGCCAAGGCCGTCTCCTCGAGCGTCAAGATCATGAGTTCGCCGGTCGTCCTCGGTCTCCGGCCAGAGGTTGCAACCCGGCTGGGCTGGGATTCCACCCCGCCGACCTGGGCGGACCTCGCCGCCGCAGCCGCCGGCGGCGAATTCACCTATGGCATGACCAATCCCGCTGCCTCCAACTCCGGGTTCAGTGCCCTCGTCGCCGTCGCAACGGCGCTGTCCGGCACCGGAACCGCTCTCACCGATGCGGACGTGACCGCGGTCAGCCCGGAACTGACCCGGTTCTTCTCCGGGCAGAAGCTCACCGCCGGGTCCTCGGGGTTCCTCGCGGACAAGTTCGTCGCAGACCCCACCCTCGTCGACGGCGTCATCAACTACGAGTCCGTCCTCCTCGGTCTCGCCGACAAGGGTGCGCCGCTCACGATTGTCCGGCCGACCGACGGAGTCGTCACGAGCGACTATCCGCTCACCCTGCTGGCCTCGGCCGACACGGGCAAGCGTCCGCTCTTCGACACCCTCACGGCCTGGCTGACCACGGACGCCGTGCAGCGGAGAATCGTGTCGGAGACCCACCGGCGACCCGGCGTCCCCGGGATCGACACCGGCTCGGCCTTCCCGGCCGGCATCCTCTTCGAGACGCCATTCCCGAACACCCTGGAGGTCGCAAACACCCTGATCGGGACGTACCTCGACACGGTGAGGGCACCCGCGCAGACGCTCTTTGTGCTCGACACCTCCGGGTCGATGGCGGGGGAGCGGCTGACCGCGCTCCAACAGGCGCTCAAGAACCTCGCCGGGGCGGACTCCTCGACGACGGGCGGTTTTGCCGCATTCCGCAACCGTGAGCGCGTGACCCTGATCCCGTTCAGTACCGCCCCGGATACCCCGACGATCGTCGACGTGCCGCAGGCGGACAAGACCGAGGCCCTGCAACGGATCCGCGATGTCGCGGACGGGCTCTCCGCGGACGGCGGCACGGCGATCTACGCCTCGCTGGAGCGCGCGTATGCACTCGCCCGGCAGCAGAAGGCCGAGCGACCTGACACCTTCGTCTCGATCGTGCTCATGACCGACGGAGAGAACACCGACGGGCCAACGTCGAAGGACTTCGCGGCGTACTACACGGCGCAGGGCGAGGATACCCGGTCGATCGCGACCTACGTCGTGCTCTTCGGCAATGGCAACGTCGACGAGCTCACGAGCGTGGCGAAGCTCACCGGCGGCCAGGCGTTCGATGCACTGAACGGCGACCTGTCGAGCGCATTCCAGGACATTCGTGGGTACCAGTAGCGTGTCGCGATGGCTTGCCTCGACCAAGAACATCGCGGGTTCGGCACTGGGCCTCGCGACACTCGGCGCGCATGTCGCGGTCGGTCTCGGCCCGCTGTGGCCCGTTCTCGTCGTCGCGATGTACGCGGTCGGCGCGCTCGTCGCGCCGCGCGACCGTGTCGACCTGCGGCCGGGGCCGCTGCACGGAAACGGGGGAGTGGCGTCAGCGGCAGACCTAACAGCCCAGTTGGCCGTGCTGAGGCGTTCGATGACGTCGGAGAACCGCCGCCTGCCCGAGGAAGCGAGCGTCAGGATCGCCCGGATCCTGGACGCCCTCGATCAGGTCGTCGCCCGCTGGACGGACCTGTCCGAAGCGGCGGACCAGGCCCATACCGTCGAGCAGATGATCCTCGACTACCTGCCGACGTCGATCCAACGGTTCGTGAACCTGCCACGGAGCTTTGCGATCGCGAGCCGGGTCGAAGGGAAGAAGACGGCCCAGGACGAACTCATCGAACAGCTCGACATCCTCGAAACCGAGAGCGATCGCATCCGCACCGCGCTCTACGCGAAGGATCTCGCAGCGCTCGAAGACCAGAGCCGCTTCCTGCGCGAGAAGTTCGGCCGATCGGAACTCGACCTCTAGGTCAGACGAGTCCGGTCAGACGAGTCCGGTCACGCGAGTCCGGTCACGCGAGTCCGGTCACGCGAGTCCGGGAAGCGGCACCGGCGGTGCCGGTGCGACGGGGGCCGCGGGGCGATAGGTCGCGATGATGACGCCAGTGCTCGTCGTCCGGCTGTCGACGAGGTCGAGCGAAGCGGATGGGCCGCCGTCCGGGAAGAGGCGTCGACCGGTGCCGAGCACCAACGGGTGGATCAGGAGCGTGTACTGGTCGATCAGGCCCCAGCGCATCAGCGCCCGCACGAGCTCGCCGCTGCCCAGGATGACGATGTCCTTGCCGGGCTGCTCGCGGAGTTCCGCGACGGTGGTCGTCGCCTCACCGCTCAACAGGATCGAGTTGTTCCAGCTCAGGGGGCCGGGAAGCGTTTTCGACGTCACGTACTTCGGGATGTTGTTGATCACCTCGGTGTACGGGTTTTCGACGGTCATCGCCGGCCAGATCGATGCGAAGTCCGCGTAGGTCTTGCGTCCGAAGAGCAGGGCGCCTGCGTCGCCGATTCCCGCGGCCATGACGCTGCCCATCACCGAGTCGGCATAGGGCTGAGCCCAGCCGCCGAGGTCGAAGCCATCCCTGCGATCCTCGTTTGCCCGGCCGGGCGCCTGCATCACGCCGTCGAGGGTCACGCTGTTGGTAACCACGATTCTGCTCATCGAAACTCCTTTCCTCCGTCTGCAAACTTACTGCCCGGCGTCGGATCTGCTAATTCGGGGGACTGAGATCGCGCCCGCGCTTTCCGGCGATCCGATCTGTTGACAAAAAATACTGTCGGTGAAAGCATGGGCACATGCTTGAAGTCGCCGTCATCGACACCGCGGCCGCGGCGGCTGCCTCGCTCGAACCCACGCGCAGCCGACTGCTCGCCGAGCTCGGCACGCCCGGTTCGGCCACGTCGCTCGCGGCCAGGCTCGGCCTGCCCCGGCAGAAGATCAACTACCACCTGCGCGAACTGGAACGTCACGGCCTGATCGAGCTTGTCACCGAGCGCCGCAGGGGGAACATGACCGAGCGCGTGATGCGGGCGACGGCTCAGTCATTCGTGATCTCGCCATCCGCGCTCGGGGGAGTGGCTCCGGACCCGCGGCGCGGGGTGAACGAATTCTCGGCGCGCTGGATGCTCGCCGTCGCCGCCCGCCTGGTCCAGGAGGTCGGTACCCTGCTCGACCGGTCCGCACGCGCCCACCGTCCGCTCGCGACATTCACGATCGACAGCGAACTGCGCTTCGCGTCCGCGGCCGATCGCGCCGGATTCAGTACCGAACTCGCCCTCGCGGTCGCGACCCTCGTCGCCCGTTACGATTCACCGCAATCGGAGGGTGGCCGCGCCCACCGGCTCGTCCTCGCGCTGCACCCGAGCATCACCCGGCCCGCGGAGACCGCCACGCCAGCAGACACCATCACGCCAGCAGACAGGGAGAACTGACATGAGCACGGACTTCGAGATCGTCGTCGAGGGGGAGTACCCCGGCGATCCTGAGCAGATGTGGGACGCCGTCACCCACAACACGGCGGCGTGGCTGTTCCCGACGGACGGCATGCCCGGCGTCGACGTGGTCTCGGAGCGCCCGACCCACCACGTGAACCGCATGGAGGGAACCGACGGATGGTTCAACCAGCTCGAACAGGTCATCGAACCGCGTCCCGGAGGCCGTTCGTTCCTCCGCTGGGTGCACAGTGGCGTCATCCAGGACGACTGGGACAACCAGTACGACGCTGCGAGCAGGCACACCGTGTTCTACCTGCACACCCTGTCCGAGTACCTCGAGCATTTCGCGGGCCGCAGTGCCGTCTTCACCGACGTACAGGGTCCGGCGGCCTCTGGCGGTCCCGAGGGATTCGAGACGCTCCGGAGCGCCCTCGGGTTGACGCCCGCTTCTGTCGTGGGGGAGACGGTCACTGTCGCGCTGCCGGGGGTGCCTGCCAGCGCGGCCACCGTCGACTGGAACGCCGAGCACTTCATCGGGCTCCGCACGGACGACGCCCTCTACCGGTTCTTCGGCCGAAACGCCTTCGGCGCGGTCGTCGGGCTGACCGTGCACCGGTTCGGCGATGACGATGCTGCGGGCCTTCCGCCCGAATGGACAGCGTGGCTCGACGGCCTGTACGGCTGAAGGGGACTCTGGAAACCGGGCGGCTCGCGCGCTACCGTTGCAGCATGACCGCAATGGATCTGGCTACTCTCCGACGCCTGGCCGGTGAGGGCAATGAAGAGGCCTCGAACCGGCTCGTCGAACTGGCGGCGGAGCGCGGCGACCTTGTCGAACTGCGCGCCCTGGTGGATTCCGGCAGTGAACTCGCCGGAGAACAGCTCGCGCGGCTCGCGGGGGAGCGCGGTGACATCGACGAGTTGCGCCGTCTGGTCGACGAGGGCAACGAACTGGCGGCGGACAAGCTGGCCCAGTTCGCCGCCGCGCGGGAGGACTTCGACGAACTGAGCCATCTCGCCGACGAGGGCAACGAGGTCGCCGCGACTCTGCTGACACGTCTCATCCGAGGAACCGAGTAGGGGAGCGAACAGTGGCCGTGACGGGAATCGGAGGACTCTTCTTCCGCAGCACTGATCCGGAGGCCCGGGCCGCCTGGTACCGGGAGCACCTCGGTATCGAAGCGGGCCAGGCCGGTGTCTGGCAGCAGCAGGCGGGCCCGACTGTGTTCGCGCCCTTTCCCTCCGAAAGTGACTATTTCTCGGAGAAGCAATCGTTCATGCTCAACCTCCGTGTCACGGACCTCGATGCACTCGCCGCAGAGCTCACGGCGGCGGGCGTCCCTGTCGAGCGTCGACCGGAGTGGGACACGACCGACTACGGCCGATTCGCGCGCATCCACGATCCCGAGGGGCTTCCGATCGAGCTGTGGGAGCCACCGACCTGAGCTCGCGGCTGACCACTGTCATGGCCTGTGGCAACTCCAACTGACATAATGTGCATTATCGGTCATTACCGATCCCGGATATCGAAGGCGGTTCGACGGCAACCGCCAACACCGGGATCCCGGTCAGGCGCCGACGTACGCCGCGAGGAACTGACCGGTGAGGGTCGACCGCGCGGCGACGAGTTCGGCGGGCGTTCCTTCGAAGACGATGCGTCCGCCGTCGTGTCCGGCGCCAGGGCCGAGGTCGATGATCCAGTCGGCGTGTGCCATGACCGCCTGGTGGTGTTCGACGACGATCACGGACTTGCCCGAATCGACCAAGCGATCCAGCAGGCCCAGGAGCTGCTCGACATCGGCGAGGTGCAGGCCGGTGGTCGGCTCGTCGAGAACGTAGACATCGCCCTTCTCGGCCATCTGGCTCGCGAGCTTGAGCCGCTGGCGTTCACCCCCCGAGAGGGTCGTCAGCGGCTGGCCGAGGCTCAGGTAGCCGAGCCCGACATCCGCCAGCCGGACCAGGATGGCGTGAGCGGCCGGCGTTCGTGACTCCCCCGCGCCGAAGAATTTCTCGGCTTCGGTGACCGACATTGCGAGGACCTCGCTGATGTCGCGTCCGCCGAGGTGGTACTCGAGCACGGATGCCTCGAACCGCTTCCCTTCGCACACCTCGCAGGTCGTCGCGACGGTGGCCAGAACGCCGAGGTCGGTGTAGATGACGCCCGCCCCGTTGCAATTGGCGCAGGCACCCTCCGAATTGGAACTGAACAGGGCCGGCTTGACGCCGTTGGCCTTGGCGAAGGCCTTGCGGATCGGCTCGAGCATTCCGGTGTATGTCGCCGGGTTGCTACGCCGGGAACCCCGGATACCGCCCTGGTCGATCGACACGACGTCGGCCCCTGCCGGGATCGACCCGTGCACGAGCGAACTCTTTCCCGACCCGGCGACCCCGGTCAGCACGACGAGCACGCCGAGCGGGATGTCGACGTCGACGTTCTGCAGGTTGTTCTTCGTCGCACCGCGGATCTCCAGTGCCCCCGTGGGTGTGCGTACGGTGTCTTTGAGGACGGAGCGGTCGTCGAAATGGCGACCCGTGAGAGTTCCACTCGTCCGTAGCTCCTCGACGGTGCCCTCGAAGCAGACGGTTCCGCCTGCCGTTCCCGCGCCAGGGCCGAGGTCGACGACGTGGTCGGCGATCACGATCGTCTCCGGTTTGTGTTCGACCACGAGGACGGTGTTCCCCTTGTCGCGCAGCTGCAGCAGGAGCGTGTTCATGCGTTCGATGTCGTGGGGGTGCAGGCCGATGGTGGGTTCGTCGAAGACGTAGGTGACGTCGGTCAGCGAGGAGCCCAGGTGCCGGATCATCTTGGTGCGCTGCGCTTCACCACCGGACAGCGTTCCGGCGGGCCGATCGAGAGACAGATACCCCAGTCCGATCTCCACGAAGGAGTCCAGGAGCTGGCGCAGCACGCTCAGGAGCGGCGAAACGGACGGTTCATCGAGGCCGCGCACCCAGCTGGCCAGATCGCTGATCTGCAGGGAACAGGCATCCGCGATACTGATCCCGGAGACCATTGAGGACCGGGCGGCCGCGCTGAGGCGGGTCCCCCGGCACTCCGGGCAGGTCGTAAACGTGACCGCGCGGTCGACGAACACGCGGATGTGCGGCTGCATCGCCTCACGGTCCTTGGAGAGGAATGCCTTCTGCACCTTGGGCACGAGGCCCTCGTACGTCATGTTGATGTCCCCCACCTTCACCTTGACCGGTTCCCGGTAGAGGAAGTCCTCCAGTTCCTGCGCGCTGTAGTCGCGGATCGGCTTGTCGGCGTCGAGGAAACCGGACCCGGTGAAGATCCGCACGCCCCAGCCGTCCGGCGTGTAGCCGGGGATGGTGAGCGCCCCCTGGTTGAGCGACTTGGCCGCGTCAAAGAGCTGCGTCAGATCGATGTCGTTGATCGTTCCCATGCCTTCGCAGCGCGGGCACATGCCTCCGGTGACCGTGAAGCTCCGCCGTTCCTTCACGGTCTTCCCCGCCCGTTCCATCGTCACGGCGCCCGCTCCGCTGATGGAGGCGACGTTGAAGGAATAGGCCTGAGGCGAGCCGATGTGCGGCTGTCCCAGCCTGCTGAAGAGGATGCGCAGCAGCGAGTTCGCGTCGGTCGCGGTTCCGACGGTCGACCGGGAATTGGCGCCCATCCGTTCCTGGTCGACGATGATCGCCGTCGTGAGTCCCTCGAGCACGTCCACGTCCGGCCGGGCCAGGGTCGGCATGAAGCCCTGCAGGAAGGCGCTGTACGTCTCGTTGATCATCCGCTGGGACTCCGCGGCGATCGTGCCGAACACGAGGGAGCTCTTGCCGGAACCGGAGACGCCGGTGAACACCGTCAGTCGACGTTTGGGGATGTCGACGGTGACGTTCTTGAGGTTGTTCTCCCTGGCACCCTGCACTCGGATCAGGTCGTGGACGTCTGCGGCGTGCGCACGCGGCAACGGGAGGTTCGGTGTCGGGGAGATGCTCGTCATGGCTCCATTCAAGCAGCATCGCTCGCTTGGGCGGCCTCGTGCAGAAACCCCGGAACTCCCCCACTCGGCCATTGCGCCAGAGGTGCCCTCTTCGCTACAGTCTCGGTGACCGAACCCCTCATTCGCGGGGTTCCCGAGTCCGAGGAGCGCAGCCATGTCGAACCCCGTCGCCGTATTCGATCTCACGATCGATCCACGGACCCTGAGCAAGTCGGAAGTGACCACCATCCGAACGGCCATGGCCATCGGCGGTGTGGTCGCCGTGATCCTCGGAGTGATGATCCTGGTCTGGCCAGGCGCGACCCTCAACGTCATTGCGGTGCTCTTCGGGCTCTACTTCCTGGTCGGCGGGATCGCGCGCATCGTTCGCGGCATCGCGATGGCCGGGGGAAGCGCCGGAGTCCGCGTGCTGAACATCCTGCTGGGCGTCCTGCTGCTGGTCGCGGGCATCGTCGCGATCCGGAATCCGATCGGGTCCCTTGCCGTGCTCGGCATGGTCATCGGGATCTCGTGGCTGATCGAAGGCGTCGCGGCGCTCGTCGAGACTGCGTCGGATTCCAGCCGATGGTTCGGAATCCTCTTCGCGGTGATCAGCATCGTCGCCGGCATCGTGGTGCTGCTCTCCCCCGTCGATTCACTGGGGGTGCTCGTCGTCGTCGGCGGCGTCTTCCTGATCGTCTCCGGCCTCGTGCAGCTGGTGATGTCCTTCACCCTCGGCCGTGGAGCGCAGAGCACCGTCACCGACTGACGTTCCGGCCCGCGTGCGCGTCGCCGCTTGCCAGTAGCGCTTTCTAGTCCGTGACCATGTCCGTCGTGTCGCCGACGTACCGAGTGTTGCCCGCGGGAACCGGCTCGACGGCGGCCAGGGCGACTTCCGCGGCGAATTCGCTCACGTTGTAGAGACGACCGGCGGCGACCTTGCGGGCGCTCATCGTTCCGGGGCTCGAACGCTCGAGGAGGGTCGCGGTGACGGTGCCCTCGATGATGTCGCCGGAGACCACGACGAAGCCGATGCCGTCGGACTCGAGTTCGGGGATGAGCGCGCGCAGGGCGTCTTCACCGGCGCGCTTGCTCCGTGCGACCGGCACGTACTCCGGCATCGTCGGGGCGGTCTCGAAGAAGTGCGCCTGGTGGCTCGTGACAAACACGACCCTGGCTCCGGCGCCCAGCAGGGGGCGGACGGCCGCGAGGAGGTTGAGCTGGGCATCCCGGTTGAGCTTCATCGCATAGTCGGGCGCCATCCCGGTTTCCATGCCACCGGAGGCATTCATCACGAGGATGTCGAGTCCGCCGTATTCAGCACGGATCGTCTCGATCATGGCCGCAACGGAGGCCTCATCGGTGAGGTCGGCGCCCGCGGTGATGGCCGTTCCGCCGGCCGCGCGGATGGCGTCGGCGACCTTGATCGCCCGCGCCTCCTTGTTGCGGAAGTTGATGACGACGCTCGCTCCGGCCTCCGCGAAGATTCCGACGGTTGCGGCTCCCACGCCCCGGGAAGAACCGGTGACAAGGACACGCTGTCCGTTCAGTGAACCTGCGGCAAGTGGGTTGGTCACACGAACTCCTCAAATAACGAACTGGGTCTAGCAGAAGACCTTACCAAGAACCCCGCCCCCCGCCCGTGTCGGCACACCTGCTAGTTTGAGAAGGGGAACACAATGGGGAGGGTCACGATGGACGTATTCGCTGCAAATTACGCGTGGGTTGTCTGGCTGGTGCTCATACTGATCTTCATCACCATCGAGATGGTCACTCTGGACCTCACGTTCCTGATGATCTCGCTCGGCAGCCTCGGCGGCCTGGTTTCCGGCCTCTTCGGTGTGCCGTGGTGGGGCCAGCTCGTGATCGCCGCCCTTCTGTCCATGGTGCTGCTGCTCGGCATCCGCCCACCCCTGCTCCGGGTACTCAAACGCGGCGGCGACCCGACCCTCAGCAACGTCGACGCGCTCCTCGGCCAGGACGGTCATATCGTGAGCTCGACCGGGCCGTTGGCCCAGGTTCGCCTCGCGAACGGCGAGACCTGGACCGCGCGCTTCTCCCCGCTGGTCGAACCGGCCGTCTTCGCGCCGGGCGAACGTGTCATCGTCATCGCCATCGACGGGGCGACCGCAGTGGTCATCCCGGCAGAAAGGAACATTTCATGAGTGATCCGACCCAGGTTGTCGTGCAGGTGATCGTCGTCGCTTTCGTCGCGGCGCTCGTCATCTTCGTGATCGTCACCCTCGCGAAGTCCATCCGCATCATCCCCCAGGCCAGGGCCGGGGTCGTGGAGAGGCTGGGCCGGTACCACAAGACGCTCATGCCCGGCCTCAACATCCTGATCCCGTTCGTCGATCGACTGCGTCCCCTCATCGACCTGCGCGAGCAGGTCGTATCCTTTCCGCCCCAGCCGGTGATCACCGAGGACAACCTCGTCGTGTCGATCGACACGGTCGTGTACTTCCAGGTGACGGATGCCCGGGCGGCGACCTACGAGATCGCCAACTACCTCGGCGCGGTCGAACTGCTCACCACGACGACCCTCCGTAACGTCGTCGGCGGGCTGAACCTCGAGGAAGCGCTCACGAGCCGCGACAACATCAACGGCCAGCTCCGCATCGTGCTCGACGAGGCCACGGGCAAGTGGGGCATCCGGGTCGGCAGGGTCGAGCTCAAGGCCATCGATCCGCCGCACTCCATCCAGGACTCGATGGAGAAGCAGATGCGTGCCGAGCGTGACCGTCGTGCGCTGATCCTGACCGCGGAGGGCACCAAGCAGTCCGCCATTCTCACCGCGGAAGGCGCCCGCCAGGCGGCCATCCTCTCCGCAGAGGGCGACGCGAAGGCGGCCGTCCTCCGCGCACAGGGTGAAGCCGAGGCGATCACGACCGTGTTCCGGGCGATCCACGAGGGCGACCCCGACCCGAAGCTCCTCGCGTACCAGTACCTGATGACTCTCCCGAAGCTCGCAGAGGGCAGCGCGAACAAGCTCTGGATCGTGCCGAGTGAACTCACCGAGGCGATGAAGGGCATCGGCCGCGCGTTCGGCGATCGGCCCGTCGCCGGGTCCGCCGTTTCCCCGGAGGCCACCGCTCAAGTCGCCACTCCCCCGGTCGCCACTCCCCCTGCAGCCGCATCGACTATGGCTGCACCCACGACGCCCGCACCCTCGCACGCCGCAGAGGGGTAGTCCCGTGGTCTCGGGCGGCCCCTCCTCGTTCCTGGCCGGGCCGCCCCCGCGCATTTTCGCCCACCGCGGGTTCGCGCTGAACGCACCGGAGAACACGGTCCTCGCGTTCCGGCACGCTCTGGACAACGGTGCGACCCATCTGGAGACAGACGTTCACTCGTCCAGGGACGGGGTCGCGGTGCTCAGCCATGACGCCCGCCTTGCCCTGCCCGAGCTGGACATCCATCTCGAAGAGCTGCGCGTCACCGAACTGCAACGGATCGATCTCGGCTTCGGCCAGTCCTTCTCCACTCTCACGGAAGCGCTCGACGCCTTCCCGGAGGCGCGATTCAACCTCGACGTGAAGTCAGAGGACGCCGTCGCCGCGACGGCCGCCGCCGTGCTCGCGGCGGGCGCGACCGACCGGGTCCTCGTGACTTCCTTCTCCGAGGAACGCCGCAGACGGACGGTCCGGCTCCTGCCTGGCGTGGCCTCGAGTGCCTCGGCGGCCATCGTCGCGCAGGTTGTCGTCGCCGCCCGGCTCGGGAATGCGGCACTCCTCCGGCGTGTTCTCAGCGGATGCGTCGCTGTTCAGGTACCCGAGACGGCGTCCGTGCTGCGTGTCGTGACCCCCCACTTCGTGCGAGCCGTCCATTCGGTCGGCGTTGAGGTGCATGTCTGGACAGTCAACGACCCCGCGGCCATGGAACGCCTGCTGGACACCGGCATCGACGGCCTCGTGACCGACCGGACGGACCTCGCCGCTGCGCTGATCGGTCGCAGGTCCGAGCGCGACACGCCCGGGCTGCCATAAATCCCGCTTCCGAAACTGAGAGTTATCACCGAGTACGGGCATAACGGAAAGATAACGCCCAGCTTGACGGTTTATAACTGAGAGTTGCATCGCGAGAGGAGACCACACAATGGCGGATCGCAGTTTGCGTGGCATGAGGTTGGGCGCACAAAGCCTTCAAAGCGAAGAGGGCGTAACCTTTTCACCACGAGTTAGTCACACATATCTGTGTGCAACGTGCTCACGAGAGACGGTGATGATCTTTTCGGCGGAGGCGGAAGCCCCCGACGAGTGGGAATGCAGGTTCTGTTCCCAGACGGCCACCCGGCTCGTCGATTCCAAGCCCGTCATCGTCGATCACTCGGCCGAGAAGGTACCGCGCACGCACTGGGACATGCTCCTGGAACGTCGCACCCGTCCCGAGCTCGAGGAACTGCTCGAGGAGCGCCTGGCGTTCCTGCGCGCACGTCGCGGACAGCAGAAGATCGGCGCCTGACGCCGAGCAGACACTACGCACGCACCCGATTCTGTCGGGTGCGTTCTGCGTTAACCGGGCGAACCGGTCGAACCGGCACCGCGGTCGCACGCCAGCGCGCGTGCCGTCGTGTGGACGGCGCGAAGACCAGGCAGAAGACGAGCCCCGCGAGGCCGAGTCCGGAGACGAGCCACTCGATTCCCCGGCCGGCCGCCATCGCCGGGGTCACCGTCGTGCTGAGTGGAACGGTCTGCACCATGGAGCCGGGGACCCAGGTCGGCAGGCTGTCGATCGTGTAGCCGTCCGGCGCGATGATGGCGCTCGAGCCGACCGTCGAGATATTGACGACGGTGCGCCCGGCCTCGATCGCGCGCAGCCGGGCGATCGCCAGCTGCTGGACGCTCTCGTCCGTGTGCCCGAAGTCGGCGTTGTTGGTCTGGGCGAGGATGACCGTCGCCCCGGAGTCGATCATCTGGTGCACGAGCTGGTCGTCGGCGATGTCGAAGCAGATCGCGATGCCGGCCAGTATCCCGTTGACGTCGAAGACGTTCGGTTGGGTGCCGAGCTGGTAGTCCCGAGAGATCAGGTCGATCAACTCCGGGGCAAAAGGACGCCAGAAAACCCGATCAGGCATGTATTCCGCGAAAGGAACCGGGTGCACTTTGTCGTAGAGGGCCGTGGCCCCCTCCCCCGCCTTCCAGAGCACGCTCGTGTTGTAGTACTTGCCGTCCCGGTAGGTGATCGTGCCCGTGATGAGCGGGGCCATCATCGCGCGGCTCACGTAGTCGAGGACGTGTGCGGCGTCCTGCGACCGGGTCGGGTCGATGTCACTGCCGTTTTCCGGCCACACGACGAAGTCGACCGGATCCCCGACCAGCGGCAGGGTCGCCGAGGTGTGGTCGGAGAGGATCTGCCCCGGCGAATACTGTGCGAACAGCCCGGCATCGGAAGCGCCCTGGACGGCGGCGATCCTGGTCTCCCCCGACTGGGCGATGGAGACGGCGGGCACGACGAGCAGCAGGGCGACGGATGCCGTGAGCACCGTCCACCGGGCGAGCACTCCCCAGCCGACCTCCCGCAGCAACTGCAGCGCGAGCGCACTGAGCCAGACCATCAGGAAGCTGAGTCCGGACATCCCGACCCAGGCCACGAGGCCCGCGAACGGGCTCTCCGACTGCGAGATAGCCACGCGCCCCCAGGCGAAGCCGCCGTACGGCCAGACGGCGGAAATCGCCTCACGCGCCGTCCAGAGGCCGGCAACGACCAACGGGACCATGCCCAGGCGTCCCCAGCGCGTGGGCCACGCCCGCGGGCCGCGGTTCAGGACGACGGCGACGAGCCAGAGGCCGACGCCGAAGAAGATCGCCTCGAGCCCTCCGAGTGCGAGCCAGGGCACCGGGCCCAGGTAGAGGGTGATCCAGCTGATGTGGATCAGCCAGAACGATAGTCCGGCGACCATACCGACGAGAAGGGCAGGCGCCGGGCGGCGACCGAGCAGGGCGAGGAACATCAGCACGACCCCAATAGGCGCCAGGACCCACCACGAACGGTCGGGGAAACCGCCGTCGAGGATCGCTCCCGCGGCGGCGGCGAGCACAACGGCCGCCGGGAGGGGCAACCGGAATTCCTCTCGATCCCTAGCCGTCTCGACGTTGTTCATCGGCACACCAGTCACTCGCACGGCCTAGGCGAACGAGGAGTAGGCGACGATGCCGCGCCGAATGGCGTCGAGCGCGATCCGGGCGGTCGTGCCGACCGGAGCATCGGCGACGACGGACAGCTGGTCGAGGAGATCGATGGTCTGCTTGGTCCAGCGCACGAAGTCCCCCGCGGCCATCTCGGCCTCGTCGAGGACGTCGATGAGCGAACCGTCCCTGGCCCACTTCCACATGGCGAGGGAGAGCCCGACCGCGAGCGGGTTGCTGCCCGGCAGCTGGTGGTCGCGTTCGAGGTCGTCGAGGCGGCTCCAGAGCTCCTGGGTGTCGTGCAGGGCGGCCCGGAACGGTCCCCGGGGCAGGTACCGCTCGTCGATGAGCCCTTCCTCGCGCCGCGGCTCGAAGACGAGGGCGCAGGCCATCGCGGCGAGTCCGGCCGGGTCGAGGTCGTTCCACAGCCCGCGGCGGAGGGACTCGGCGACGAGCAGGTCCCTGTCGGCGTAGATCCGCCGAAGGATGAGGCCGCTCTCGCTCAGCGTCACCGCGCCGGCCTGGTCTTCGAGCAGGTAGCCGTAACCGAGCAGGACCTCGGTGACACGGTCGAAGACGCGCGCGACGGCACCGGTGCGGGTCGTGATCTGTTTCGTGAGCGCATCCGTCTCTCGACGCAGTTTCCACCAGCGCTGCGCCCAGCGGGCGTGCGACTCGCGTTCGGGACAGTTGTGGCACGGATGCGCGCGGAGCCGCTTGCGAAGGCTCGCAAGTTCGCGCTGGCGACGTTCCTTCGCAGCGCGGGCGCCGGTCTCCCCCGTGAGCGTCTCGCGCTCGACCTCGGTGAGCCGGCGACGGATCGCCGAGTACTCGGTGAAGTCGCCGAGGTGGCAGACCATCGAGGCGGCGAAGCCCGTGAGGGATTCCTCCTGCTGGCGCACGGCCCTGGCCATGTCGACGACGGCGCGGTCGGCCTGGAACTGGGCGAACGAGGATTCCAAGACCGTGCGGGTGCGGTCACGGCCGAACTGGTCGATCAGGTTCACGGCCATGTTGTATGTCGGCTTGAAGCTCGAGTTGAGCGGGTACGTGCGGCGGGACGCGAGTGAGGCGACGGTCTGAGGGTCGAGCCCGGAGGCCCACTGGATCACCGAGTGGCCTTCGACGTCGATGCCGCGCCGGCCGGCGCGTCCGGTGAGCTGGGTGTACTCCCCCGGCGTGATCGGCACGCGGGCCTCGCCGTTGAACTTTTCGAGCTTGTCGAGGACGACGGTTCGCGCGGGCATGTTGATGCCGAGGGCGAGCGTCTCCGTCGCGAAGACCGCCTTGACGAGCTTCTTCTGGAAGAGCTCCTCGACGACCTCCTTGAAGGCGGGCAGCATGCCGGCGTGGTGGGCGGCGACGCCGCGTTCGAGGCCATCGAGCCACTCGAAGTAGCCGAGCACGCCGAGGTCCTCGTCGAGCAGGGTGCGGCAGCGTTCGTCCACGATCGCGCGGATCTCGGCGCGTTCGGCGGCATCGGTCAGGCGGACACCCGCCCGCAGGACCTGGTTGACCGCCTGGTCGCAGCCGACCCGGCTGAAGATGAAGAAGATCGCCGGGAGGAGGTGCTTGCCGCCGAGGAGGCGGACGATCTCGGCGCGGTCCATCCTGCCCGGCTCGAAGGTCGACCGTGGGGGTTGCGACCGACCGCGGTTGCCCCCGCGCCGGTCTCCCTGGCGGTCAGTGACGCCACGGCCGGCGCCCTGGGCCAGGCGGACCAGTTCCGGGTTCACCCGGTGGGTTCCCGCGGCTCCCGCGGAGTCGAACAGGTCGAGCATCTTGCTCTTGACGAGTACGTGCTGTTCGAGGGGCACCGGGCGTTCCTCGGAAACGATGACGTCGGTCTCGCCGCGGACGGCCTGCAGCCAGTCGCCGAACTCCTCCGCGTTGGACACGGTCGCGCTCAGCGACACCATCCGCACGTTCTGGGGCAGGTGGATGATGACTTCTTCCCAGACGGCGCCGCGGAACCGGTCGGCGAGGAAGTGCACTTCGTCGAGGACCACGAAGGCGAGGTTGGTGAGGAGGTCCGAGTCCGCGTAGAGCATGTTGCGCAGTACCTCTGTCGTCATGACGACGATGCGGGCCTGCGGGTTCACGTTGGTGTCGCCGGTGAGGAGTCCGACTTCGTCTGCCCCGTACTCGGCGACGAGTTCCTGGAACTTCTGGTTGCTGAGCGCCTTCATCGGCGCGGTGTAGAAGACCTTCTTGGTCGACTGCTTCATCGCGAGGTAGATCGCGAACTCCGCGATCAGGGTCTTGCCCGCGCCGGTCGGGGCCGCGACGAGGACGCTGTTGCCGTCCTCGAGCGAGGCGCAGGCGGCGATTTGGAAGGGGTCGAGGTCGAACCGGAGGCCGGCGCGGAAAGCGGAGAGCCGCGGGCGGCTCGCCCGGTCACGTGCCGCTGCGAAGCGTTCGGCGGGCGTCGGCTCGGCCGGGGTCTGGAGAGAGGTCATGGGAGACGCCTAGAGCGCCAGCTCCTGTTCGAAGGCGAGGGCGCGCCGGGCGGCACGCCGGTCATGCAGGAGGGCGACCCCGTACGCGGCGAAGTACAGCACCACCATCGGAATGGCGAGGAGGAACATCGACACGACGTCGGCTGCGGGGGTCGCGATCGCGGTGAAGAGGATGATGACGAGGATGGCGACCCGCCAGGACTTGATGATCGACGTCGCGCTGATCACCCCCGCGAAGTTCAGCAGCACGATGAAGACGGGCAGGACGAACGCGATCCCGATCGCGACGACGAGCTTGAGCACGAAGTCGAAGTAGCTCTGGGCGGTGATGAGCGCGGCATCCTGTGACGGTGCGAAGCCCGTCATGAGCTCGACGACGTGCGGAAGCACGTAGAAGCCGGCGGCGCAGCCCGCCAGGAACAGCGGTACCGCAGTGAAGAAGAAGCCGAAGGTGTAGCGCTTCTCGGTGCGGGTCAATCCCGGCATCAGGAAGGCGAAGACCTGGTACAGCCACATCGGGCTCGAGATGACGATTCCCACGTAGACGGAGATCTTGAGCTTGAGGTCGAAGGCGCTCGTGATGTCCGGGTAGTTCAGCTGTGCGCTACGCCCCTGTGCGGACGCGATCGTGTAGATCGGCTCCCTGAGGGCGTTCCAGACGAAATCGGACAGGAAATAGCCGATCACGGCGCCGACGAGGATTCCGGCGGCGGCAAGGAACAGGCGTTTCCGCAGCTCGAGAAGGTGCTGTCCGAGGGACATCTTCCCGTCAGGGGCCGTGCGCCGAGTCGTGCGCCGAGGAGTGCGCCCAGGCACGGAGGTTACGGCTTTGTCGTCGGATCGGGCGCGTCGGCTCCCGGGGCGGAGTCCGTCCCCGGTGCGCTCTTCGTCTCAGCGGGCTCGTCGCTGCGGATCTCGCTCTTGAAGATCTTCATCGACTGGCCAAGGCTGCGCGCGAGCGCGGGAAGCTTGGGCGCACCGAAGAGCAACAGAACGATGACAAGGATGATCAGGAAGTGCCATCCGGTCAGGTTGTTAAGCATGAGGGTGTGTCCTCTTCATCGGTGGGTCAGGTCTGACGATCGGACCGTGTTGCAATAGCTTACCTCTGGCAATCCGACGATCCCGCCGTTCCTGCCTTCGACGTTCCCGAGCGGTGCGTTGCAGGTCGACGGTCCTGGCGAGCTCGTTCCAGTCCGCGAAGATCGCGGGACGCCGCGGCGGCTCCGTCTCCTCCTCCGGGTCCGCGTCGAGCGCTCCCACGAGGTCACCGAGCGCACCGACGGCATCCGCGAGCACCATGAGCTTCCGGAACAGCAGCACGGCGAACCAGGCCAGCATTCCGAGCAGGACAAGCACCAGCCCGGTCCAGATCAGCACCCAGCTCCACCACGGCATCGGCTACTCCCCCGGCCCTGCCGCTGCGGCGGATGCCGCAGGCTCCGGATAGCGCGCCGCACCGGCATCCGCCCACGCGCGCACGATCTCGCGAGCGGCAGCGGGCTCGACGACGGTGACGACCCCGGAGAGACCCGCGACGAGGCGTTTGAGCGCGTGATAGTGCGAGACACGCAGCGTCGCCCTGACCCGGTCACCGGCGAGTTGCTGGACCGGGCGGCCAGACAGGTAGTCGCCCAGGAGCGGCAGCGCGCCGGCCGCGAGCTCGACGACCACGTCGAGGTCGGATTCGGAGCCCTGGAACAGGGCGTCGGGCAGGATCAGGTCTTCGGTGCGGCTCGTCACGGGGCGGTCGGTGGCGGTGAGCGTACTCATCCGGTCGAGCCGGAAGGTCCGGACGGCGCCGCGCAGGTGGCACCAGCCGCGCAGGTACCAGTCCCGGTCGACGGATTCGACGCGGAGCGGGTCGACGTAGCGTTCTTCCTGACCGCCGCGGGCGTTCAGGTAGTCGAACCGGACCTGGACGCCGGTCTGCAGGGCGGACTGGATGACGGAGATCGCCGTTCCCGAGGCGCTCGCGGACACGGCGAGCTGGCTCGGCGCGGCGGTAGCGCTCCGGGTGAGCTTGGCCATCAGTGATGCGATCGCATCCCGGTCTGCGTTCTCGGGAAGCGAGGAGAGGTACTGCAGGCCGGCGATGAGCGCGGCCGCCTCGCGTGCGGAGAACCGGGGGGAATCCTCGATCGCGACGAGATGGGTCAACACGATCGTGTCGTCGGACTCGAACTGGCCCCACTCGATGTCGAAGAGATCCCCGGGCAGGTACTGGCTCGTGTCGCCGGGCACCCCGGAGACGGCGATCAGGGTGACCGCGTCGCGTACCCGCTCGGGCGTGACACCGAAGTGCGCGGCGACGTCGGTGACGCTGATGCCGTCGTGGTCGATGAGATACGGGACGAGCGAGAGCAGGAAGGTGAGCTTGTCTGGGGCGCCGAGCGGCACGCGGGGGCTCATGAGCGAGCCTCGAGCGGCTCGAGGAGTTCGTGGTGTTCGTGGGCGTCGCGGACGAGGAGGAGTCGGTCGAGCACGGCGTCCCGGAGGGCCGGCGGGGAGAGCACGAGCACCTCTGGCCCGAACCCGGCGAGTTCGTCCGCGAGGATGTTCAGGTCGGTGTAGTGCAGGACGAGCGCTCCGGTCGGCTCGGCGCCGAGGGCATCCGCTGCCCGCTTGCCGAGGCGGACGGCGGCATCGGTGCCCGGGAGGACCTCGATCTCAGCGACGTTGGCCGTGAAAAGGGCGTCGAGTTCAGCGAGGGCGGCCTGGCCGGCATCCGGCCCGGATTCGGGTGCGATCAGGTCCGGGACGACCGTGACCGGTCCGACGATGCGGGAGAGCAGGAAGGTACGGGTGGCACCGGCGTCGAGGTCGGTGCCGAACAGGTGCCAGCGGCTCTCGTGCTGGACGACGGCGCGCGGCGCCACCTTCCGGCGCCGCGGGGCCGCCTCGCCCGGCTTGAGGTACAGGAACGAGACCACGTGCGCGCGGTCCATGGCCTTGCTGAGCGGCTCGAAGGAGGCGTCGCGGACCCGGAGGGTCGGGGCATACCCGAGCACGGGGTCGCCGTCCGCTCCCCCGAGCGCGTTGAGCTTGGTCAGGGCGCGCCGGGACTCCGCCGAGAGCGAGCCCTCCTTCCACACGGTTGCGGCAAGTTTGAGCAGCATCAGTTCGTCGCCGGAGAACGATACGTCCGTCGGAAGTTCGTAGAGGCCCTTGGGGATCCGGTAGCGCAGATTGCGGTTGTTCCCTGGATCCTCGGGCTGTTCGACGGTCTCGAGCGGGATCCCGAGTTCGCGGATGTCGTCCTTGTCCCGCTCGAACTGCCGTTCTAGGCTCGCATTGTCGCCGCTGTGCACGTAACGCTGCCGGTAGCCCTGAACAGTCGACAGGATGTCGGCCTTCGTCAGGCCGATTTCGGTCGCTATCAGTGCCAGCACGAGGCTGAACAGGCGTTCTTCAACCGTGATGCGGTTGATCGGTTCGGGGGTGGTCGACACGCTGTGAGTCTAACCGAGCCCCGGTAGCACCCCCGTGTCGAGCAGTGAGAAGCGGATGCGCCACGTTGCCCGTGTCCCCGGTCAGTCGCGGTTGGGTGGTCCGGTGAGGACCTGATGGGCGCGGTGCCGGTTCGGTGGCCGCCAGAGTCGTTGCGGGTCGATCAGTCCGGGGGCCCGCACTTGTGGTGAGCCCTTCACCATCCGGATTTCCCACCCCGAGGTGTCGATCGTGTGGTGATGGAACCAACACAACAGGACCCCGTTGTCGACATTCGTCGGGCCGTCTTTCGCCCACGGCTTCACATGGTGTACCTCGGCCCAGTGCGCGGGGGCCTTGCAGCCGGGGATGATGCACCCGCCGTCCCGGGCGGTGATCGCCCGCCGCTGCGCCCGGTTGAAATACCGCCGTTCCGGGCCGAGCTTGAGGACCTGGTTGTTGGCCCCGAACAGCACCCCTTGGAAGCCGCCGTCGCAGATGCGCTGGTGCACCGTCTTCAGCGACACCGGGGCTTCGACGCCGTCGATCCACCCCACCCCGACCCCGCTCGCGAGGTCGGCGGCGTTCACGTGCACCATCACCGTGGGAGCCGACCCGCCCATGCTGGGCGTGTCCTGGTCGCGGGCGGCGTGTTCGATCAACGCCCGGAGGATGTCCGCGCGTTTCTCCCCGCTGGTGCGGGTGTCCTGGCGGCGTTCCCGCAGCTCGGCCTCGATCACGTCCAGCTCCGGGCCCGTGCCGGCGTCGCCTGCGGTTTCGGCGCCGGGGATCATCTGCCCCGAATCCATCAGCGCCTGTTCCTCCTCGGTCGGGAATGCGGGCCGGGCGTGGAAGCTGAGGAAGGCGTCGAAGAGGGTGTTCATCATTCCGAACAGTTCCGGCGTCACCCCACCCTTCACCGGATACAACCCGTTCTTGAGCTGTCCGAAGCCGATGTTCGACTTCGCCTCGAACACATCCTCCTGCGGGAGCACCCCGTCCGGGTCCAGGGCCGCCTGCCACTGGAGCACCATGCCGCGGATCAGATCCGCAGCCGCGGGGACCCCGGCGCCGGCGAGGTTCTCGGTTTCCGGGGTGATCAAACCGGCCGCCGTGGCGACCAAAGCCCGCTCCGCCGTCAGCAAGTCATCCGGCGCCACCCGGTGACTGATCGTCTGCAGCCCCGTGACGATCAGCTCCGCGGTCTCCACCCCGATCTCCCCCGCCGTCAGCGCGGCGCCAACGGCCGGGAACAACGGCGGCAACCAGCTGCTCCCACCGCACGGCCGCGGCAACACCGCGTCCCCGAGCTTCGTCCTCCGCTTCACTTCCCTGGCCGACACCCGCGTCACCCGGGTCAGGACGTCCCAGGGGCCCGTGCAGCCCATCCTCCAGGCCAGCCCGTCCCGGCCGAGCACCCGCGCCCGCCGATCCACGTCCGTCGCCGTGTTGACCCGGGCGGCGTCCACCGTCCGCCCAATCGCCTCCACTTCCTTCAACGCCGTGACCGCTTCCGCATCACTGAGCAACCCAACGGGGATCGCGGCCAGGGCCTCCGCGAGAACCGAACGCGCTGCAGCGAGCCGGGCGACAGCATCCGCATGCACCGACGCAACCGAGCCGGCCAGCCCCTCGGCGCCCTCGAAACCCTCGGCGACCGCGACCGGATGGGCCGACTCGACCTGCCCGACCGAAGACCCAACCGGATGAGCCGACTCGACCTGCTGGCCGCCCACCGTGGTGGGGTGATCCCCCGCGGCCCCGGAATCGGGTGTCTGCGGGGTGTGTGACTGTGGGTCCGAAGCTCCTGCCATACCCCGATTCTACCCCGAATCGAACACGAATGCGAGGCTTGCTCACTTACTTTTGGGCTTCTCATCTCGAGATTCATACCTGACAGCGAGTGTGTCCGCACTCGTGGTGCCGAATTCAGGAGATGCGCCCGGGCGAGCAACAGCGGCCCGCGGACCAGTGCGGCCGATCCCGACCTGCAGCAGGCATCTCCTGAATTCGGCACACTGACGCGGCCAGACGCACCGCGGGGTCATGGCCCGAGATTCGTGGGGCATCCGAACCGCACCGTGCCGATGCGGCGAGAATACGGGACAGGCGCCCGAAAACACGCGTCACCCCCCGCTCTCGAGAACGGAGGGTGACGTGTGCAGCAGTTGAGGGCGGGGTTAGCCGATGCCGAGGATGTCGATGACGAAGACGAGGGTCGAGCCGGCGGGGATGGTTCCCTGCGCTGAGTCTCCGTAGCCCTTCGCCGGCGGGATCACGGTGAGGATCTGCGAACCCACGGTCTGGCCGATGATCGCCGTCGCGAACCCGGGGACGACGCCGCCCTGGGTCTTCGAGCCGTCGACCGCGAGCAGTTGCGCGGGCGCACCCTTCGTCCAGCTGGAGTCGAAGACTTTCTTGTCCGCCCAGAGGACGCCGGTGTAGTGCACGGTGACCTTGTCGCCCTCCTTGACAGTGTCGCCGGTTCCCTTCTTCAGGACGGCGAGCTGGAGGTCTGCCGGCGGCGTGCCGCCCGGAATCGTGATGCCGGGGGTGCCGTTGGCGTCGAGGACGACCGCGGGAAGGCCGTTCACCGGGGTCTGGTCGGCACCGTTGGCCCGGAGCAGGTAGGTCTTCACGACGTCGATAACGAAGACCAGCGAGTCCGTCGCGGAGATCCCGAGGGTGGGGTTGCCGCCCTGCGGTCCGAACGCGTCATCCGGGGAGACGACGACGGCGACACGCGAGCCGGCCTGGGCGCAGGCGAGCCCGTCCGTGATGCCCTTGATGGTCTGGTCGTTGAGCGTGAGCACGTTCGCGCTCGTGCTGTCGTACTTGCTGACCTGGATCGGCGAGCCTGTCGTCCCGTTGTAGACGTTCAGTTCGATTTTCGCCTGCTGCCCGGTGACGAGCTTGTCTCCGGACCCGGGCACGATGACCCGGCCCTGGGTCGACGTCGTCATGAGTGGCGTCGGGATGTCGACCTTCGGGACGGCTCCGAAGTTGTCGCTGACGGAGACGAGCTTCGAGGCGGCGCCATCGCTGATGGGGGCGACGCAGCTCGACGCGGCATCCGCGCTGCTGCTGCACCCGGTGAGGGCGGCAAGCAGCAGGCTGGCAGTCGCGATGAGGGCAGAAGCTCTACGCACAGGATCTCATTTCAGTGTGGGAAATTCAGCGTGCGGCGCCGTCTGGTCGCCGGGAGTCGAGAGGCCGAACACGGCCGGAGCCTATCCTAACCGGCGTCGGCTGCGCTGTCGGCAGCACCGCTGATCGCGGCGTCGGTCGCAGTCTGGGCGGTTCCGGGCAACTCAGCGGGTGCGGCGACGACCGGGCCGCGCCCGTCGAGGCCTCTGGCCTTGGAGATGGCCGCACCGGTCTCCGCGATCCTGACCCGCTTGCGCATGACCTTGCCGCTCACGCTGCGTTCGCCGAGTGCGCCCGGGGTCCAGGCCTCGACATCCGCATCCGAGAAGTCGGTCTTGGAGGGTCGGCGCTTGAGCTCGGGCAGGATCGTGTCGGGGGCGAGACGCCGTGCCGTGATCAGGAACCCGGTGTGGCCGATCATGCGGTGGTCCGGGCGGACCGCGAGACCCTCGACGTGCCAGCCGCGCACCATGGTCTCGTTCGAATCCGGGTTCGTGTAGAACCCGGTTCCCCGGATGGCCTCGGCCACCCGGGAGAGCTGGGTCACGGTCGCGACGTAGCAGAGGAGCACGCCGCCGGGCTTGAGGGCGGCGGAGACGGCCTCGAGGCATTCCCAGGGGGCGAGCATGTCGAGCACGACCCGGTCGGCCGTCTGATCCGGGACCGCGGACGGCAGTGCGTCCGCAAGGTCGCCGAGGGTGATCGTCCAGTTCGTGGGGTCGGCGCCGAGGAACGTGGCGACGTTGTCCCTCGCGACGTCGGCGAACTCGGCCCGGCGTTCGAAGGATGCGAGGTGGCCGGCCGGCCCGATCGCGCGGAGCAGCCAGAGGGACAGCGCTCCGGAGCCCACCCCGGCTTCGACGACCGTCGCACCGGGGAAGATGTCCGCCTGGGCGAGGATCTGGGCCGCATCCTTGGGGTAGATGATCGCGGCTCCCCGCGGCATCGACATCACGAAGTCGTTGAGCAGCGGGCGCAGCGCGAGGTGCTCGACGCCGACGTTGTTCACGACGACGGATGCATCGGGCAGGCCGATGATGTCGTCGTGCGCAAGGATTCCCCTGTGGGTGTGGAAGACCTTGCCCGGCTCGAGGGTGATCGTGTTGAGCTTGTTCTTGGGGCCGGTCAGCTGCACCCGGTCGCCGACCCGGAAGGGTCCGCTGCTCTGGATCACCTGGGTGTACTCGCCGTTCGGGGTGATGCCGGTTCCGGTGTCGCTCGTGCTGTCAGTGTCGTTCATGCGTGGGTGTCGTCCTCGTTCGGATGCGGGCCGGAACCGGGCCGCGCGGGTGCCGCGGCGGCGCCAGCGCGCCGTTCGGCAAAGACAGTGTGGACGCCGGCGAGCGTGCGTCCGTTCAGGGTCGGCCACAGCTCGTACCGGGCGCTCGCCTCGATTTCGATCATGTGCGGAACCGCGATGACCACGGCGCCGGAGGCGACGGCCGCCGCAATGCCGGGCAGGGAGTCTTCGACGGCGACACAATCGGCGGGCGTGACGCCGAGCAACCGGGCGGCCGACAGGTAGGCCTCGGGGTGCGGCTTGCTCTGGACGACCATGTCACCGGCGACGATCGCGTCGAAGGCGGCGAATCCAACCTGGTCGGACACCTGCTGCGCCATCCGGTGCTCCGACATGGTCACGAGGGCCATGGGGATGCCCGCGGCCTTGACCTCGGTCATGAGCTCGAGGGCGCCGGGACGCCAGGGGGCGCCGAACTCACCGAGGAGGCCCTGGACCCGCGTGGTCAGCCGGTCGACGATCGCCTCGGCGCCAAGGCGGACGCCGCGGTCCTGCAGGATGGCCGCGGAGTTCAGCAGGCCACTGCCGACGAGAAGCATGCAATCGCTGTGCGTCCAGACCCCGCCGAAGCTCTCGACGAGCTCGGTTTCGGCGCGCATCCAGTACGGTTCCGAGTCGACGATCGTGCCGTCCATATCCCACAGCACGGCCGCGGGCAGGGGCGAATTCGGACGGAACGGGTTCACAGGGTCCAAGTGTAAGGGGCACCGCTTATCCTTGACTGACGGTGCTTTTCCGGGCGCCCCGGCAGATCGAGGTTTCACGCAGTGACAGATGGCAATGGATTCCTGGGCGGACGCCTCCTCGTGGTGGCGTTTGCGGGCTGGAACGACGCGGGTGAGGCTGCGACC
This sequence comes from Cryobacterium zhongshanensis, assembly GCF_022760445.1. NCBI lineage: Bacteria > Bacillati > Actinomycetota > Actinomycetes > Micrococcales > Microbacteriaceae > Cryobacterium > Cryobacterium zhongshanensis. The sequence goes on along the minus strand of NZ_JALGAR010000001.1, from coordinate 1,711,878 downwards.
GGTGCCGTGGGCATCCTCAGGGACCTCCTCGACGTCTCCTCCCTCTTCGAAGTGGACCCCGAGGTCTACTTCGATTACCAGTTCAACCGGCCGACGATCTCCACGGATGACGAGGGTCACCGCCAGCTCGAATGGCCCGGCGCGACCCTGTTCGGCCCCGCGGAGCCGGGTGTCGTCGGAGAGCCACTCGCCGATGACGCGCAGCTGCGCGTGAGCGGCAGCAACGCCGGCAACATTTACCTCCTGCTCGGCACGGAGCCGAGCCGCAGCTGGAAGGGGTTCACCGCAGAGGTGCTCGACGCGGCCCTCGCGGCGGACATCGGCGGGATCGTCTTCCTCGGCGCCATGCTCGCAGACGTGCCGCACACCCGTCCGATCTCCATTTTCGTCTCCAGCGAGAACCCCGAGGTGCGCAGCGAGCTGCAGATCGAGCGCAGCAGCTACGAAGGCCCGGTCGGCATCCTCAGCGTTCTCTCGCACGCGGCCGAACTGGTCGGCATCCCGACCCTCTCGATTTGGGCGTCGGTCCCCCACTATGTACACAACGCGCCGTCACCGAAGGCGATGCTCGCCCTGATCGACAAGCTCGAGGAGATCATCGACGTGGTCATCCCGCGCGGCGACCTCGTCACCGAGGCCGACGAATGGCAGACCGGCATCGACACCCTCGCGGCAGACGACGAGGAGATGGCGGCGTACATCAACCAGCTCGAACAGGCGAGGGATACGGTCGACTCGCCGGAGGCGAGCGGCGAGGCGATCGCGCAGGAGTTCGAGAAGTATCTCCGCAAGCGCGGAGACGGCCGCGACGGTCAGGCCGGGCGCGCAGACGGTCGTCCGGGACCGGACGGGCCACGTCAGCCGTAACCCTTCGGGGCTAGGAGCCTGCTGAATAGTTGTTGTTCAGCGGCACTGAGGAGTTTGAATTTCAGTCGTTCGTCGAGGGGCGAGCGTGGCGGATCGTTGTCGCGGTGATTCGATGCGGTCCGGCGGCCGATCGTGGGTCGGGCGTGCGCCGTGAGGGGCCCGGTTGGTTGGGCTCTGGCCGTCAGGCCAGGGCCCAACTGCCGTTCTCTGTGGTGAGTCCGAGGCTCAGGAGCCGTTTCAGGTTTACTGAGGCTGCGCGGAGCGTCCACCAGGCGTGGTTCTTGGTAACGCCGCGGTAGGGAACTCGTCTCGCGCCGCGGGTCATCCACGCGATCGAGCGTTCAACCATGGGCCGGTGCTGCCGATAAACGGCTTGGAAGCCCGGGTCCTGGGCGCGGGCCCGGTGCTCGCGTTGGATCTGGTGTTGCGGGTGCAACTCGAGTTTGCGGCCGCCGACGGCTGTCGTGCACTGGGCCCGGAGCGCGCAGCCGGTGCAGGCGGCACCGAACGTGACGCGTCGTTTGGGGCTGATTGGCCGGGTGAGTCCGGCCGGGCAGGTGACCGTTCCCGCGGCTTCGTCAACGGTGTAGTCATCGATCGTGAAGCCGCCCGGGACCGCCCGGCTCAACGGCATCGGCTTGATGATCGGAACGTGCCCTGCCGCGGTGACTTCAGCCAGAAGATCACCACTGCCATAGGCAGAATCCGCGAGGACCTCGACCGGGTCGGACCCGATACTCGTGTCCGCGGTGATCAGCTCCGCGCCGCGGGCCGCGTCACTGTTCTCAGCCCCGGAGGCTTTCGTTAACGCGGCCGCGGTCACCAGACCGGTGTCGGGCTCGATCGCGACGTGGGCTTTGAACCCGTCTTGCTTCTTCTCCCGGCTCTTATGCGCGTGCCGGGTGTCGGGGTCAACGGTCGAGATCACCCGGTCCGGGGCGACCTTCCGGGCGATCCGCCACCGCCCGTCGGTGCCATCGGAGCCCTCAGCCGGTTCCACGTCCTGCCCCGCGACCAGGGCCAATAACGCGACCGTTTCTTGCTGCGGCTCGGACAACGACGCCGTGTCGAGGCCCGCGAGCAGTGTCAGGGCGTCGGTCACGAGGCGGGAGACGAGATCATCCCGGGCCGCTTTATCGTCCCACGCGATGTCGGGTTTGCCCGGCTTCTGATAGTCATGGCCGGGCAGGCCGGCCACGATCACGTCGGCGCCCGGGACCTCCCGGCCGACCTGCGCGACCAACTGCGTGACCGTGTCCTGGCGGGCGACCGCGTCGTCCAGGATCGTCGAGTCCAACGCCCGCCGCTTCCTGCCCGAGAGCGCCGGACTGGTTAATGACTTCGGACACGGCCTCGAAAATACGGTGCGGGCGGGTGCTGGCCGCCAGGCGTCGCCGCCAATACGTCAACACCGTCGGATGGAACGAGGCCTCCGTCAATCCGAACCCGCACGCCGCTTTCCACCGCAGATCGAACGTGACCGCTTCGGCCGTTTCCCGGTCCGATAACGAGTGCAACGTCTGCAACACGAGAACGGACGCGATCACATCCGCCGGGACCGATGGGCGGCCCCTGCCCGAGGGAAACAAATCCGCGAACGCCTCATCGGGGAACAACTCGTGCCGGTGCTCCGCGAGGAACGCGAACACCGACCCGACCGGCAACATATGCCCCGCGAACGCCCCAACATCAAACAACTGACGCTGACCATCATCACGACCCTGCATAAATCAAGTCTTAAACACGCAGATGGAATCCGCTCGCAGGCACGCCTTAAACGCCCAGATAAATCAGCAGGCTCCTAGGACGGCGCACCCGTAAGACGCTAGATATTGACAGTGTCACCCAGATTTGAAAGGTCAGTAGATGGCGAGACTTCGAGCGCTTCTATTCCCCGGGCTCGCAGTATCTCATCTACACAATCACGAGACGCCGCGACAATCGTGCTGTCATAGTCAATTTCCGAGACCACAAACCAGGCATGGTCCGCAGGCCACCAAAGGTTGGCACGCCGGTCCGCTGGCCAGGGCTCGAACGACTGGTTGGCGTCTTCGATTGAACCTTGAAAGAGTCCCATCACACGATTCGGTATCTCAAACGTTGGGATCTTGGATCCCAACGGAGCCCCACCCCAACCTTCCCACAACCCATAGAAACAGTCGCTAGGTGTGCCTGTATGGTCCGCCAAGATTTGTGTGAGGCGTCGGGCGGGTTCAGAGGGCAAGGATCCAACCATCGGCTCATCAGGGCGATCCCAGGACTCGCTGACAGCAGACCGGGAAATGCTCTCCCATTGCATAGCGGGATGTGAGATTCGCCCAAATCTCGCGGCGATGTCACTCCAGAGCACCGGCGGCTCATCGTCGCCATTGGTCGTCCGGAGAGGGTGAAATATCCTCGCGTACGCGGGGTAGGCGGCGGGTACGAGGTTCTTCACCGTGGATCCGAAGGTACTCATTCCCGCCACCACCCACTCCGCAGGCCGTGAAGTCGATGAAGGTTTCACGTGTTCACTCCATTGCTTCTCTCATCGTCTTTCGGCCATTGGATTCCAGGTCAGTGCTTCAAGGTCTCAGCCAGTCCACGTGGCCGAGAATTCCTTGATCACAACGTACTCATCGTCAGATTCTTGGCTCATCCTGCTCTGAGTCGAGCAATTGATGGGTTTAGTGGCACCGGTAGCTTCCACGCTCTGAACGCGGGGACTGTAGCCGGAAGGGAATGTGATGGTGCCGTAACCCACGCCCCAATACGTACCGTTCGCGCATGACGTGTTCGCATTCGAGTCCTTGTAGACCGCGTTCACCGCTTGTGCCCACCCGTTTGCAGACTTGGTTCCTCGGAGCCCGGTTTCGGAGTAGATCTTGTCGACTGACGAAGTGCAGAGAATGTCCGAAGACACGTTGATGGTCCCGTTCACATGGCCGGAATTGTGCGGGTAGTGAACCGCCAGATGGCATGTGATGACCGAACCGCCGGGCCCCGTCGCTGCCTGGGCGGGTGCCGCTCCGACGAACCCCATTCCCACCAACGTCAGGCAAGCGATTCCGATTGCTTGAATCTTGCGTGAAAGCTTCATTGTTCCCCCAATAAATGATTGTGCATCACCGTGCTGACCCCATTGCACGTTCTCGCGCTGATCGAACGATTGACTATTGCGTGCCATTCTTCTTCGCAGAAAACACATCAAATTGAGAAGAAATAGCTCCTAGCGGTAGAGACGCTTCTCACGAAACAACTAGGTAGTCATGACCAATGCTGCGAGCCAGCTTGTTCTCACTCTCGAGGTGCTAACGGCAAATGTCGACAAGATCTGGTAAACGGAAATGCCCCCGTTCAGGTGGCTCAAGCCGTCCAAAGGTATCTCGATAGAGAAAGCACCACACGCACTTAACAGGTGGTACCGCGTATCCCCGGTAACTGTTCTTGGTGTCGGGGTCAGCGCTCGTGCCCGTCACGATCGCGACCGCGGTCGCGATCCCGGTTCTCCGTAGCCGGCCGATCGTTGGCCTTTTTCAATTCCTCAGCCGTGCTAGCCCGGCCGCCCACACCAGACTTTCGCAGCTGCTCACGGTCACGCTCGGCCGGGACTATACGATTTTCAGTGTAACTCCTAACAATGGAGGTGCCTGATGACTGATGTGATTCTTGACGTGGTGGAGGACGAGGCCGTGGCGACGGTGAAGCATGAGGACGTGGTGGACGGCCGACTCGTTGACCAGCTGGTCGGGCGGGCCCGGGAACAGGGTCTCGCGCTGACGGGCGAGAAAGGGTTGCTGGGCCAGCTGACGAAGATGGTCCTGGAATCCGCGCTCGAGGGCGAGATCACCGATCACCTCGGCGACGAGAAGCACGAGAGGTCCGGGTCAGCCTCGAACGCACGGAACGGATCCCGGACGAAAACGGTCCTGACGGATATCGGCCCGGTCCCGATCGAGGTGCCTCGCGAACGGGACGGTTCGTTCGAGCCGCAGATCGTGCGCAAGCACCAGCGGCGCCTGACCGGGGTGGACGAGCTCGTCTTGTCGCTGTCCGCGCGCGGGCTGACTCACGGTGATATCAGCGCTCACCTGGCCGAGGTGTATGGGGCCGAGGTGTCCAAGACGACGATCTCCACGATCACCGATCGGGTGCTCGAGGGCATGACGGAATGGCAGAACCGGCCTCTTGACCCGGTGTATCCGGTGATTTTCATCGACGCGATCCACGTCAAGGTCCGCGACGGGCAGGTCGCGAACCGGCCGATCTACGTGGCCCTGGCCGTGACGATCGAGGGTAACCGCGACATCCTCGGGCTCTGGGCCGGGGATGGTGGCGAGGGAGCGAAGTACTGGCTGCAGGTGTTGACCGAGATCAAGAACCGGGGCGTCCGGGACGTGTGCATGGTCGTCTGCGACGGGCTGAAAGGCCTCCCGGACTCGATCGGGGCCGTGTGGCCCGAAGCGATCACCCAGACCTGCGTCGTGCACTTGTTGCGGGCCAGTTTCCGTTACGCCGCACGGCAGGACTGGGACAAGATCGCGAAAGCCCTGAAGCCGGTCTATACCGCCGCGACCGTCGACGCGGCCGAGGAACGCTTCCTCGAGTTCGGCGAGGTCTGGGGGAAGAAATACCGCGCGATCGTTCGGATGTGGGAATCGAGCTGGGCCGAGTTCGTACCCTTCCTACAGTTCGACGCCGAGATCCGGCGGGTCATCTGCACGACGAACGCGATCGAGTCCGTCAACGCGAGGATCCGCAAAGCCGTCCGCGCCCGCGGCCACTTCCCCAACGAGCTAGCCGCCCTGAAATGCGTGTACCTGGCCGTGATGAGCCTGGACTCCACCGGCTAAGGACGAGCTCGCTGGACCCAACGATGGAAGGCAGCCCTCAACGCCTTCGACATCACCTTCAACGGCCGACTCTCCATCCGCGACAACTAAAAAACCAAACCCAGTTACACCGAAAACTTGACAGACCCCGCCTTAAACGACCAGATAACTCAGCAGGCCCCTAGAGCGTGATACCCAGCAGAGCGTCGATCGCGAGGGCCACGAGCTCGGGCTCAGCCGAGCCGGCCTCGGCGGCAGCGTCGAGAATCCGCAGAACGGCCGGAGTGTCCAGGTCGTTGACGAGGGCCGCACGCAGCGCGGCGACGACCTCGTCCGCCTTGGCGGCGGCATCCGGTTCACCGTTCGAATCGTCGGTTGCGCGGCCGAACGCACGCGTCCAGGCTTCGAGGCGCGCCTCGGCGGCGGAGAGCGCGGCGGCGGTCCACTCCCAGTCGCTGCGATAGTGCTGCGCGAGCAGGGCCAGGCGGATGGCCCGAGGGTCGGTGCCCCCGGCGCGCAGGGCGGACACGAGCACGAGGTTTCCGAGCGACTTGCTCATCTTCTCGCCCTGGTAGGCGACCATGCCGGTGTGGCTGTACACGCCGGCGAGCGGATGCCCCGAGAGGGCGGCCGCATGGCCACCGCTCATGTCGTGGTGCGGGAAGATCAGGTCGGAGCCGCCGCCTTGGACGGTGAAGTCCGTGCCCAGTTCTTTGAGCGCGATCACGGAACATTCGATGTGCCAGCCGGGGCGGCCGGCGCCGACACGGGAGTCCCAGGCCGGTTCCCCCACCCGGGCGGCACGCCAGAGCAGCGGGTCAAGGGCGTCGCGCTTTCCCGCGCGGTCGGGGTCGCCGCCGCGCTCGGCGAAGAGAGCCAGCATCTGGGCGCGGTCGAGGTTGCTCTCGTCGCCGAGACGCCAGGGCGCGACGCGTTCAGCGGCAGCGATGTCGAAGTAGATGTCGGAGCCGGCCGACTCGGCCGGGCCGGCGGTGTCGGAGAGCTCGGCGGCGTCGACGGCGACGGCGTAGGCGAGGCCGTCATCCCAGAGCTGGGCGACCGCGTCGGCGACCTCCTCGATGACCTCGGTCACGGCGACGTAATTGTCAGGGGGAAGGATGTCGAGCGCTTCCATGTCGGCGCGGAACAGGTCGACCTGGGATGCTGCGAGGTCGCGCCAGTCGACGCCCGTGGCCGTCGCCCGCTCCAGGAGCGGGTCGTCGACATCCGTCACGTTCTGGGCGTAGTGCACGCGGTAGCCGGCATCGAGCCAGACCCGCTGCAGGGTGTCGAAGGCGAGGTAGGTGTTCGCGTGGCCGATGTGCGTCGCGTCGTACGGGGTGATCCCACAGACGTAGAGCCGGGCGACGTCGACCGGTTCGGCGAGCACGAGGGCTTCCGTCGCGGTGTCGTACAGGCGAGGTGCTTCGGAGTTTCCCGGGAGGACGGGGATGTCGGGGTGTCGCCAGGCGCGCATTCGGGGACCCCTAAGCCGCGATGGTGTTGGTCGCGAGCAAGGCCATCAGTGCGAAGCCGAGCACGATCCGGTAGATCACGAAGGGCAGGAAGCTGCGCTTGGAGATGTAGTTCATGAAGAATCCGATCACGAACAGGGCGACGATGAAGGCGACGACGGTCGCGACCACGGTCTCGGCCGGACCGAAGATCTCCGGGGTGCAGTTGGTGGCACCTTCGAGGCACGGGTGTGCGATGGCCTTGTACATCTCGTAGAAGCCGCTGCCGAGCACAGCAGGGATGGCGAGCAGGAACGCGTAGCGGGCGGCGGCGCGGCGCTCGTAGCCCATGAACAGGCCGGCGGTGATCGTTCCACCGGAGCGGGAGACGCCGGGAATCAGCGCGAGCGCCTGGGCGAAGCCGTAGATGACGCCGTGCGGGACCGTCATGTCTTTCAGGCGGCGCCGGTGGGCCCCGACCGCATCGGCGACGCCAAGCAGCACGCCGAAGACGATGAGCACCGTCGCCGTGATCCACAGGTTGCGGAGGGTGGACTCGATCTGGTTCTGGAAGAGCAGGCCGAGCACGATGATCGGGAGCGATCCGAAGATGATGAGCCAGCCCATGCGCGCGTCGGGATCGCTGCGCGGAATCTTGCCAAACAGGGCCTTGACCCAGTGCGTCACGATGCGCGAGATGTCCCGCCAGAAGAACAGCACAACGGCAGCCTCTGTGCCGATCTGGATGATCGCGGTGAACCGGGCGCCCGGGTCCCCGCCCATGCCGAGCAGTTCGCCGACGATGCGGATGTGGGCGCTGGACGACACCGGGAGGAACTCGGTGAGACCCTGCACGAGTCCCAGGATGATGGCGTTGAGGAAGTTCACCGGAGGCTCGCTTTGCTAGTAGGTCGACAACAGGTCGGTAAGGACCCGCCTGCCAAAGACTAGCGCGTCGAGCGGAACCCGCTCATCGACCCCGTGGAACATGCCCGGGAAATCCAGCTCGGCGGGGAGCCGGAGCGGGGCGAATCCGTATCCGCGGATTCCGAGCTTGGACAGGGCTTTATTGTCGGTTCCCGCGGAGAGGAGGTACGGGAGCACGGGGGCGCCCGGGTCGTGCCGGTGCAGGCTGCCGACGACGGCGTCGACGAGCGGGCCGCCGAAATCGGTCTCGAGGCCGATGTCCCTGTGCATCACGATGATCTCGATGTCCGGGCCGACCAGGCTCGCCACTTCGGCGAGCACCGCGTCCTCCTCGCCGGGCAGGGTGCGGATGTCGATGAGCGCCTCTGCGCGGTCGGGGATCACGTTGTGCTTGTACCCGGCCTTGAGGAGCGTCGGGTTGGTCGTCGTGCGCAGGCTCGCCTGGATGAAGCCGGACGCGGTCCCCGTCGCGAGGGCCAGTTCGTCCGGGCCGACGCGCTGCGGATCGACGTCGAGGATCCGGGCGATTTCGGCGAGCAACTGGGTCGTCGTGTCGGTCAGCCGGATCGGCCAGTCCTGGCTTCCGACCGCCGCGACAGCCGTCGCGAGTTTCGTGACGGCGTTGTTCCTGATCAGCCGGGAACCGTGGGCGGCGTCGCCGCGTGCGACGAGCTTGATCCAGATTAGGGCCTTCTCCCCGGTCTGCAACAGGTAGGCACGCTGGCCGCCGAGGGTGATCGAGTAGCCGCCGACCTCGCTGATCGCCTCGGTGGCACCCTCGAAGAGTTTGGGGCGGGTGTCGACGAGGTAGTGCGAGCCGAGGACTCCCCCGGCCTCCTCGTCGGCGAAGAACGCCACGACGAGGTCACGTGCCGGCGCCTCTCCCGCGCCGAGGATGTCGCCCAGGGCCGCGAGGATCATCGCATCCATGTTCTTCATGTCGACGGCGCCTCGGCCCCAGAGCAGGCCGTCCTTGATGACGCCGGCGAAGGGGTCGACCGACCAGGTCTCCGGATCGGCGGGGACGACGTCGAGGTGGCCGTGGACGACGAGGGCGCCGCTCTCGCGATTGCGGCCCGGCACGCGCACGACGACGCTCGTGCGGCCCGGCTCGGAGTCGAAGAGTTCGGGGGCGAGCCCGAGGCCCCTGAGGTGCTCGGCGACGTACTCCGCGGCATCCGTTTCGCCGTTGGATCGGCCCTCGCCGTAGTTCGTGGTGTCGAACCGGATGAGGTCGCGGGCGAGTTCCGCGGTCAGATCGAGGGGTGTTGCCGGATCGGTGTCGTCTGCCCAGGAAGCCATGACTTCACGCTATCGGTAGTCGTCGTCGAGGGGGGTCGTGGGCGGTCAATGACCGTCATGTGTCGGGCGCGTGGCCGGGGTGTGCTGGAGGGCCTCGAAATCCGTGCTAGATTATTGACTCGTCAGCCGGTCACCGGCTGGCCAGCACCAGCCCGGGTGGCGGAATGGCAGACGCGCTAGCTTGAGGTGCTAGTGCCCTTATGGGCGTGGGGGTTCAAGTCCCCCCTCGGGCACAGAATGAAGAACCGGTAGTTCAGGTTCTTCGCTGTGAAATGAAATAGGTCGAGACATCCACCGGATGTCCGGCCTGTTTTTTTGTCGAAAATTGGGGACATCCGACGCAGGAGTCGTGGCCTCATCCTGCGGCTGCCCCGGCAGCATCTGTGCCTGTTTCCGTATCTGCACGGATGCCGCGGCTGGCCTTGAGGGTCGACCATCCCGACTTCTATACTTGTAAAGTCCAAAGGGGATCGCCATGAAGCAGATCAACGTTCGAGTCCCGGATGCCCTGTCCGCCCGGTTGGACGCGCTCGCCGCCAGGACGGGTCGTTCGAAAACCTTCTACGCCGTCGAGGCGCTTGAGGAACACATCGAGGAGTACGAAGACTACTTCCTCGCGAAGGATGCCCTCGCTGAGTTCCGCCAGTCCGACGACAACGCGATAGACCTTGCCGACATCGATTGGCCGGATTGAGCTATCTCATCCGGCTGACACCACAGGCGGCCAAGGAAGTACGGAAACTCGACACGACCTCTGCACGGCGCATTCGATCGTTCCTGGAAGACCGACTGGCCCACTTGGACAATCCACGCGCTCTCGGCAAACGACTGGTCAATGAAGACTTCTGGCGCTACCGCGTCGGCGACTACCGGATTCTGGCCCATATCAACGATGACGAGATCGTCATCCTGATGGTTCGGGTCGCTCACCGGCGCGACGTATACGAGGGGTTGAACGGGTAGCACTCCCCCGCTCCAAGTCCGACTATGTGCGGCGCAGCTCCTGTGCGAGCGTCATGACATCACTCTTCCCGAGTCGACGGTTCCCCGCCAGAATGCTCCGCGCCCCAATTCGGGGACTGGACCCGCTTCACGAGCTCAGGGCGTCCACCACGGCCGCAGGGGCAGCTCGGCGAGGCTGTCAGCGCCCGACGGCTTCACCGCAAGGACCTGGTGCAGCTGGATACCCCCGGTCTCGAAGGCGAGCCGTGAGCCGGCCATGTAGAGGCCCCACACCTTCGCGGTCTCCAGCCCGACCTCGGCGACCGCGTCATCCCAATGCTCGACGAGGTTGGCGCACCAGTCGCGCAGGGTCAGGGCGTAGTGCTGGCGCAGGTTCTCCTCGTGGAGGACCTCGAGGCCGGTGTCCTGGGCGGCGCTGATGATGCGGCCGGAGCCGGTCAACTCGCCGTCGGGGAAGACGTACCGGTCGATGAACCCTCGTGTGGACGCCTCGGAGTGGTTGTCCGGACGGGTGATGCAGTGGTTGAGCAGCAGCCCGCCCTGGCGCAGCCTGGACTGCAGGAACTCGAAGTAGGCGGGATAGTTGCGCACGCCGATGTGCTCGAGCAGCCCGATCGAGGACACCGCATCGAAACCGGTCTCGGCGATGTCGCGGTAGTCGCCGAAACGCACCTCGGCCAGTCCGGCCAGCCCCTCGTCGGCGATCGCGCGCTGCGCCCAGGCGGCCTGCTGTTCCGACAGCGTCACGCCGGTCGCCCGGACACCGCGTCGGGCGGCGTAGCGCACCATGCCGCCCCAGCCGCAGCCGACATCGAGCAACCGGTCCCCGGGCTTTAGTCGCAGCTTCTCGAACACCAGCCGGTACTTGTTCTCCTGCGCCTCGTCGAGGGAGGCGTCCTGGCGCGGGTAACACGCGCAGGTGTAGGTCATCGACGGCCCGAGCACCCACTCGTAGAAGGTGTTCGAGACGTCGTAGTGGTGGTGGATCGCCTCGGCGTCCCGGCTCTTGCTGTGCCGGAGTCCCCCGGCGATGCGCCGCCAGCGCGGCGGCGCCTCCTGCGCAGGAGGCTTGATTGGGCGCAGGTTCCCGATCCCGATGGAGCGGATGATGGTGGCCAGCACCCGGGGTGACGGCAGCGTGAAGACGAGGTCGCCGGTGAGCGCCTTCAGGAGGTCGTACGGGTCGCCGGGGTGAACCCCGTGAATCTCGAGGTCACCGGCGATGTAGGCCCGGGCCAGGCCCAGGTCGCCGCGTCCCGTGGCCAGGTAAGTGGTGCCTCGCGGTGTCTTCAGGTGCAGTCCGAGCTGCGCATCCACCGGGCCGGTCGCACTGCCGTCGTAGGCGGTGAAGCGCAGCGGGAGCCGCCCACCGGCCAGGATCTCGAGGATCTCGGCGAGGGTGAGTTTCCCCTGCGGCTCTGCGCTGCGAGCCCCTTCCCTGTTGTGCGTGTCTTCCGAGGTTCGCTGCTGGAACGTGGTCATCGTCGTTGCACCGCCTTTGCGTAGAGATCGAGCAGACGTGAATCGGGGTCGTAGCGCTTCTTGACGCTCCGATAGGTGTCTCCGCCATAGAGTTCGTCGAATTTCTCCGGAGAGTAGTACGAGTCGGAGTAGAGCGACTTGTGCCCGTCGAACTCGCTGACCGCAGCCTCGATCAGACGGTTCGTCGCCCCCTCGACGGACCCCACCGGCACCGTCGACCAGAAGCCGACGTTGACATACGTCTCGAGCGGCCGGAGCGGGTAAAGGGGCCAGCCCTCAGCGTCCCGCACCCGCAGCGGACAGAGCCAGATCGGTTCGATCGGAACGGTGGCCAGGAACCAGTTCAGGAACTCCGCACATCGCGATATCGGTATTTCGACGTCCTGCACGACCCGTTCCCGAGGAGGTCGATTCCGGAGTCGCTCGATGCGATCGCCGATGTGGAATCGCTGCTCGTAACGCATCAGCTTTCCGTAAAAGCTGCTGCGCCGGAGCGCTCTGGGCCAGAGCCGACGAACGAGCGGACGCTGTGCACCGAATGCCTCGGAGCACCAGAACCAGTCCGTGTCCCATCGCCACAGGTAGTCGTGGATCGTGAGCCGGTCGACCGTGGTGCCCTCATCGTGCTGGATTGAGCGGTAGTAGATCTTCTGGCCGGTGTAGTCGCTCACGGGGCCGGATGCCGCGGTCTGCGTGCCCAGGCAGAGGTAGCTCTCAGTGGCGCTGAACACGACGCCGTCGAGGTAGTCGACACGGGCGCCGTCCAGGCTCCCGGTCGCGACGATGCGGCCCATCGCCGCGACGAGGTCGGGGAGCGAGTGGAACCGCAGTTGCCGGAGCTCGACGAAGGGTTCCACCGGCTCCAGCTCGATGCGCAGCCGCACCGCGTACCCGAGGGTGCCGTAGGAGTTGGGGAAGGCGCGATAGAGGTCCTCGTGCTCCGTCGGCGACGCCGTGATGACCTCGCCCGTTCCGGTCAAGATGTCCAGCTCCAGTACCGACTCGTGTGGGAGGCCGTTGCGGAAGGACGTCGATTCGATGCCGAGGCCCGTGACCGCACCGCCGAGGGTGATCGTCTTCAGTTGCGGCACGACGAGTGGCGCCAACCCGTGCGGCAGGGTCGCGGCGACGAGATCGTCGTAGGTGCACATGCCGGCCACATCGACCGTGCGCGCATCCGGGTCGACCGCGATCACGCCGGTCAATCCCGACGTGTCAAGGCCCGGGGCGTCCGGCTTCGCGCGTGACCGGAACAGGTTCGAGGTGGGCTTCGCGAGACGCACGGATGCCGTCGGCGGGACCGCCCGGTAGCTCGCGAGGAGCCGCTCGACGCCGGCGGCGTGTGCGGTGCGTGCGTCGTTCGCGCGAGTGGTCACGCCGCCAAGCTAGTCCTCGATCGCCCTGCCCGCACGCATCGCGCTAGGAGAGATCGAGACTGGACCTCGCGAAACGGGCGGAGAGGAACCTGCCGTTGACCAGCAGAGCCTCGGCATCATTGACGACGGCCGCCTCGTGCATTCTTCTGACGGCGGTCTCCAGGACGGCCAGCTGCGCGACCAGGACAGCGTCTGGGGTGGTGCCGTCGGCGAACACGTGGTCGTGCGCCCACTCGGCCGGGAGGGCGAGATACGTGCGCAGAGTCTCGGGGAGATACGAGGTCGCCGTTCGACTGGCCGTCATCTCGGCTTCCACGTTGCCGGCCAGCCTAGGCAGGGTCCCCAGCAGCAGGGCCGTGATCCGACGCACGGCCGCGACGGCCTCCGGCGGGAGCCGGGACTCCACCTGCGCCGGAAGGCGTCTCAGATCGCCGTCGAGGGTCGCCTCGGCAACCCGTACATCCGACCCGGCAGACTCGAGGCCGAGGGTCTGGAGTGCGTGCGCCGACGCGGAAGCCTCGCCCGCGGCGTCCCCCGCGGCGGCGGCGATACGGCCGGCGAACTCGCTGAGCCATTCGCCGAGGGTCAGGGTACGCCGTGAGATCACGACGCCGCCGGAAACCCGCTGGGCCTGGGCGAGGAATCGGGGCCCCGCGAGGAGCGTGAGGGTGATGGTCTCACCGTTCGAGGCAAGTCGAATCTCGCTGATATTCCCGGGCCGGCGGGCAAGGCGGTCCGCCAGCGAGCGGTCCCGCAGTACCGTCAGGACGCTCGCGGCCACCGGCGCGGACAGCGCACGAGTGGCCCCGTCGACGAGGCTCGCCAGAAACGACTGAGGGTCGTCCGCGGCGTCCGCCAGGGTCACCAGCGGCCACCATCGGTCAGGGGAAGCACCAGGCTCGGAGTGGCGATGACGTGATCCTCGCGCAGCTCGCGGACCGCACTCCCGATCGCAAAGAATTCCGTGGTGTGGCCGCCCCACCGGTGCGGCAGCGACAGGAGTTGCACCCCGACGATACCGTCGGCCGCAAGGGTTTCGGCCTCCGTCTGCATTCTCCCCATGGCCAGTTCGCGCGCGTCATACAGCGCCTCCGTGAACTGGGTGATCTCGATGTTCGCCCCGAGGTTGCTGAGGGCGGAGATCGCTCCCCGGTGGGCGATGTGATACACGCAGGTTCCCATCACGAGGCCGAGCGGGGCGTATCCCGACTGGATCAGGGTCCAGAAGTCCTGGCCGGAGAGGTCCGAGGTGAACGGAAGACCCTTGTTGTTGCGCCAGGTACCACTCGCGGGAGCGTGGTCGGCCACGACGGCTGTTCCGATGGCCACGAATTCGGCCAGGTTGTTGCCGTAGTCCTTGAACTCGATTTCGAGCCGAACGCCCACGATGCCGTCGGCCCCCAGGGCGTCTGCCTCCGCCTCCATGCGGGTCATCGCGAGTTCGCGAGCGTGATACATCGCCGCGCTGAGCTTGTCGAGCTCCATGTTCTGGCCCCAGCGCCGTGTCTGGATACCGACGTGGTAGACGCTCGAGCCGAGCACCAGTCCGACCGGGCGGAATCCGGCCTGCCGCACCAGGAGGAACTCGTTGACGGACAGGTCGGACGTGAACAGATGCTTCTTGCCGTCGGCCAGGCGCGCCCGGGCGCTCGCCGAGAGGGAGACGCCGGTGAGTGGGTCCGTCATGGGGTGGTGCTCCGTTCGCTCGTCGAGGGTGAGGCCGGCATCAATGTTCAGGCGTTCGGGGGCGGTGGTGCGAATCGCGGAGGGGCATCACGGTCAGCGGCGGGGGTGCGGCGGGCGGCCTGTTCGCCCGGGGCAGTGCCACCAGAGTCGTGCCGACGACCACGAACTCGGCGTGCAGGTCGCGGGCATCCGATCCGCCGCACCGGGTGTCGAACTCGGACAGGGTCGTACCGGTCACGACGAGATCTGCCGCACCGGTGTGAGTGACCCGGCGCGCGAGCCGCTCCCTGGCCTCGCGCCGGGCAGCCTGGACCAGTCGGGTCATCCCGGTCACTTCCCCGTTGATCCAACTGGTGCGCTGCTGTTGGAGTTGCCAGTCCTCGTGCTTCGTTGACACGGACATTCCGAGAACGACACTGTGCGGGAGATATCCGGCCAGGAGGGCCGCCGCGCAGTCTTCTCCGCTGAGGTTGGTGTACCAGGGATCGGCACCGGCTTCGGGAAAAGGAAAGTGAGAGGAATCTGTCGAGCGCACGGCCGTGCCAAGGGCGCTGAACTCCCAGGCCGTTCCCTCAACGCGGGTGCGGTGGATGCGGATGTCCACCACTCCGTGCGCCCCGAGAGCCTGCGCCTCGACGCGCATCCGCTTGAGTGCGCCGTACCAGCCGCGTTCATATGCGCCGACGTATGGGGCGAAGCTGCCCCACGTGGACCCGCCGCCCGAGGTCGTCACGGGCGAAACCCGGCCGATCGACGATTTCCCCATTTGCGCCCCCGACGTCCACCAGGCGCAACCGCTGCCCGTCCACCCCAGATTCATCACCGCGCAGCCGAAGACCTCGCCGACGGCGGTCAGACCGACGCTCTGGAGGCTCGCGGCCGCGGCGACCGAGAGCAGCGACCCGGAGGTTCGACTGGCCCGCTGTGCCGCGATGCGAGCGTGTGCGGCGGGCGGCAGTCCCCCGGTCCATTCGTTCACGTGCTCATATAACCACCCCTGGCACGGATTGTCAGGCAATTTCCGAGGTCGGACACGGTTTATTTCCCGGTGGCGTGCACTGCCCGGTGTGCCGGAGATTGTCTCGGGCGCACCGGGCTCGTGCTGTTCCAATCGGATTACAGGGTGGCGCGCACCTGCACGACGCTGCCGACCGGGGCGTACGGAACAGTGCGGCCGTCGATGGCCACTCCGTCGACCTCGAGGCTCGCGCGGGAACCCTCACGGCCCGAGTTGGCCACCGTGATGACGTAGGTCGCACCGCGGGCCTGCCGGGTCACGGTGAATTCCGCGACGTCCGGCCCGATCTGCGGGTCGACGACAAGGCCGTCGTAATCGGTGCGCACGCCCAGGAGGTACTGGGACACCGTCACGAAGTTCCACGCCGCGGTTCCGGTGAGCCAGGAGTTCTTGGCCTCACCGTGCCGGGAGGCCTCCTTGCCCGCGATCATCTGCGCGTACACGTACGGCTCGAGGCGGTGCACCTCGGAGATGTCCTCCCGGTAGGCGGGCGCGATCTTGCGGTAGTGGTCGAACGCCTTGGCGCCGCGGCCGAGGACCGTCTCGCCGATGATGACCCACGGGTTGTTGTGGCAGAAGATTCCGCCGTTCTCCTTGTAGCCCGGCGGGTACGTCGAGACCTCGCCGAGTTCGATCCGGTAGCTCTTGTACGCCGGGTACTGCAGCACGAGCCCGTGTTCGGAGCCGAGCAGGCGGTCCACGGAGTCGAGGGCACGGAATGCGGGGCTCGTGGCGGACGGGGTTCCGTCGGCATTGTGCTCGACGCCGACGCCGGCGAGGACGGCGAAGCCCTGGGGCTCGATCCAGATCCTGCCCTCGGTGTCTTCGTGGGTGCCGACCTTGTTGCCGTAGGCGTCGTAGGCGCGCAGGAACCACTCGCCGTCCCAGCCGTCGGTGAGCAGCACCTGACTCATGGTCGCGGCGGCCTTGCGCGCGCGGTCGGCCTGCTGGGTGTCGCCGCCACGTTCGGCGATGGTCGCGTACTGTCCCGCCGCGAGCACGAACTGCGCCGCGATGAAGGTCGACTCCGCGACGACGCCCGCCTGGTTCTCCGTGGTCTGGAAGGATTCGCCCGGTGTCGTCGAGAAGCAGTTCAGGTTCAGGCAGTCGTTCCAGTCGGCGCGCCCGATCAGGGGCAGACCGTGCGGGCCGAGGTTGTTGAGGGTGAACTCGAAGGAGCGGGTGAGGTGGGTGTACAGCGTCTGCGCGAGCGCGTCGTTGTTGTCGAACGGGACGACCTCGTCGAGGATGCTGAAGTCCCCGGTCTCCTTGAGGTAGGCATCCACCCCGATGATCAGCCAGGCCGGGTCGTCGTTGAAGCCGCTCCCGAGCTCGTTGTTCCCACGCTTGGTGAGCGGCTGGTACTGGTGGTACGCCGATCCGTCGGGAAGCTGGGTGGCGGCGATGTCGAGGATGCGTTCGCGCGCGCGGTCGGGGATCAGATGCACGAAGCCGAGCAGGTCCTGGGTCGAGTCTCGGAAGCCCATCCCGCGCCCGATTCCGGTTTCGAAGTACGACGCCGAGCGGGACATGTTGAAGGTGACCATGCACTGGTACTGGTTCCAGATGTTCACCATCCGGTTGAGCTTGTCGTCGGGAGAGGTCACGGTGTACGCGGAGAGCAGGGTGGTCCAGTACTCCCCCAGGGCCGCGAACGCGGCATCCGCTGCCTCTGTCGTGGAGAGGCGCGCCAGCAGTTCGTGCGCACGCGTCTTGTTGATGATCTGCTTCGCGTCGTCGGCCCACTTGTCCTGGCCGTTCTCGACGGTGTTCTCGACGTAGCCGACCACGAAGACGAGCTCGCGGGTTTCGCCGGGCTGGAGAGTCGAGTCGACCTGGTGCGAACCGATCGGGTACCAGCCGGACGCCATTGAGTTCTGCGCCTTCCCGGCGTTCGGAACCTTGGCCTCCGCGAGCGTCTCGTAGAGGCCGACGAAGGTCTCCCTGTCGGTGTCGAAACCGGCGATCTCGGCGTTCACCGAGTACACGGCGTAGTGGTCACGCCGTTCCCGGTATTCGGTCTTGTGGTAGATCGTGCTGCCCTCGACCTCGACCTCGGCGAGGGAGAGGTTGCGCTGGTAGTTGGTCTGGTCATCCTGGGCGTTCCAGAGGCAGAACTCGAGGTAGGAGAAGAGGGAGAAAGTCTTGACCTGGTCCGAGGTGTTGGTGATCGTCACCTTCTGCACCTCCGCCGTCTCGCCGAGCGGAACGAAGTACAGCGTGGAGACGCGCAGTCCGCCGCGCTCACCGGTGATCCGGGTGTACCCCATGCCGTGGCGGGTCTCGAAGAAGTCGAGGTCCTTCTTCATCGGTAGCCAGCTCGGCGTCCAGACGTCGCCGCCGTCGTTGATGAAGAAATAGCGTCCGCCGGAGTCGGTGGGAATGTCGTTGTAGCGATACCGCGTCAGGCGACGCATCTTCGCGTCCTTATAGAACGTGTACCCGCCGGCCGTGTGAGAAATCAGGGAAAAGAAATCTTCGCTGCCCAGGTAGTTGATCCACGGGTATGGCGTGAGCGGGGTCTCGATCACGTATTCCCTGGCCTCGTCGTCGAAATGACCGAACCTCATGTGTGCACCTTTGCGATATGCGGAGGACCGGATGGCGACGGGCTCCGAAATTATCGGAAGCCATCGACGAACCAGACCCAAACTTTGTGAGAGCGCTCTCATTGGCGCCCGCGGCTACTCTAGCAAAGGAAGACCCCGGGGTGCCACACCGTATGTTCCCCGCCGCACTGTGACACGCTGGGACCATGGATCTGGAGGTGTCGCCCGCGCTCACGCTTCCCGCATCGGAACTGGGCTGGCGGTTCTCGCGGTCACCGGGACCGGGCGGCCAGCACGTGAACACCTCGGACAGTCGTGTGGAACTCTCCTGGAACGTCGCGACGTCCCCGTCCCTGTCCGACGACCAGCGGGCCCGGCTCCTCGCGCGACTCGACCGCCGACTCGTCGGCGGGGTGGTCACCGTCGCCGCGTCGGAGCAACGCTCCCAGCTCCGGAACCGGGAGATCGCCCTGGCCAAGCTCGCCGACCTCGTGTCGGCCGCGCTCGCTCCCGATGCGGCCCGCCGCCGCGCCACCCGACCCACGAGAGGCTCGAACCGACGCCGTCTCGCAGCCAAGGAACAGCGGGCCGCGACGAAACGGCAGCGCCAGCGACCATCAGACGAATAACCCTGGTCAGCAAAGAGTTTCGCAACATGCGCTTTCCGGCCCCCACGGCAGTCGTTGGACATGTACATTGTGTTCCGGGGGTTGGCACAGCTCTCTGAGAGGACCAACCATGACCTTCGTCTCCCCGCCCGCCGGCCAGAACGGCCAGAACGGCCAGAACGGCCAGAACGGCCAGCCCTACCCGAGTCCCCTGCCGCAGCAGCCACCCCTGCTCCCTCCACGCCGCTCGGCGAGCGGCCTCGCGATCGCCGCGTTCATCGTCGGCATCGCCGCCTTCCTCACCGGACTCGTGGTCGGAGTCGGTCTGGTGCTCGGACTCGCGGGACTGGGCCTGGCGATCTTCGCACTCCGCCAGGGCACGAGCCGGGGATTCAGCCTGACCGGGCTCATCCTCTCTGCCCTCGCGACCCTCACCAACATCGTTGTGATTGTGCTCCTCGTCGTCCTCGGACCGGCGGTCACCCGTGCGGCCGAATCCGCGGCCCGGAATCTGGAGGCCCAGCAGGCGCAGTCGACGCCCGGGGCTGCGAGTACCGCCACCCAGGCGATCGACACGCCCTGCTACTCGTTCACCGGCCCGGGCGCCTATATCAACGACATCGGCACGGCCGCCATCGCCGACTGCTCCACCGAGCTCGAGCTCTGGGGTGATGACAACGCCGACGGCACCGTGACGGTGACCGGGGTCGGCGAGATCCTCGGCACCGTCACCATCGAACCGATCCACACCAGTACATCGACCGGGTGGGGCACCGATGGCTCGGTCGACGGGATCGTCGACTATCTGAACCAGAGCTATATTCCCCAACTCGGCACCGTCATCAGTCTGAAGGAACCTGTCACCCTCGACGGCACCCCGGCCAACCTCACCCGCGTGCAGAGCACGAAGGCGCTCACGAAGACGAAGGCGCTCCTCGTCACCCAGGCCGCGAGCCCGTACTCGACGTCGACGGGCGACGTTCAGGTGTTCTCCATCTCCTTCGTCATCCCCCAGGACAACGGCGACGCGATCATCCAGGAACTCGCGAAGAGCTGGACCTGGAAGTGACGGGCCCTGTCACCTGAGACGGTCCCGTACGCTGTTCGGATGCAGCCGATCCGTCCCGCCGTGCCCGCCGATGTCCCCGAGATTCTCCGGCTCGTCGTCGAGCTCGCCGAGTACGAACGCGAACCCGACGCGGTCGCGGCGACGGAGGACGGATTCCTCGCCGCGCTCTTCGGCGACGACCCCGCGGTCCATGCGCTCGTCGTCGACGGCGAGGAGGCCGGGACCCTGGCCGGGATGGCCGTGTGGTTCCTCACCTTCTCGACCTGGGAGGGCGTGCACGGTATCCATCTCGAGGACCTGTACGTGCGCCCGGCCTATCGCGGCGGCGGGTACGGCACGGCACTCTTGACCAGCCTCGCGGCGCTCTGCGTCGAGCGCGGGTACGCGCGCCTGGAATGGGACGTCCTCGACTGGAACGCGCCCGCCATCGGCTTCTATGAGGCCCTCGGGGCGCGGCCCCTCGATGGGTGGACGACCTACCGCCTCGACGGGGAGGCATTGCGGAGGGCGTGAGCCCGCGCATCCGTTTCACCTGCCTTCTGCCTGGCGTCGGCTAGACTCGGCTCAGACTTCCGTTCGCAGATAACCAAAGCGACCGGACGAGCACTGGTTGAGACAGTGCAGGACGGCCCCCGGATTCGTCCGGGGGCCGTCTCTCATTCCGGAGCCGTTCTGCCGGAATGGGAATGCCGGACGGGCATCGCCGATTACATCCCTCGTAGCGAAAGACGACGGAGGCCGAATGAGCACGACTGAAGTGGGTTTCCGGTCCGCGCGCGGCCCGATCCTGATCGCCCTGATGCTGACGACGGGGCTCGTGGCGATCGACGCGACGATCCTCGCGACAGCCGTGCCGACGATCGTCGGCGACCTCGGCGGCTTCGCCCAGTTCCCCTGGCTGTTCTCGATCTACCTGCTCGCCCAGGCCGTCTCCGTGCCCGTGTACGCGAAGCTCTCGGACACGCTCGGCCGGAAACCGATCGTGATGATCGGCATCGGCCTGTTCCTGCTCGGTTCCGTGCTCTGCGGCCTGGCGTGGAGCATGCCGGCCCTGATCGCTTTCCGGGCGATCCAGGGCCTCGGAGCCGGAGCCGTTCAGCCGATGGCGATCACGATCGCGGGCGACATCTATACCGTCGTCGAACGGGCGAAGGTGCAGGGCTACCTCGCGAGCGTCTGGGCGATCTCCTCCGTGGTGGGCCCGAGCCTGGGCGGGATTTTCTCGCAGTTCCTGTCCTGGCGGTGGATTTTCTTCGTGAACATCCCGCTGTGCCTCATCGCGGCGTGGATGCTGCAGCGCACCTTCCACGAGACCGTCACGGTCCGGCGCCACCGGGTCGACTACCTCGGCGCGATCCTCCTGACGTCCGCGCTCACGCTCCTCATCCTCGCGGTTCTCGAGGGCGGGCAGGCATGGGCCTGGGACTCCGTACCGAGCATCGCGGCCTTCTCGACCGGGGCCGTGCTCCTCGTGCTGTTCGGGTTCGCGGAGCGTCGAGCCGCAGAACCCGTGCTGCCGCTCTGGGCGTTCAGCCGACGCCTGCTGCTCAGCACCGCGCTCATCTCGGTCGGCGTCGGAGCCATCCTGATCGGGCTGACCTCGTTCGTGCCGACCTACCTCGAAGGTGTGCTCGGCACTCCGCCCCTCGTCGCCGGGCTCGCACTCGCCGCGCTCACGGTCGGCTGGCCCATCTCCGCGGCACTGTCCGGCCGGTTCTACCTCAGGATCGGATTCCGGAACACGGCGCTGATCGGCGTCACGATCGTGCTGATCGGCGCGCTGATCCTCGTGGGCACGGCCGGTACGCCGCTTCTCGGCGTGACGGCGCTCAGTTGTTTCGTGGTGGGCCTGGGTCTCGGCCTCGTCGCGACTCCGACGCTGATCGCCGCGCAGTCGAGCGTCGAATGGGACGAGCGCGGGGTCGTGACCGGCGCGAACCTGTTCTCCCGGTCCATCGGCAGCGCCGTCGGCGTGGCAATCTTCGGGGCCGTTGCGAACGCCATCATCGGTGCGTCGGCTTCGGGCGTCCGGGATGCCGCGAGCGTGCAGGCGGCATCCGCTGCCGTCTTCGTCGCGGTCGCCATCACAGCCGCCCTGACCGTGGTCGCCGCGGTCTCGATGCCCCGGCGCACCGCCGGGTGAGGCGGGGACAGGTCAGGGAGTTTCGTCGACGATTCCGATGAAGCGGGTACCGATGCCGTCGACCTCTGTGCGGCTGAGACCGGCAGCGGGGTCCGGAAGTTCGTCCGCGCCGTGGTCATCGCAGGTCAGGTAGGTGAAGGCCGGCCACCATTTCTTCGGGCGGGCCGCCTCCGAGAAGCCGCAGACGTCGCAACGGAGTTCGACCCAGACCGGCTTCTTGCCCGTGCGGTTGGCCCGCGACTGCACCAGCCAGTCCGGCGGGTTGCTTTCGATCGCGGCCAGTTCGGCCTCGGTCAGGCGCGCGGGGAGGTCGTGTCGTTGCGCCATCTCGAGCGGAATATCCAGACGCAGTGCGGCCATTCTTCTCGTAATCATCGTGTTCAAGGATAATCGCCGCCGGGCCTCTCGTGCGCGTATGCTGATCCCTGCACTGCGCGACCTCCAGACCAGTAAGGGCCCCTCGTATGCCTCACTCCTCGACGGAGGCCGGCTCCACCGCTGCTCCCCGACCCGTTCCCACCCGGCGGGACCGCCTGTCGCACTGGCTCCTGCAGGACAGCGAGCGTCCGCACCAGGGTCCGCACGCCCGCACCGCGGAGAAGACGCACAGCTGGTGGCGCGTCATGTGCCTTACCGGCGTCGACTACTTCTCCACGCTCGGCTACCAGCCCGCCATCGCCGCACTCGCGGCGGGCCTGCTGTCCCCGTTCGCGACGATCGTCCTCGTCCTGCTGACCCTGCTCGGCGCGCTCCCGGTCTACCGCAGGGTCGCCCGCGAGAGCTTCAACGGCTCCGGGTCCATCCACATGCTCGAACACCTCCTGCCCTGGTGGGCGGGCAAGCTCTTCGTCCTCGCCCTGCTCGGCTTCGCGGCGACCGACTTCATGATCACGATCACCCTCTCCGCTGCGGATGCCACGGCGCACGCCATCGAGAATCCGTTCGCCCCCGAGTGGTTCCACGGCAATGAGATCGGCATCACCCTCGCCCTGATCTCACTCCTCGCGATCGTCTTCCTCAAGGGGTTCAAGGAGGCGATCGGCATCGCCGTCGTGCTCGTCGGCGTCTACCTCGCGCTCAACCTCGTGGTGGTGTTCGTCTCCCTGGCTCAGATCGCGAGCCAGCCGGTGATGATCACCGACTGGTGGAGCGCACTGAACGCCCAGCACGGTGATCCGCTGATCATGGTCGGGATCGCCCTGATCGTCTTCCCGAAGCTCGCGCTCGGCCTCTCCGGCTTCGAGACCGGCGTCGCCGTGATGCCGCAGATCACCGGGGACCCGACCGACACCCCCGAGCGCCCCGCCGGGCGGATCAGAGGGGCCGGCCGCCTGCTGACCACGGCCGCCGTGATCATGAGCGGTTTCCTGATCCTGACGAGCTTCATGACGACGTTCCTGATCCCCCAGGCCGAATTCCAGCCCGGCGGCCAGGCGAACGGACGCGCGCTCGCGTACCTCGCCCACGAGTTCCTCGGCCCGGTGTTCGGAACCGTGTACGACATCAGCACGATCTGCATCCTCTGGTTCGCCGGGGCATCCGCCATGGCCGGCCTGCTCAACCTCGTGCCCCGGTACCTGCCGCGATACGGCATGGCACCGCAGTGGGCGCGCGCCGTGCGGCCGCTCGTGCTCGTCTTCACCGCGATCGCGTTCATCATCACGGTCGTCTTCCAGGCCAGCGTCGACGCCCAGGGCGGCGCATACGCAACGGGCGTTCTCGTGCTGATCACCTCGGCGTCCGCCGCGGTGACTCTGTCGGCCCGCCGGCAGGGCCAGCGCAAGCGCACGATCGGCTTCGGAATCATCGCCCTCGTCTTCGCGTACACGACCGTGCTCAACGTCATCGAACGCCCGGACGGCCTGCGCATCGCCGGGCTGTTCATCGCCGGGATCCTGCTGATCTCGCTGATCTCCCGGGTGCGCCGTTCCTTCCAGCTGCGGGCGACATCCGTTGCCCTCGACGAGACGGCCCTCGCGTTCGTCAAGGCGGATGCAGCGGACGGCGCCGTCCGGGTCATCGCCAACGAACCGGACGACGGCAGCGAACACGAGTACCGGCACAAGGACCTCGACGAACGCCGGTACTCGCACATTCCCCGCGACTCGCAGACGATCTTCCTCGAGGTACACGGGACAGACTCCTCCGAATTCGAGGAAGACCTCCTCGTGCGCGGAGTGGTCAAGCACGGCTACCGCGTCCTCGAGGTCTACAGCGGGAACATCCCCAACACCCTGGCCTCCGTGCTCCTCGAGATCCGCGACGTGACCGGCGTCGTCCCCACGATCTACTTCGAGTGGACAGAGGGCAGCCCGATTTCCAACATGGCCAGGTTCCTGTTCTTCGGAAACGGCGAGGTCGCACCGGTGACCCGCGAGGTGCTCCGTGTCGCTGAGCGCGACGTCAAGCGCCGGCCGGCGGTGCACGTCAGCTGACCTGACTTGCGCGGGTGCTATACCGGGAGAGCGGGACCCGGCTAGTGTCGGCTCCATGAGCGCGAGTGCGACACCGCCGGCACGACCACCAGTACCGCCCCAGCCCGCAGGACCACCCCGGCCCACCGCATCGCAGCAGCCGGCCCCGCACCGCCGGGGCCGGGCAGGCCTCATCGTGGCCGTCGTCGTGCTCGGCCTCGTCATCCTGACCGGGGCGGGACTGCTCATCGCCCTGTTCACCGGCGGCTCGCTCGGCGCACCCGTCCATCTCGCAGCGGATGCCGAAGCCGGGTCGAGCGTGGACGTCCGGGTCCCGAACGCCGCCCTCCGCTTCGAGCCCAGCCCCGATTCCCAGGTGCACGTTCGGGCAGACGGCAGTTCGCTCGGCGCGACACCGACGCTGGCGATCGGCACGGCGAACGGCGTGACCGAGGTGACCGGGGGCTGCCCGAGCCAGTGGTTCGGCCTGTGCTCCCTGAACATGACGGTGTCCCTGCCCGCGGGGCTCTCCCTCACGGCTGACGGGGTGAACGGGCAGATCGAAGTGTCCGGGCTCACCGGCGCGCTCAGGCTGACGACCACGAACGGAGCCATCGAGACGACGGGGTCCCTGGGCCGGGTGGAGGTCCACACCACCAACGGCGCGGTCAGGGTGCGCGATACCGGTTCCCGCCGAGTGGTGGCCACGACCACGAACGGAGCCGTCGAGGTCGACTTCCGGGATGCCCCTGAGGCCGTCGAGGCGCGCAGCACCAACGGTTCGGTCACGGTCCGCATGCCGGCAGCCGGACTCGCCTACCTCGTCGACGCGCGGACGACGAACGGGAACGTCGACACCGGCTCCGTCCCGAGCGATCCCTCCGCGCGCCGCACCGTCATCGCCCAGACCACCAACGGAGACGTGACGGTCACGACCGGCTGACCCGGCTGCGGCAGCGGCAGCCGGCACCGGCAGCGGGCCATGGAAGAATGGACCCATGCCAGACAGCCTCCCTTCCCTCGGCCTCCTCCTCGACGTCGACGGGCCGATCGCCAGTCCGGTCACCCGAACCATCCGGCGGGACAGCATCATCGCCGACCTGATCACGCTCGCCGCCGCGAACGTACCGATCGCCTTCATCACAGGTCGGTCGGCGCTCTTCATCCGCGAGCAGGTCATCACCCCCCTCCTCGCCGCCGGCCTGCCGGAGACCATGCGCATGTACGGTGTCTGCGAGAAGGGCGCCGTGTGGTTCCCGATCACCGCAGCGGGCATGGGCCCGGTGGTCGTCGACCCGAGTGTCGCACTGCCGGCGGCCGCCGTCGACGCGATCCGTTCGCTCGTGCACGACCGTTTCGCCGACACGATGTTCTTCGACGAGACCAAGGAGGCCATGGTGTCCGTCGAACAGCGCACGGATGCCGCTGACGCGGACTACGCAGCGGCCGCGGTCGACTTCAACGAGGCATCCTTCACGATCCTCACGGGCCTCGGGCTCGGGGTCCGCTTCGGCGACCGGGTCGCACCGGATACGTCCGGCGCCGTGCCGTTCCGGATCGATCCGACGATCATCTCGACGGACATCGAGTCCGTCACGCTCGACAAGGACCACGGCGCCGAACGGGCCCTCGCCTTCTTCGCCGAGTCCGGGCCGCTCCCCCGGGTCTGGCGCTCCGTCGGCGACTCCCGCAGTGACTACCTGATGGCGGACCACCTGCACACAGCAGGGTACGAGGTCGCCCACGTGGACGTGCGCCCGTCCGACGGGGTCCTCGACCGGCCGTACCCCGTGATCATCGAGGGTGACCTGATCCACGACGCCGCCGGTGCGGCGTTCCTGGCCTACTGGGTCACCAAGCTCGGCCTCCGCTAGGCCGAACGACTAGTCCGTGACGAAGCGGATGCCGTCCTGAAGGCGGCTGCGCAGGTCGAACACCTTCTCGAAGCTGCCGCGATCCATCCCCGGCAACCCCTCGCGGAGCAGCCCGACGAGCCGCGACCGCGGAATCACGACGACCGTCGGACGGCGGCCGCGGCCGGGCACCGCAAGGGGCTCGGACAGGGCGTCGTCGGGTAGTACGACGACGAGGGCGGTGAAGCGCACGCCAAGGGCACGGTGGAGCGCCCGCGCGGCGTCCTCGAATTCGTGCACGGGACGGTCCTCCGGCCGCAGGGTCTCCGCGATGAGCTCGCCGCGCCGGAGTTCGACGGGGGCGCCCCAGTCCTCGGAGAGGATCGCGAACAGGCCGGCCGGGCCGAGGACGACGTGGTCGATCGGGTCAGGGTGCGAACCCGCGAGCACGTCGTGCCACGCCGTGTAGCCGATGCCGAGCAGGGAGACGAGGTGGGCCGTCGATTCCTGGGCAAGGGCGCGGGCCAGGCAGTGCCGGATCTCCCGGGGTGCAGAGCGGACGAGCTGGGGAGCGTATGGGTCCTCGATGACGGTGCCGCGGCCGACCCACTCGCGCAGGAGCTCGAGGTACCGCTGCCTGGCGTGCCCGCCCGGATGTCCGTACATCCGCGCTCGGGGGCCCGTCGCCGCGGACGACGCACGGGGCGACCCTGGCGATGAGGCGGAACCGGCGTGCACGGTCCCGGGATCGTTGTCCGGGTACCGGCGCCGGTCGTAGTCCGCCCGGCTCTCGGGGTTGCCGATCCGTTCCCAGGCCACCTGGACGGCCTGGAAGTCGGCGGCGCGACCCCCGACATCCGGGTGCGTGAGACGCAGTCGTTTGCGATAGGCGCGCCGCAGTTCCTCGCTGGTCGCCTCCGGGCTCACGCCCAGCACCTCGTATGGCGATGCCGCGGCCGGGCTCTCTGACATCCTCGCGGTCTCTTTCGTTCGATCGGGTGCGGTACGCCACAGTAGTCCTGGGTCTGTACTTGGTCAGACACAGGTCTGACCCGGTCAGACCTGTGTCTGACGTTCTCTTCACCTTATCGAGCGATTCTGGCATCTCGCCCCACCCGTGCCGCTCACGGACTCCGGGAGGATCTGTGGGACGATCGGGCCATGAAGACCTGGGAAACCCTGCGGGTGCGTCGCTCGAGCACCCGCCTGATCGTGATGGCCGTGATCGGCATAACCGCGGCACTCGTCACGTCGATCTGGGGCGACTGGGTGCTCACCCCGATCGTGGGCTGGGCGGCCGCGTGCGTCACCTTCATCGGCTGGGTCTGGCTCGTGATCGCGCCGATGGACGCCGCGACGACCGCGAGCCACGCGACGCGCGAGGACCCGTCCCGCGGCGTATCGGACCTGCTCGTGCTCCTGATCAGCCTCGCAAGCCTCGGCGCCCTCGGCCTCCTCCTCATCGAGACGCATTCCACGACGGGGGCAGCGCAGGTCGTGCTCGCCCTGGTGTCCGTGCTGAGCGTCGTCCTGTCCTGGACGCTGCTGCACACCTTGTTCACCCTGCGCTATGCCCGGCTCTACTACGAGGGAGCGGATGGCGGGATCGAGTTCAACCAGAACGAACCGCCGAGCTACGGGGACTTCGCCTATCTCGCATTCACCCTGGGGATGACCTTCCAGGTGTCGGACACCAACCTGCAGACGCACGCCATCCGGATGACGGCGCTCCGCCACGGACTGCTGTCCTACCTCTTCGGATCCGTCATCCTCGCGACGATGATCAATCTCGTCGCCGGGCTGCTGCACTGAGCGGGGACCTGGCCGTTCAGCCGGCGAACTCCCGCACGGGCAGACCGGTGATCCCGGCATCCACCCGGAACAGCGATCCGGCGAGGGCCTCTTCTCCCTCGTCGAGGCCCTCCCGGGAGGTCGTGATGAAGAGCTCGTCGAGGTTCGGTCCGCCGAAGGTGCATGCGGTGACGCGGCTCGCGGCGACCTCGACGACTGCGTCGAGCCTGCCATCCGGCGTATAGCGGTGCACGGCACTCCCGCCGTACAGGGCCACCCAGACCCCGCCCTGGCTGTCCACCGTGAGGCCGTCGGGAAAGCCGGTTTCCGCGGGGATCTCGACGAAGCTGCGGAGGCCGGTCAGGCCCGTCTCGGCGCTGTAGTCGAACACGGCGATCCGGCCGGTCGCGGTGTCGTTGTAGTAGGCGAGGGAACCGTCGGGGCTCCAGTCCAGTCCGTTGGAGATCGTCAGTCCCGTCAGGACGACGTCGACGGAGCCGTCCGGATCGAGGCGGCGAAGCGAACCGGCGCCCGGGTGCTGGTCGAATGCCATGGATCCGCAGTAGAACCGGCCGTCCGGATCGCATCCGCCTTCATTG
Organism: Cryobacterium zhongshanensis; assembly: GCF_022760445.1. Lineage (NCBI taxonomy): Bacteria > Bacillati > Actinomycetota > Actinomycetes > Micrococcales > Microbacteriaceae > Cryobacterium > Cryobacterium zhongshanensis. The sequence goes on along the minus strand of NZ_JALGAR010000001.1, from coordinate 1,682,966 downwards.
AGTCGCAGGAGCTGGTCGCTCCAGAGCTCCCCGAGCTCGGTGATCGTGCCGTCGGTGTCCTCGAGGGCGAAACCGCGCTGCAGGGCCAGGACGGCACCGCCCGCCCGGCGTGGCCGCACGGTCACGACCATGCTGCCGACGTGCCTGCGGTGCACGGTGTCGCCGTCGAGCGAGAGGATGTCTCCCGCGAACATATCGAGCCAGCGCAGGCCGCCCCACGAGGGGGACCACACGGGGCCCTCGCCGTGGAAGGCGAGCGGATCGGTACGCTGTTCGGCCTGCATGGCTCGTGCTCAGTCGCGCAGGATCTGGACGGGAATCGCCACGGCGAGGGCCACGCAGAGGATCCCGCCGAAGAAGATCGGCAGCTGGCCGGCGGTGACGGTGAAGGCGAACCCGAAGAGCCACAGTCCGAAGACGAACACGGCCATCGCGAAGATGAAGGCGACAACATTCATGGGAAGAGTCCTTTCCAGAGCGGCCCGGCCGTTCCGCGCCACCACGAGCGTAACCGGTCGCGGTACGGGCGCGGGGGCCGGATCGTCACCGGCCGGAGGGCCGGCGGCCGGATCAGGCCACTGGTTCGATCAGTTCCGGACCGTTGCCGCTGAGCGGTGCGACCTCATGGAACCGCAGTCCCTCCACCGACTCCGCAGAGGCGCCGACAGCAGCGTCCACGAACTCCTGATCGCCGACGGTGTGCGGGTCGAGCCATTGGTCCCAGGTCTCCTCCGGGAGCACGACGGGCATCCGCTCGTGAAGTCCCCTCAGGCGGCCGGTCGCCTCCTGGGTCAGGATCGTCGCGCTCAGCACCCAGCGCGCCGGGTCGTCTTCCGCGAGGTCCGGGTTGCGCCACCAGGCATAGAGACCGGCGAGGGCGAGGGGCAGCCCGTCTTCCGAATGCACGAAATACGGGGTCTTGACGGTGCCCTCTGTGCGCCATTCATAGTAGCCGGTGGCCGGAACGAGGGCGCGCCTGGACGCAAGCGACGGCTGGAACGTGGCCTTCTCCCCCACGGTCTCCGACCGGGCGTTGAAGGTCGGGAACTTCGACACGAGTGCCGTTGCGAACGAGGGCACGAGCGACCAGCGTGCAGACTCGAGCCTGCGCACGACACTGCCGGATTTCGCCGACTCGAGCACGATCGGAATCCGCTCGGTCGGCGCGATGTTCCACGACGGCTCCGGGAGGTTCTCGCCCTCGTGCTCGACGTCGAACATCGCGGCGAGGTCCGGCGCCGTGTCCGTGATGATGAATCGACCGCACATGACTTCAGGCTAGCGCGACCCACCGACATCCCTCGCCCGGGGCTCCCCCAGGTGCTGCGCCCGCACCCGACCCCCTTGACTTAATCGAAAGTCTGTTCGAATATAGTGAGGTGTCCCGTCTTCCCGTCCCCCGCACCGGAGCCGGCTCGCGAGAGGTCGCGGCCGGGCTCCAGTCGCGCATCCGCGGGATGGAATCCACGAGGCTCGGGCTCGAGACACGGCCGGCCGCTGCGGGATTCGAGGGCCTCCTGCCCGGAGGGGCGCTCAGGCCCGGCGCGGTCTACGCCGTGGACAGCTCCATCTCCCTCCTCCTCGCCCTGCTCGCCGGGCCGTCCGTCGCCGGGTCGTGGTGCGGGATCATCGGCCTGCCCGATCTCGGTCCCGAGGCGGCGACGAGCCTGGGAATCGACCTGGCGCGTCTCGTCCTGGTGCCTGCACCCGGCGACCACTGGCTCACGGTCACGGCTGCCCTCGCCGACGTGCTTCCCGTCGTCGCGGTCCGGCCGCCGCGGCGCGTGTCGGAGACCGAGGCCTCCCGCCTCGGCGCCAGGCTCCGGCAGCGCGGGTGCACGCTCCTCGTCGCCGGAGAGTGGCCGCAGGCGGAGGCGCGGCTCTCCCTGCGCACGAACACCTGGTCCGGGCTCGGGTTCGGCCACGGCCACCTGACCGGACGAGAGGTCCTCGTCGCCGCATCCGCGCGCTCGGGCCTCCCCCGCACCGCACGGATGTCGCTGGCCGGCCTGTCGTCGGATGCCCCGGCCGACCAGGACTCCCGACCCGATGTCGAGCTCCCCGCACTGCGGTACGGCGAGGCGGTATGACGATGACCGCGCTCACCGGCTCGCTCACCGGCTCGCTCACCGGCCCCGCCAACGACCCGGGTGTCGGGCGAACATCCGGACCCGATCGGACCATCGTGCTGTGGTGCCCGGACTGGCCGGTCACGGCGGCCCGGGCGCGGGCGGGACTCCCCGCGGATGCCCCGGTCGCGCTCCTCGACAGGGGAACCGTGTTCGCGTGCTCGACGGCCGCCCGCGGGGCCGGGGTGCGGCGAGGACTCACCGTTCGTGAGGCCCAGTTCCGCTGCCCTGACCTCATCGCGCTCGGCTACGACCGCGTGCTCGACGATCGGGCGTTCGAGCCGGTCATCGAACGCCTCGAGGACATGACGCCCGGGGTGCAGGTACTCCGGCCAGGCCTGTGCGCCGTCCGCTCCCGCGGGCCGGCCCGCTTCTACGGGAGCGAATGGGCTGCCGCTGAGACGCTGATCGCCTGCGTCGCCGCACTCGGGATTCCCGGCGCCCGGGCCGGCATCGCCGATGGCGCCTTCGCCGCGGAACAGGTCGCCAGGGACGCGGGCACCGCCCCCGTGAGGGTCGTCCCGCCCGGCGGCTCCGCGGCCTTCCTCGCCGTCCGTCCGGTGACCACGCTCGTCGACGCAGGTCTCATCGACGGGGAACTCGCGACCCTGCTCCGTCGACTCGGGGTGCACACCCTGCGGGACTTCGCGGCGCTCCCCGCCGACCGGGTCCGGCACCGCTTCGGGGCGGCAGCCGCACGCGCCCACCGGATCGCCGGGGCGACCGATGACAGCAGGGTCGTACCCCGCGTCCCGCCCCGGCACCGGGAGGTGGCCTTCGACTGGGAACCCCCGCTCGACCGCGTCGACCAGGTCACCTTCGCCATCCGCGCCGGACTCGACGACTTCGTCAGGGCCCTCGCCGCTTCGCGCCTCGTCTGCACGGAGGTCACTATCGAGGTCTGCACCGACTCCGCAGCGGGAGTCGGAGCCGTCCAGACCCGGTCGTGGCGACATCCGCGCTGGTTCACCGGCGCCGACATCGCGGACCGGGTGCGCTGGCAGTTGCAGGGCGCTGGCCCCGGTGCGAGCGAGCTCGAGGCCGCCATCACGCGGGTCCGGGTCATCCCCGAGCGGGTGGACTCGACCGCCGATCACGAGCAGGGGCTCTGGGATTCCGGGCCCGACGAAAGAATCCACCACGCGCTCACCCGCGTGCAGGGCCTGCTCGGGCACGACGGTGTGCTCACCGCGGTCCCCGGCGGCGGACGGCTGCTCAGGGACCGCCGGGTGCTCGTTCCCTGGGGCGACGCGCCCCCGGCCGGCCAGGTCCAGCCCGCGGCCGCGCGCGAACGCGCAGCCGCGGCACCCTGGCCCGGCCGGCTTCCCGGGCTCTCCCCTGCGACGGTCTTCACCGACCCGCCCCCGGTCCTGCTCCTCGCGCCGGACGGCGCCTCCGTCGGGGTCGACGACCGCGGCGTCCTCTCCGGAGCCCCGGCGTCCTTCTCGCCCGGCCTCCGGCAGGAGGACCTCGGCGCCGTCACGGCCTGGGCCGGACCGTGGCCTCTCGTCGAGCACTGGTGGGATCCCGTCAGGGCGCACCACTCGCAGCGCCTCCAGCTCGTGGACGCGTCGGGAACGGCGTGGTTGCTGCTCCTCGAGGCAGCCGGCTGGGTCGCGGAGGCCCGGTATGACTGAGAACCCGATGACTGAGGATGCGATGACCAAGGATGCGATGACTGAGAATGCGATGACCGGCGACCCGATGGCTGAGGTCGCCGGCTGATGGGCTGGAGCAATCCCCCGATCCCGTGGTCCGAACTCGAGCGCGCCCTCTCGGACCGGCGCCGTCCCGGCGGACCGCCACCAGGAGCCGACGGCGGCGACAGCCCGGCGTGGTCGAGCAAGCGCCGACCATACGCCCCTGCCCCGCCGATGCCGCCCGCGGGCCCTGCCGCCGAGGCTGCCGTCGTGCCGTACGCCGAGCTGCACGCGCACTCCAACTTCAGCTTCCTCGATGGTGCGAGTTCCCCGGAGGCCCTGCTCGAGGAAGCTTCGAGACTCGGACTCTCCGCTCTCGCCCTGGCCGACCACGACGGGCTCTACGGCGCCGTTCGCCTCGCCGAGACGGCCGAGAGCTTCCCAGGCATCGCCACGGTCTTCGGCGCCGAGCTCTCCCTCGGCCTCACCGAGCCCCAGAACGGCAGCGCGGACCCGGCCGGCACCCACCTGCTCGTGCTGGCCCGCGGCCAGGCCGGCTACCACCGCCTCTCCGGTGCCCTCACGAACGCGCATCTCGCCGGCGGGGAGAAGGGCCGCCCGGTGTACGACCTGGAGGAGCTCGCGGCCCGGGCCGACGGTACCTGGGCCGTGCTGACCGGATGCCGCAAGGGCGCCGTCCGCCGGGCGCTCGCCGCGGGGGGCCCCGCTGCCGCGGCACGGGAACTGGGCGCGCTCGTGCGCCTCTTCGGCAGGGACAACGTTTTCGTGGAACTGTACGATCACGGCTACCCGGCGGACAGTGCCGCCAACGACGTCCTCGCGGGACTCGCCGGTGAAGCCGTTCTGCCGGTGCTCGCCACGAATGCCGTGCACTACGCCACCCCGGCGGGCTCCCGGCTCGCAGCGGCGCTCGCGTCCGTGCGCGCCCGGCGCAGCCTCGATCAGATGGACGGCTGGCTCGCCGGCTCCGACGGGGCGCACCTGCGCAGTGGAGCCGAGATGGCCGCCCGATTCGCGCGCTATCCCGGCGCGGTCGCGAACACGGTTCCGCTCGCGGCCGAGCTCGCCTTCTCGCTCCGCAGGGCCCGCCCTCGCCTGCCGCGTCAGGACGTCCCTGCCGGGCACACGCCGATGACGTGGCTGCGCTCTCTCGTGATGGACGGCGTGGCCGAGAAGTACCCGGGCGCCTCCCCGTCGGTGCTCGAGCGCATCGAGAAGGAGCTCGCGGTCATCGAGGCCAAGGATTTCCCCGGCTACTTCCTGATCGTGCACGACATCGTCCGGTTCGCGCGCAGTCGCGGCATCCTCTGCCAGGGCCGCGGCTCCGCGGCGAACTCCGCTGTCTGCTTCGTGCTCGGCATCACCGCCGTCGACTCGATCTTCTACCGGCTTCCCTTCGAACGCTTCCTGTCGAGCCTCCGGGACGAGGAACCGGACATCGACGTCGACTTCGACTCCGACCGGCGCGAGGAGGTCATCCAGTACGTCTACGGCCGCTATGGCAGGCTCAACGCCGCGCAGGTCGCGAACGTCATCACCTACCGGCCGAAGATCGCCGTGAGGGACATGTCCAAGGCTCTCGGTTTCAGCACCGGGCAGCAGGACGCCTGGTCCAAGCAGGTCGAGCGCTGGGGCGAGGCCGTGTCGAGCCCGGAGCACGACATCCCCCCGCTCGTGACCGACCTCGCCGAACAGATCCTCGGCTCGCCCCGGCACCTCGGAATCCACTCCGGCGGCATGGTCCTGACCGACCGGCCCGTCGGCGAGGTCTGCCCGATCGAGCCGGCGAGGATGGACAACCGGACCGTGCTGCAGTGGGACAAGGACGACTGCGCCTGGATGGGCCTGGTGAAGTTCGACCTGCTCGGACTCGGCATGCTCGCGGCCATCCAGTACGCCTTCGACCTCACGACCCTGCACCTCGGCGAGACGTGGACCCTCGCGACCATCCCTCGCGAGGAGGCCGGCGTCTACGACCAGCTCTGCCGAGCGGACTCCGTCGGCGTCTTCCAGGTCGAAAGCCGCGCCCAGATGGGGACCCTGCCCCGGTTGCAGCCGCGCCGGTTCTATGACCTCGTCGTCGAGATCGCCCTGATCCGGCCGGGGCCCATCCAGGGCGGTGCCGTGCATCCGTACATCCGCCGCAAGCTCGGCCAGGAACCGGTGACGTACCTGCACCCGAAACTCGAGCCCGTGCTCGAGCGCACCCTCGGCATCCCGCTCTTCCAGGAGCAGCTCATGCAGATGGCGATGGCCGTCGGCGGGTGCTCCGGCGAGGACGCCGACCTGCTCCGGCGCGCGATGGGGTCCAAGCGCGGCATCGAGAAGATCTCCACCCTCCGCGGCCGGCTGTATGCCGGGATGGCAGGCAACGGCATCACCGGGGACGTGGCGGACACGATCTACGCCAAGATCGAGGCCTTCGCCAACTTCGGCTTCGCGGAGAGCCACTCGATCAGCTTCGCGCTGCTCGTCTATGCGAGCGCCTGGTTGCGCCTGCACTACCCCGGCGCCTTCCTGGCGGCCCTCCTCCGCGCCCAGCCCATGGGCTTCTACTCTCCGCAGTCTCTCGTCGCGGACGCGCGCCGTCACGGCGTTACCGTACTCCGCCCGGACATCCTGCGCTCGGGTGCCGACGCCGGCCTCGAGCCCACCGGGGCTCCCGCGACGGTCCGCAGGGCGGCCTGCCTGTGCGCCGAGCAGCCGCCGGTGCCGCCCTTCGACCGCGCGGTTCCGCCGGACTGGGCCGACCACCGCAGGGACGGCGACTTCGCCGTCCGCCTCGGCCTCTCCGAGGTCTCCGGCATCGGCGGCGACCTCGCCCCCCGCATCGTCGCCGAGCGCGACCTGAACGGACCGTACCTGTCCATGGCGGATGCCGCCGGCAGGGTCGGACTCAACACGGAGCAGCTCGAGGCGCTCGCCGCCGCCGGCGCCTTCTCCGGTCTCGGGCTCGAACCGCGGACTGCCCTCTGGACGGCCGGGGAGGCGGCGACCGAGCGACCCGACCACCTCAGCGGCACAGCGGTCACCGTGCAGCCGCCGTTGCTCGACCTCCTCAGCCCCGTCGAACAGGTCGTCTACGATCTCTGGGCGACCGGCATTTCGCCGGACGACCATCCGATCGGTCACGCGCGCGCGGGGCTGGACGCACGGGGCGCCGTGCCGATCGACCGACTGGCCACGGTCGAGTCCGGACGCCGGATCCAGGTCGGCGGCGTCGTCACGCATCGGCAGCGACCTTCGACCGCCGGTGGGGTGACCTTCCTCAACCTCGAGGACGAGACCGGGACCCTGAACGTCATCGCCGGGACCGGCGTCTGGAACCGGTACCGTCGGATCGCCCGGGAGTCCCCCGCTCTCGTCGTGCGCGGCATCCTGGAGCGTTCACCGGAAGGCGTCACGAACCTCCTCGCCGACAAGTTCGACACCCTCACCCTCGCTGCACCGACGACGTCCCGGGACTTCCGCTGAGGGCCCGCTCGTCTCCCCGTCGTCTCCCGCTCCGCTCCCGCTGATGTTCGGCTAACGTCGAACGGGTGAATGACGATCGATACGGACAGGACGCCCTGAGGCCCGGCTGGCGCGAGGTGGGACGGAAGGTCATCCCGACCCAGGAGGCCGTCCGCGACCTCGTCGTCGAAGAGGTCGCGACCGGGTTCTGCGGGGCCATCGTGCGCCTCGAGAAGCAGATCGTCACCCTCGAGGACCGTCACGGCGCACTCCGGCTCTTCCCGCTCGGCTCAGCGTTCCTGATCGACGGCGAGGCCGTCCGCCTCGTCGTCCCCGCCAGGGCCCCCCAGCAACGCGCACGGACGGCATCCGGGTCCCTGGCCGTTGCCGCGACACCCGCCCGGGTCGCCCGCGGCAGCCGGATCTTCGTCGAGGGCCGGCACGATGCGGAGCTCGTCGAGAAGGTGTGGGGAGCCGACCTGCGCATCGAGGGCGTCGTGGTCGAATACCTCGAGGGCGTCGACAACCTCGAGGAACTCCTCCGCGAATTCAAACCGGGACCGGGACGCAAGGTCGGCGTCCTCGTCGACCACCTCGTGGCGGGGTCCAAGGAGAGCCGCATCGCAGACCAGGTCGCGCGCGGTCCGCACGGACGACACGTGCTCGTGGTCGGGCACCCGTACGTCGACGTCTGGCAGGCCGTCAAACCGGAGCGGCTCGGCATGACGGGCTGGCCGACGATTCCCCGCTCGGTCGAATGGAAACACGGAATCTGCCAGCACCTGGGCTGGCCGCACGAGGACCAGGCCGATATCGCCAGGGCCTGGCAACGCATCCTGGGCCGGGTCCGGTCGTATGCCGACCTCGAGGCCGCCTTCCTCGGCAGGGTCGAACAGCTCATCGACTTCGCCACCGTCGACTGACCCAGTCGCCTGACCAGCACCAACGACTCGAAATCAGCCCTGTTCGGGCGAAATATTCATAAAACGTAACGGTTACGACTCGAATTCGTCTTGAATCCGCTTCTTACCGAGCGAAGTGGTCTAGTCTTGTCCCAGTAGTTGTAGTGCTTGCACGTCTTAAAACGCACGGACTTCGGTCCATGCGGCGTATTCCTTTCGGAAGCGGACGACGAATACCGCGACGAACGGCCCCGACAGTCGGGGTCGGTCTAACACTCCTGGAGGAGTTTCAAAAATGGCAACAGGTACCGTGAAATGGTTCAACGCTGAAAAGGGCTTCGGATTCATTGCTCCCGACGACGGAAGCGCCGACGTGTTCGCGCACTACTCCGCGATCGCTTCCAATGGCTACAAGTCCCTCGACGAGAACCAGAAGGTCGAGTTCGAGGTAACCCAGGGCCCCAAGGGTCCCCAGGCCGAGAACATCCGCGCCCTCTGATTCTGCTCAGTGCTGAATCAGCACACTGCTTGAACTGCGACTGACTGAGGTCACTCGCCCAGAGAGCTCCAGTAATGCCCCCGCTTCGGCGGGGGCATTACTTCGTTAAGCCACACCACGTACCGAACTACTCGCCGAAATACTCGCCGAATCACTCGCCGCGGCCGTCCCCCACGAAGCGCTCGACCCGCCGGTCCGGTACCAGCCAGATGAGCGCTGCGATCGCGAACACGCCCATGGCCGCGAGCGGTTGCACCACGGCAACCAGAGTCCCGGCGAGGTAGATGAAGGGCGAGCCCTTGCCCTTCCAGTCTCGTCCGAGGGCCGTTGCAAGGGCTCCGTCGGCGCCCTGATACCGGATCAGGGCCCGCTCCAGGATGTAGAACGCCAGTGCAGCCAGCAGCAGGGTGATCCCGTAGACCATGACCGGGACCTCGGCGAACCCCGACTCGTCACTCCACCTCGTGACGAACGGGAACAGGGAGAGCCAGAACAAGAGATGCAGGTTCGCCCACAGGATGCCGCCGTTCACGCCGGAGGCGAGGCGCAGCAGGTGGTGGTGATTGTTCCAGTAGATCCCGATGTAGACGAAGCTCAGCAGGTAGCTGAACAGCGTCGGCAGGACGGTCAGGAGCCCGTGCCAGGTGGGTTCCTCCGGCACCCGGATCTCGAGCACCATGATCGTGATGATGATGGCGAGCACACCATCGCTGAACGCCTCGAGCCTGTTCTTGGTCACCGTGCCTCCACGTCCCTGTCATCCGATCACCGCGGGCTGAGGGCATCATCCCAGATTCCGCGCGCCCTGTCAGGAGCGGGGTGTGTCACCCGTGCCGCCTTCGGTGGCAGACTCTGGGTATGAGTGAGCGCACGCTGATCCTGCTTCGGCACGCCAAGTCGGACTGGTCCGGCGAGGTGTCAGACCTCGAGCGACCGCTCGCCGACCGGGGGCTGCGGCAGGCGCCGCTCGCGGGAGCGTGGCTGGCCCGCAATATCGGGCACATCGACCTCGCCGTCGTCTCCCCCGCGCACCGGGCCAGGAGCACCTGGGAAATCGCCGAGGCCGAACTCACCGAACCACCGCCCACCCGCGTCGACAGCCGCGGCTATGCCGCCTCGGCGGACGAACTTCTGGACGTCGTCCGGGAACTCCCCGATGAGGCTCACACCGTCGTGCTCGTCGTGCACAATCCCGGGATCGCAGACCTGGCCGAACTCCTGACCGGACAGTGGACGCCGATGCCGACGAGCACCCTCGCCGTGCTGAGCTTCACCGGGCCATGGTCGGAGGCCGGAGAGCGGCCCACCGTGGTCCTGGCCACTGGGCGACCGCCTGAGGACCTCCGGCACCGCCTCGGACACGGCTGAAGCCAGGGCGCCTAGTTGACGAGGTCCTGCCAGCCGTCACCATCGACGTACTCGAAGATCAGGTTGGTCTCGGTATGGGCGACCGCCGGATGCTCTGCGAGATGCTCGAGCACGAAGTCCCGGAGCGCGGACGCGTTCGCCGCCGCGACGTGCAGAAGGTAGTCGTCCGCCCCCGCGGTGTGGAACAGGCCGATCACGCCGGGCCAGTGCGGGGCGGCGTTACGGAAGTCGTCGATCTGCACCCGGGCGTGCTTGGCCAGCCGCACCGAGATGAGCGCCTGCAGGGACGCACCGAGGGCGGCAAGGTCGATGTTCGCGCGGTAGCCACGGATGTGCCCGAGTTGTTGCAACCGGCGCAGCCGCAGCGACACCGTCGACTCGGCGACGCCGATCTCGGCCGCGAGTGCGGCGCCGGAGGCCCGCGCGTTGACCGAAAGGGCCTTCAGTAATGCCCGGTCGACCCTGTCGATTTCGGCTTTCTTCGGTTCCATCAGCCACACTCTTTCGTCACTGAGAGTTTATGCGACAGAACACTCGATGACGCAAGGGTCTGCGTCCTGAACGGGTAACGATCGATGATCGATCGCGTTCGGCAGCGTCGTCCTCAGCGTCGAAGTCGGCGTCGAAGTCGGCGTCGAAGTCGGCGTCAGCTGCGGCCGAGGCGGCGGCGCAGCAGGTCGATCCTGTTCTGCAGCTGGGTCACGCTCGCCTGGGCGACCGCCGGCCCCCCGCACACCCGCCGAAGTTCGGCGTGCACGATTCCGTGCGGCTCGTTTGCAAGCTTCGACCACATGCCCACGAGACTCGCGAGCAGGGTGCGCTGTTCCTTCAGGGTGCGGTACAGCGGCGGCGGTTCCTCCGGGGCGATCTCCCCTGTGACCGGATTCTTGCGCCGGTCGGTGGATCGTTTGGCCTGGCGCGACTGCCGCTGCCTGAGCAGCTCTGACACCTGTTCCGGTTCGAGCAGCCCGGGAATGCCGATGAAGTCGAACTCCTCGTCGGTGCCCGGCTCGGCGAGCTGACCGAATTCGTCGCCGTCGAACATGACCATGTCGAAGGTCGCCTGGGAGTCGATGGCCTGCCAGGTGAACTCGTCCTCGCCGAGACCGTCGGACCCCTTCTCGTCGCGGTTCGCCGCCGCGACCATGGCGTCTTCCGGGTTGTACATCCCGTCGTCGCCGTCATCCCGGTTGCTGCGGTCGAGCGCGTGGTCGCGTTCGAGTTCGAGCGCGTTGGCGAGGCTCAGCAGGCTCGGCACGTTGGGCAGGAAGATCGAGGCCGTCTCACCGCGCCGCCTGGCGCGCACGAAACGACCGATCGCCTGCGCGAAGAACAGGGGCGTCGATGCGCTCGTTGCATACACTCCCACGGCGAGCCTCGGGACGTCGACGCCTTCGGACACCATCCGCACGGCGACCATCCACCGGCGGGTGTTCTTCGAGAATTCGTCGATCCGGTCGCTCGACTCCTTCTCGTCCGAGAGCACGACGGTCACGGGCTCGCCGGAAATCTCCTCGAGGATGGTCGCGTAAGCGCGGGCCGCCGACTGGTCCGTGGCGATCACGAGGCCACCGGCATCCGGGATACCCTGCCGAACCTGGGTGAGCCGTGAGTCTGCCGCGCGCAGCACGGCGGGGATCCACTGTCCGGTCGGCTCCAGCGCCGTGCGCCAGGCCTGACTCGTGATGTCCTTGGTGTTGCCCTCGCCGAGCTTGGCTTCCATTTCGTCGCCGGCGCGCGTGCGCCATTTCATGTGCCCGGCGTAGACCATGAACATCACCGGTCGCACGACGCCGTCGGCGAGGGCCCGACCGTAGCCGTAGTTGTAGTCGCTCTGCGACAGGCGGATGCCGTGCTCGTCCGGCAGGTAGCTGACGAACGGGATCGGCGAGGTATCGGATCGGAACGGGGTCCCGGTCAGCGAGAGGCGGCGGGTCGCCGGCTCGAAGGCCTCCCGGATCGCGTCGCCCCAGCTGAGGGCGTCGCCGCCGTGGTGCACCTCGTCGAGGATGACGAGGGTACGGCTGGACTGGGTGAGTTCGCGGTGCAGCGCGGCCCGGCTGGCGACCTGCGCGTACGTGACGGCGACCCCGTGGAAGTGGTTGCCGTACCGGCCGTCCGCGTTCTTGAACGAGGGGTCGAGGCGGATGCCCGCGCGAGCGGCGGCATCCGCCCACTGGCGCTTGAGATGTTCGGTCGGGGCGACGACGGTGATGCGGTCGATCAGGTGCCGCGCACGGAGCTCGGCGGCGAGCCGGAGAGCGAAGGTGGTCTTGCCTGCTCCCGGTGTCGCGGCGGCGAGGAAATCACGGGGCTGGTGAACGAAGTAGGCGGCGAGGGCCTCTTCCTGCCAGGCGCGCAGCTTGGTCGCGGTGCCCCAGGCGGCCCGGCCGGGGAACGACGGGGACAGGTGTTCGGCTGCACTCGTTCCCTGGTTCGGTTCGAACGCTGCTGAGATAGTCACTTCAATAGAACCTAGCAAGGTGAACAGACAGTTTCGTGCAAACGAGGAGAATGGACTGATGACAACCGCATTGCATCCTTGGTCACGGTACGTAGCCGTCGGCGATTCCTTCACGGAGGGCGTCGGCGATCCCGAGCCCGCGTGCCCGGGCGGGTTCCGGGGCTGGTCCGACCGGGTCGCCGAGGTGCTCAGCCAGGGTTCTGCGGACTTCGCATATGCGAATCTCGCGGTGCGCGGCAAGCTGATTCGGCAGGTCATGGACGAGCAGCTCGAGCCGGCCCTCGACCTGCGCCCCGACCTGATCACGTTCTCCGCGGGCGGCAACGACGTGATCCGTCCGGGGTCCGACCCCGACGAGATCGCCGCCCGGTGCGATGAGGCCGTGCGGCTGCTCAGCCGCGACGGAGCCACGATCGTGCTCTTCACTGGTGCCGACGTCGGGTTCGCCCCGGTCTTCCGCGGGATTCGCGGCAAGATCGCGATCTACAACGAGAACATCCGCGCGGTCGCGGCCCGGTACGACTGTGTCGTCGCCGACCTGTGGGCACTCACCGAGATCCAGGATGCCAGGATGTGGGCGCCCGACCGGCTGCACCTGAACGCCCTCGGACATCACACGGTCGCCCGGATGGTGCTCGACGTGCTCAACGTGCCGAACAGCCTCGAACCCTCGGAGCCGGAGCCGTTGCCCGCGCAGACCTGGCGCCAGGCCCGCAGCGAGGACATGGTCTGGGCGCGGGAGTATCTCGTGCCGTGGGTGCTGCGCCGCATCCGGCACCAGTCGTCCGGCGACCACGTGCTGCCCAAGCGCCCGGAAGCCGGTCCGTTCCGCCAGGCGGTCAAGTAGCAGGGGAGGTCAGCGGGACGCGAACAGTTCGCCGGGGTGCGTGAAGCGCCACCCCGGCCCGGGGTCGCTGAGCGTTCCGTCCAGGACGAGCGGAACACTGACCGTCTTCGTGCCGACCGTGAAGTCGAGAGACCCGACGGTGTCCCCGTCGGCACCGACCCCGACCGGACGGGCCGTGGCGACGCCCGTGACGGCCGTGTCAGACCAGACGAGAGCGGATGCCGGCCCGGCGGCCACGGCGGTCCCGCTCTGTCCCCAGACGCTCGCGTACGCTCCGTAGGAAGCACCGGCCTCGGTCAGGGTGACCTCACGGAAACCGGGCTTGACGCTCTCGATCAGGCGCCCGATGTCGGCGTCGAGGGTGTCGTGGGTGGTCCCGCCGAGCAGGACCCCGACGAGGGTCACGGTTGTCTCGCCGACGGTGAAGTCCGCGGAGAACAGCAGGCAGGCCCCTGCCTCGTCCGTCGTCCCGGTCTTGATGCCGTCGACGCCGTGGTCACCGAGCATCTCGTTGGTGTTCGTCACCGTTCCGATCGTCGGCAGCACTGTCGTCTTCTCCGACACAATCGAGGCGAGCGCCGGGTTCTTCAGCACGAGCTTGCCGATCTCCACGAGGTCGGCCGGTGTGCTGGCGCTCCCGGGTGACAGTCCGCTCGTGTCCGCGATCGTGGTCCCCGTAAGGCCATGATCGGTAAGCCAGGCCCTGGCGACCTTCAGATACGCGTCGACACTCCCGAACGCCCAGTTCGCGAGAGTGATGCTGTAGTTGTTCGCGGAGGGCAGCAGCATGCCCTCGAGGGCCTGGCGCTGGCTCAGCACCATCCCGGACACGACGGGGGCGACAGAGCCGTCCTGGGCGAGCACGTCGTAGTAGATCTGCACATCGGCGTCGGTGAATTTCACGTCCGGGCCGGCCTCGGTGGCCGCGAGCGGCTTCGCGTCGAGCAACACGAGCGAGGTGATCATCTTGGTGATGCTCGCGATCGGCACGGCGGCCTGGCTGCCGCTGGAGCCGAGCACCCCGTCGTAACCGACGGCGCCGATCGCGCCCTCCCCGATTCCCGGCCACACCATCGCCGTCGCCGGCTGGGTGAGCGCGGCGGGCTGGGTGAGCGTCGCCGCGGACGCGGGAAGAGCCGCGGCACTCGTTGTCGCGAAGTAGCCGCCGAGCAGGATCACGACGAGCAGTCCCCCGAGGACGGCGAATCGGCGACGCAGGATGGTGGAACGACTCGCGGAAGGCATCCGTTCACCTTACCGATCCAAGGACAGGGAAACGCTGGACGCGCGGGTCAGCGCAGTGCGTACAGTGCGACCGCGCTCGCCGATGCGACGTTGAGCGAGTCGACGCCGTGCAGCATCGGGATCGTGACGACCGTGTCCGCGACCGCGAGCGCCTGCCTGCTGAGGCCGTCGCCCTCCGCGCCGAGCACGATGGCGAGCCGCTCCGGCGGGTCGATCGCGAAGTCGTCGAGGCTCACCGCGTTGTCGGCGAGGGCGAGTGCCGCGAGGTGGAAGCCGGCGTCGTGCAGCAGCGGGACGGCCTCGTCCCATTCGGGCAGCCGAGTCCACGGCACCTGCAGCACCGTTCCCATGCTCACGCGCACGCTGCGCCGGTAGAGAGGGTCGGCGCAGCGCGGGGTGATCAGCACGGCGTCTGCGCCGAGACCCGCGACCGAGCGGAAGATCGCGCCGACGTTGGTGTGGTCGACGATGTTCTCGAGAATGACGATCCGGCGTGCACCCCGGATCAGGTCGGCCACCGGCGCGAGCACGGGCCGGTGCATCGCCGCGAGTGCCCCCCGGTGCAGGTTGTACCCGGTGAGTTCTTCGAGCACGGATGCCGCGCCGACGTAGATCGGCACGTCCGGCCAGTCTGCGAGCAACTCGAGGGCGTCCGGCAGCCATTGTTCCTGCAGGAGCACCGAGCGGGGGCGATGCCCGGCGTCGAGGGCCCGCGCGATGACCTTGGTCGACTCTGCGATGTACAGGCCGCCCGCCGGTTCGGACTTGCGCCGGAGTGCGACGTCGGTGAGCTGCGAGTAATCGGCAAGACCGGGGAGGTCGAGGGAGTCGATGTGGATGATCTGCACGGGGATTTGCCTTTCGAGGGAGAACAGGTCCAGCCTGCCAGTTGGACCGCCCGGTCCTGTAACCGGGGTCCGGCATCCCGGGTTCTGTAACAAGGACGAAAACTGACCCGCCTAGACTCGGACAGGACAGGACGGAGCGTTATGACCACCGAGACGATTCCGGTCGCCAGTGAGGTGTCGGCCGGCACCCTTGATTCGGTCGCCGATCTCCTGCGGGGAAAGCGTGCTGCGGTGCTGACCGGCGCCGGGCTCAGCACCGATTCGGGCATCCCGGACTATCGGGGCAAGGGTGCCCCCGTCCGCACTCCGATGAACTACCAGACCTTCATCGACGACCCCAGGGCCCGGGTGCGGTACTGGGCGGGCAGCCACCTCGGCTGGCGCCGGTTCCGCGCCGCAGAGCCGAACCTCGGGCACCGTTCCCTCGTCGCCCTCGAGGCCGGAGGAGTCATCTCCGGCGTGATCACCCAGAACGTGGACGGGTTGCACACCAGGGCCGGCTCCCGGCACGTCGTCGACCTGCACGGGTCGATGGACCTCGTGGTCTGCCTCGGCTGCGGCCAGGCCTTCGACCGGGAGAGCATCGCGGCCCGGCTCGAGGCAGACAACCCCTCGCTCCGGCGGCCGGACTCCGCCCGCCTCGCGCCGGACGGTGACGCCGACGTCACGGACCTCACGGACTTCGTCATCCCCGCGTGCACCGTCTGCGGCGGCATGCTCAAGCCCAACGTGGTGTTCTTCGGCGAACTCGTGCCGACGGTCAAGTTCATCGAGGCCACGGCCCTCGTCGCGGGGGCCCAGGCGCTCATCATCGCCGGGTCGTCCCTTGCGGTCAATTCGGGCATCCGCCTGCTCGAACAGGCCCGGCGCCGCAAGCTGCCGATTATCGTCATCAATCGGGGTGTGACCAAGGGAGACGGGCGCGCACTGGTTAAGCTGGAAGCCGGCACCTCCGAGGTGCTGGCCGGGCTCGCCGAGCGCCTCGCGGGGTAGCGGCGTCCGGGTCGCCGGTCTGGGGCAGCGAACGGCTGGACCGGCCCGGAACAGGCAGCACCAGACAGGAGCCACGCGAGACCATGCACCGGTTGCAGACCAGGCTTTCCATCGTCCGCCACGGCCAGACCGACTGGAACCTCGCCACCCGCATCCAGGGGCGCACCGACATCCCGCTGAACTCGACCGGACGGGCCCAGGCGGCCGAGACCGGCCTGCGGCTGCTCACGCGGAGTCGCGCGGGGTCAGCGCCGAGCCTCGACGGCGGCCTGACCCCGAGTGCGTCCGGCTGGGAGAAGATCGTCTCGAGCCCCCTCGACCGGGCGGCGGAGACGGCCCGCATCATCGCGGGAGAACTCGGCTTGCCGCGGCCGGAGATCATCGACGATCTCACCGAGCGCCACCACGGTCACATCGAAGGGCTCACCTTCGCCGAACGGCAGCGCCAGTTTCCGAACGGGATGCCGGTGCCTGGCCTCGAGTCGCGCCAGCAGGTTCTCGACAGGGTGCTGCCGGCTCTCGGCCGCGTGGCCGAGGAATTCCCCGGTGACGCGGTGCTCGTGGTCTGCCACGGCGGTGTGATCGGGACGCTGATCCGCTACCTGACCGACGGAGTGCGCCCGCACCCCGATGAGATCATCGCGAACGGTTCCGTCCACGACTTCCTCTGGAGAGACGGCCGCCTCGAGCTCGAGCACTTCGACGCGACGATCCGCGGCTTCGCGGAGAACACGCACTACTCGGGCTGAGCGGGCCGCTCCGCCGTCTGACGGAGCACCCGGAGCAGGATTCCGGCGGAATCGGCCCAGTTGTAGCGGGCGGCCTGCTCGATGGCGAGCCCCGACCGTTTCGCCCACTCCCCCGGTTCGTCGAGCCGGTGGACAGCAGCGGCGAGACCCGCGGCGTCGCGCGGCTCGAAGTAGAGCGCGGCCTCCCCGCCGATCTCGCGGAAGATCGGGATGTCGCTCACGACGACGGGGATCCCGAGGCTCATCGCTTCGACGAGGGGGATCCCGAAGCCCTCGTCGAGGGACGCGGTCACGAGGGCCGTCGCCGAATCGAGCAGGGCGACGTACTCCTCGTCGGAGACGCCGTCGTGGAACACGATCCGCGCGCCGGGCACGAGCGTCTGGAGGCGGGTCTTCTCGGCGTCGCCGATCCTGCTGAGCAGGTGCAGGTCGTGGCCAGGCAGGTCGGCGAGGGAGCGCACGAGCGTGTCGACGTTCTTGTACGGCATGAACGAGCCCATGTAGATGAGGCTGCCCGTGGCCGGGCCGGTGCGCCGGACGCCCGTCTCGGCGCCCGCCGCGCCGGCGAGAGCGCCTGCGGCATTGGGGACGACCGTGATGGGCCTGCGGGTGAGACGGTGCTTCAGCATGAGGGCCCTGGTCGTCTCCGAGACCGTGACGATGCCGTCTGCGCGGTTCAGCAGCATCCGCTGCGGCCACCAGGAGAGGTGGTAGAGCCGCCAGAGCAGCCGGATGAAGGCGGGCAGGTCGCGCGGGGGCGTGCGGTTGCGATAGTAGATCAGGTCGTGCACGGTGAGCAGCAGTCGGTAGTTGCGGCCCCAGGACCCCATGGTCTGCATCGGGCTGAAGACGACGTCGGGGTGCAGCCGGTTGACCTGGAGGGCGACGAGGGGCTCACGGATGCTCGTGGGCGCGCTCACGAGCTGCCACGGGAGTGCGGGCAGCATCGCGAGTTGCCGGTGGTCGCTGATGAGCATCGTCACGGGGTGCAGCCGGCTCAGCTCGGTGACGAGTTCTGAGGTGTACCGGCTGATGCCGTCGTGCCGGTCGAACCGGGTGTACCGGCAGTCGAACACGATCCTCATGCTGGTGGCGTTTCGTCCAGGAAGCGGCGCAACTGTTCCGCCGCTTCGACGGGGACTTCGTAGTGGATGAGGTGCCCGACGTTGGGGATGACATAGAGGCGGGCGTCCGGGAACAGCGTGCGCAGGCGGTACTGGGCCTCGACGGGGGTGATGTCGTCCTTGTCCGCCGCGATCAGCAGGGTGCGTTGCGGGATGCGCGCGGCGAATTCGCTCACGTCGCTTCCGACGGAGGCACGGAAGGCCTCGAGGACGACCCGGCGATCGGAGAACGCGGAGAAGTACCGGTCGTGCTGGTTGTGGATCCAGCGGCGGAGGGCGGGGTCACGGGTCTTGGCCATCGCGATGCTCATCACGCGGACGATCACGCGGTTGCGGAGCAGGGCGAAGCCGAGCCGTTCGGGCAGCGCGGCGGCCGCCCAGTAGTAGAACACGGCGAGCCGGGTGAGGATGCCGCGGGGACCGGACAGGGCGGGAGCCGCGATCGGGTTGACGAGGACGACGACGTCGGCGGGCAGCCCGCCCGCGACGGCGGACGCCGCGATGATCGAGCCGAACGAGTGCCCGAGGATCACGGTGCGCCCGGTCGGGGCGACCGCTGCGACGAAACCCCTGAGCCATTCCGAGTAGCCCGGCACGTCGTGCGCCAGGGTCGTGAGAGGTGCCGACTCGCCGAAGCCGGGGAGGTCGGGTGAGAGGATGCGGTACCCCGCGAGCTGGGCCACGACGGGCTCGAGGCCGTGGTGGTCGCCACGGAAGCCGTGCACCATCACGATCGTCGTCGTCGCGGCCGGATCACCGTACTCCCAGTAGCGGGTGTCGGTCCCGAGCACCGGGACGGTGTGGACGCTCACCGGGATCCGGGCGAGCTGGGCGTCGTATGGCGAAGGAACAATCATCCGTTCCAGCTTACGGGGACGCGCGGGGCAGGCGGCGGTGGCTCCCGGGGATGTCGTCGGTCGGCCCTAGGCTGGCCCCATGAGCAACTGGAGTGACACCCTCGCCGTCTTCGACCTTGAAACGACCGGAATCGACGTGGAGACGAGTCGCATCGTGTCGGCGACGGTCGCCGTGATCGACGTCTCTGGGGCGGTCGTCGAGCGCGTCGACTGGCTTCTCGACCCGGGCATTGACATCCCGGAGCAGGCGACCAACGTGCACGGCATCACGACCGCCCAGGCCGTTGCGAACGGCCGCGTCGCGGGGGAAGGCGTCACCGAGATCGTTGCGACGATCCGCGACCTGCTCGGCAGGGGCCTTCCGATCGTGGCGTACAACGCGCCGTACGACCTCTCCCTGCTCAACCGCGAGGCGCTGCGCTACGGGGTCGCACCGCTCGTCTCCCCCGCGCCCGTCGTCGACCCGCTGGTCATCGACAAGCAGGTGGACCGCTACCGCAAGGGCAAGCGCACGCTCGAGGTCACGAGCGCGTACTACGGGGTGTCCCTCGACGACGCCCATGACGCCGGAGCGGACGCGATCGCCGCGGGCAGGGTCGCCCAGGCCATCGCCAAGGCACACGCCGCCGTGCTGCCGGGCACCGTCGCCGAGCTGCACGACCTGCAGGTGCAGTGGTCGATGCAGCAGGCCGAGCGTTTCCAGGACTACATGCGCCGCGAACGCGACCCGAAGTTCGTCGCGAGCGGTGCATGGCCGGAGCGGTAACGCGCGCAGCAGACAACGAAAAAGGCGAGCAGCCGTGGCTGCTCGCCTTTTCTGTGTAACGCGCGTGCGGTGGTTCGGACTTATTTGCCGAAGCCCTTGTAGCGGGAGTTGAACTTCTCCACGCGTCCGGCGGAGTCCATGATGCGCTGCTTGCCCGTGTAGAACGGGTGCGACTCGGAGGAGATTTCCACGTCGATGACGGGGTAGGTGGTGCCGTCTTCCCACTCGATCGTCTTGGCGCTCGAGACCGTCGAACGGGTCAGGAAGGTCGCACCCGAGGCGAGGTCGCGGAAGACCACGGGGGTGTAGGTGGGGTGGATGTCAGACTTCATGAAAACTTCCTTATATGAGGTGCGCCGGTCCGGACCGGGTGGACCGGGGAACGGCGGCAGGAAAAAGTTACACGGCCCGAGGACCGACTGTCGAGTCTAGCAGAAGCGAGCGTCAGGCCGCACGGGCCGTGAAGCGACCGGCGACCTCGCTCAGGTCGATCGGCAGGCCGAACGTTTCGGTCAGGGTGTCCGCCGTCAGCGACTCCGCGAACGGGCCGGCCGAGACGACGCGGCCGCCCGAGAGGAGGAGGGCGTGGGTGAAGCCCAGGGGGATCTCTTCGACGTGATGGGTGACCATGATGATGGCCGGTGAGCTCGACTCAAGGGCATAACCGCCGAGCAGGCGCAGGAGCTCTTCGCGGGCGCCGAGGTCGAGGCTCGCCGCCGGCTCGTCAAGCAGGAGCAGTTCGGGGTCGGTCATGATCGAGCGGGCGATCTGCACCCGCTTCTGTTCGCCGTCGCTCAGGGTTCCGAAGGTGCGATCGGCGAGGTGGTCGAGTCGCCATTCCTGGAGCACCCGCTGGGCGCGGCGCTCGTCGATGGTCTCGTATTCCTCGGTCCAGCGGCCGGTCACCGAGTATGCGGCGGTCATGACGACGTCGAGGACCTTTTCGCCTGCCGGAACCTTGCGGGCAAGCGCGGTCGACGCGAAGCCGATGCGCGGACGCAGCTCGAACAGGTCGGTGCCGCCGATGGGCTCCTCGAGCACCTCGGCGGTGCCCCTGGTGGGGTGCAGCATCGCGGCGGCGATCTGGAGGAGCGTGGTCTTTCCTGCGCCGTTCGGGCCGAGGATCACCCAGCGCTGATCGTCATCAACACTCCAGTTCACTGAGTCGAGGATGGTTGTGCCAGCCCGGACGACGGAGACGTCGGTGAATTGAAGAACGTTGACCATGCATCCATGTTATCTGCCGACGCCGAGGCGTCGGCACGCCGGGCGGGGCTCAGAGCAACCCGGCGTAGATCTCCCGTGTGCTCGTGGCGATCTGGCTCCAGCTGAACTTTTCCTCTGCCCTGATCCGGCCGGCCTTGCCCATCTCTGCGGCACGATCGGGGTCGGCGAGGACCTCGAGCAGGGTGCGCGCGAGGTCGGCGACGAACCGGTCAGGGTCGATCGGCGTTCCGGTTCCGTCGCTGACCTGGTCGATGGGAACGAGGCGCCCGGTGACCCCGTCGTCGACGACCTCGGGGATGCCGCCGGTCGCCGACCCGACGACGGGGAGGCCACAGGCCATCGCCTCGAGGTTGACGATGCCGAGCGGCTCGTAGACCGAGGGGCAGACGAAGACGGTACCCGCGGTCAGGACGGCCGAGAGGTCGTGCTGGGACAGGTGCCCGGGGATCCAGACGACCCCGGTGCGCTCGGCCTGCAGCGCCCGGACTCCTGCGGTGACCTCGGCCATGATTTCCGCGGTGTCGGGTGCACCGGCGCACAACACGAGCTGGACCTCGGGCGGAAGGGACGCCGCGGCACGAAGGAGGTACGGCAGTCCTTTCTGCCGGGTGATCCGGCCGACGAACACGACGGACGGTCGGCTGGGGTCGATGCCGAGTGAACGGACAACGTCCGTGTCCGCGGTCGGCTTCCAGGCCTCGAGGTCGATGCCGTTGTAGACGACGTGCACCCGGGACTCGTCGAGTGCCGGATAGCTGCGGAGGATATCCGCGCGCATGCCACCGCTCACGGCGATGACGGCATCCGCTGCCTCGAACGCGGTTCGTTCGATCCAGCTCGAGACCCGATAGCCGCCGCCGAGCTGTTCGGCCTTCCACGGACGGAGCGGCTCGAGGCTGTGGGCGGTGACGACGTGAGGGACGCCGTGGAGAAGCTTCGCGAGATGCCCGGCACCGTTGGCGTACCAGGTGTGCGAGTGCACGACGTCGGCGCCGGACACGTCCTGGGCCATCTGCAGGTCGACGCCGAGGGTGGCGAGGGCGGCATTCGCCGTGGCGAGTTCGGCGGGCACGCCGTATGCGAACGTTTCCGGTGCGTCACGGGGCGCTCCGAAACAGCGCACGACGACCTCAATGTCAGTGCGGAGGGCCTTGACGAGCTCGGCGACATGCACGCCGGCCCCGCCGTAAACCTCTGGTGGATACTCCTTGGTCAACAGATCGACTCGCATGCAATAAAACTAGCGCAGCACCGTCAGACACACACCTTTTCGGGTGGCCCCCGGCCCCGGATGCCCCTACTGTAAAGACATGGCATCGAAGAAGATCTTTGGAATCGTACTCGCTGGCGGTGAAGGCAAACGCCTGATGCCGCTTACGGAGGACCGCGCAAAACCGGCCGTTCCGTTCGGAGGCAATTACCGGCTTATCGACTTCGCGCTGTCCAACCTGATCAATTCCGGGTTGACCCAGATCGTCGTCCTGACCCAGTACAAGTCGCACAGCCTCGACCGTCACGTCTCTCAGACCTGGCACGTCTCCGGTGGGCTGTTCAACTCGTACATCGCCTCAGTCCCCGCGCAGCAGCGCCTCGGCAAGCGCTGGTTCTCCGGCTCCGCCGACGCGATCCTGCAGAGCCTGAACCTGATCCACGACGAGAAGCCCGACATCGTCGTCGTTGTCGGTGCCGACCACGTCTACCGCATGGACTTCAGCCAGATGATCGCGGCCCACATCGCCTCCGGCGCGCAGGCGACGGTCGCCGCGATCCGGCAGCCGATCGGTCTCGCCGACCAGTTCGGCGTCATCGAAGTCGACGGGGCAACGCCGGACCACATCCGGGAGTTCCGCGAAAAGCCCAAGGACGCCATCGGCCTGGCCGATGCTCCGCACGAGGTGTTCGCCTCGATGGGCAACTATGTCTTCAACGCCGACGCCCTGATCGAAGCCGTGCTGCGCGACGGCGAACGCACCGACTCGAGCCACGACATGGGCGGGGACATCATCCCCGACTTCGTGTCCCGCGGCGAGGCCGGCGTCTACGACCTCCAGCGCAACGAGGTACCCGGCTCCACCGATCGCGACCGGTACTACTGGCGCGACGTGGGAACCATCGACTCCTTCTTCGAGGCGCACCAGGACCTGATCAGCGCGCTCCCGGTCTTCAACCTCTACAACCAGAAGTGGCCGATCTTCAGCCAGCAGCTCAACTCGCCGCCGGCCAAGTTCGTCAGGGACGGCCGCGGCTCGCTCGGCACAATGATCGACTCGATCGTGTCTCTCGGCTGTGTCATCTCGGGAGCCCACATCGAGCGCAGCGTGCTCGGACCGTGGGTGTCCATTGATTCCGGGGCCCACATCGCGGACTCGATCCTCTTCGACCGGGTGCAGATCCTGCCCGGCGCGACCGTACGTCGGGCCATCCTCGACAAGAACGTCGTCGTCGCAGCGGGCGCCTCCGTCGGCGTCGACAGGGACCGTGACCTCGCGCGCGGCTTCAGCGTCACCGAGTCCGGCATCACCGTGGTCGGCAAGGGCGTGCACGTACACCCGTGACCCGTCCCACTCGTTTCCTGGTCGTCCTCGATTCCGATTCCACCCTGATTGAAAACGAAGTGATCGAGCTCCTGGCGGATGCCGCCGGGTCGCTCGAACTCGTCGCCGCGGTGACCGATCAGGCCATGCGCGGTGAGATCGACTTCGCCCAGAGTCTCCGTGCCCGGGTGAAGACGCTCGCCGGGCTGCCGGAGAGCGTCTTCGCCGACGTCGGTCTCCTGGTGCGCCCGACTCCGGGAGTCCACGAGCTCATCGCGGGCCTGCACGCTCATGGCAGTCGGATCGGTGTCGTCTCCGGAGGGTTCCACGAAGTACTCGACCCGCTCGCGGAGAGCCTCGGAATCGACCACTGGCGGGCCAACCGGCTCGAGGTCGCCGATGGCCACCTCACCGGCAACCTCGTCGGGCCAATCATCGACGCGACCGCGAAGGCCGACACGCTTCAGGAGTGGGCGGCCGAACTCGGCGTCGGGCTCCCCCGGACCGTTGCCGTCGGCGACGGTGCGAACGACCTGAAGATGATGCACGTCGCGGGCCTCGGCATCGCGTTCAACGCGAAGCCCCTCGTGCGGGCCCAAGCGGATGTCGCGATCGACATCTGCGATCTCAGCCAGGTCCTGCCACTCCTCGGCCTCCGCGGCTAGCGCTTCCACTGTCGGAGCGCCGTGTGCGGCGCACTTCAGTCGCGGTTGGGTGGTCCGGTCAGGACCTGATGGGCGCGGTGCCGGTTCGGTGGCCGCCAGAGCCGTTGCGGATCGATCAACCCCGGAGCCCGCACCTGCGGTGACCCCTTCACCATGCGGATCTCCCACCCGGAGGTATCGATGGTGTGGTGATGGAACCAGCACAGGAGGACCCCGTTGTCGACGTTCGTGGGGCCGTCTTTCGCCCAGGGCTTCACATGGTGGACCTCGGCCCAGTGCGCCGGGGCCTTGCAGCCGGGGATGATGCACCCGCCGTCCCGGGCGGTGATCGCCCGGCGCTGCGCCCGGTTGAAGTAGCGCCGTTCCGGACCCAGTTTGAGGACCTGGTTGTTCTCGCCAAACAACACCCCCTGGAAACCGCCGTCACAGATCCGCTGGTGCACCGTCTTCAGCGACACCGGCGCTTCGACCCCGTCGATCCACCCGACCCCGACCCCGGAGGCGAGGTCGTCGGCATTCACGTGCACCATCACCGTGGGAGCGGACCCGCCCATCGACGGCGTGTCCTGGTCGCGGGCGGCGTGTTCGATCAACGCCCGGAGGATGTCCGCGCGCTTCTCCCCGCTGGTGCGGGTGTCCTGGCGGCGTTCCCGCAGTTCCGCTTCGATCACGTCCAGCTCCGGGCCCGTGCCGGCGCCACTGTCGGCGTTGCCTGCGGTTTCGGCGCCGGGGATCATCTGCCCCGAATCCATCAGCGCCTGTTCCTCCTCGGTGGGGAACGCGGGCCGGGCGTGGAAGCTCAGGAACGCGTCGAAGAGGGTGTTCATCATCCCGAAGAGTTCGGGCGTCACCCCGCCCTTCAGCGGGTAGAGGCCGTTCTTGAGTTGGCCGAAGCCGATGTTCGACTTCGCCTCGAACACATCCTCCTGCGGCAGGACGCCGTCGGGGTCGAGGACGGCCTGCCACTGGAGAACCATCCCCCGGATCAGATCCGCAGCCGCCGGCACCCCCGCGCCGGCGAGGATCTCAGTCTCCGGGGTGATCCACCCGGCCGCCGTGGCGACCAGGGCACGCTCGGCAACCTCCACCTCGGCCGGGACGGCCCGGTGACTGACCAACCCGAGCCCCGTCGTGATCAACTCGGCCGCCTCGACCCCGATGTCCCCCGCGGTCAGAGCGGCCCCGACGACCGGGAAGAGCGGCGGCAACACCGTCAGCCCTGCCCGGCGGGGCAACACCGCGTCGCCGAGTTTCGTGCGGCGCTTCACTTCCCGGGCCGAGACCCGGGTCACTCGGGTGAGTACGTCCCAGGGTCCGCGGCAGCCCATCTTCCACGCCAGACCGTCCCGGCCGAGCACCCGCGCCCGCCGATCCACATCGGTGGCCGTGTTCACCCGGGCCGCATCCACCGTCCGGCCAATCGCTTCTACTTCTTTCAGCGCCGTGACCGCTTCCGCATCGTTGAGCAGTCCGACCGGGATCGCCGCCAAGGCCTCTGCGAGGGCCGTCTTAATCTCGGCGAGCCGGGCGACAGCATCCGCATGCATCGACGGAACCGCCCCGGCCAGCACCTCCACACCCTCGAAACCCTCAGCAATCGCGACCGGATGGGCTGACTCGACCGACGACTCCGCGGATGCGACCGACGACTCAGCCGACGACTCGGTGGATGCGCGGCCCACCGTGGTGGGCTGGTCTCCCGCGGCTCCGGAACCGGGTGTCTGCGGGGTGTGTGACTGTGGATCCGAAGCTCCTGCCATACCCCGATTCTACCCCGAATCGAACACTAATGCGAGGCTTGCTCACCTTATTTTTGGGCTTCTCATCTCGAGATTCATACCTGACAGCGAGTGTGTACGCGATCGTGGTGCCGAATTCAGGAGATGCGCCCGGGCGAGCGATACCGGCCCGCGGACCAGTGCGGCCGATCCCATCCGTTGGCAGGGATCTCCTGAATTCGACACCAGAACTGCCCTAGTCTCCTGGGGCTACTGCATGACCCGGGTCTCGCACCGGTTCGCGCCGGGCTCCACGTCCCGGTGGGCGTGTCGCTGACCTGGTCAGTGACCCATGCCGAGGCCGCCGTCGACCGGGATCACCGCGCCGGAGATATAACCGGCGTCGTCGCCCGCGAGCCAGGTGACGACCTTCGCGACCTCGGCGGCGGATGCGAAGCGTCCGGCCGGGATGTTCTTCTTGTATTCGGCCTGGACGGCGTCGGAAAGCTCTGCGGTCATCTCGGTCTCGATGAAGCCGGGTGCGACGACGTTCGCGGTGATGCCCCGGGCGCCGAGTTCGCGCGTGACCGAGCGGGCGAGCCCGACCAGCCCGCTCTTGGAGGCGGAGTAGTTGACCTGCCCCGCAGAACCGTAGAGGCCGACCACGCTCGAGATGAGCACGATCCGGCCGAACCTGGCCTTGAGCATGCCCTTGGACGCACGCTTGACGACGCGGAAGGCGCCGCTCAGGTTCGTGTCGATCACGGACGTGAAGTCGTCCTCTGTCATCCGCATCAGAAGAGTGTCCTTCGTGATGCCGGCGTTGGCCACGACGACCTCGACCGGTCCGAGGGCCGCCTCGATCTCGATGAACGCGGCATCGATCGATGCGGCATCCGTGACGTCGGCGCGCACCGTGAGGGTGCCGTCGGGGCCTGAGCCCGAGCGGGCCGTGACCGCGACGCGGTGGCCCTGGCGTACGAATTCTTCGGCGATGGCGAAGCCGATCCCACGGTTGCCCCCGGTCACGAGAACGGTCCTGACGGAGGGCATACGGTTCCAATCTATTCCCAGCGAACGACCAGCCGTACGCACGTATATTCCAGTTTACGGTGTCATCCCACAGACCGGGCGGGACGTAGGCTTGTCAGGCATAACCTCCACCGGTTGACCGAAGCGATGAGAGTATGAAACAGCAGTCGATCACGTCCCTGCCTCCGTCTCCGGAGGACGAGCGACGAGCCCGGATGATCAGATACTCGGTCACCATGGGCATCCGGATGGTGTGCATCGTCCTGATGCTCTTCGTGCACGGCTGGTGGCTTCTGGTCTGCGCCGCCGGAGCGATCCTGCTCCCGTATTTCGCGGTCATCGTCGCGAACGTCCATGGAAGCGGCGCGGGAACCACCGTCGTCCGCCCGGGAGCCGTTCAGCTGTACCGCGGCCAATCCTCGAGCCAGTCCTCGAGCCAGTCCTCAGGCCAGTCCTCGACCGCGCCGGATTCCTCATCGTTCCCCCAGTCGCCGCCCGAGCAGGCCTCTGAGCGACCGGATTCCACTCGCGACGCATCCCGCGACCCCGGCGCCGACTCATGATCGGTTTCGACGACGACCTCGACACACCCCGGTGTTCGCGGGCCGGCTGCCGGGAGGACGCCCAGTGGCGCATCGACTGGCGCAACCCCCGCATCCATGCCGCAGACCGGGTCAAGACCTGGCTCGCCTGCACCGAGCACGTCGACTACCTGCGTGAATTCCTGGCCGCCCGGGACTTTCCGGTGGCCGTCATCGCCCTCGACGCCGCACCGGGCACGGCCCAGGCCCAGGCACCCGTCGGGACGAACCCGTCGTGATCGGCTGGAAGTTCGCGTTCAGCCGCCGGTGGGCCGGCTACCTCGTGCTCACCATCATCTTCGGCGCCGCCTGCGCGGGTCTCGGCATGTGGCAGTTCGCCAGGCGCAACGAGGCCCTCGTCGAAATCAACAAGGTCGACGCGAACTACGACCACACGCCGGTGAGCCTGACGGAAGCCCTGCCCACCCTCGACTCCTTCGCCGAGTCACAGAAGTGGCTCCCGGTGACGATGACCGGAACGTACCTCATCGC
This sequence comes from Cryobacterium zhongshanensis, assembly GCF_022760445.1. Classification (NCBI taxonomy): domain Bacteria; kingdom Bacillati; phylum Actinomycetota; class Actinomycetes; order Micrococcales; family Microbacteriaceae; genus Cryobacterium; species Cryobacterium zhongshanensis. Next base: position 1,654,812 of record NZ_JALGAR010000001.1, on the reverse strand, counting down.
GGACGAGCTGATCGTGCGGAACCGCCCGATGAATGTCCACCCCGGCTTCGAGGTGCTGACACCGCTGCTCCTCGCCGACGGCACCGTCTTCGTCGTCGATCGCGGCTGGGTCCCCACCGGTGAGACAGCGGATGCCCCCGGCCCGGTTCCCGCCGCACCGTCCGGTGAAGTCACCGTCATCGCCAGGCTCAAGGCCGGAGAGCCGACCCTTCCCGGGCGCACGGCGAGCGGAAACCAGATCGCGACGATCCATCTCGCCGACGTCGCAGAACGGGTCGGCGCACCCACATATACCGGTGCGTACGGCCTGATGGCCTCCGAGGACCCGGCGCCCGCCACCCGCCCCGCCGGCGTGACCAGGCCGGTCGCTGACGAGGGCTCGCACCTGTCCTACGCATTCCAGTGGATGCTGTTCGCCCTGCTCGGCTTCATCGGGCTCGGCTGGGCGGTCCGTCAGGAATTCCGCAATCTCAACGCGGACGATCCCGAGGAGCGCACCCGCGCGGAGGAACGCGCCCGCCGGATCGCCGCAAGGCCGCGCACGGACGCCGAGGTCGAAGACGACCTGATCGACAGCACGCACTGACGGACGCACTAACGGACGCACTGCCGGACGCACTGACGGACGCGCTTGCCGAAAGCGCGGACCGACCGGTGGCGGCGCTGGCTAGGCCAGCATGATCAGGTCGAGGTAGTCCTTGTTCCAGTGGTCCTCTGTGCCCTCGGGCATGATCAGCACCCGTTCCGGGTTGAGCGCCTCGACGGCGCCCTCGTCGTGGCTGACCAGGACGACGGCACCCTCGTAGTGCGCGAGGGCGTCGAGGATCTCGTCGCGGCTCGCAGGGTCGAGGTTGTTTGTGGGCTCGTCCAGGAGCAGAACGTTGGCGCCGGACACGACGATCATCGCGAGGGCGAGCCTGGTCTTCTCACCACCGGAGAGGACCCCGGCCGGCTTGTCGGAGTCGTCACCGGTGAAGAGGAACGAGCCGAGAACCCGGCGGGCCTCCATCTCGGTGATGTTCGGCGAGGAGGACACCATGTTCTGCAACACGCTGCGCTTGACGTCGATGGTCTCGTGTTCCTGCGCGTAATAGCCGATGCGGAGACCGTGGCCGGGCACGATGGTGCCGGTGTCCGGCTTGTCGACGCCCGCGAGCATCCGCAGCAGCGTGGTCTTGCCGGCACCGTTGAGGCCGAGGATGACGACCTTCGACCCACGGTCGATCGCGAGGTCGACCGCCGCGAAGATCTCGAGCGAACCGTAGCTCTTGGACAGGTCGTTCGCCATCAGCGGGGTGCGACCGCACGGGGCAGGCACGGGGAAGCGCAGCTTGGCCACGCGGTCGACGGCGCGCACGGCGTCGAGCCCGGAGAGCAGCTTCTCCGCCCGGGCCACCATCTGGTGGGCCGCAGCGGCCTTGCTCGCCTTGGCGCCGAACTTGGCGGCCTGCAGCTGCAGGGTGGATGCCTTCTTCTCGGCGTTGGCACGTTCCTTCTTGCGACGGTCGGCGTCCGCGAGGCGCTGGCGCTGGTAGTTCTTCCAGTTCATGTTGTAGATGTCGATGACCATGCGGTTCGCATCGAGGTAGAACACCCGGTTGACGGTCTCGCCGACGAGTTCGATGTCGTGGGAGATGATAATGACGCCGCCGCGGTAGTTCTTGACGAACTCGCGGAGCCAGACGACGGAATCGGCGTCGAGGTGGTTGGTCGGTTCGTCGAGGATCATCGTCTCCGCCGCGGAGAACAGGATGCGGGCGAGCTCGATGCGGCGACGCTGTCCGCCGGAAAGGGTCTGCAGCTCCTGGTCGAGGATGCGGTCCGGCAGGTTCAGGTTGCTCGCGATCGAGGCTGCCTCCGCCTCCGCCGCGTAGCCGCCGAGGGCGTTGAACTGGTCGGTCAGGTTGCCGTAGACCTTCATGGCCTTCGCGGCGACCTTGGGGTCGTCGCTGCCCATGTCGAGGCCGGCCTGGTAGAGGCCGAGAGAGATCGTTCCGAGGCCACGGGCGTCGAGGATGCGGGTGCGCGCGAGCATGGTCGGCTCACCGGAGCGCGGGTCCTGGGGCAGGTAGCCGATCTGGCCGGAGCGGTCGATCTGGCCGTGGGTCGGCATCGTCTCCCCCGCGAGCGTCTTCGTGAGGGTCGTCTTTCCGGCACCGTTGCGGCCGACGAGGCCGATCTTGTCGCCGGCGGAGACGCGGAAACTGACGTCTTCCATGAGCACGCGCGCCCCGACTCTGATTTCGAGGTTTTGCACACTGAGCACAGCAATTGTCCGTTCGGAAGGTTCGTGGGAGGGGTACGGCCCGACCGGGCCAGCTATCTAGTATATTCTCGCGCGGCGGCGGGACGGGACGCTCAGAAAAGTGCGGCCCGAAGCGTGTTCCCGAGCCACTCTCGGTAGGCCCCGAGCGACCAGTCCAGGTCGAGGACCAGCGAGCGGTAGACCTGCGGGTGGGCGAGCGCCCAGATCGCGGCCGCCGCTTCGTGGTCGCTCAGGCCGCTCCGCAGCGCATTCCGGTCGCGCAGGGCGGTCGCCGTCTCGCTGAAGTTGTGCAGCAGCCGTGCCGAATCGCGCACCTCGAGCCTCGCGACATCGGCGTCGATCCCCGCGGCCTGCCCGACCACCCGCCGCAGGGCCGCGGTGCGCACGTTCGTCTCGACGCACCAGTCGACCAGCAGGCGGATGATGTCGGTCGCCGAGCGGGGCCCGCCCGGCACCCGCTGCGCGGACCTCGGGTTCTCGCGAGCGGGCACGGCCTCGCTCACCGGTTCCGTCGCGCCGCGCTCGAGCACAGCCGCGAGCACGTCCGCCTTGCTTCCCACCGAGTTGTAGATGGTCTGCACGACGACGCCGGCGTCTGCGGCGATCGCCGCGAGGGACGCCCCGATGTAGCCGCGCTCGAGCATGAGGTGCTCGGCCGCGTCGAGGATCACCGTCCTGGTCGTTTCGCTCTGCACCGATCGGCGGTTCGACCGCGTCTTTCCGGGAGAATCCATTTCATTAGCATACCGTTCCACTGACTGGATGCTCGTGCTAATCCGGTCGTGGGCGCCGGGATTCCGCCGGCCGAAGGCATCCGCCGGTTAACGCAGTGTCGCCCCGGATCGGAATCCGGGGCGACACTGGGCGGGTGGTGCGGGGGCGAGGGTCAGATGGCGAAACCGAGGGCGCGCATCATGTCCCGACCGTCATCGGTGATCTTCTCCGGGCCCCACGGCGGCATCCAGACCCAGTTGATGCGGAACTGGTCCACGACGCCGTCGAGCGCTTCGGCGGTCTGTTCTTCGAGCACGTCGGTCAGCGGGCAGCCCGCGGAAGTCAGGGTCATGTGGATGATCAGGGCGTCGTTCTCGTCATCCCAGCCCAGGTCGTAGATGAGGCCGAGGTCGACGACGTTGATGCCGAGCTCGGGGTCCATGACATCTTTGAGCGCCTCTTCGATCTCATCGAATCGCTCGGGTGACAGCGTTGAAACCATGCCGTCAGCCTACGTTCGAGTCGACGAGAAAGCGATCGTAACCTTCGTCCTCGAGCCGGTCGGCGAGCTCAGGCCCGCCCTGCTCTGCGATGCGCCCGTTGACGAACACGTGCACGAAGTCGGGCTCGATGTAGCGGAGGATGCGCGTGTAGTGCGTGATCAGGAGGATGCCGAGGCCGGTGTTGGCCTTGGCGCGGTTGACGCCCTCCGAGACGATCTTGAGCGCGTCGACGTCGAGTCCGGAGTCGGTCTCGTCGAGGATCGCGAACTTGGGCTTGAGCAGTTCGAGCTGCAGGATCTCGTTGCGCTTCTTCTCGCCGCCGGAGAAGCCCTCGTTGACGTTGCGCTCGGCGAAGCTCTTGTCCATGCGCAGGTTCGTCATGGACTGGCGGACGTCCTTGATCCAGGAGCGGATCGCCGGCGCCTCGCCGTCGATCGCGGTCTTGGCCGTGCGGAGGAAGTTGGTGACCGTGACGCCGGGGATCTCGACCGGGTACTGCATCGCGAGGAACAGCCCGGCGCGGGCGCGCTGGTCGACGGTCATGGTGAGGACTTCCTCACCGTCGAGCAGGATCGAGCCACTGTCGGCGTGGTACTTGGGGTGGCCGGCGATCGTGTACGCGAGGGTCGACTTGCCGGAGCCGTTCGGCCCCATGATGGCGTGGATCTCGCCCTCGTTGATCGTGAGGTTGACACCCTTCAGGATCTGCTTGGTGCCCTGATCGGTCTCGACGCTGACGTGCAGGTCCTTGATCTCAAGAACTGACATGAATTTTCTGGTCTCTTTCATTCAATCGGCGCCGGGGCGCCGGTACGTGGTGGGGCGAAACGCGAAGGGTCGGAGACCCGTTACGCGGGAACGCTGATGGGGGTCGGGTCGATGTAGACGTTGCCGTCGATCAGCTCGACCTTGAAGACGGGAACGGGTTCGTACGCCGGCAGGTTGAGCGGGCGACCGCTCTTCAGGGAGAACTTGGAGCCGTGCGCCCAGCATTCGACCGTGTCGTCCTCGACGAATCCCTCGGAGAGGGAGATGTCGCCGTGCGTGCAGGTGTCGCCGATCGCGAAGACATCGCCGGCGCTGTCCCGCACCACGACGATGGGGACTCCGTCGATCTCGACCTTGACGGCCTGGTTCTCTTCGAGCTCGTCGAAGGCGCAGATCTTCGTGGACGCCATGGTCAGTTCTCCTCGGTTGGTGCGGGTGCGCGGACCTCGTCGGTGCTGCGCAGTTCCGCTTCGATGGCCGCCTGGAGGCGGTCTTCGAGCGGTTTGGATCCGATGTGCTGCACGATCTCGCTCAGGAAGCCGCGCACGACGAGGCGCCGGGCCTCGTCTTCCGTGATTCCGCGGGACTGCAGGTAGAACAGCTGCTCGTCATCGAAGCGGCCGGTCGCACTCGCGTGCCCGGCGCCCTTGATGTCACCCGTCTCAATCTCGAGGTTCGGGATCGAGTCCGCGCGGGTGCCTTCGGTCAGCACGAGGTTGCGGTTCTGTTCGTAGCTGTCGGTCCCGGGGGCGTTGCGCCCGATCAGGACGTCGCCGATCCAGACCGTCCGTGCACCCGTGCCCTGGAGGGCGCCCTTGTAGGTAACCCGGCTGCGGCTGTTCGCCGCGTCGTGGTGGACGTACACCTGCTGTTCGAGGTGCTGGCCGGCATCGGCGAAGTAGAGGCCGAAGAGGTCCGTGTCCGAACCGGGACCTGCGAGGCGCACGGAGGGGTTAACCCGCACGATGCTGCCGCCGAGGGAGACAACGACGTGCTTGAGATAGGCGTCGCGGCCGACGGATGCGAAGTGGTTGGCCAGGTGCACGGCACCGGTGTTCCACTCCTGCAGTGAGACGACCGTGAGGTGCGCGGACTCGCCGACGATGATCTCGAGGTTCTCGGTGATGCGGGCATCGCCGGTGTTCTCGAGGATGATCGTGGCCCGGCTGAACGGCCTGGCCTCGATGATCGTGTGCGCGCCGCGGGGGCCGGTCCCGAGCTGCGCCCGGGTGATCGTGATCTCCTTGTCCTCTTCACCAGTGACAGTGATGGCGAGGGCCTTCTCGAAGCTCGTCCAGGCGTTGGCGGCTGCGCGTTCTTCGGGGGCGCCGACGGAACCGATCCGGGCGTCGTCGCGCCCCACCCAGTCGATCGCGACACCGTCGGTCGGGGTCGATGCGACGTCATAGGGTGCGCCGTCGAGCTCGCCGGCCGTGAGGTCGGTGAACTTGGCGACCGGGGAGAGCTTCCACACGGCTTCGCGCCCCGTGACGGGGGCGAAGTCGGCGACGTCGACGCTCTTGAAGCGGTCGTTCCTGGTCTGCACGGGGACGAAGCCGAAGCGTCCGTCCGAGTGGGCCTTGATGCCGTGCTGTTCGCTGGTGGGCAGTGCTGCTGTTGTTGAAGTCGGGGCGGCGGACATTTAGCCGACGGATCCTTCCATGCCCATTTCGATGAGCTTGTTGAGTTCGAGGGCGTACTCCATCGGGAGCTCCCGTGCGATCGGTTCGATGAAGCCTCTGACGATCATGGCCATGGCCTCGTCCTCCGGCATGCCGCGGCTCATCAGGTAGAACAGCTGCTCCTCGCTGACGCGGGAGACGGTGGCCTCATGACCGAGCTGCACGTCGTCGACACGGATGTCGATGGACGGGTAGGTGTCGGAGCGGGACTGGGTGTCGACGAGGAGCGCGTCGCAGCGCACGGTGTTCGCGGAGTGGTGCGCACCGGCATCCACCCGCACTTCACCGCGGTAGCCTGAGCGGCCACCTCCGCGGGCGATGGACTTGGACACGATCGAGGACTGCGTGTACGGCGCCATGTGGATCATCTTGGCGCCGGCATCCTGATGCTGGCCGGGACCGGCGAAGGCGACGGACAGGGTCTCGCCCTTGGCGTGCTCGCCCATGAGGTAGATAGAGGGGTACTTCATGGTGACCTTGGACCCGATGTTGCCGTCGATCCATTCCATGGTCGCGCCCTCTGCGGCCGTTGCGCGCTTCGTGACGAGGTTATAGACGTTGTTCGACCAGTTCTGGATCGTCGTGTACCGAACGCGAGCGTTCTTCTTCACGATGATCTCGACGACCGCGGAGTGCAGCGAGTCAGACGAGTAGATCGGGGCGGTGCAGCCCTCGATGTAGTGCACGTAGCTGCCCTCGTCGGCGATGATGAGCGTGCGCTCGAACTGGCCCATGTTCTCCGTGTTGATGCGGAAGTAGGCCTGGAGGGGAATCTCGACGTGAACGCCCGGCGGCACGTAGACGAAGGAGCCGCCCGACCAGACCGAGGTGTTGAGTGCGGCGAACTTGTTGTCACCGGAGGGGATCACCGTGCCGAAGTACTCCTTGAAGACCTCGGGGTATTCCTTGAGCGCGGTGTCGGTGTCGAGGAAGATGACGCCCTGGGCTTCGAGTTCCTCGTTGATCTGGTGGTAGACGACCTCGGACTCGTACTGCGCGGCCACGCCGGAAACGAGGCGCTGGCGCTCGGCCTCGGGGATGCCGAGCTTCTCGTAGGTCTTCTTGATGTCGTCGGGCAGGTCTTCCCAGGTCTGGGCCTGCTTCTCCGTTGACCGCACGAAGTACTTGATGTTGTCGAAGTCGATGCCGGACAGGTCGGCGCCCCAGGTCGGCATCGGCTTGCGCTCGAAGAGTTCAAGGGCCTTGAGCCGGCGCTGCAGCATCCAGTCCGGCTCGTTCTTGAGCTTCGAGATGTCGGTCACGACCTCGGGCGAGACGCCACGGCGGGCGGATGCGCCGGCCGCGTCCGAATCGGACCAGCCGAATTCGTACGTTCCCAGGCCCGCGAGTTCGGGCCGGTCAAGCAGGACGTCAGACATATTTACCTCTTCTCCCATCCACGACAACCCGGATATTAGTCCGGTCATTCCCGCGCGGCTTCAGGCGAAGACGTGCGGTGAACGGGTTGCGTGGGCGGCTACGTTGCGTACCTAAGATGATTAGAGGCGGCGAGGTGTCGAACCGCGGTTCGAACAACCGCGTGATCACCGCCCAGAAACACCTAATTCTACAGGTTCCGGATGCGTTAAGTGGCCCGCCGGGCGATTTCACATGCACGGGCCCGAGAGGAAGCAGAACCCGTGAAACGGATTTCCGAATGGCTGCCCACGAGCGTCGACCGACGGGTCCGCGTGATCGCCTGGGTGTACCTCGCCGCGCAGATCCTGCTGGTCGGAACGGGCGGCCTTGTGCGCCTGACCGGCTCAGGGCTCGGCTGCCCGACCTGGCCGAAGTGCACGGACGGCTCGCTCGTCAACACGCCGGAGATGGGCATCCACGGAGTCATCGAGTTCGGCAACCGCCTGCTAGGCGCCGTGCTCGGCCTCGTCGCGGTCCTCGCGTTCCTCGCCGTCGTGCGGCTGCGTCGCGAGCGCCCCGACCTGTTCCGCCTCGCGCTGTTCGCCGGTCTCGGCATTCCCGCCCAGGCGGTCATCGGCGGCATCAGCGTGCTCACCCAGCTCGACCCCACCATCGTCGGACTGCACTTCGTCATCTCGGCAGTGCTCGTCGCGCTCTGCACCGCCTTCGTCTACCGGGTCTACACGGGTAACGGTGAGCGGGCGACGGTCGTGCCCCGCTGGTACGCCGTGCTGACCCACGTGACGAGCGCCGTGGTCGCGATCACGATCGTCGTCGGCATCCTGACGACCGGTTCCGGACCGCACGCCGGTGACGAGAACGCGCCGCGAAACGGGCTCGACTCCGAGTTCCTTCAGCACGTGCACAGCTGGCCCGCCTATCTGACCGTCGCACTCACCATCGCCCTCGTCATCGGCGCCTGGGGACTCGGGCGGTCGCTGCGCGCCTGGACCCTGGCCCTGCTCGCCGTCGAGGCCGTCCAGGTCGCCGTCGGACTCGTGCAGGCGAACACCGGACTGCCGGCCGGCCTCGTCGGAATCCACATGGTCCTCGCCTGCATGCTCGCGGCCGCGATGACGGCCGTCGTCCTGCACCTCAAGGAACCGGTCGCGTTGCCCGCCGACGGAACTCCCCCGGTGACTCGGCAGGTGGCCGCCCGCTGACCGACCCGGCTCGGGTCGGTTCGGCTGGACTCGGCTCCGCTCGGCTCCGCTCGGAAGCCTCCGAGCGGTCTAGAAGGGCAGCAGCGGGTCGACGCCGACGGCGACGAAGAGCAGTGTCAGGTACGTGATCGAACCGTGGAAGACCCGCATCGGCGAGACCACCTCGTGGCGGATCGCGAGGTTGTACAGGCGGTGGGTCTCGTAGATGAACCAGCCGCCGGTGACGAGTGCGACTCCGGTATAGAGCAGACCCATCGAAGCGACCGGGATCAGCAGCAGCGAGCACGCGACGGTCGCCCACGCGTACAGGATGACCTGGAGACCGACCTGGGCCCGCCCGCGCACGACGGCGAGCATCGGAACGCCGGCGGCCTGGTACTCGGCGCGGTACTTCATCGAGAGCGGCCAGTAGTGCGGCGGGGTCCAGAGGAAGATGATCGCGAACAGGATCAGCGGGGGCCAGGATAGGTCGCCGGTGACGGCAGCCCAGCCGATCAGCACGGGCATGCAGCCGGCGATGCCGCCCCAGACGATGTTCTGGGCGGTGCGGCGCTTGAGGATGATCGTGTAGAAGACGACGTAGAGCAGGATCGCCCCGAGCGACAGCGCTGCGGCGACCCAGTTCGTGAAGACCAGGAGCCAGGCGATCGACGCTGCTCCGAGCACCCACGCGAACACGAGGGCCTCCCGGTCGCTCAGCTCGCCGGTGACGAGCGGCCGGTTCATCGTGCGTTTCATCACGCGATCGATGTCACGGTCGATGTAGCAATTGAATGCGCCGGCGGACCCCGCACTCAGTGCCCCGCCGATAAGCGTCGCGAGCACAAGCCAGAGGCTCGGAATGCCGCGTTCGGCGAGCAGCATCGTCGGCGCCGTAACAACAAGCAACAGTTCGACGACGCGCGGCTTGGTCAGGGACAGGTAGGCGAGGAATGTCCGTCGGAAGCCTCGCGCTCCCCTGCCGCCGGGCGCCTGCACGCCTGCGGGGGTCGCGTCCTGGGAGATCTGCATAGTGGATTGAGTCTAACCAGTCCCGGCTGAACGGACGGCCATCGAGGATCGTTCAGCTTTGCGCCCGTCAGCCTTACCCGGCCATGCCGACTGCCTATACTTGGGGGTGCTCGCCAATCTCGGCGCGTGTCGGCGCGTCCTGAAAAAAGACGCTCGCCTGCCACGCCGGATGACGTCGATGTCCACGGGCGCGCTCAATCCAACGGGTGCGGGTTTTCCAAGACCTGCCCTAGCTTGACGAAGGGTAACTACGAAGTGGCAGCACTGCAGTGGGATTCGATTGACAACAGGGCGGTAGACACGGCACGCATTCTTGCGGCGGACGCCGTTGAGAAGGTCGGGAACGGCCACCCGGGTACGGCGATGAGTCTCGCTCCCGTCGCCTACCTCCTGTTCCAGAAGGTCATGCGCCGCGATCCCACTGACAACGAATGGATCGGTCGCGACCGCTTCATCCTCTCCGTCGGCCACAGCTCCCTGACCCAGTACGTCCAGCTCTACCTGGGCGGATATGGGCTCGAGCTCGACGACCTCAAGGCGCTCCGCACGTGGGGCTCCAAGACCCCCGGCCACCCCGAATACGGCCACACCGACGGTGTCGAGATCACGACGGGCCCGCTCGGCCAGGGTCTCGCATCCGCAGTCGGCTTCGCATACGCGTCGCGCTTCGAACGCGGCCTGTTCGACCCGGAGACCACGGCGGGCGAAAGCCCGTTCGACCACTTCGTCTACGTCATCGCCGGCGACGGCGACCTGCAGGAGGGCATCACGAGCGAGGCGTCCTCCCTCGCCGGCCACCAGCAGCTCGGCAACCTGATCGCCATCTACGACTCCAACCAGATCTCGATCGAAGACGACACCAACATCGCCTTCACCGAAGACGTCGCCGCCCGGTACGAGGCGTACCACTGGCACGTGCAGACCGTCGACTGGAAGAAGACCGGCGTCTACGTCGAAGACCTCCACGCCCTCAACGACGCGATCGACGCGGCCAAGGCCGTCACGGACAAGCCCTCGCTGATCATCCTCAAGACGATCATCGGCTGGCCGAGCCCGAAGAAGCAGAACACGGGCAAGATCCACGGCTCCGCGCTCGGCGCCGCCGAGCTCGCCGCCGTGAAAGAGGTCCTCGGCTTCGACCCGGCCGAGAGCTTCTTCGTCGCCCCCGACGTGATCGAGCACACCCGCGAGGCGCTCACCCGCGGCGCAGACGAGCACGCCAGGTGGACGGTGCAGTTCGACGCCTGGGCCGCCGCCAACCCCGAACGCAAGGTCCTCCTCGACCGGATCCTGGCCGGCGACCTGCCCGAGGGCGTGGATGCCGCGCTGCCCGTCTTCGAGGCTGGCACCGAGGTCTCCACCCGCGCCGCGTCCGGCAAGGTCCTCACCGCGCTCGGCGCCGTCATCCCCGAGCTCTGGGGCGGTTCCGCCGACCTCGCCGAGTCGAACAACACCACCATCGGCGGTGCGCGCTCCTTCATCCCGGCCGAGCACTCGACCCACGAGTGGACAGGTACCCCGTACGGTCGCGTCCTGCACTTCGGGATCCGCGAGCACGCGATGGCCGCAATTCTGAACGGCATCGTGCTGCACGGCAACACCCGCCCCTTCGGCGGCACCTTCCTGATCTTCAGCGACTACATGCGCCCGGCCGTTCGCCTCGCCGCGCTGATGAAGGCTCCGTCGATCTTCGTCTGGACCCACGACTCCGTCGCCCTCGGCGAGGACGGCCCGACCCACCAGCCGGTCGAGCAGCTCGCGACTCTCCGCGCCATCCCCGGGCTCGACGTCGTGCGCCCCGGCGACGCGAACGAGGTCTCCTGGGCGTGGAAGACGATCCTCGAGCGCCGCGAAGGCCCCGCGGGCATCGTCCTCACCCGCCAGAACATCCCCGTGTTCGAACGCGGCGACGGCGACGCGAGCGGCGAGGTCTTCGCCTCCGCCCGCAACGTCGCCAAGGGTGCGTACATCCTCGCCGAGGCGCCGAACGGTACCCCCGACGTCATCCTGATCGCCACGGGCTCAGAGGTCCAGCTCGCCGTCGACGCCCGTGCGGCGCTCAAGGCCGACGGCATCAACGCCCGTGTCGTGTCCGCCCCGAGCCTCGAATGGTTCAAGGAACAGACCGCGGAATACCGCGAATCGGTCCTGCCCGCCGGGATCACCGCCCGCGTCTCCGTCGAGGCCGGCATCTCGCTGACCTGGGACAGCTACGTCGGCGACCGCGGACGCAGCATCTCGATCGAACACTTCGGCGCCTCCGCCGACTACAAGACGCTGTTCCGCGAATTCGGAATCACCACGGATGCCGTCGTCGCCGCGGCGAAGGAATCGCTCGCCGAGCACTGAGCTCACCGTCGAGCGGGGAGCCTGCGCCTCGCGCCCGCTCCCCGCTCGACTCCCCCACATACCTCACACCCCACGCATTTCAAGGAGATCATCCCCATGACCGCTACCACTCCGCTCGCAGAGCTCTCCGCCGCCGGCGTCAGCATCTGGCTCGACGACCTGTCCCGCCAGCGCATCGCCTCCGGCGGCCTGCAGGACCTCATCGACACCAAGAACGTCGTCGGCGTCACGACGAACCCGACCATCTTCGCCGGCGCGCTCAGCAAGGGCGAGGCGTACGTCGACCAGGTCGCAGCCCTCGCAGCGGCCGGCGCCACCGTCCAGGAGGCCGTCTTCGAGATCACCACCGACGACGTCACCGCGGCGAGCGACATCTTCCGTCCCGTCTACGACCGCACGAACGGCGTCGACGGCCGCGTCTCGATCGAGGTCGAGCCCGGACTCGCACACGACGCCGCCGGAACCGTCGCCCAGGCCCAGGAACTGTGGGCCAAGGTCAACCGCCCCAACGCCATGATCAAGATCCCCGCGACGATCGAGGGGCTCGAGGCCATCACCGCGACGATCGCCCTCGGCATCAGCGTCAACGTCACCCTGATCTTCAGCCTCCAGCGCCACCGTGAGGTCATCAACGCGTACCTGTCCGGCCTCGAGAAAGCCAAGGCCGCGGGCATCAACCTCCGCACGATCCACTCCGTCGCGTCCTTCTTCGTCTCCCGCGTCGACACCGAGATCAACCAGCGCCTCGAGGCCATCGGTACCGAGACGGCGATCGCGTTGAAGAGCAAGGCCGGCGTCGCGAACGCACAGCTGGCGTACGAGGTCTTCCAGCAGGCGTTCTCCACGGAGCGCGCCCTCGGCCTGCTCGCCGCCGGCGCCAACAAGCAGCGTCCGCTCTGGGCGTCCACGGGCGTCAAGGATGCCGCGCTCCCCGACACCCTCTACGTGACGAACCTCGTCGCCCCCGAGGTCGTCAACACCATGCCGGAGAAAACCCTCGACGCGACCTTCGACCACGGCGTGATCCCGGCGGACTCGATCACGGGCGCATACGACGAGGCGAACGCCGTTCTCGACGCTCTGGCGAACGAGGGCGTCTCCTACGTCGACGTCACCCAGGTCCTCGAGGCCGAGGGCGTTGCGAAGTTCATCATCTCGTGGAACGAACTCCTCGACACCGTCACCGTTGCCCTGGACGCAGCCAAGAACAGCGCGGAAGCCACGTCGGCACTGTGAGTTTCCGCATCGCGGTGACCGGGGCGGCGGCCGACGCGGCACGCCGCACCGTGCCCACCCTGGTGTCAGACCTGGTCGCCTCGGGTATCACGGCCCTCGACCCCGCACTGTGGGGTCCTGAGGCCGAATCCGAGGCGGCGAAGCGACTCGGCTGGACCGAGTCCGTCGCCGTTTCACGCCCGCTCGTCCCGGAGATCCTCGCTCTCCGGGCGACCCTCGACGAGGCAGGGGTCACCCGGATCGTGCTCGCCGGCATGGGCGGTTCCTCGCTCGCACCGGAGGTCATCACCCGCACGGCCGGTGTCGCCCTGACCGTCCTCGACTCGACAGACCCCGGCCAGGTCCTCGCTGCCCTCGGCGACCACCTCGAGGAGACGGCGCTCGTCGTCTCCTCGAAGTCCGGGTCCACTGTGGAAACCGACAGTCAGCGTCGCGTGTTCGAGCGCGCCTTCCGGGAAGCGGGCATCGACCCCGTCGGCCGCATCGTCGTCGTGACCGATCCCGGCTCCCCGCTCGACGCATCCGCTCGCGCCGCCGGCTACCACGTCTTCAACGCGGACCCGACCGTCGGAGGACGGTTCTCCGTGCTCACCGCGTTCGGGCTCGTCCCCTCCGGCCTCGCCGGCGTCGACATCGGTGAGCTGCTCGACGAGGCCGAGGCCATGGCGCTCGCCGTCGCCGTCGACAGCCCCGAGAACCCCGGGCTGATCCTCGGCGCCGCGATCGCTGCGACGGTGCCCCGGCGCGACAAGCTCGCTCTCGTCTCCGACGGCACCCATATCCTCGGGTTCCCCGACTGGGCCGAACAGCTCATCGCGGAGTCGACGGGCAAGATCGGCACCGGCATCCTTCCCGTCGTTCTCGACGTCGATGCCCCCGAACTCACCGAGAACCTCCCGGACCTGCAGATTCTGCGCCTCGTCGACGACGCGGGCACCACGATCTTCCCCACGGACGGCACCGATGAGATCCGCGTGAGCGGCACTCTGGGCGCACAGTTCCTGGTCTGGGAATACGCGACCGTCGTCGCCGGACGGCTGCTGGGGATCAACCCCTTCGATCAGCCGGACGTTGAAGCCGCGAAGATCGCCACCCGCACACTTCTCGACGCCCGGCCGGAGCCGGCACCCGCAGCGTTCATCTCCGCCGGCATCGAGGTGCGCGGCACCGCACACGTCATCGGCGCGGCGAGCGACCTCGCCTCGGCAATCGACGCCCTCCTCGAGGAACTCGGACCCGACGGGTACGTCTCCGTCCAGGCGTACGTCGACCGCCTCCAACTGCCGCAGCTTGCCGGTGTCCGTGACCTGGTCGCACAGCTCTCCAAGCGCCCCGTCACGTTCGGCTGGGGCCCCCGCTTCCTGCACTCGACCGGCCAGCTCCACAAGGGCGGCCGGCCGTCCGGTGTCTTCCTGCAGATCCTCGCGACTCCGCAGGAGGACCTCTCGATTCCGGATCGTCCGTTCACCTTCGGCGAACTGATCCAGGCACAGGCCAGCGGCGACGCGAGCGTGCTCGCCGAGCACGGCCGTCCGGTGCTCACCCTGACCCTCACCGACCCGACGGCGAACATCGCCGCCCTGTTCGGCGCCCTGAAATAGAAGTCATCCCCTGCTGCGGGACCCGCTTCGGCGGGCCTCATCGCCACTGAAAAGGAGTTGCATGTCCCCGGTGGAAATCACCCCGGAGTTCAATCCGTTACGGTCGTCCTCCGATTACCGTCTGAATCGCATCGCGGGGCCCTCGAGCCTTGTGATCTTCGGCGTAACCGGCGACCTGTCCCGGAAAAAACTCATGCCCGCGGTCTACGACCTCGCCAACCGCGGTCTCCTTCCGCCCGGCTTCGCCCTCGTCGGCTTCGCGAGGCGCGACTGGGACGACGAAGACTTCTCGAAGGTCGTCCACGACTCGGTCAAGCAATATGCGCGTACCGAGTTCAACGAAGATGTCTGGGCGCAGCTCTCGGAGGGCATCCGCTTCGTACAGGGCACCTTCGACGACGACGATTCCTTCGAACGACTCAAGGACACCATCGCAGACCTCGACCGTGAGCGCGGCACGATGGGCAACCACGCGTTCTACCTGTCGATCCCGCCGAAGGCGTTCCCTCAGGTCGTCGGGCAGTTGCGGCGGTCCGGCCTCGCCGAGCAGAAGGACGGCCAGTGGCGTCGTGTCGTCATCGAGAAGCCCTTCGGCAGCGACCTGAAGACCGCCCGTGAACTCAACGACGTCGTCGAATCCGTGTTCCCGCCCGACTCCGTGTTCCGGATCGACCACTACCTGGGCAAGGAGACGGTGCAGAACATTCTCGCGCTGCGCTTCGCGAACCAGCTCTACGAACCGATCTGGAACTCGAACAATGTCGACCATGTGCAGATCACCATGGCGGAAGACATCGGTGTCGGAGGACGCGCCGGCTACTACGACGGGATCGGCGCCGCACGCGACGTCATCCAGAACCACCTCCTGCAGCTCCTCGCCCTCACGGCCATGGAGGAGCCCATTTCCTTCGACGCGGCAGACCTGCGCACCGAGAAGGAGAAGGTCCTCGCCTCGGTCCGGCTTCCGGACAACCTCGCGACCGGAACCGCCCGCGGCCAGTACGCCGGCGGCTGGCAGGGCGGCGAGAAGGTACTCGGATTCCTCGAAGAAGACGGCATGGACCCCGAGTCGCTCACCGAGACCTACGCGGCACTCCGCCTCACCATCGAGACGCGCCGCTGGTCCGGCGTTCCGTTCTACCTGCGCGCGGGCAAGCGCCTCGGCCGCAGGGTGACCGAGATCGCCGTCGTGTTCAAGCGCGCCCCCCAGCATCTGTTCGCGAAGGAGAACACGGCAGCGCTCGGCGCGAACGCGCTCGTGATCCGGGTGCAGCCGGACGAAGGCGTCACGATCCGTTTCGGCTCCAAGGTTCCCGGTGTCGGCATGCAGGTGCGCGACGTCACGATGGACTTCGGTTACGGCCACGCGTTCACCGAGGCGAGCCCGGAGGCATACGAGAGGTTGATCCTCGACGTCCTCCTCGGTGACCCACCCTTGTTCCCTCGTCACGAGGAAGTCGAACTCTCGTGGAAGATTCTCGACCCGGTCGAGAAGTACTGGTCAGAGCAGGGCCAGCCCGAACAGTACCGCCCCGGAACGTGGGGCCCCTCGTCCGCGGACGAGCTTTTGGCCAGGGACGGCCGTCAATGGAGGCGCCCATGATCGTCGATATGCCAGACACGAACACCTCGAAGATCTCGAAGGCCCTGGTCCGCATCCGGGAAGAGGGCGGCGCCGTCGCCCTCGGTCGGGTCCTGACCCTGATCATCGCGTCGACCATGGGACGTGAGGAGGAGGCCATCGAGGCCGCCAACGACGCGTCCCGTGAACATCCGATGCGCGTCATCGTGGTCTCCACCCAGGAGGCAACCGAATCGAAGACCCCCGTCGACGCCAAGGTCGACGCGGAGATCCGCGTCGGCGGCGACGCCGGGGCGAGCGAAGTCATCGTGCTGCGCGCGTACGGAGACGCCGCGAGCGACCCCGAGAGCCTCGTCACCGGCCTCCTGCTGCCCGACGCCCCCGTCGTCACGTGGTGGCCGGGAGTCGCCCCCGTCGTTCCGGCGGATTCTCCGCTCGGACGCCTCGCCTACCGACGGATCACGGATTCCTCCGCCCAGCCGGACCCGCAGGCCGCCCTGCACCGACTGTGCTCCTCGTACCGCCCCGGTGACACCGACTTCGCCTGGACCCGCCTGACACTCTGGCGTGCACAGCTCGCCGCCGTTCTCGACCAGCCGCCGTACGAGGCCGTCACGGCCGTCCAGGTCTCCGGCGCGGCCGACTCCCCCTCGACGACGCTGCTCGCCGCCTGGCTGCAGCTCCAGCTCGCCGTGGACGTCGACTACGAGTTCACCGGTGGAGCAAAAGCGACCGGAATCCACGGAGTGCACTTCACCCGGGCCTCCGGTGTCATTTCACTGGAACGGGAACTGCCGGGCATCGCAACCCTCACCCAGCCCGGCCAGCCCGTTCAGGACCTCACCCTCAAGCGCCGCAGCCTCCGGGATTGCCTCAGCGACGAGCTCCGTCGGCTCGACCCCGACGAGTTGTATGGTGAAGTGATCACCCGCGGACTGCCGAACCTGGACGCGGTTGCCGAAACAACCGGAGGACGACCGTGACCCACGAACGACGCGTACTAGTGCATTCCGACCGCGCGGCTCTCGCCGCATCGGTCGCGGCGCGATTCATCACGACCGCGGTCGACCTCCTACACGAGGAGGGCGACATCCATGTCGTCCTCACCGGGGGCAGCGTCGCGACCGAGGTTCTCGACGCGGTCAACGCCTCCGCGGCCAGGGACACCGTCGACTGGGAACACGTCAACTTCTGGTGGGGCGACGAACGCTGGTTGCCGTACTCCGACCCGGAGCGCAACGAACTCCAGGCCCGAACCGCACTCCTCGACCACCTCGACATCCCCGCGGAGAACATCCACCCCTTCGCGTCCTCCGACGGGCCGCTCGATCTGGACGCGGCCGCAGCTGCCTATGCTGACGAACTCGAGGCTGCGTCGAACGACGGCACGGTCCTGCCGCGCTTCGACATCACCTTCCTCGGCGTCGGCCCGGACGGGCACATCGCCTCCCTGTTCCCGCACCTGCCGGGTATCCGCGAGGACACCGCGAGCGTGCTCACGGTGCGCAACTCGCCCAAGCCTCCCGCTGAACGGCTCACCCTGAGCCGCCCCGCCCTGAACTCGTCACGCTGCATCTGGCTGGTCCTCGCGGGCCCGGACAAGGCATCCGCCCTCGGGCTCGCACTCGCGGGCGCGAGCAGGGACGAGGTGCCGGTCGCCGGCATCAAGGGACGCCGCTACACGAACTTCTTCGTGGACCAGGAAGCGGCCGCCGAGGTGCCGGAGAACCTCACGGCGTCCTCGTTCTGACACCGTTCGCACGCGAAAAAGCCCCGACCGAGGTCGGGGCTTTTTCGAGTCCGGTGGACGAATGGACCGGAGCTAGTTGGTGGCCGACAGTTTGCCGCGGCGAATGCGCAACTGCAGCAGTGCTTCCTCGAGAAGCGAGTCGGCTTCCTCCTCCGTGCGGCGTTCCTTCACATACGCGAGGTGCGTCTTGTACGGCTCGAGCTTGATCACAGACGGCGGGTTCTCCTTGTCGCGGCCGGCAGGCAGCCCGGAGGACGGGCAGTCGATCGTTTCGGGAATCTCGTCATCGGGCAGGTTGGCCGCGAAGTATCGGACAGTCTCGTTGCCGAGAGCGTCCCAGTAGGAGACGCGGATCCGGTCCGCCTGGAAACCACGGTCCTGCTCCCCCATGGGGCCGGCTCCGACCCTGGATCCACGAATTGCGCTGCCACCAGATGCCATTGTGTTCCTCCATGAAAGGCGATTGTGCTTGCGGCCGCACGGCCACGATTGTGGGAAAAGCGAAGGGGTGTGAGGGGTTAGAGCGCCGTGTCGAACTTGGTGATGAGCCCCAGGACGACGATGCACGCGATCCAGAGCACTGCGAGGATCACGGTGATGCGATTGAGGTTTCGTTCCGCGACGCCGGAGGCACCGAGGTTCGAGGTGACGCCACCGCCGAACATGTCGGACAGGCCGCCACCGCGGCCCTTGTGCAGAAGGATGAGCATGGTGAGCAGGAGGCTCGTCAGTCCGAGGACAACCTGCAACACGACCTGGAGAATCTGCACGCGAAACCTTTCAGAATGGTGGAGTTTCTCCACCGGGATCAGTGATCATCATAGCCTGACTGACGAACCAGCCCGCCTCCCCTGGTCGGGGTGGCGGGCTGGAGCGGTCATATCAGGTGGAACTTCGGGCTAGACGCCCACGTGCTTCTGGAATCGGACGATGCTCGAGAACTCGTCGATGTCCAGGCTTGCTCCGCCGACGAGCGCTCCGTCGACGTTGGGCTCGCGCATGTAGCCCGCGATGTTGACGCCCTTCACGGAACCGCCGTAGAGGATGCGGGTCTTGTCGGCCACATCCTGTCCGAGGGTTTCGCTGAGGACCAGGCGCAGCTGGGCTGCGACCTGCTCGGCCTGCTCAGGCGTTGCCGCCTGGCCGGATCCGATGGCCCACACGGGCTCGTATGCGACCACGATGTCCGCCGCACTGTCGATGCCGGACAGTGCAGTGCGCAGCTGGGCGACGGGAACGGCGCTCGGACCATGCAGTTCCAGGTCCGCGGCGGTCTCGCCGACGCAGATGATCGGAACGAGGCCGTGCTTGACAGCGGCGGTGACCTTGGCGGCCACCTCCTCGTCGTTCTCCCCGTGCAGCGTGCGACGCTCGGAGTGCCCGATGAGCACGTACGTGCACTCGAGCTGGGCGAGGAACGCACCGGAGATCTCACCCGTGAAGGCGCCGGAATCGTGGGCGGAGACATCCTGCGCGCCGAAGACGACGGGCAGCTTGTCGGCCGACACCAGGGTCTGTACGGAGCGAAGGTCGGTGAACGGCGGGAACACCGCAACCTCGACGGCCGCGAAATCGTGCTTCGCGTCCTTGAGGTTCCAGGCGAGCTTCTGCACGAACGCGATGGCCTGGAGGTGGTCCAGGTTCATCTTCCAATTGCCTGCAATCAGCGGGGTGCGCTGAGTGTTTACTGCCATCCGAGGACCTCCAGTCCTGGGAGACGCTTGCCTTCGAGGAACTCGAGGCTCGCGCCGCCACCGGTAGAAATGTGTCCGAACTGGTCGTCCGTGAAGCCGAGCGTGCGCACGGCGGCGGCGGAATCGCCACCTCCGACGACGCTCAGACCGTCAACCTCTGTGAGCGCGGCGGCCACCACGCGGGTGCCCTCCGCGAACGGTGCGAGCTCGAACACGCCCATCGGGCCGTTCCAGAACACCGTCTTCGACGAGCGGATGATCGCGGCGAATGCCGCGGCCGTGTCCGGTCCGATGTCGAGACCCAGACCGGTGGCACCGAACGCGGTGTCCTCGATCGAGTCAGCAGCGGTGATCACGTGCTCGGCGTCTGCCCCGAACTTCGAGGCGACGACGACATCCGTCGGCAGGACGATCTTCACGCCAAGACGCTCGGCCTCGACCAGGTAACCGCGGACGGTTTCGATCTGGTCGGCCTCGAGCAGGCTTGCGCCCACCTTGTGGCCCTGGGCTGCGAGGAAGGTGAAGAGCATTCCGCCACCGATGAGCAGCGAGTTGACCCGCGGCAGGAGGTGACCGATCACGCCGAGCTTGTCCGACACCTTCGAGCCGCCGAGGACGACCGTGTACGGCGCCTCCGGCTTCTCGGTGAGGCGGTCGAGCACGTCGAGTTCGGCGGCGATCAACAGGCCGGCAGCGCTCGGCAGGATCGCTGCCAGGTCGTACACGCTTGCCTGCTTGCGGTGGACGACACCGAAACCGTCGGACACGAGCACGTCGCCGAGGGCGGCGAGCTCGGTCGCGAAGACAACGCGCTCTGCGTCGACCTTGCTCGTCTCCCCCGGGTTGAACCGGAGGTTTTCGAGCACGACGACGTCGCCGTTCGTGAGGGCCGCGACAGCGGCCTTGGCGGCGTCACCGACGGTATCGCCGGCGAAGGCGACGTCGTGGCCGAGCAGCTGAGCCAGGCGGACCGCGACGGGAGCCAGGCTGTACTTGTCCTCCGGCGCACCCTTCGGTCGTCCGAGGTGCGAGACGATGACCACGCGGGCGCCCTGTTCGAGCAGCGCCTTGATGGTCGGAAGGGACGCGCGAACGCGACCATCGTCCGTGATCTGGCCGTCTTTCAACGGCACATTCAGGTCACAGCGGACGATGACGCGTTTTCCGGTGAGCAGCCCCAGCGATTCGATTGTACGAAGCGTCACTGCGGGCCCCGGTTACAGGCTCTTGGCGACGAGCGCGGTGAGGTCAACCATACGGTTGGAGTAGCCCCACTCGTTGTCGTACCAGGAGGACAGCTTGACCTGGTCGCCGATGACGCGCAGCAGGCCGGCATCGAAGATGGAGGAGTGCGGGTCCGTGACGATGTCGCTGGAGACGATTTCGTCCTCCGTGTACATCAGGATGCCCTTGAGGGGACCGGACTCTGCAGCAGCCTTGTACGCAGCCTTGATCGCTTCGATCGTGACGGGGCGCTCAGCGATGACGGTGAGGTCGGTGATGGAACCGGTGGGGACCGGTACGCGAAGTGCGAAGCCGTCAAGCTTGCCCTTGAGCTCCGGGAGGACGATGCCGAGGGCCTTGGCCGCTCCGGTGGAGGTCGGGATGATGTTGATCGCGGCGGCACGGGCACGACGGAGGTCGGAGTGCGGGCCATCCTGCAGGTTCTGGTCTGCGGTGTACGCGTGGATGGTCGTCATCAGACCGGACTTGATGCCGAAGTTGTCGTTGAAGACCTTCGCGAGGGGCGCGAGGCAGTTCGTGGTGCACGACGCGTTGGAGATGATGTCGAACTTGGCCGGGTCGTAGTCCTGCTCGTTGACGCCCATGACGATCGTGGCGGCGTCGCCTGAGGCGGGAGCGGAGACGATGACCTTCTTGGCACCGGCGGTGATGTGCTTGCGCGCATCCTCTGCCTTGGTGAAACGACCGGTGGACTCGATGACGATGTCGACTCCGAGGGCGCCCCAGGGGAGGTTGGCCGGGTCGCGCTCGGCGAGAACCTTAATCGGCTTGCCGTTGACGAGGATGGAGTCGCCCTCGACGGAAACGGTGGCGTTCAGGCGTCCGGTGATGGAGTCATATTTAAGAAGGTGGGCCAGCGTCTTCGTGTCGGTCAGGTCGTTGACGGCGACGATCTCGATGTCGCTGCCCTGCGCCAGGGCGGCGCGAAGATAATTGCGGCCAATGCGGCCAAAGCCATTAATACCGATCTTTACAGACACGAATGTCTCCTAATCTTGTGCGCCGAAGCGCGGTTTCTTATGGGTGATCTAGCCGGGTGGACGGGCCCCTCGCGGGGCCCGTCCTGGTGCTGCACTATGAGAGCAGCAGGAGCCCGTTGGTCTTTTCGCGAGCGATCGTGAAGCGCTCCTGGACATTCGCCCAGTTGACGATGTTCCAGAACGCCTTCACGTAGTCCGCACGCACGTTGCGGTAGTCGAGGTAGTACGCGTGCTCCCAGACGTCGAGCATCAGCACGGGAATGGTCCCTGCGGCGAAGTTCGCCTGCTGGTCGAAGAACTGCTGGATGATCAGGCGCTGGCCGATGGAGTCCCAGGCGAGTACCGCCCAGCCCGAGCCCTGCACACCGAGTGCTGCTGCGGTGAAGTGCGCCTGGAACTTGTCGAACGAGCCGAAGAAGTCCTCGATCGCACTGGCAAGCTCACCGGTGGGCTTGTCGCCGCCGTCCGGGGAGAGGTTGGTCCAGAAGATGGAGTGGTTGACGTGGCCGCCGAGGTTGAAGGCGAGGTCCTTCTCGAGCTTGTTGACGTTGGCGAGCTGGCCGGAGTCGCGAGCTTCTGCCAACTGGGCGAGGGCGGTGTTCGCCCCGGTCACATAGGCCTGGTGGTGCTTACTGTGGTGAAGCTCCATGATGGTACCGCTGATACTGGGCGCGAGCGCCGAGTAGTCATAGGCGAGAGCGGGCAAGGTGTATTCAGCCATGTATATCTCCTCTGTCGAGTTGGCGCGAAATGCTCCGCCACCGTTGTGTGGGCGACGTTTCAAGTCTACTCAGGTCAGCATGCCCCGCTGACGAGGGTGACTCAGACATCGTCGAGGTCTGCGGGAAGATTCGCATCGGTCCCGGGAATGCCGAGGTCCACGGCCTTCTTGTCCGCCATGGCGAGCAACCGGCGGATCCGTCCCGCGACGGCGTCCTTCGTCATAGGCGGGTCGGCGTGGTGACCGAGTTCGTCGAGGCTCGAATCGCGGAAGGACAGCCGGAGCTCGCCCGCGTAGCGCAGGTGCTCAGGGATGTCCGTTCCGAGGATCTCCATCGCCCGTTGGACGCGGGCGCACGCCGCAACGGCGGCCTGGGCACTCCGGCGCAGGTTCGCGTCGTCGAAGTTGACGAGCCGGTTGGCGGTGGCACGCACCTCGCGGCGCTGCCGGAGCGCTTCCCAGTTGAGTACGGTCTCCGCAGCGCCCATGTGCACGAGCATGACGCCGATCGCATCGCCGTCGCGGATCACGACCCGATGCACCCCGCGAACCTCGCGTGCCTTGGCGACGACGCCGAGCCGGCCGGCCGTGCCGACGAGAGCCATCGCGGCCTCGTTTCCCGGGCAGGTCACTTCGAGGGCCGCCGAGCGGCCAGGGTCGGTCAGGGAGCCGTTCGCGAGGAACGCGCCACGCCAGACGGCGGCGATCTCCTCCTTGGACCCCGTGGTCAGACGGTTGGGCAGACCACGGATCGGACGACGCCGTGCGTCGAGCAGCCCGGTCTGCCTGGCCAGGGTCTCTCCCCCGTCGAGCACGCGCACGAGAAAGTGGCTCGTGCGGCGCAGCCCGGAGGCCGAGATCACGGAGACTTCACTGCGGACGCCGTAGAGTTCGGCGAGGTCCTTGCGCACCCGGCGGGCGAGCAGTGCGGTATCGAGTTCCGATTCGATCGCGATCCGGCTGTTGATCATGTGCAGGCCGCCGGAGAACCGCAGGATCGTCGCGAGCTCCGCCGCCCGCACCGTGGTCTTCGACACGTCAACCCGTGCAAGTTCATCTTTGACGTCGGCCGTGAGTGCCAATCGTTTGTCCATTCTTTCGTACTGGCCCCAAATGGGCCGGTTTGTGGTCTGTGTGGCCCGGCGCAGCTCGCTGGGCGGCGCACCGGGCGGGTCTTACTCCCGGCCGAGGTCGCGATTCTTGAGGCTGATCGCGACACCGGGGAGATCGCCGATCCGCCGGGCGATTTCGCGAGCCATCGCGACGGAGCGATGTTTTCCGCCCGTGCAGCCGATGGCGATGGTGGCGTGGCGTTTGTTCTCGCGCTGATAGCCGGCCAGCACCGGCGCGAGGGCCAGGGAGTAGTGCTCGATGAACTCCAGGGCGCCCTGCTGGGCGAGCACGTAGTCCCGCACCTCGGGGTCCTGTCCGGTGTGCGCCCGGAGTTCGGGCACCCAGAACGGATTCGGCAGGAAGCGGACATCGGCGACCATGTCGACGTCGGTGGGGAGACCGTACTTGAAACCGAAGCTCATGACCGTGACGTGCACGCCTGCGGCATCCTCGGCGGCGAAGCGTTCGCTGATCGTCGTCGCGAGCTGGTGGATATTGAGGTCCGACGTGTCGATGACCATGTCGCACGATTCACGGACGGCGCGCAGTCGGGTGCGTTCGGCGTCGATGCCGTCGAGGATGGTGCCGTCTCCCTGGAGCGGGTGCGGGCGGCGCACGGACTCGAAGCGCCGCACGAGCACGTCGTCCCTCGCCTCGAGAAAGATCACCCGCAGCTGGGAGCTGTTCCGGAGGGACTGCACGATCTCCTGGAAGTCAGCGAAGAAGTCACGGCCACGGATGTCCACGACGGCGGCGATCTTGGGAAGACTCGTCCCTGCCTTGCCCGCGAGTTCGACGAGCGGGCGCAGCATTTGCGGCGGAAGGTTGTCGACGACGTACCAGCCGAGGTCTTCGAGAGCATTGGCCACCGTCGAACGCCCGGCCCCGGACATTCCCGTGACGATAAGCATTTCCTGCTTGTCGTTCTCCGTCATCCTGGGGGTGCGCCTTCTGTCGGTGGTGGGCCTGTCAGTCCAGCCTACCGACCGAGATCGGTTTCAGGCGCGAAAGTGCTGGTGGATCGTCGCCGCGAGACCGGGTCCGATGCCGCGGACCTCCGCGATTGCCTCTATGGGGGCCTCTTTGAGCCGCGAGACGGATCCGAAATGCTGCAGCAGCACTTTGACCCGTGCCGGGCCGAGTCCGGCGATCTCGCCGAGGACCGTCGCGATGTCGCGTTTGCGGCGGGCTCGCTGGTGGGTGATTGCGAAGCGGTGTGCCTCGTCGCGGATCCGCTGGATGAGGAAGAGGGCGTCGCTGTTGCGCGGCAGGATGACGGGATAGTCCGAGTCCGGCAGCCAGATCTCCTCGAGCCGTTTTGCGATGCCGCAGAGCTGGATGCCGGTGACCCCGGATTCGCGGAGCGCCCTGGCGGCCGCGGCGACCTGGGGCTGGCCACCGTCGACGATCAGGAGGTTCGGCTGGTACCGGAACTTCTTCCGCTTGGCCTGGCCCTCTGCGGGCTCGCTCGGCGGGTCCAGGGAGGGCTCCGTGCCGGCATCCGCTGCCGGGCCGTCCTCCGGCACGAGGTAGGCGAGGCGCCGGCTCAGGGTGCGGTAGATCGAGTCGGTGTCGTCCGTGGACTCCGGGATGCTGAAGCGCCGGTACTCGTCGGTGCGCGGCAATCCGTCTTCGAAGACGACCATCGACGCGACGATGTTCGTGCCGCTCAGGTGCGAGACGTCGTAACACTCCATCCGCAGCGGCGCCGACTCCATGCCGAGCGCCTCCTGGATGTCTTCGAGCGCCTTGGAGCGTGCGACGAAGTCGGAGCTGCGGCGGGTCTTGTAGAGCATCAGGGCCTGCCGGGCGTTCTGCGTCGCCGTTGCGAGCAGCGCGGCCTTCTCGCCGCGCTGGGCGGCCACGAGGTGCACCTTGCGCCCGGCGATGCCGCCGAGCCATTCCTCGAGCGCTGCGGAATCGTCAGGGAGCAACGGGACGACGATCTCCCTCGGGGGCAGGGCATCCCCCGAGTATGCGGTCTGCAACAGGGAATCGATGAGCTCGCCGGTGGTCAGGTCGAGTTCCTTGTCGACGACCCAGCCGCGGACACCCCTGATCCGGCCGCCGCGCACGATGAACAGCTGCACCGCCGCCGCGAGCTCGTCCTCCTCGACGGCGAACAGGTCGATGTCGACGTTGTCGCGCAGCACGACCGCGCTCTTCTCGAGCACGTTCGTGAGCGCCTTGACCTGGTCGCGCCGTTTGGCCGCGAGCTCGTACTGCTGGCTGAGCGCGGCGGCCTTCATCTCGTTGGTCAGCCGGTTGATCATGGTGCGGTCCTGGCTCGCCATGAAACTCACGAACTCGTCGACGATGACCCGATGTTCCTCGATGGACACCTTCTGCGAGCACGGGCCGAAGCAGCGGCCGATCTGGCCGGCGAAGCACGGCTTTCCCGATTGCATCGCACGTTTGTAGTTGGCGTTGTTGCAGGTGCGGATCGGGAAGGCCTTGAGCATCAGGTCGATGGTCTCGTGCACTGCCCACACCTTGGGGTACGGGCCGAAATAGCGGGCGCCGCGGATGCCGGTGGTGCGGGTGACGAGAGCGCGCGGCGCCTCGTCTGCGAGCGTCACGGCGAGGTAGGGGTAGGACTTGTCGTCCTTGAACTGCACGTTGAACGGCGGGTCGAACTCGTTGATCCAGGTCCACTCGAGCTGAAGGGCCTCGACCTCGGTGCCGACAGTGGTCCACTCGACGGATGCCGCGGTCGTGACCATGCGCCGGGTGCGCTCGTGCAGGCTGCTGAGCGGCGCGAAATAGTTGCTGAGGCGCGCGCGCAGGTTCTTGGCCTTGCCGACGTACAGCACCCGCCCTGTCTCGTCGCGAAAGCGGTACACGCCAGGAACGGTGGGGATCTCCCCCGCCTTGGGTCGATAGCTCAACGCGTCCGACATGAACTCTCCTGGTACTTCCCCGTGTCACTTCCCCGTGCCGTGCAGAAACCTGCCTGACAGCCTCCGGCCGGACAGAATCCGGCCGAAGAGAATTTTACCGCCCCGCCAGGATCTCCTTGAGGAAGGTGCCCGTGTGGCTCTTCTTCACGGTCGCGATGTGCTCCGGCGTTCCGGTCGCGAGCACCTTGCCACCGCCGGACCCGCCCTCCGGCCCGAGGTCGATCACCCAGTCCGCGGACTTGATCACGTCGAGGTTGTGCTCGATCACGATCACGGTGTTGCCCTTGTCGACAAGACTGTTGAGCACGAGGAGGAGCTTGCGCACGTCCTCGAAGTGCAGCCCGGTCGTGGGTTCGTCGAGCACGTAGACGCTGCGGCCGTTCGAGCGCCGCTGGAGTTCGGTGGCGAGCTTGACGCGCTGCGCCTCGCCTCCGGAGAGGGTCGTCGCGCTCTGGCCGAGGCGCACATACCCGAGTCCGACCTCGACGAGGGTCTTCAGGAAGCGGTGGATCGCGGAGATCGGTTCGAAGAACTCGGCGGCCTCGCTGATCGGCATGTCGAGGACTTCGGCGATGTTCTTGCCCTTGTAGTGCACCGTGAGGGTGTCGCGGTTGTACCGCGCGCCCCCGCAGACCTCGCACGCGACGTACACGTCCGGCAGGAAGTTCATCTCGATCTTGATCGTGCCGTCTCCGGAGCACGCCTCGCAGCGGCCTCCCTTGACGTTGAAGCTGAACCGGCCGGGGAGGTAGCCGCGCGCCTTCGCCTCGATCGTCTCCGAGAACAGGGTACGGATCTTGTCGAACACGCCCGTGTACGTCGCCGGGTTGGAGCGCGGGGTGCGCCCGATCGGGGCCTGGTCGACGTGGATGACCTTGTCGAGCTGGTCGAGGCCGGTGACCCTGGTGTGCTTGCCGGGGAGCTTGCGGGCGCCGTTCAGCCGGTTGGCGAGCACCCGGTAGAGGATGTCGTTGACGAGGGAGGACTTGCCGGACCCGCTCACCCCGGTGACGGCGGTGAAGGTGCCGAGCGGGAAGGTGACGGAGACCTTCTTGAGGTTGTTCGCCTCCGCGCCGATCACGCTGATCTGGCGGTCCGGATCGATCGGACGGCGGGTCTCGGGGGTCTCGATCGACTTGCGGCCGGCGAGGTAGTCTCCCGTGAGCGACTCGCGGTTCTCCAGCAGGCTCGCGTAGGAGCCGGAGTGCACGACGTGGCCGCCGTTGACGCCGGCGCCCGGGCCGATGTCGACGATCCAGTCGGCCATCTTGATGGTGTCCTCGTCGTGTTCGACGACGATGAGGGTGTTGCCGAGGTCGCGCAGCGCGACGAGGGTCTCGATCAGGCGGCGATTGTCGCGCTGGTGCAGGCCGATGCTCGGTTCGTCGAGCACGTAGAGCACCCCGGTCAGTCCCGACCCGATCTGGGTGGCCAGGCGGATGCGCTGGGCCTCTCCGCCGGACAGGCTCGCGGCGGCACGCGCGAGGTTCAGGTAGTTGAGCCCGACCCGGATGAGGAAGTCCAGGCGCGCCTTGATCTCGCGGAGGACCTGGGCGGCGATCATGGCCTCGCGGTCGGTCAGTTCGAGCAGATCCATGAAGGACCGGGCGTCGGAGAGGCTCAGGTTGCAGACATCCGCGATGCTCGAGCCGTGGATCAGCACGGCGAGGACCTCGGGCTTGAGCCGGGTTCCCGAGCAGACCGGGCAGTCGATCTCGCGGAGGTACTCGCCCCAGCGGGCACGCTGGGTGTCGGACTCCGCCTGCAGGTACTGGCGTTCGATGTAGGGCACGACGCCTTCGAAGCCGGAGGTGTAGCTCATCTCGCGGCCGTAGCGGTTCTTCCACTTCACCTTGACCTCGAAGTTGTCCCCGCGGAGAACGGCGTTCTGGACGTCGAGACTGAGGTCGCCCCAGGGGGTGTCGAGGGAGAAGTCGAGGTCGTGGGCGAGGCCGTCGAGCAGCTTCTCGTAGTACTGGAAGAGGCCCTTGCCCTGGGTGGTCCAGGGCAGGACGACACCCTCCGCGATGCTCAGCTCAGGGTCACCGAGGAGGAGATCCTGGTCGACGGACATGCTGGTGCCGAGGCCGGAGCACTCGGGGCAAGCGCCGAACGGCGCGTTGAACGAGAAGGTGCGCGGCTCGATCTCGGTGAGCTGAACGGGGTGGTTGTTCGGGCAGGAGAGCTTCTCGGAGTAGCTCTGCCACGCCGCGTCGCCCTCCCCGTCGACGTAGTTGATCTGGACGATGCCGTCGGTGAGCTTGAGGGCGGTCTCGAGGGAGTCGGTCAGGCGGCTGAGGAGCTCCGGCGCCGCGACGAGGCGGTCGACGACCACGGAGATGTCGTGCTTGATCTGCTTCTTGAGCGTCGGCGGTTCGCTGAGCTGGATCTGGGTGCCGTCGACCATGGCACGGGAGTATCCCCCGGCGGCGAGCTCCTTGAACAGGTCGACGAACTCGCCCTTCTTCTGGGAGACGACCGGGCTGAGGATCTGGTACCGGGTGCCCTGGGGAAGCTCCATCAGCTGGTCGGCGATCTGCTGCACGGTCTGGGCCTGGATGACCTCGCCGCAGACCGCGCAGTGCGGCACCCCGATGCGAGCCCAGAGCAGGCGCATGTAGTCGTAGACCTCGGTGATGGTGCCGACCGTGGACCGCGGGTTGCGGTTGGTGGACTTCTGGTCGATCGACACCGCGGGGCTGAGCCCCTCGATGAAGTCGACGTCCGGCCGGTCGACCTGGCCGAGGAACTGGCGCGCGTACGCCGAGAGCGACTCGACGTAGCGGCGCTGGCCTTCGGCGAAGATGGTGTCGAACGCGAGCGAGGACTTCCCCGAGCCGGACAGCCCCGTGAAGACGACCAGGGAATCCCGGGGGATCTCCAAATCGACGTTGTGCAGGTTGTGCACGCGCGCACCGCGGACACTGAGCTTGGACCCGGACGTTACCTTGGAAATTGACACCGTTCGAGTCTATTGAGTGCCACCGACACACTCGTGCCCCCGAGGCACGCCCTGAGCGAACACACGTTCGAATTCCGGAGCAGATGGGGTCGCGGGTGCACGAGATGTGCCCGGCTAGATGTGCCCGGCCTTCTCCATCTGGCGGAGTTCGCGCTTGAGCTCGGAGACCTCGTCCCGGAGCCTGGCCGCGAGTTCGAACTTGAGCTCACCGGCGGCCTCGAGCATCTGCCCGCTGAGGTCGGCGATGATCGATTCGAGGTCGTTGGCGCCGTTCGCGGCGATGCCGGTGCGGAGCGGGGTCGCCGCGACCTTACGCCGGGCGTCGCGCCCGGAGAGGAGCTCCGCGGTGTCCGCCTGCTCGCGCGCGAGGATGTCGGTGATGTCGGCGATCCGTTTGCGGAGCGGGGTGGGGTCGATGCCGTGCAGGGTGTTGTATGCCACCTGCTTCTCGCGGCGGCGGTCGGTCTCGTCGATCGCGCGTTCCATCGAGGCGGTCACCCGGTCGGCGTACATGTGCACCTCGCCCGAGACGTTCCGGGCGGCACGGCCGATGGTCTGGATGAGGGACGTCGCGGAGCGCAGGAACCCCTCCTTGTCCGCGTCGAGGATCGCGACGAGCGACACCTCCGGCAGGTCGAGCCCTTCCCGCAGGAGGTTGATTCCGACGAGGACGTCGTAGACACCCGCGCGGAGCTCGGTGAGGAGCTCGACCCGCCGCAGGGTGTCGACGTCGGAGTGCAGGTAGCGCACCCGCACGCCGGCCTCGGTGAGGAAGTCGGTCAGTTCCTCCGCCATTTTCTTGGTGAGGGTCGTGACGAGCACCCGCTCGTTGAGCTCGACGCGCTTGTGGATCTCTTCGAGGAGGTCGTCGATCTGCCCCTTGGAGGGCTTGACGATGATCTGCGGGTCGATGAGCCCGGTCGGGCGGATGATCTGTTCGACGATGCCGTCGGCGATGCCCATCTCGTATTTTCCGGGCGTTGCGGACAGGTAGACCGTCTGGCCGACCCGGTCCTTGAACTCGTTGAACTTGAGCGGGCGGTTGTCGAGCGCGCTCGGAAGCCGGAAGCCGTGCTCGACGAGGGTGCGCTTGCGCGAGGAGTCGCCCTCGTACATCGCCCCGATCTGGGGGACGGTGACGTGGGACTCGTCGATGACCATCAGGAAGTCATCGGGGAAGTAGTCGAGGAGACAGTGCGGGGCCTCCCCCGGCGACCGCTGGTCGATGTGCCGGGAATAGTTTTCAATGCCCGAGCAGAAGCCGATCTGCTCCATCATCTCGAGGTCGAAGGTCGTCCGCATCCGCAGCCGCTGAGCCTCGAGCAGTTTGCCCTCCCGTTCGAGCTGGCCGAGCCGTTCGGCGAGTTCTTCCTGGATGGTGACGATGGCCCGTTGCATGGTCTCGGTGCTCGCGACGTAGTGCGAGCCGGGGAAGACGGACACGGATTCGAGCTTGCGGACGATGTCGCCGGTGAGCGGGTGCAGGCTGTACAGCGCCTCGATCTCGTCGCCGAACATCTCGATCCGGATCGCGAGTTCCTCGTACATGGGGATGATCTCGATCGTGTCCCCGCGCACCCGGAAGTGACCCCGGGAGAAGTCGACGTCGTTGCGCTGGTACTGCATCGCCACGAACTTCCGGATCAGCCAGTCGCGGTCGACCTTCTGCCCGATCTGGAGCGCGATCATCGCCTCCATGTAGCCTTCCGGCGTGCCGAGTCCGTAGATGCAGGACACCGTGGAGACGACGACGACATCGCGCCGACTCAGGAGGGAGTTCGTGGTGGAGTGCCTGAGCCGCTCGACCTCGGCGTTGATCGAGGAGTCCTTCTCGATGAAGGTGTCCGTCTGCGGGACGTAGGCCTCCGGCTGGTAGTAGTCGTAGTAGGAGACGAAGTACTCGATGGCGTTGTTCGGCATCAGCTCGCGGAACTCGTTCACGAGTTGCGCGGCGAGGGTCTTGTTGTGCGCGAGCACCAGTGTCGGGCGCTGCACCTGTTCGATCAGCCAGGCGGTCGTCGCCGACTTGCCGGTTCCGGTGGCGCCCAGGAGGACGATGTCGGTTTCGCCGGCGTTGATGCGCTCGGCGAGTTCTTTGATCGCGGTCGGCTGGTCGCCGCTCGGCGTGTATTCGCTCACGACCTCAAAGGGATGTACGGATCGCGTGGGTTCCATCCCTCCAGTCTAGATTCGACCACCGACACTCTCGGTGCCGGGGCAAACCGGCCTCACCTGCGGAACAACAGTGCTTTACTGAAGCGTGAACGACGACACGATTCTCCTGCCACCCGTTGAGCGCGACGACCCTCCCGAGACGGAGGGACGTAAGGGGCGACGCGGGGGGACGCGGACACCCCGTTCCGGTGTGCAGGCATCCCAAACGGCACCAGGAACCGCCTCTCAGATCACTCCTCCTGGCCGCAGGACCGGCCGCCGTATCCGTCGTGTCTTACTCGCACTCTGCCTGATCGTCGCCTTTGCGGTCGTCTGGATCGGCGTCCGCGGTGGCCTTGCCGTCGCGGCCTCCGCAGACGGAGCCGGAGCCGCGACGCGCCTTGCGACGTCACTTACCAACCACGATGCCGCCGGAGCCCGGACTGAAGCGATTCAGGTACAGCACAAAGCGGCCGAAGTCGTCGACCTGACCGGGGACCCTGTCTGGAGAGCCGTTGAGTTTGTGCCGTGGCTTGGAGGCAACCTGACGACGCTCCGAGAGGGTGTCGTCGCCCTCAACACCGTCGCGACCGACGGGATCGGGCCGCTCATGGACCTCTCGGCGGCGGTGGACCTGGGTGCGTTCCGCCAGGCCAGCCGAGCGGAACGCCTCGCCGCACTCACCCGAGCAATCGCACCCCTGCAGAACGTCAACACGGTCCTGGCGTCAGCGTCGAACGGGATCACCGAGGTCGACACTGAAGGAAATATCGGCCCCGTCTCTGACGGCTTCACCCTGGTCCGGGATTCCCTCGATCGCTTCGCGCGGGCCTCCTCGGGTCTGAGTGGGATCGCGGTCATGGTCCCTTCCCTGAACGGGGCGGAGCCGAGCGGTCCCTGGACCGTGGTCATAACAAGCACGCGCGAGGGTGGCAGAACCGAAACCGTGGCCTACTTGCATGCCACGACGACAGGCGGCCGTTTCGCTGTGACGGATGTCACGGACGGGACAACGGGAGCGGCCCCGGACGCTGCGGCGCCGCAGACGATCACGGTAGACGTTGCGACCCTGCAGTTGTTGACCCAGTTGCAGGGATCGGTCACCGTTACGGGCGTCGGCCCGATTGCGGCCGACCAGGTCGACGACTTTGCCATGACCGGCGCGTACGCACAGGCCCCTAACCCTGCGGACGCTCAAAAGTCGATCGGCGCATTCGCATCCATCGTGGTAACACGCTTGCTCAATTAGGCGTCACCACGGTTTGCTGACCGAGTTTTCGGCTGGAGTCCCCTGCGACTGACCGTCACTGTATTGGCGAGCCTGCCCCCGGTCCATTAGTGAGGAGACGTCCGAAAGCTCTGTCGAGCTCGCAGCATCCTGCGGTGCCGGGCCGGTTGATTCGCCCTGACCGTCCGTGCCATCGCCTGACGAGGCCGCCGAAGCCGCGACAGCGGCGGCCGCAGCAGCAGCCTGACTTCCCTCTGCGCCGACTCGTCCGTTGACCTCAGCGAGCGGCCCGGTACGACAGGCGATCGGCGCTGCTGCGACGACGGCCTGTGCCTCGGTCAGATCAGTCGCCGCCCCCACGGAATCGGACGCGGCCGTTGCATTGGCACCGAGTGCCTCAATCACGAGGGTGAGGTTGAGCCGAATGACGCATTCGTCCGCTGCATTCGTCTTCTCGAGGGCCGTTGACAGCTCGCTCCGGGCTCCACTGAGGTCGCCTTGAGCAGCGAGGGCCGTGCCGAGATTGAACGGTGCACGATGCGCTTCGATGAGATTCACCGGTTGCAGAAGACCGGAGTATGTCTCGGTGCCTGCAAAATCGCCCAGGGTCCACGAGGTGCCAGCGAGTCCAGCAAAGATGAACATGGTCGCGAGCTTCACCCACACGAGCACGAAGAGCACTGTCGCGACGACTCGAAATGTCAGGGTGATTGGTCGTATGTTCTGCTCTGTCATGATCGAAATCTCCCGGGTCCGCTGACCATAAGCGCACTGATCAGGACACCGCATTCGACCGCGAGCAGGCCCACGAGTCCGATGGACGGAATCCAGTAGAACTCGGTGAATCCGGTTCGGGACAGCTCCCCATCGCCTGACACTGTCGTTCCATGAATCTCACCGGCCTCGATGTCCGCGCCGTTGTCCCTGATGTCGAGCGGCACGCCGAGACCGGTAGCGATGGTGCCCAGATTCGCCGGATCGATTCGGGAAAGGGCGGCTACTCCGGTGCCTTGATCGACGATGTAGGCCCCGGGATTCCCATCCGCAGTTCGACCCGCGTTGGCGATCATCTGACCGCCTGTCGCAGTGCCGTACCCGAAGACTGATCCCCCACCCAGGTATTGGGCCGAATCCGCGAACGACTCTGGCGTCGTCGGGGCGGTCTGTTCACCGTCTCCGAAATAGTACGCGGCCCGTGCCCGGTCGGGTGTCGCCGCGTTAGCAGATCGAAGTTGGTCCCGAAGCAGCTCGGCGGCGATTCCGATGCTGGACCCCTTCGCGTATCCCGAGACCTCGGTCTGAAGGATCCCGATCGCGGTCATAAGCGATGCGGTGTCCGATGTCAGGGGCACGCTGATCGCTGCTCCTCGACTGAACGTGATGAGCTCGAATCGAGCCCCCGCCAATTGTCCGACGAGAGCGGCGACATCCGTCTGGATCTGACTGAGTCGCGTAATTCCATCGGGCCCGTCCTCGGCAGCGCTGCTCGCCGTGGTGTCAACGATCAGGAACACATCGGTCTGAGGCGCGGGCAACGTCTGTGTGAGCGCAGGAACACCGGGACGCAGGAGCACACCGCACACGAGGATGACCATGAGACCTCGTGCGGACCAAGCCAGGACTCCGGGAAGATCACGTGCCCGGATGAGCCTGAAAGCGACCAGGCCCAGGGCACAGACCAGAACAGCGCCGAGATAGAGCGGATCGATCATAGGATGGAAGGTCACAATTTCACTCTCCAGATCAGCAGCAACAACAGGGCGGTTGCCGCCGTCAAGACCCAGATAGCTTGGTCCGGCTTGTCGAGACTCGTGCGAATCGGCGTCCCGGTGATGGCCGTGGCGGGATCCGCTGTGACGGTGTTCACGATGCGGTGAATTGCTTCGGTGGAGTCGGCGTCTGTGGTGGTGGGGAAATATCGACCGCCCGTACTCTCGACCGCGCCCTGGAACGTCACGCTGGGTACCCCACCCACCCGGTGGTCGGGATTCAGCCCATACACCTTTATCCCGCGCGCACTCGCCGCGGTATCCGCCTCGTCAAGCGTGACGATGGAGCCGGAACCGGAGCGGTTATCGGTGGCGAGCACAATGGTCCGTGAACGTTCTACGCCTGGACGATCGAACTGGAGAACACAGCCGGCGACTCCATCACCGACGCGGGAGGATCCGCCGTCGACGCTCGTACCGGAACGGTATGAGTACCCTGTCGCAGAATGGCTCAGTCCGACCATCACTTCCGCGATCTGGGCCCGCACGAATTCGTAGTCCGTGGTGAGGGGGAAGACCTGAAGCGGCGAGCCGTCAAAGAGCACCAGTCCGATGCGCTCGCCGGAAAAGTCATGGGCAAGGTCGGCGAAATTTGCCAGAAGGGCGGCATCGAAACTCTGCATCGACCCGGATACGTCGAGGCAGAGAACAATGTCCCTGTTCTTAATCTCTGGCGTCTCCGTGGTCGTGTCCATGACTCTGGAGGCAGTGATGACACCGGCACTGAGCGCCACCATCGCAATGACAATCGCACCGACCAGAAGAGTCCGGTAGGCAATGAGCGCCCGCCGGAAACGGGGTTGCACACGAATCACCGAGAGATTGGCGACCGGAATGCCTCGGTGAGGCTCTCTTCGACGAGCACGATCCCGCAGGATGGAGACGGCAACGACAAGGAGTGCAGCCGCGCCGGCAGAACCGAAGAGGAGAGGCGGGAGCCAGGGCCAGGTCAGCTCCATGCGGTCACCACTTCACGAGCGAGACCGACGGAATCGGCAACGGTGCCGGTCGGCGCGGCGCTGAACGCGCCGACGTACAGGGAACGGATCAGTTCGATGAGCGCGGGGTCTGTACCCCATTGCTCGATCTCAGCGAGGGTCATAGCCTCTACCGGCTGCCCGGTTCGCTCACTCACGAAGTTACGAACGGTACTGCTGATGAGTGTATGCGCCTCCCGGGCCGTCACGATCCCTGCAGCATGATCCTTCCCGATGCACGCGATCACGCGGAGACAGCGGGACCGCATAAGGTCGAGGGCCTTGGGCCGGTTCGCTCGCCGCGACAGCATTTCGCGTATTCGAGGAGCAGCGAACAGTGCAAGCGGCACAACGGTCATCGCCCCCAACAGCCACGCCCAGATGGCGCTATAACCGAGCGGTCCGGCGAGCTGGTCAACCACGTGCGTAGCCTCGTCTACTGAACATCGCGATGAGTTCGGGAAGTACCTCCGCCAGGCTGTGGATTGTCGCGTTGGACACCCCTGCCCGCTCGAGCACGTCCGTTCGAGCCACCGATTCTCGTTCTCGTGATGCGCTTGCTTCGGCGCTGACGCCGTGCGCCGATAACAGGAATGCCGGCAGTGAGCGACGCGTACTGACGTCGTACGCGATCGGGCTCCTGAATTTCCTGCCGACCTCGAGTCGGGTATCGCCGACACTCAACCACAGAATCTCATGCCGGGCTCGAAGGGAACGGACAAGCGAGATCGTCCTCTCATCGAGAGGGGCCTCATCGGTCACACAAATCAGGATCATCCGGCGGTGGATGGTACGGGCGGCATGCTCCAGCAGCGCACCCACGTCTCCACGAGGTGCGATCGGCCCCGGAGTCTCGCCGATTGCACGCAGGATTCGCTCGAGGTGAGCGTCCGAACGACCGGGTTCAATACGTCGGGGTGCACGCGCATCGCCGTAGAGCAGGCCGACGTCGTCGCCGTGTTTGGTCGCAAGGTAGGCCATGGTGCCGACCAGATCGACGACGATCTGCGTCTTCGGTTCGAGGCGTCGCGTCACCGCTGACATCGATCGGCCCGTATCGACGAGAAAGGTAACTATCTGCTTCCGTTCCGAACGGTAGCGTCGGACCAGCGTCGCAGAGCTCCGTGCTGTGGCGTTCCAGTCGATGTCACGGACGTCGTCCCCAGGCGCATACTCCCGCAGGTCGTCGAAATCCATGCCGCGTCCACGAGCCTGGGACCGGTATTGTCCATCAAGCTGGTGGAATGCATGACGACGGGACCGGATGAAGAGCCGGGATTTGATCTTGCGGAGGAGGGAAGGCACGGGGCCGTTACGGCGTCTTGACGGAATCGAAAACGGAATCGATGATCATCTCCGGAGAGATCGCATCGGCATCCGCTTCGTACCCCAGCAGAACGCGATGGCGGAGGATCGCGTGCCGAAGGTGCTTGACGTCCTCGGGGATGACATGACGCCGCCCGGACAACAAGGCAAGTGCCCGTGCGGCTTGAACGAAAGCGATACTGGCCCGGGGACTTGCGCCGTACTCGATGTACCGACCGAGTTCCGCACCGATGTACTCGTTGGGTTTGCGAGTGACGTGGGAAATCGTGACTATGTACCGTCGAATCGAATCATCGAGATAGACCTGTCTCGTCACGTTCTGCAGGAAGAGAACATCGTCGATGCTCGCGACCGGCAGCGTATGGCGAGACGTGTCAAGCAGGCCCCGATCAAGTCGCGCCAGAATCTCGTATTCCTCGGCCGGCGTCGGATAGTCGACGACGTCTTTGAGGAGGAATCTGTCCAGTTGGGCTTCGGGAAGCTGATACGTGCCCTCCTGCTCAATAGGATTCTGGGTTGCCATGACGACGAACGGTTGCGGCAACGGGAATACCCGCCCGCCGATCGTCGTCTGACGTTCCTGCATGGCCTCGAGCATGGCCGACTGGGTCTTCGCGCTCGAACGGTTGATCTCGTCAAGCAGAACGAAATTTGCATGCACTGGCCCGAGTTCAATTTCAAAGGCACCAGTTCTTGCGTCAAAAATCCGGGTTCCAGTGATATCGCTCGGTAAGAGGTCCGGTGTGCATTGGATGCGTTTGAAGACTCCCCCGACTGATTCGGCGAGAGTCTGAGCAGCAGTTGTCTTAGCCAGCCCCGGGGCGCTTTCGAGAAGAATATGTCCGCTCGTGAGGAGCGCGATCATCAGGTTCTCGCGCAAGCGTTCCTGGCCGACGACCCTTTCCGAATACGTCGAGATGATGCCGGCGATGATAGATCCGGCCCTCGCAGCATCGGCATCGCTGATCTTCTGGACGTGCTCGATGACAGTATTCGGCATAGCGTTCCCCCGGTGAAACAGTGTTCCGGGAGTCCTATCGACTACCGCCCTCGTTGGAGTTTACTCGCGATGTGGAAGAGGGAAACGCACGATACAGCCACTCACCGGCGAATTCAACGAGGCTAACTCGCTTCCACGCGTTCCCAGAGGTCGTCGACCTGTCGCAGGGTGTGCTCGAGGGTGCCGTCGGTATCGATCACGATGTCGGCGATCGCACTCCGTTCGGCATCATCTGCCTGGGAGCGAATGCGCAGTGCCGCGGCCTCGTTGCTCATCCCGCGCAGGTCGATCATCCGTCGAATCCGGGTCTCCGGGGCCGCCTGGGTGACGACGACGAGATCGAAGGGGTGGTCGACGGCGGCCTCGACGAGCAACGGGACGTCGTACACGACGACCGCGTCGGGATCCGCGAGCTCCGCGGCGCGGATTCGTTCGTTGGAAAGGACCCGCACGGCAGGATGCACGATGGCGTTGAGCCGGGCCAGGGCGGCCGGGTTTCCGAAGACGATCGCGCCGAGGGCGGCCCTGTCGAGTCCGCCGTCGGCGCCGACCAGCGCCGAGCCGAACACGCGAGCGATGTCGGTCAGGGTGGGAGCGCCCGGTTCCACGACTTCCCTCGCGAGGAGATCCGCGTCGATGACGACGGCGCCGTGGTCCGCGAGGGCGCTCGCGACGGTGCTCTTGCCGGATGCGATCCCGCCGGTCAGTCCAATGAGGTACACCCCGGCAATGCTACCGATGCGGCCAGGGCGCAAAAAACCGGCCGGGCCCCGAAGGGTCCGGCCGGTTCTGGTGTTGCGGTGGAGCTGCGTGCTAGTTGTTGCTGCTGAGCTTCTCGCGCAGTGCGGCGAGTGCCTCGTCGTCAGCAAGCGTTCCGGCTCCGGCCGTCTCGCTCGAGAACGAGTTGCCCGCTGCGGAGGGAACGTCGCCGACGGCGATGATCTCGTCGTTCGCGGATGCAACCTGCTTCTTGTGGGCTTCCCAGCGAGCCTGGGCTGCAGCGTAGTCCTGCTCCCACTTCTCGCGCTGGTTTTCGAAGCCTTCGCGCCACTCGTTGGTCTCCGGGTCGAAGCCCTCGGGGTACTTGTAGTTGCCCTGATCGTCGTACTCGGTGAGCATTCCGTAGAGCGCCGGGTCGAACTCGGTGCCCTCGGGGTCGACACCCTCGTTGGCCTGCTTGAGGCTCAGCGAGATGCGGCGACGCTCGAGGTCGATGTCGATGACCTTGACGAAGACCTCGTCACCGACCGAAACAACCTGCTCGGCGAGCTCGACGTGCTTGCCGGAGAGCTCGGAGATGTGGACCAGGCCCTCGATGCCCTCTGCAACGCGAACGAACGCGCCGAAGGGGACGAGCTTGGTGACCTTGCCCGGTGCAACCTGGCCGATGGCGTGGGTGCGGGCGAAGACCTGCCACGGGTCTTCCTGGGTGGCCTTGAGCGACAGCGACACGCGCTCGCGCTCGAGGTCGACCTCGAGGATCTCGACGGTGACTTCCTGACCAACCTCGACGACCTCGCTGGCGTGCTCGATGTGCTTCCAGCTGAGTTCGGAGACGTGAACCAGGCCGTCAACGCCACCAAGGTCGACGAACGCACCGAAGTTGACGATCGAGGAGACGACGCCCTTGCGGACCTGTCCCTTCTGGAGGTTGTTGAGGAAGGTGGTGCGGCTCTCGGACTGCGTCTGCTCGAGCAGGGCACGACGGGACAGCACAACGTTGTTGCGGTTCTTGTCGAGCTCGAGGATCTTCGCTTCGATCTCCTGGCCCAGGTACGGGGTCAGGTCGCGAACGCGGCGAAGCTCGATGAGCGAGGCCGGCAGGAAGCCACGGAGGCCGATGTCGACGATGAGCCCGCCCTTGACGACCTCGATGACCGAACCGGTGACAACGCCATCGGATTCCTTGATCTTCTCGACGTCGCCCCACGCACGTTCGTACTGGGCGCGCTTCTTCGAGAGGATGAGGCGGCCTTCTTTGTCTTCCTTCTGAAGGACAAGGGCCTCGACCAGGTCGCCGACCTTGACAACCTCGGAAGGGTCAACGTCGTGCTTGATGGAAAGTTCGCGGGAGGGAATGACGCCCTCGGTCTTGTAACCCACGTCGAGGAGAACCTCGTCGCGGTCGATCTTCACTACGGTGCCCTCGATGAGGTCTCCGTCGTTGAAGAATTTCAGAGTCTTTTCGACCGCGGCAAGAAAATCTTCAGCAGATCCAATGTCGTTGATGGCGACCTGCTTAGGTGCCCTATCGGTCGTTGCGATTGTCATGTAGTAGTTGCTCCAGGATGGACATAAGTCGGGCCATACGCGACACGGGTGGGGATTGTGAACTCCGCGCATGGCAGCGGATAGTTCGTCACAAACGTGACAGTCAAGCTTAGCGGTTTACAGGGGCGACCGGCAACATCCGCGTGTCGATGCGAGCGCGCTGAGAGCGGTCAGAACAGCAGCGCCGTGCGGAGGGTGTCGAGGCCGACGCCGCCGAGGTCGAGGGCCCTCCTGTGGAAGTCCTTGATCGAGAATGCCGCACCGGCTTTGGCCTTGCTGGCGTCGCGGAGTTCCTCCCAGATGCGCTGGCCGATCTTGTACGACGGCGCCTGTCCCGGCCAGCCCAGGTACCGGTTGACCTCGAACTGCACCGTGCTCTCGTCGACGTTCGCGTTGCGGCGGAAGAAGTCGAAGGCGTGCTCCGCGGTCCAGGGGCCGCTTCCGTCCGGCAGGGTCTTGCCGAGGTGCACGCCGATGTCGATGACGACGCGGGCGGCGCGCATCCGCTGGCCGTCGAGCATGCCGAGACGGTCGGCCGGGTCGTCGAGGTAGCCGAGCTCGCTCATCAGGCGTTCGGCGTAGAGCGCCCAGCCCTCCGCGTGCCCCGAGGTGCCCGCGAGCTGGCGGCGCCAGGTGTTCAGGATGCCGCGATTGTGCACGGCCTGACCGATCTGCAGGTGGTGGCCGGGAACGCCCTCGTGGTAGACGGTCGACAGTTCGCGCCAGGTGGAGAACTCGGTGACGCCGGCCGGAACCGACCACCACATCCGGCCGGGCCTGGAGAAGTCGTCGCTCGGCCCGGTGTAGTACACGCCGCCGTCCTGGGTCGGGGCGATCAGGCACTCCAGGGCGCGGATCTCCTGCGGGATGTCGAAGTGGCTGATGGACAGTTCGGCGACGGCGCGATCGCTCGTCTCCTGCATCCAGCGTTGCAGCGCCGCCGTGCCGTGCAGGGTGCGGCTCTGGTCGGCGTCAAGGTGGGCGATGGCCTCCCGCACGCTCGCGCCGGGCAGGATCTGCCTGGCGATGCCCTCCTGCTCGGCGACCATCCTGGCGAGTTCCTCGATCCCCCACTCGTAGGTCTCATCGAGGTCGACCGCGGCCCCGAGGAACCGGCGGGACTGGAGCGCATAGATCTCCCGGCCGACCGCATCCGCCTCGGGCGCTGACCGCTCGAGTTCGTCGCCGAGGAAGGCGGCGAGTCCGGAGTATGCGGCGGCGGCGGCGCGGGCGCCGGCGCCGAGGTCGGTCGCGAGGCTCGCCGGGAGGCTCCCGGTCGCGGGGCTCGCCTCGGCGGCGAGCGTTGCGAAGAAGCCCGTCTTCGCCGCGTGGCGGCGGGCCTGCACGGCGACTTCACGCACCTGGCGCTTCGCGGGCATGACGCCTTCGCGGATGCCGAGGCGCAGGGTCTCGATGTAGCCGGCGACGGCCTCCGGCACGGCTCCGAGCCGCGTCGAGATGGTACGCCAGTCCTCGACGGTGTCCGTCGGCATCAGGTCGAAGGCGGCACGGATGTCCTGTGCCGGTGAGGCGAGATTGTTCAGGTCCCGCAGCGGCAGGCCGGCATCGGAGCTCTCGACTCCGAGGGCGAGTTCGCTGCGCAGGTCGGTGCGGGTGACCTCGTCGACCGCGTCGACGACGACGGCGGCATCGAGGCGTGCGATCGTGGCGAGGGACGCGAGCCGGTGCCGTTCGAGGCCGGCCGGAGAATAATCGCCGTAGCGGTCGCCGCCGTCGGTGCGGCCGATGTAGGTGCCGATCGTGGGGTCGAGGTCGACGAGAGTGTCGACCCAGTCTTCGGCGATCGCGTCAATCGCTGTGGGCGTGCGCACGGTGTCTGGGCTCATGGACCGAGCCTAGATCACCGCGCCCACGGCGACACAGCGGGAGAGGACCGGGCTCAGTGCGCCGCGGCGTCCCAGTTCGCTCCCCTGCCGACCTGAACGTCCAGCGGTACGAGCAGCGCGGCGGCCGTCTCCATCCTCTGGGTGACGACGGTGCGGAGGGCGTCCCACTCGCCGGGGGCGACTTCGAAGATCAATTCGTCGTGCACCTGGAGCATCATCCGGGACTCGAGGCCTTCCTCGCGCAGGTCCTCGGCGATGTTGTTCATCGCGATCTTCATGATGTCGGCGGCAGAGCCCTGGATCGGCGCGTTGAGCGCGGCCCGCTCCGCGTTCTCCCTGAGCACCCGGTTGGAACTGTGCAGTTCGGGGAACGGGCGACGACGGCCGAAGATCGTGGCGGTGTACCCGTCGACCTTGGCCTGTTCGACGACGTGCCGCAGGTAGTCGCGCACGGCGCCGAACCGGGCGAAGTAGTCCGTGATGAGCTGGCGGGCTTCCTTCTGGTCGATGCGCAGCTGCTTGGAGAGGCCGAAGGCACTCAGGCCGTACGCGAGCCCGTAGGACATGGCCTTGACCTTGCTGCGCATCTCGTTCGTGACGTCCTCCGGCGTGACCCCGAAGACGGATGCGCCGACGAAGCGGTGCAGGTCCTCTCCGGCGTTGAAGGCTTCGATCAGCCCGGCGTCCTCGGAGAGGTGCGCCATGATGCGCATCTCGATCTGGGAG
Source organism: Cryobacterium zhongshanensis (assembly GCF_022760445.1). NCBI lineage: Bacteria > Bacillati > Actinomycetota > Actinomycetes > Micrococcales > Microbacteriaceae > Cryobacterium > Cryobacterium zhongshanensis. Next base: position 1,611,855 of record NZ_JALGAR010000001.1, on the reverse strand, counting down.
TAGTCCGCCGTCAGGAGGCACTCGGCGTCCGGGCCGGCGTGGAAGGCCGCGCGGATCCGGCGGCCTTCTTCGGTGCGCACCGGGATGTTCTGCAGGTTCGGGTCGGCAGAGGAGATCCGGCCCGTCGCGGTGCCGATCTGCACGTAGTTGGTGTGGATGCGTCCGGTCGCGTCGATCGCCTTGTCGAGCGTCTCGACGATCTGACGGAGCTTGGTGGCGTCGCGGTGCTGCAGCAGGAGACCGAGGAAGGGGTGCGGGTTGCTCGCCTGGAGATCGGCGAGGGCACCGGCATCCGTCGTGTACCCGGTCTTGTTGGCGCGGGTCTTCGGCATGCCGAGCTGCTCGAAGAGCACTTCCTGGAGTTGCTTGGGCGAGCCGAGGTTGACCTCCCTGCCGATCTCGGCATACGCACCGGCGGCATACTCCGCCGCCCGCTCGCCGAGCTGGGCCGACAGGGTGGAGAGCTCCTCGTGCGACACGGCGACGCCGGTGAGTTCCATGTCGACGAGGGTCAACAGGGTGGGTATCTCGATGTCGGTGAGCACCGACTGGGAGCCCGGATCGAGCTTCGACGCGAGGACCGCCGACAGCCGGTAGGCGTACCAGGCCTCGGCAGGCACGCCGCCGGACTGGGACTCGTCCGGCACGAGTTGGTTGGGGTCGGCGACGGCGAGCGTCTCGTCGAGGTAACGGGTGACGAGGTCGGCGAGGGTCTTGTCCGGTCCGCCCGGGCGCAGCAGCCACGCGGCGACGAGAGTGTCCGTCGCAAGACCGCCGAAGCCGAGGCCGCTGCGGCTCAGGGCCTTGAGCTGGTGCTTGGCGTCGTGCATGATCTTGGGCGCGTCGCTCGCCAGCCAGTCTTCAAACGGCAGGTAGTCGGTGCGTCCGGGCTGCCAGGGCAGGTTCACCGATTCCAGCGGCCCTGAGACGCCGAAGCCGATCGCCTTGCCGTCCTGGACCTCGACCTGGAGTCCCAGTCCGCCCGGGTTGGCGGCGGTCGCACGGGAGAGCCAGGCGCCGAGTTCCTCGTCGAGGAGGTCCTTGGCGACGGGGGCGGTGGGGACGTCGTCGCGCTCGATCGGGACGACGGTCGCGGTGGCCTCGGCTCCCCCGCCCTCGAGCTTGATCACGCGGTCGAGCAGGCTCTTGAACTCGAGCCGTCCGAACACGTCCCGCACGGCGGCCTCGTTGATGGGGGCACGGACGAGGTCGGGAAGTTCGACGGGAAGTTCGAGGTCGGTCACGAGGCGGTTGAGGCGGCGATTGCGGATTGCGTTCTCCTTCTGCTCCCGCAGGTTGTTGCCGACGACGCCCTTGATCTCGTCGGCGTGCTCGAGGATGCCGTCGAGGCTGCCGTAGAGGCCCAGCCACTTGACCGCGGTCTTCTCGCCGACCTTGCTGATGCCGATCAGGTTGTCGCTCGTCTCGCCGACGAGGGCCGCGACATCCGGATACTGGGCGGGGTCGATGCCGTACTTCTCGCGCACGCGGGCGGGGTCGTACCGGGTGAGGGCAGAGACGCCCTGGCTGGCCGGGTAGAGCAGCGTGACGTTCTCGTTCACGAGCTGGATCGCATCCCGGTCGCCGGAGACCACGAAGACGTGGAAGCCCTCCTTCGTGCCCCTGACCGAGAGGGTCGCGAGAATGTCGTCCGCCTCGAAGTCTTCCTTCGTGAGGGTCTTGATGTTCATCGCGGCGAGGGCCTCCTGCAGGAGCGGCACCTGACCCTTGAACTCCGGCGGGGTGCTCGCCCGGGTGCCCTTGTATTCCGGGTACTCACGGGTGCGGAAGGAGGCCCGTGAGATGTCGAAGGCGACGGCGATGTGCGAGGGGTTCTCGGTGCGCAGCAGGCTCAGCAGCATCGAGATGAACCCGTGGATGCCGTTGGTGTGCTGGCCGTCCCTGGTCTGGAAACTGTCGACCGGGAGCGCATGGAACGCCCGGTAGGCCAGGGAATGGCCGTCGATGATCATCAGGGTAGGCTTTTCGGAATCCGACACACAGACAGCCTACAAGCGTCGTCCGACGGCGCAGGGCCCTATCCAAGGCGACCATGACCCAGACGACCGAAGACGCCCTCAGCTGGGTGCAGCAGCGCGGCGGAGGAGCCCTCGCCGACAAGATGGGCATCGAATTCCTCGAGTTCAGCCTCGAACGGGCCGTGGCACGGATGCCCGTGCTCGGCAATACCCAGCCGGCGATGCTCCTGCACGGCGGCGCGTTCGTCGTGCTCGGCGAGAGCCTCGGGTCGATGTCCGCGAACCTGCACGCGGGACCGGGCAAGCTCGCCGTCGGCATCGAGATCAACGCGACGCACACGCGCTCGGCCACGAGTGGGTGGGTCACCGGCGTCTGCACGCCGATCCACCTCGGGCGCACCCTCACGACGCACTCGATCGAGATCGACGACGATCAGGGCAGGCGCTGCTCCACGATCCGGATCACCAACCTGATCACCGACCGCCCCGGCATCGCCTGATCGGCACGCACGTCGCTCGTCGCACGCCACACGCCACACGCCGCACGACAAAGGCGGGCCCGGTCGCCATTGACCGGACCCGCCTTTCGTTTCTGCTGGTGCGTTACTTCTTTGCGGAAAGCTGTTCGATGATCGCCTGGGCGACATCGTGCATCGTGAGGCGGCGGTCCATCGACGCCTTCTGGATCCAGCGGAACGACTCCGGCTCGGTGAGGCCCATCTTCTCGTTGAGCAGGCCCTTGGCCCGGTCGACGAGCTTGCGGGTCTCGAAGCGCTCGACGAGGTCGGCGACCTCGGCCTCGAGGGTGATGATCTGGCTGTACCGCGACAGCGCGATCTCGATCGCGGGAAGCAGGTCGTTCGGGGTGAACGGCTTGACGACGTATGCGAGTGCTCCGGCTTCCGTCGCACGCTCGACGAGTTCCTTCTGGCTGAAGGCGGTCAGGAGGACGACCGGGGCGATGTGCGCCTTGGTGATCCGCTCCGCGGCGGAGATGCCGTCGAGGTGCGGCATCTTGACGTCCATGATCACCAGGTCGGGTCGGAGCTCGGTCGCCAGGGCGACAGCGGTTTCGCCGTCGCCGGCCTCGCCGACCACCTCGAATCCGGCGTCACGGAGGATTTCGACGATGTCGAGACGAATGAGGGACTCATCCTCGGCCACGACAACACGGCGAGGAGGTACTGGGGTTGAATCTTGGTCGGTCACGGGTCAAAGCCTACGGTATTCTGAACCAGGTGTTGTGAGCCGGTGTGGCGGAATGGCAGACGCGGAGCACTCAAAATGCTTTGTTCGAGAGGACGTGTGGGTTCGAGTCCCACCACCGGTACCAGCACAGGCCAGGTATAAAGCGAAACTCGGGCAAATCACGCGTCGTATGCCCAAATTTCTCCCGCACGTGCAGCAGCGACTGCGTGATCGAGGCGGTCTGCCAGGGCGTCTCAGTCGTCGTCGAAACGGTCCGCGCAGGTGTCGAGAGTCATGGCCGCGGAGGCGTGACCACGCATGCCTTGATCGGCTTTCACTTTCCCTTGCATCGTTGCGCCGGCTCGCTGATCGTTTTGGGGTACGGCGCCGAACGTGCGACGCGTGCTTTGGGGATCCGGCCAACGTGGGATGAGCTCGACCTCAGGAACGAGCAGGTAGAGGACGAGGATCACGACCACAGCAGCCGATGTTGCTGAAGCGGACTGACGCCAAGAAGCCTCAGGCCTGCTGAGCCCTTGAGCAAACTCGTTGCCCGTACGACACGGTCCACGCACACCGTTCCCCAACACCGATAGTGGAGGATTCAGGAAATCGAACCTGACACGGTGCACCTACTTGCACATCCCCCGGAAACTTGATCGTAACGCGGGCAATCAGAGAGCGCAATTCCGCGAGTATGTTCGACGCGCTCACAGGCGTCGCGACCGTGAGTCTCGATGAGCAACGATCGGATTCACGAAGATGGTCGCGGTCGACAACACCCTCGAGGGGAGGAGTTTCACCTCATCGCGAGGTTCATTGACGCGGGGGGAAGGTCCGAAAGCCATCGTCGGCTCCAAGAGAGTCGTTCCAGCCCGGTCTCCCACGCAAGCCAGGGGTATATGCGGCCTGGTCTCGAGGCAGACGGCGACATCCCCTCGCACCCATCCCCCAATTGTGAACGAGGACGTCCGGATCACAACCGAACACCATAGACGCTCGCCGATCCAATTATGCAGAACTGTCAGCGATGTCCGGCGATAGAACATCTCATCGTTGTGCAGGGTTTCGAGGTCCAAGACGATGGTTTATGGGAGGAAGGGTTCCCGATACTGTTAGTGCGGTACTCCAAAGTCTGGCTGCCAAGGCAGGACCAAACGATGCGCCTCTCACGTTATGGCCGCCGGTCGGCTCTGGTGGTCGGGCTTGTGACGACATCGACCCTGATTGCCGCCATCTCCCTTACGGGATTTCCTTGGACAGCGGGGAAGGACCAGGTCGTCGTCCCAACAGTTGGGTCGATCGAAACGGTGCACATTCCGGCGACCGCGTCCGGATTCGTCGCACGCGATGCCGAGGTTTATCTGCCTCCCGCAGCGTTGGCGCCCGACCCCCCAGAACTGCCCTTTGTGCTCATGATGATGGGCCAGCCAGGAAGTCCAGACGCTACCTACATCGGTTCGGTTCTTGACTCCTTTGCGGCCACTCACCAGGGTCTGGCGCCGATTGTGGTCGTTGCCGACCAGCTCGGCGATCCGAATGTCGATTCGCTCTGTCTCGACACGGCGATACATGGGAACGTTCAAACGTATCTTGAACAGGACGTCATCGCGTGGGCGCGTACCCATTTGAATCTTCGCAGCGATCGGGCTGCCTGGACGGTCGCTGGTTTCTCCAACGGTGGGCAGTGTGCGATATCTCTAGCGACCAAGTTCCCGGGAACGTGGGGCAACGTAATCAGCGTTTCCGGAACTACGTATGCGGGAATCGAGTCCGAGCCCGATGTACTCGCCGGCGTCTTTGGCGGGGATCAGGCTGCCTACGACGCGACAAAACCCGCCACCATCATGTCGGTCACGCATTTTCCAGATACTGATGCCGTATTTACGTTCGGTGAGGATGATGCCTTCATCGGCCCTGCGCAGAAGGCGCTCAGCTCGGACGCCTTGGATGCCGGCATGGAAACCAGCTTATTCGAAGTCCCAGGGGAAGGACATACGGTCGGGGCTCTCGTCGGGGGACTCACCAAAGCTTTCGACATTCTTGCCGCGCGCCTCGGCCTCGGCCTCGAGAAGCAGCAGCGCTAACGATGCGGGCGCTTCCAAATTCTGACAACCACGTGACGGCCTGGTCTCTCCGAGCGGGAGGTCCGTTTGATTGGAGAAGGAGGAGGCAGCAGTCAGATCTGAGTTAGAACGGCGATCCGGTCACCTAACGAAGCGTTCGCGGTCAAAGTCCACATGCATGCAGTATCCCCGTTTGCCTATGGGTGACTGAGCATTTATAGTCCGTGGATGTCGGGCAACATCAAATCCAGCGCGATGACATCAGGTCGAGACTCTCTGACAACGGCCAAAGCTTGATGACCTTGTGCAGACGAACGTTGTGGTCACAGTGCTGCCGACGAAAGTGCCGATACTCCACGGCGTCAGAGTTCACTATGACGACGCTGCATGAACCAACGTGCTGCTTGAACGAGCTATCAGGTTGGGCGTTCGCTAATTTGCGGGCGTGGGCTCGTTTCAGCGGCCTTGGCGAACCTCCGAGAGCGGCCTAGGACTTCAGCGTTGATTGGAACCGCGTGACGATTCCTCTCTCACGCCAGGCAGTTTCGGGCCCGCGACATGGGGCCGGGTCCTCCGTGGCGAACGCAGTTGGTGACCGCCTGTCGCGATGCGTTCACGAGGAGGGTTTCTGAAGTCCAAATCGGGGGTAGAGCACGTTAAGTCCTGTGGGGAATCCAAACTTCACAGCGTCTGCTGCGTGTGTGACCCCGGGCCCGGTTAGCCGGACCGTTGTCATACCGGCTGTCTTGGCCGCTGCTTCGGCCGTCGTTGCCTCGGCGGTGTACGTGGGGTCTTTCTCCCCAGACGTGAAGATTGCATACATGTCGGTGTAGTGATGAGCCTTCATAATGTTGAGCGGTTTCTCGGCGTCGTAGGCAGCTTGGTTTCCTGCAAAGCCGTTGCGAAGGGTTGCGCTCTCTGAGCCCAGCGAGGGCGCAATCTCCCCGGAGATGTCCAGCAGCGACCCGAAAACTTCCGGGTGTTCTGCCCCGAAGGATAGGGCGCATGTGCCACCGTTGGAGTAGCCTCCTATCGCCCAGTTCTGGCGCCCGTTGGCCACGTGCAGGGTCGCATGAATGTAGTCGAGAACGTCGCTCATGACGTACGTGTACACTCGCCCGGCGGGCGAGTCTATGCACAAGGGATTCTTCTCTGGACTGCCTATTTGGTCAATCGTGAGCACGATCGGTGACAGGCCGTGGTTGGCAGCCGCCATCGAATCAAGGGTCTGGACAAACAGGGAACTCTGATCGGGGCCGCCCGGCTGACCCATCATCATGATCAGAATCGGCAAAACTGGAGGATCGGGCACAAGCGCCGCTGGCGGTAAGTATAAATATGCCGGCCTCGCCGCGAACCCCGACGCCTTATTCGGAATCGTCACGGTTCCGTACTGGCCCTTGGCTGGCATTCCGGCCGGCGCTTTCCATGTCGTCCAGAGCGGCGCCGCGGACTCGGACGGAACCTGGGATATCGGGGCGGTCTGAGGCGGCACCGTCAGCGGTTGCCCGACGTTAATATTGAACAAGGAAGCCAGTGTCGGGTTGAGCCCATACCCAGCATTGATACCGAACATCGCCGTCACGAGAACGAGAGGGATCGTGGTCGCGGCAATGACTCTTCTCCACCCTCGTGAACGCCACAGGCTCGCGATGGCGACGCCAACAGCCGCAAAGGCTCCGGTTACCCAGTACCGCGTATCGGATTGCAACGGTGTCCCGAACACGTTGAGGCCAAGTTCTGTGATGCTCAGAGTGACAACCGCCGCGATCGCCCCGAGCCCAGCGGCAATAAGAAGGGTACGCACCCGTCGGAAAGTAGGACGTCGTCGAAGCGCTCTCCTTCCAACGACCAATCGTGGTTCCCGTCGCACGATGAGATAGATCAACGCTGCGATACTCAGTGCGCTGAAAACCACCACAATCCGTCCATCGACGATGTTGAAGGTCAGCAGTGAGTTGGTCACGAAGTAAAGTATCCCCTGCCGTCGCTGTGCGATTGCCTACCCGATACCGGTCCGGGACTGTGGAATAGACGTCGCAGTCGTCTTCTTCGACGCTTCCTGTCGATCGCATCAGAGCTCGTGCGCAATCCTGCACGGGAAGGTCCGTTGTGCAGAAGCGTCCTGGCGTTGGACCTCGGCAGTCAACCGGCCCCTGACGGTTGAAATCATCTGGCCCGGTGAAGCTGCGACCCGGCAGAATCGACGTCCGCAGACACTGAAAGTTGTGACATCCCACTCGGACCGGAACTTGAGACCTGCCAGTCCGAGTGTGGGTCGACGCGGCAGCGAATACCTAATAGAGCAGAGCACTTCCAACGCTCCGCTGGCGGCCAAAGCCGATCTAGATGAGCGCCTGAGAACCGATGACCGACAGCAGCTGCAGCTTGTCGTAGCTCTCGCTGCCTGGCACGGCGGTGTAGACGAGCAGGAAGTGCGACTGGTTCGGGTCGAGCAGCGTCTGGCACGTCAGTTCCAGACTGCCGAGTTCGTGGTGGACGAAGTGCTTCACCTCGCGCGGCCGGATGCCGATCTCATGGAGATTCCATGCGTCACGGAACTCCTCGCTCACATCGAGCAGCACGTCAGCGAGGTGGGCCGCCCTGGAGCCGCGGCCGCGCACCGTGACGGTACCCCGAAGCCCGGAGGCGAACATCCTGGCCATGAATGCATGTTCTTCCGGTGCGTAGAGCTCTCGCGTGGCGGGGTCGGTGAACCACCGGTAGCCGAGGCTGCGGTCCAGTCCGCTGAAGCTGGTGAGGTCTCCGGTGAGGGCAACGCCCAGCGGGGTCTGGCGCAGTGTCTCGCCGAGCTCCGTGACGATCTCCGCCGGGGTGTCGTGCAGCCGGTCGAAGATGCGCAGCAGGCCGGGCCCGATGTGATCGCCTCCCCCGCCACGCGCGGGAGGGTTATGTCCGGCAAGACGGAAGAGGTGGTCCCGCTCGTCGAAGGACAGATGCAGACCCTGCGCGATCGACGCGATCATCTGCTCGGATGGTTGCGGTCCACGCTCCTGCTCCAGTCGCGAGTAGTAGTCAGTGGACATGAAACTCAGCGATGCTGCTTCCTCACGCCTCAGCCCCAGTGTGCGGCGCCGCTGGCCGCGCGGCAGACCCACGTCTTCGGGCTGGAGTGCTTCCCGGCGTCGGCGAAGGAACTCCGCCAAACCCGCCCTGTCGATCTCCATGTGCTCCTTCGGTATGAGTCATTTCTACTCGCTCCGCGCCGTCCCCATCCATGGATCGACAATCCCCCCTTCCTTTCGATGGGGGGATCGTCCGTCCCTGAATGACGGCGGGAATCGTCGCCAGACTGAAGGACCCAGACAGCAGGAGCAACCATGCCACGCACATCGATCGACATCACCGTCCCCGACCTCACCGGTACACGTGCCGTGATCACCGGCGCGAGCGACGGAATCGGACTCGGGATCGCCGCCCGGCTCGCAGCCGCTGGGGCCGATGTCCTGCTGCCCGTTCGCAACGCCGCAAAGGGTGCGGCCGCCCTCGCGACCATCCGTCGCTCCGTGCCCGACGCGCTCGTGTCCCTCCGCGAACTCGACCTCTCCTCACTGGAGTCTGTCGCTGCCCTCGGCGAGACGCTGAGCGCGGAAGGCGAGCCGATCCATATCCTCATCAACAACGCCGGCGTCATGACTCCGCCTCGTCGCCAGACAACGGCGGATGGGTTCGAGTTGCAGTTCGGCACGAACCACCTCGGCCACTTCGCCCTGGTCGGTCACCTTCTTCCCTTGCTGCGGGAAGGCAGGGCGCGCGTGACCTCCCAGGTCAGTGTCGCGGCGAACGAGAAGGCGATCAACTGGGTGGATCTCAATTGGGAGCGGTCGTACAACGGGATGCGCGCATACAGTCAGTCGAAGATTGCGTTCGGGCTCTTCGGCCTCGAACTCGACCGTCGCAGTCGCACGGGCGGCTGGGGCATCACGAGCAACCTCTGCCACCCCGGAATCGCGCCGACGAATCTGCTCGCCGCGCGACCAGAGCTCGGCCGCGCCGAGGATTCCGTCGGCAAGCGCGTGATCGGCGCTCTCTCCCGGAGGGGCATCCTGGTCGGCACCGTGGAAACCGCTGGCCTTCCGGCCTTGTACGCGGCGACGAATCCCGACGCCCCTGGTTCCCGGTTCTATGGTCCGAGCGGGCCGGGACACCTCGGTGGCGGACCCGGGGCGCAGAAGCTCTACTCCCGCCTCACGAGCCAGGAGGATGCACGACGAATCTGGGCGGCGTCAGAGAACCTGACGAAGGTGACGTTTCCCGCCGCGTGACCCCGCGGCGTTCGGAGCCTTCGACGTGGCCGGCGCCGGCACGCCGCCTGCGCCTGCGCCCGCTGCGTACGAGTACCGCTCCCCTACCGCGGAGGGTCGCTCGGACCGCCGCGTGTGCCTTTGTGCGGCTCTTCGATGATTCGCACGTTGCGGAGAGACACCGTCTCCGTCATCAGTAAGTCGAGCGACGTGACGAACAGGCGACCGATTTGCTCGTCGGTCGCGTGGGCATCCGCGACGTCGACTCGAAAGCCCTGCGCCTGTAGCCCACCCTCGTTGGAGAACGTGATCTCCGCGTCGAACACCGCTCGATACTGGGTCATCGCCCGACTCCTTCTTTCGGTGTTTCCATTCCACTGAAGATAGCGGTCAGAGCATCAGCTTTTCCGCCGTACGAAGCGCCGAAGGGTTCCGGCGGTCCCGCCGACTGACTGCGAGCATCCACCGGTCTGACGGCTGCTGAGCACTGGCTTCAATCGCCGATGCCCCGGGTGCGGCGCTGCCGCGTGTGGGAGCGGATCAGCTATCCCCACACCGGCCACGCGACGAAGCCAGCAGAGAACAGGACAACGAGACTGGCAATAATTCCTGAAATGGCCAGGACCAGGCTCACCCCGCTCAGCACCGGGGAACGTTGAGCGGCCGGAACGAAATACCCGGCGACAAGTGCGCCACCCCACAGCAACACGAGCACAACGGATGAGACCAGTGCGGGAACGAGCCTCGCATCCGCCGAAGGACAGGCTGAAAAACTGGAAATGGCGCAGACCACCGATTTGGATCGAACGAGCCACACCACGGCAAGTGCGAGCCCGACAAGTCCGGAATTCACAACCGCCCAGTGCACGACCGATCGCTGCGCCGTGCCCGATGTATCCCCCATGCATAGATACTCGCAGAGTGCGTTCCGCCTCGCCTCCGATCGCGGGCTGATCCTCGGCATTCGATAACCGGATACCCTTTCTCGAGTAGCTAGCGATGGAGAGTAATGGCTAAACAAGCTCGAGCCCACGCCACACGAGAATCAATCGTGCAGGCGGCTGCGGTCGTTTTCTCCAACCAGACATATGCACAGGCGACCCTGGGAGAGGTGTTGCGAGAGGCCGGAGTCACGCAAGGTGCGCTCTATTTCCACTTTGATTCCAAGCAAGCGTTGGCGCAGGAAGTCATAGATCGCCAGCATCAGCTTTTTCTCGAAGCCGGCAAGCGCCTCCTCGATATGCCGGCACGCGGCATCCCCGCCATGATCGCTCTTTCTCGTGAACTCGCATCGCAGATCACGACCAGTGCCCTTGTGCGTGCAGGACTCCGGCTGAGCACCGAATCGGCCGATGTCTTCGCCGAAACCGCGAAGCAGCCTTACGAAGACTGGATCGCCATCTGCGAACTCTTCGTCAGACGCGCCATGGTCGAGGGCGATATCTCGTCACAGCACGACGCGAGTCGCGTCGCGACCTTCGTGATCGCCACCTTCTCTGGCGTGCAGGCGCTCTCCCAGGCACGCACACACTGGGCGGACATCTCGGACCGACTCGAGGAAATGTGGGAGTTCCTCTTGAACGGCGTCAGGTCTCAGTCAGCCGAAGCTGATCGGCCCGACATCAGAGCGCTCCTCCGCGATTGATTCTTGGCACGTTGTGGCCGACCACCCGTCACCTTCCGGTCCACTGACACGGTTCTGCGTTCAGCTCTTCCGGGGAGACTGCGCACTGGTGCCAGGCAGCCATGAAACGGTCAGCGCGAAGCGTTACTGGAACTCCACGCTTGTAGTCACCGCTCCTTCCCTCAGTGGGACCCCGGTGGTGCTGCAATTTCGCGGAGCGCTGCCAAATGACCGTCGGTTGCGGCGCTGCCACGCGGCGTGAGCGCGACTGTCGTGGTCCTTCTGGCATCATCCCGTGCGGCCGATGCTTGCTTCGACGTCTGGACGTAGCCGAGATCAGCAAGGTTTCGAATGGTCTTGGACAGTGTCGCCTCGCTCAGTTCCAGCAGACTCGCAATCGAGCTGAATTCTGCAGTGCCCGTTGCGAGGAGCAGCGCGCAGAGCCTCAGCCGGGTTGGTGCGTGGATCGACTCGTCGAAGCGGGCATCAACGGACACGAAGCAGTTCCCGCGCGTTGGCCAGATCGTAGAGGGCTGAGCAGATGAGGGCGACTGCGAAGCCAGCGGCGGAAGTGACAATCAGCCACGGGCGTTGCTCGTTCACCTCGAAGACAACCGCGAGGGCGAATGCTCCGATCATGGCCGCGGAGAGTACGACGATGATCGCGAGGCTCATCGGTCCCGTAGGCCCCGGAACGGCCACCATGCGCATTCGCCTACGCACGACGTAGTCGATAGCCACGAGGGCCAGGGTGGCGAGAGACAGCACCATTGTCATGGGAAGCGCGATGCCAGCCGCTGGCGAGTAGATCACCGCAGCGACAGCGAGGGCCTGTGCCGGTGCGCTCCACCACGTTTGCGATTTCAGTCGGCGCCCGAGCCGTTGGCGGTCGGCGGCAATCGCCGCCAGTGCGTCACGCGCTGAAGCCGCACCCTCATCGGCTGCGCTTTCGGTTTCGGTTTCCATGCCGGCAAGTGAATCACTTACCGCATCGTTGTGCAAAAACGAGGCGCCAGGAGACACCCGTTGCCCGCGCCCATGGCAGCGAGGAACCACACTTTGGGCGTTCGGACTCAGCCGAGCTGAAGTCGGATTGCTCGCGCGACGAACGCAAGGAAGCCCACAATCACGCCAGGCGCTGAAACCACGACTGCAAGACCACTAAGCACCGCACCAGCCAACGCCAGGCGACTACCGCGGAGACGTGGTTCCAGTACCAGTCGCCGCCGCGACATCAATGCCATGACGAAGCCCACGATGCCGAAGCCGAGAGAAACGACCGGCGTTGCGAGACTCGCAACAGCGACCAGGGCCACCAACAGAGAGACCACTGCGTGTCCAGAGATTGGACGACTGACGATGACTTGGGCGCCACGGGAGGTCATGTCCTTGAACCTAGTGCAGTGAGGGTCGAGGTCGCAGGTCGGCGGCGGCATGATGTCCACAGAGCGATGCAGTCAGCAGTGTCCACAGCACGAGTGATCAGCCTCGTCGCAACAATGCACGGTGATTTTGCTCGTCGAGCTTGACGACAGGGACCCCGCACGGGAGCCTCGAATCGGAGGTACCGCCATGCCGGCTGAAGACGCCCTGCTCACCGAAGTACTCGCATCCCTGCCGGGGGTCGCTCGACTCGACCCCGGCGTCACAACCGCCGGCGGATTGGCCTCGGCCTTTCCTGTCTCCGAGCTCGCAAGCGCCGCGATACATTCAGCCGCACTCGCCGCTGCGGACTATGCCGGCTCCGCGCACGTGACCGTGGATCGCCGGCTCGCTTCGGCCTGGTTCGCCACATCGATCCGACCGATGGGGTGGACGCTGCCTCCGGCCTGGGATGCGATCGCGGGCGACTACCGAACACGCGACGGCTGGGTGCGCCTGCACACCAACGCACCCCACCACCGGGCTGCCGCGCTCGCCGTGCTCAACACCGACAACTCGCCGGAGAGTGTCACCGCCGCCGTCTTGTCCTGGAACGGTGACGAACTCGAGGCGGCCGTCATCGCGGCGGGCGGCTGCGCGGCAGTCATGCGCACGATCGACGAATGGTCGACAAGCGCTCAGGGCATCGCCGTTGCCGCGGAACCACTCATCACCTGGAAAGATCTCGGATCCGGCCCGGCTCCACGTCAGATGGGAACGATGCTCCGGCCGCTCACCGGAGTCAGGATCCTTGATCTGACTCGCGTGCTCGCCGGCCCGATCGCGACCCGTTTCTTGGCGCTCCTCGGCGCGGATGTCCTCCGAGTCGACCCGCCGGAATGGAACGAGAGCGTATTGCCAGAAGTTACCCTCGGTAAGCGCACCACCCGGTTGAACCTCACTGACGACGAGGATCGCGCTTCGTTCACGGCGTTACTCGCGACTGCGGATGTCATCGTTCACGGCTACCGACCGAGCGCACTTGAACGACTCGGGTTCGGCGAACACGAACGTCAACAGATCCGTCCCGGGCTCATCGACATTGCCATCGATGCCTACGGCTGGAGCGGCCCGTACGCCGACCGCAGGGGCTTTGACAGTCTCGTTCAGATGAGTACCGGCATTTCCGACGCGGGCATGCGGGAGGCGGGCTCGACTCGCCCGGTTCCCCTCCCCGTGCAGGCACTTGACCACGCCACCGGGTACTTCGCCGCTGCCGCAGCGGTCAACGCGCTCACCCACCGGCGCAGCACGGGAATCGGGCGCTCAGCACGACTCTCCCTCGCGCGCACCGCCGAACTCCTCATCTCACACCGAGCCGAAGCCGATCACACCCCGTTTCCACCGCTGACGAAGGATGATTTCGATCCACAGCACGAAGCGACGAGCTGGGGACCGGCCCTACGGCTCCGCCAACCGATCGCAATCGAAGGCGTCGAACTACGAGCCGGACCAGCGCGCGATCTCGGGCTGGACGAGCCACGCTGGTCCCACACCGGGTAGCCCTGCAGGAAGAAATCGTTAGCGCGGATCATGGCGACAGCGCGGAGTTCCGGCGTTAATGACTCGTCCGTGACGCGGTTCTGGCCGCGAGGACGTGAACAAGCATGTGATCCACGACCTCTGGCGAGCGGTCGACGAACGACATGCTCGATTCTGCGTACCGATCAGGGATGAGCGATTAACGATTAGCGATCAGAAGTCAGCGATTAGCGATTCGAGCTGTCACCCTCGCGGGTTGGCTTGTCAACGTTGTGCCGGGGGAAGATACGTGTGCGCACGCTTCGCTGAAACCCGGCGAGACTGCTGACGGTCATCGACAGCGCCTGTCCGGCCACCGGCGCCATCGCCGCAAGCACTCCGAGGATCAAGATCCCGCCAACGGTCCCGAGTTGTTTCTTAGTCGACACGCGTTTCCCCCTATCGCCCGAGCACGCATCCGCGTGCCCTGATACCGAGAACCAGTAGAGCAACAGTTGCTGTGCAGTTCATGCACAGACGGCCCTCGTCGGCGGCGGGGCGAGCACGCCGGGCACCCATTGGCCACGACCTGGCCAGCCGCAGCCAGCCAGTTGGGCACGCGTCTGGCCAACCACTCCTCAACAGGTGCCTGATCAGAAGGAGTTTCCACAGACCTGAGCCATTCTCAGAGAGTGTCGGTGGTCGGTCGTAACGTGGGGGCATGAGCAACCTCCCGGAGTCGCCCGTTTCACCGGATCAGCCGCAGGGCGGTGCATCTCCCCGGGCATCCCTCACCGTGCTGGTGCCGGATGCTGTCGCGGCGCTGGGCGGGTCATCGGCGGCCTATGACGCGCTCAGCGACGAGCAGGTGCTCGCCGGGCACGCGTTGATCGCGGATTCCCGGCGGGCGCTGGAGACGTGTGCCGCGTGGATGGCGGCGACCCTCGCCCGCCGGTCCCGGCCCGAACTCGGCGGGAAGGGCCTCGCCGCCCGGCAGGGGTACCGGACCCCGGAAGACCTGCTCCAGGCCATCTCCGGGTCGAGCAAGATCGACGCGGTCAAATTGCTCGGCGTGGGCCGGCTGCTCGTCGAGGCCGATGCCGCCGAGAAAGCCGCCCGGGAAGCCGCCGAGGCGCAGAAACTACACGACGGCACCCCACCCCACGACGGGAACGACGGTCAGGCAGTGCCAGACGGACAGCCAGGGACCGGCGGGCAGCCGCCCCTCGACGGGACAGCCCCGCACCTGCCGCCGGTGCCGGCCGCCGCTGTGGCGCCCTGGCACGCCCCGATCGGCCGGGCGCTCGGCGAGGGCTGGCTCAGCGTGGAGAAAGCCGACGCGCTCCGGAAGGGTCTGGGCGACCTGGACAAAGCGATCACTCCGGAGAAACTCGCCACAGCCCTCGCCCGGCTCCTCACCGAAGCACGAACCCTGAACGCGGACCAGCTGTTCAAACGGGCCCGCCGGGTTCGGGACGTACTCGATGAGGCCGGCATCGCCGCCCGCGAGAAGGCCGCCTATGACGACCGGTCCCTGCGGTTCTACCGCCTCCACACCGGGCAGGTGCGCATGGTCGGCCTGTTCGCCCCGGAAGACGGCGAATACCTGATGAGCACCTACGACGCCATCACCAGCCCCCGCCGCGGCGGGGTCAGGTTCGTGGACAAGGAACAGGCGGCGTGGGCCAAGCGGGTGCAGGACGACCCGCGCACGACCGAGCAGCTCACCGCGGACGCATTCCTCGCCCTGACCAAACTGGGCGTGAAAGCCGACCCCAAGCGCATCGCCGGCGGCCGCAACCCCGCCGTCCGGATGGTCACCATCCGCCCCACCATCACCACTCCCGCCGGCACCGCCCCGAGCAGCACCGCACCAACCGGGGCGGTATCGACCGGGGTCGTATCGACCGGTTCGTCGCCCAGCGGGCCAGCGTCAACCAGCGCTGTTCCGACCGGGACCGCACCCACAAACACCGCACCGACCGAAACCACTCAGGTCGGGACCGCGTCGATCGGGGCCGCAGCCGGTGGGACTGAACCGGGCGGCCCGACTCCCGCCGCGGAGAAACCCGCGGCCGAGGCCGGGTCGGGCGCCGGATCCGCGGCGCCCGAGCTCCAGCCCGGCGTCATCGAAGGGACCGCGGTCACGGTGTCTGCCGAGACCCTGGAGCGGAACCTCTGCGACAGCGGACTCCTCGACGTCACCTTCGACGACCACGGACACGGCCTCGACCTCGGCCGCGAACAACGCACCTTCTCCCCCGCCCAACGCGCGGCCCTCGCCATCCGCGACGGCGGCTGCAGGTGGCCAGGCTGCGACCGGCCACCCTCCTGGACCGAAACCCATCACATCGAGCACTGGAAAGACGACACCGGGCAAACCAACCTGGCCGACGGCATCCTGCTCTGCCGGGCCGACCACCTCAGACTCCACAACGAACACTGGCGCATCACCCGGGACGATGCGGGCCACTACTGGCTCACCCCGCCACCCCGACTCGACCCCGACCAGACACCCATCCCCCTCACCAGCACAAGTTCGATACTCAGCGACAGCGACAGCGACTAGCAATCCACGGGGCGGGGGCTCGAACTTCTGCGACTCGCTCGCAGTGCGGCTGGACGCACCGCGGTGCCTGATGTCTACTGGTGCGGGACCTCCGCGGAGTCGCGGAGGGGGGCGAACATCCGGTCGAAGACGTTGCGGCGGTCGAACTGCATCGCGTACTCGCGCGCACGGTCAGCCCAGTCTCTGCGCTCCTCGGCCGTGGTCTCGAGAATTGCGCGGTCAATCGCCTCCGCGATCGCCTGCGGGTCTTCCACGGGAATGATGAGGGCGTGATCGCCGACCGCTTCGCCGATGCCGCCCGTGACGGTGGTGATCACGGGGCCGCCGCCGGCGAGCATCTTCTCGGCCAGTGCGATGCCGAACGTCTCCACGAACTCGGGCCGAGGCTTGCTCGGAAGCACGAAGGCGGCGCATCCGGCCATCAGGTACGGCTTCTCCGCATCCCCGACATCATCGAGGAACCGGATGCGGTCGGCGAGCGGTGAGGCAGCCGCGATGGCCTGCAGCGCCTCGGACTGCGGTCCACGGCCCGCGATCACGAGGATCTTGTCCTGGCTGGCCGCGCTGAGCGCGTAGCCCGCGATGAGGTCGTCGACGCCCTTCGCGGCCGTGAGGCGGGACAGGAACAGGATGTAGCCGTCGCGTTCGAGGCCGC
Organism: Cryobacterium zhongshanensis; assembly: GCF_022760445.1. Taxonomy (NCBI): domain Bacteria; kingdom Bacillati; phylum Actinomycetota; class Actinomycetes; order Micrococcales; family Microbacteriaceae; genus Cryobacterium; species Cryobacterium zhongshanensis. The sequence continues at coordinate 1,594,626 of NZ_JALGAR010000001.1, read as the reverse complement.
GGGCGGTGAGGACGTCGTCGGTCACGCTCTCGTCGAGGTGCAGGTAGGAGTCGGCGTCGATCGCCGGGTAGGAGATCGTGATCCGTTCGCGGCACTGGGCCGCGTACCGGGTGCCGTGGTGCTGGTCGACGAGTTCGGCCTCGGTGATGATGAGCTGCCGGGTGTACTCGGACACGGCGACGCAATAGTCCTGGCTGAGATAGCTCGACAGGATGTGCGCTGCGGCGCCGAATCGTCCCTCGTTGACCGCAGTCCGCACGACGTTCGTGACGTCCGAACCGACGGCTTCCGCAATCGTGGTGACGTTGACGGGCAGCCCGGTCCCCCAGGCAGCACGGACGGCGTCAGAGACCGCGAGCGTGTGCGGCGTGAGGTAGAGCGAGAGGCAGACCGTCGGCACGCCGTCGGTGAAGAGCTCGATCAGCCGGCCGGTGACCCCGGCGAGGTGGCGCCCGTCGAGCACCTTGTAGTCCCCGACCGGTGCGGGCCGGTCGACGAAGATCCCGGGACTGTACGGCAGCACGGAATCGAGCGGCTTGAGCGGCAGACCGGAGGCCTGGAGCTTGTCGATCGGCCACGTGACGATGCGCACCTCGTCGAAGCCGCGCTCGAGTGCGGTCTCCGCGAGGTTGCGTGCTTCGACGGAGTGGCCGCAGATGACCGGATCGGCCCGGACCACGATGACAAGCCGGTTCTCAACAGAATTCATGGTGTCTCTCCCGTGGATCGTGACGCTCGTGTGTGTGACAAGGATGATGGCGCCGAAGGGGGCAGGTCCGTCGTTCCCCAGCCGCTCGGCTCAGGCCCCAACTCCACAACGAGTTCGCCACCCCCGTGGAATTCGTTCCCACTGATCCAGGTGCGCCCGAGCGGTTCGCCGTTGAATTCCATGGCCTGCACATACTGTACGGGTCCGCCGGGTGTCGGTTCAATGAATCCACGAGTACGGATGGTGAACGAGTGCTTACCGACAGAAAACGCCGATTTCTCGAACGAGGGCGCATTGACGAGGAAGATGTTCTGGCCGGCGACCGGGAACAGCCCGAGGGATGCCCAGACGAACCAGGAGCTGAGTCCGCCGGAGTCGTCGTTGCCCGGCAGCCCGCCCCGACCGGTGCCGAACTGCTGGTGCACGATGTTGTGCACGATCTCGGCGGTGCGGTCCGGCCGCCCCACGTAGTGGTACGACCAGGGTGCTTCCATGTCCGGTTCGTTGTTGAGCCCCTCGAAACGGCCGAGGCGATAGCCGGCGAGGACTTCCTCCGGGCCGGAGCCCCGGACGAGCTGCGTCACCGGCTCTGCCCCGTAGCCGAAGAACTCGTCGAGCTGGGCGATGAACCGCTCGGCCCCTCCACTCAGGGCGATGCGGGCATCCATGTCGTGCACCAGCCGGAACGAGTAGTTGTGCCGCGTGCCCTCGTAGTACGTGGAGTCCTTCAGGAGACCGGTCACCGGATCGTACGCGTTCACCCAGCGCTCAGCGAGTGCGATGAACTGTTCGACGAGGGCCTTGTCACCGACATGCCCGGCGACCTTCGCGGTGCACCAGTAGCCGAACGCCAGGTCGAGGGTGTGGCTGATTGGATGCGCCTCCCCGTGCACCAGGAACTCCTCGCCGTAGGTGCGGCGCAGGTCGTCGGACATGTGCACGAGGGCCCAGTCCCAGTCGATGCCGGGGAGGCCGAGCTGGCACAGGTCGGAGAGGAAGGTGTGGGCCAGGGCACTCGCCTGCCGGGAGAAGCGGTCGCTCCCCCGGGCCATCCGGTACCCGATGGGGAAGTTGCCCTCCTCCTCCGAGATGGTGATCATCGCGTTCGCGAGTTCGACGGCCCGTTCCGGCATCAGCGCGGTGATCAGGGGCAGCTGGGTGCGGTAGATGTCCCACATCGTGCTGATGTCGAAGACGAACGGCCCGTCCGTCGGCCAGAACGGGCTCTCCGAGGGGGCCAGGCAGGGCTTGATCAGGGCGTGGTAGAGCGCCGTCGAGAACACCGTCTGGCGGGCGGCGGACGGTGTCCTGACCGTGATGCCCTTGAGCTTCTTGCGCCAGACCTTCTGGGTGCGCTCGCGGCGGGGCGTGAACTGCGCCGGCCCGGTTCCGCAGTCCGCCTCGAGGTTGCGCTTGGCCTGTTCGACGCCGCGCAGGGAGAACCCGATCCGCAGCTCGATCGTCTGGCCCTCCTCGCTCGGACCGGCCCACATCAGTCCGAACGGGCGCAGGGTCGTCGGCCGGATGTGGTCGAAGTCGAGCCGGGTTCCCCCGGGCATCAGGCGTCGGTCGTACCAGAGCATCTGACGCCACTGGGGGTTGTCGCACTCGATGTACACCGACAGCGGGGCGCCCTCCACCACGATCTCGCCGCTGGCGACTCCGGGCTCGAGGCACTCGAGGTGGGCACGCACCGGGATCGTGGCGCCATACGGAATCGAGAGGCCGCCGTGCGAGAAGTCGATGACCACCCGGGCCTTGGAGTGTGCGGGGAAGGTGTACCGGTGCACCGCGCTCTTCGGCCCGACGGTGAGCTCGGCGGTGATGCCGGAGTCCAGGGTTCCGGAGTACCAGCCCGGCTCGGCCTGTTCGTCGGTGAGCTCCCAGGTGCGCCCGAGCACGTCGAGCGGTTCGATCATCGGCGTGACGCGGAAGTAGTTGTAGTACTTGCGGATGGCGCCGGTACCGGACTGCTGGAAGTGCGCGAATCCCGAAGCGAGGTGACGCTCGTGCAGGAGGGGCGGGATGCCTTCGAGCGAGAGGTCGTACCGGCCGTACCCGGTCGGATAGGCACCCGAATACGCGCAGGCAGACACCATCCCGAGCGGGTAGGTGGCGCCGGGGTGCGTGTTCCCGATCTGCGGCTTCGGCCACCACCAGGTCGCGGCGAGGCCGGTCTGGGGAGGAAGGTCCGTGACCTCGGTGCCGATAAACGGGTCAACGCGACCGATCATGCAGTATCTCCTCTGAATGCCTTCCTCGGAGAGTAGCCGCTGCACAGCGTCCACAATGACGCGACTCCGTTACCGCGAGGTAAATTCTCGCGCTGTGTGATCTCGCGCCACCGCTACCGTTGAGGGATGACCATCCCAGAGCCCGAGGGCGCAGACCTGAAGCCGAGCTACATCGAAGCGGGACAGCCCTTCAATCGCGACACTCACTACATCGAGGACCGCCTCACGCGGGATGCGCGTGACGGCTGGCCGGTCGAGCCCGGCCGGTACCGGCTCGTGGCCGCCCGGGCGTGCCCGTGGGCGAACCGAACCGCGATCGTCCGGCGCCTGCTCGGCCTGGAGGGGGTCATCTCCCTGGGTCTGCCGGGACCGACACACGACAAGAACAGCTGGACCTTCGACCTCGACCCCGGCGCCGTCGACCCGGTGCTCGGCATCGAACGGCTCCAGCAGGCTTACTTCGCGAGGTTCCCCGACTACCCGCGCGGCATTACCGTTCCCGCGATCGTCGACGTTCCGAGCGGACGGGTCGTCACCAACAACTACCCGCAGATCACGATCGACTTCGAAACCGAATGGGTCGAGTATCACCGTGCGGGCGCTCCCGATCTCTATCCGGTCGCGCTTCGCGCCGAAATCGACGAGGTCGCCGAGCTGATCTTCCACGATGTGAACAACGGCGTCTACAAGTGCGGCTTCGCCGGCAGCCAGAAGTCCTATGAGCGGGCATACGACACTCTGTTCGCCCGTCTGGACTGGCTCGAGGAGCGCCTCGCCACCCGGCGCTTCCTCGTCGGCGACACGATCACCGAGGCCGATATCCGGCTCTTCACGACGCTCGCGCGCTTCGACGCCGTCTACCACGGGCATTTCAAGTGCAACCGGAACAAGCTCACCGAGATGCCCGTGCTGTGGGCATACGCGCGGGACCTCTTCCAGACGCCGGGATTCGGAGACACCATCGACTTCGAGCAGATCAAGCGGCACTATTACGTCACGCACAGCGACATCAATCCGAGCGGCATCGTCCCCAAGGGGCCGGATGCCCGTGGCTGGCTCGAACCATCCGGTCGCGAGGCCCTGGGCGGGCGTCCGTTCGGCGACGGCACTCCGCCGGGACCTCCCCTCCCGGCCGAGCGCGTGCCGTCCCTCTGAGCACGACACCGAAGGCACGAAACCCGGGCCGCTAAGCCTGGGCCGCTAGAACAGCGTGTCCCCGATGTACCCGCCCTCCTGACAGCCCGGCGGGATGGCGAACACGGCCGATCCGACCGGGGTGATCCACTGGTTGAGCAGGTCGAGGGTGTCTATCCGCCGTTGGATGGGCACGAACTGGGCATCGACATCCGCCTGGAATGACACGAACAGCAGCCCGGAATCCGACACGCTCGCACCGGTCGGCGCGTCGTCGTAGTTGTAGCCGCGACGCAGGATGCGCTCCTCCCGGTTCTCCGAACGAGCCCGGCGCAGGTGTGAGAATTCGGGAATGACCGGGAAGCCGATCGGAGTCGTCGCGGCGAAGTCCGGCTCGTCGTGTTCGGCGACCCCGGTCAGCGGAGCTCCGGTCGCGAGGGTGCGCCCGACGGCCGACTCACGGCCGGACCGGTCGAGCTTGTCCCACTTGTCGAGGTCCATGCTGATGCGCCGGAGCACGAATCCGGTCCCGCCCGCGAGCCAGGCGGGATTATCGGCCTGTCGCCAGACGAGGTGTTCGAAGTCCTCGCTCCCCGGCACCATGTTCACGGTGCCGTCGAGCTGCCCGAACAGGTTGCGCATCGTCGTTCCGGGCCGCTCCGAACCGGGTGCCCTGCGGAACCCGGACTGCACCCAGTGCACACTCGCGAAGCTGCGCGTGTCCTTGAGGAGCATCCGGGTGGCATGGGCGACGGTCAGCGGATCGTCTGCGGCGATCTGGAGGAGCAGGTCGCCGTCGGCCCAGGCCGGTTCGAGCCGGTCGACCCCGAAGGCCGGCAGCGGCCGAAGCCAGGTGGGCGCTTCCCCGCCCGCCCGGGCGACGAGCCCGGGTCCGAAGCCGAAAGTGATCGTCAGCCGGGCGGGAACCACGGCGAGTTCCGGTTCGGAGTCGGCCAGCGCGGCCAGGCCCTGGGTCAGGCGCGCGGCATCGCCGCTCAGGACCACCATCATCCTGCGCACCGCGTCGCGGTCGACCGTGTCGTGCAGGGTGAGCGCGACGAAGGTCGCGTGGCCCTGTGGAACCGTTTCGATCCCCGCCTGGTGGACGCCGTGGAAGGGCACGGTGAGGGCGCCGTTGAGTCCCGTCTCCGGGTCACCGGCCGGCCGCGACGCGCTCGGCTCGCCGGCCTGTCCGGCCAGCTGGATGCCGACGGCGGACGCGGCGCCGATGCCCGCGGCGGCACCTCCGAGGAGGAGGTGCCGCCTGCTGAGTCTGCGAGCCGGTGCCGGCTCCGGGCTGTCGGTCACTATTTCGGGGTCTCCATGTTCATGTCGCCGGTGTAGGTCTCGTTGGCGCCGGTGTAGTCCTTCGCCACGGCCGTGAAATCGATCGTCGAGCCGTCAGACAGCGTCAGCGTGAACTTCGCCTCGTCACCGGCCTTGATCGGGTTGCTGAGGTCCATCATCATGATGTGGTTGCCACCGGGCGCCAATTCCAGTGAGCCGCCGGCCGGGACGACGAAGCCGCCCTGTTTCTGCTGCATCATCATCTCTCCGGCCGCGTTGGACACGGTTTCATGCAGCTGCAGCATGCTGGATGCCGCTGATTGCGCCGACACGATGGTCACGTCGCTCGCGCCCGCGTTCTCCAGGGTGCCGAACGCTGCCGACATGCCGGAATCTGCGGCCTTCACCCACGGGTCGGTGATGCTCAGGCCGCTCGCTTCGGTGGTGGCGGCGGACGGGGTCGCTGCCGGGGTCGTTGCGGGGGTTCCGGCGCAACCCGCGAGGGCCAGTGCGGCGACGAGGGCAAGGCCGGCGATGCCGGCACGGGTGCTGGTGTTCTGAATCATGTGTTGTCTCCATGCAAAGTGAGGGGGAATTGTGGGGAAGAAGGAATCAGGCGGAACGACGCCGTTTCCAGAGACTCGTGAGCAGTAACACGACGACGAGGACCGCGATACCGCCGCCGGCGCCCAGCAGGGCGACCACGGCGAGGGGAAGTCCCCCACCGATCGCGCCTGTCGGCGCCTGCGCGGGTCCGGCATCCGCTGCGCCCGGCTGCGGTGACACGGTGGCGGGTCCCGATGAGGCCGGCCCGGCGGATGCGGACCCGGACCCGGCGGTCACTGTGCCGACGGAGAACGGGAAGGTTCCGGCGATGGGGTGCCCGTCAGCAGACACCACGCGCCACCGCACCTCGTACGCACCGTTCGGGAGGCCCGGTGCGAGCGGTTGGGTCACCGTGGCGCGGTCCAGTTTCAGCGTCCCGTCCGCCCAGTTCCGTCCCTGGTCGTCGACGATGAGCATGATCGCTCCGACGCTGAGGATGTCGTCTGAGAAGACCATGGCGACCTGCTTCGGCGCCGTGTCCACGTTCTCCCCGGTGGTCGGGGAGGTCGACAGCACCTGATCGTGAGCTGTGGCAGCCGGAGCGGCCCCGGCCGCGACGGACAGGGCGACCAGGGTCACCAGTGCAAGTGCGCTCATCGCCCAGCGGGCGCGCGGAAAGGGGATCATGTTCTGCCTCATCACGAGAGTTGACGTGCGCGTACGGAGCGTGCCGGATCAGCACGGAAGGCCGGTTCGACGGTTCCACGTGATCGGACGCACGCTGCGGAACCTGTGCCCGGACGGCCGTGAGTCAGGAGCCGGCAGCGATTACCGCAGGAAAAAGATCAGAAGGACGGCAGAGCCGGCGGCGGTCCCCTGCGCCAGACGCTGGATCGCAGGACGCCGAAGTCGGTCAGCGCAGCGGCGCAGCTGCGGGGAACGCCGTCGCCCAGCCCCCGGCGGACGACGATGACGAGGTCGTCGTGGAGGTGCCAGGCAGCGTTCAGGTACGACGCCAGCAGGCCCACCAGATCGAACAGCACCCGGAAGGCCGCCTCACCGTGCCGCAGCGCGATGATCGTGACGAGCGCGGCGCCGACGTGAGCGAGCCACATCCACGCGTCCATCTGGCTGGACGCCGCGGCGCCCGTCCCCGACGAGCCGAGACCCATCGAAACCATCGGCATCGGTCCCATCGCCATCGGTCCCATCGCTGCGTGCGGGTCTGAGACGACCGTCACCGAACCGTGGTGCGACCCGCCGACGACGGTCAGTGCGCCGGCGGTGCCGCCGCCGAGCCCGAACAGAATGTGGAACAGGAATTGGCTCACCACGACCGAGGCGGACATCCGGAAGAGTGACAGGGACCTTCCAGCCAGGAACGTGCAGACCAGACCCGAGACAACGAGGGCGAGCACGGTTCCGAGCTCCCCCGGCCGGCTTCCCCCGCCGGCGGCGTGCGCGAACGCCGCCACGAAGACCGCGACCGAAGCCGTCAGCCAGCCGCGAACGAGCCTGGCACCCCGGGTGGTCATGGTCTCTCCTGGACGACGTGCGCCTGGTTCGTCGAATACCGTTGCTCGCTGGGTTCAGCGTCTGAGGCCAAGACTACCCACGGTGACCTCGCGCGTCTGACGAATTCCGATTCCCGCTTGCCGCTCAGTATTCTGGGGGGCATGAAGATGCCAGTACTCGCTACGCTCACCCTGCTCGGAGCGCTGGCCCTCAGCGGTTGCGCCACCGGCCCGTCCACCGCGACCAGCGGGACCGCCACGCCCGGAACCGCCGCCACGGCCGCCGCCACGGAGTCCGCCTCACCGGAAGCCTGTTCCGGGGTGCGGGTCGTCGTCGATTTCGGAACCCTCGCCGCACCGAAGATCACCGATTGTGTAGCGACGGCGACCACGATCGCTGCAAGCGCGGTCATGAAGACCGCGGCGATCGCGACAGAGGGAACCGTGCAGTACGGCGACCAGGTCGTCTGCCGTGTGAACGGGCGCCCCGCCGCCGACGAGACCGTCACGGTCACGGGCCAGGCCTCGTTCGTCGAATCGTGCCAGTCGATGGCGCCCGCGTACGCCTACTGGGCGCTGTGGATCCAGACCGCCCCCGGTGCGGCCTGGGAATACGCCCAGGAGGGCCTCGGCAGCCTCCAGGTGACGCCGGGCCAGTCCCTCGGCCTCGTATTCACAACGGGCGCCGAGACTCCGACACCCGGCAGCTAAGGCTCCGACCCCGGTGTTCCGTTTCCGCCCGGCTCCCCTGCGCGCATCCGTGCTGCTCGCGCTCGGATTCATCGGTCTGCGGGTGGGCTATCGGATGGTCTTCGGCGGAGGAGGCGGCGGAGGGGCCGTCCTGCTCGACCTGCCCCGGATCCCGCTCGCCGCGCCGTTCAGCCAGGTAGCGCTGTTCGGGCCGGTCACGACGGTCGGACTCTGGAACGCCGCACTGAGCGCGCTCCCGGTCGCCGCGGTGATCGTCTTCTTCGGGGCAGTCAACGCGGTCGTCGACGTGAGCCGCCTGTTCGCCCGCGGCGCCCGCCGCGGGCCGTTGCGCACGGTGTCCCGCGCCCTCGTGATCGCGTGGGCCACGTTTCCGGCGCTCCTCGACTCAGTCAGGCGGGTGCGCCTGGCCGCCGCCCTCCGTGGCGAGCGGACCATGGCAGCCCTGCTCGTCCCGGTTTTCGAGCAGACCATCGAGCGTGCCCTCGCCCTTGCGGCATCGATGGAGACCCGGGGATTCGCGTCGACCACGCCAGTGGACGGTGACTGTGCGGCACCCGTGCTCATGACGGATGCCACGCTCGATTTCGACGGGGACTGGCGCCTCGAGCACCTCGACCTCGCGCTCGCCCCCGGCACGCTCACGGTCATCGTCGGGCCGACCGGTTCGGGCAAGTCCGGCCTGCTCCAGGCGATGAGCGGGCTGTTCCAGCACTTCCACGACGGCCACCAGGGCGGCCGGATCGAGATCGGCGGCGCCGACCGGGCCGAGACTCCCCCGCGCGACACGGCCGGCTTCGTCGGACTGGTGCCCCAGAACGTGCGGCTCTCCTTCGTCGCCGAGACCGTGGCCGAGGAGATCGGCTTCGCTCTCACCGTGCGGGGCGTTGCCGCGGAGATCCTGGACCAGCGGGTGCGGGAGGTCGCCGCGCAACTCGGCATCACGCAGTTGCTCGCTCGCCCCGTCTTGGCGCTCTCCGCCGGAGAGGCCACCCTGGTCTCCCTCGGCGGCGCCCTGATCCGCCGTCCCGTGCTGCTTCTCGTCGACGAACCGCTCGCCGAACTCGACCGCATCGCGCGGGACAGGGTCTGCGGGGTGCTCGACCGGCTCGCCCACGAAGCCGGCGTCTGCGTCGTGGTCGCCGAGCACAACAGCCGCGAGTTCGCCTCGATCGCGGATGCCTGGCTCGTGCTCGAGGGGCACCGCGCGCGCATGCTGCACCCCGGCGAGGCGCCGCCGGACCGGGTCGGCGACCGCAGCATCGCGAGACCCCGTGCAGGCGCCGAGCCACCTGCTCAGGTGCCTGCCGCTGGAAAGCCGCTCGCCGGCATCCACGGACTGACGGTTCGACACGGCGACCGGACCGTCGTCGACGCGGTGTCCCTCGAACTCGCGGCCGGCGAGATCGTCGCCCTCGAGGGCCGGAACGGGGCGGGCAAGAGCAGCCTGCTCACTGCGCTCGCGCTGCCCGCGACCCCCGGGACCGTGATCGTCGGCGGACAGGACGTCGCTCTGCTGCACCGGAGGACCCGGCGCCGGCTCGTGGCACTCGTGCCGGAGAATTTCGACGACCTGTTCTTCGCCACGACGGTCGCGGACGAGTGCCGCCGCAGCGACCGGTCGACGGCAGGCCGAACGGCCGACCGACGTGCTCGCCGACGTGCCGGGCGGAGCGCGAGGTCCGACCCTGGCGCGACCGCCGGGACGTTCGCGCGGCTTCTCGGCCACGATTCCGCCGCGGCAGCACCGCTTCTCGAGCGTCATCCGCGGGACCTCTCGGCGGGCCAGCGGCTCTGCCTCGCGATCGCGATCCAGCTCGCGGCCGCGCCTCGGGTGCTGCTCGTCGACGAGCCCACCCGCGGCCTCGATGCCGCTGCTCGTGCGCTCGTGGGCGCGGCGCTGCAGCGCGTGTCCGACCGGGAATGCGCGGTGCTGCTCGCGACGCACGACCACGACTTCGCCCGGTCCTTCGCCACCCGGGCGCTGCACCTCGAGGATGGGCGACTGACCGCCGCCGGGTACGGCGGCGCGGAGACAGCGACAGGTATCACCCCGACTACCGGGGCCCCCGGCCGGGACCCGCGGGTGACGCAGTGAAGCGCAGAAGCGGCCGCTGGACATCCGCGGTGCTGTGGAGCGGAAGCCTGCTCGCCGCCGCGGGATTCGCCTGGCCGCTGTTCGCGGCCGCCGTGCCCAGGGACGCCCAGGGCGCCGTGCCGTTCATCGCGTTCGCCCTCGTGCCCGCCGTGATCGTCGCACTCGCCCTCGTGGTGGACCGCGAGATGTACACCGCGAAGACGGTGGCTCTCCTCGGGGTGCTCGCTGCCGTGGGAGCAGCCGTCCGGATCGCGGGCACGGGTGTCGGCGGTGTCGAGGCCGTGTTCATCCTGCTGATCCTCGCGGGCCGGGTCTACGGCGCCCGGTTCGGGCTGTTGCTCGGGCTGCTGACCATCGCCGTGTCTTCGGTGCTCTGGGGCGGGTTCGGGCCCTGGACCCCGTTCCAGATGTTCGCCTGCGGCTGGGTCGGCGCGGGAGCCGCCCTGCTGCCGCGGCACCGCGCCGGGGGCGGGTCCGGTGTGCTCGGCCGACTCGGACCGCGCGCGAGCGCCCGCCTCGAGATCGCCATGCTTGCGGGCTACGGCGTCGTCGCGTCCTACCTGTTCGGGCTCGTGATGAACCTGTGGTTCTGGCCGTTCGCGGTGGGGACCGGGACCGGCATCTCCTACTCCCCCGGAGCGCCCCTGGGCACGAACCTGGCCTCATTCGGCCTCTACTCGCTCGTCACCTCGACGCTCACCTGGGACACGGTGCGCGCCGTCACGACGGTGCTCGGCATCTGCCTGGTCGGGCCGGCCGCCCTCGCCGCCCTGCGCCGCGCCAAACTGCCCGCCGCACGCCGCACGGCGCACAGGGCAGACGCGCGCCGCTAGACCGAGAAGTACTTCGCTTCCGGGTGGTGGAAGACGAAGGCATCCGTCGACTGCTCGGGATGAAGTTGCAGTTCCTCGGAGAGCACGACACCCATCCGCTCGGGCCTGAGCAGCTCGACGACCTTGCGGCGGTCCTCCATCTCGGGGCAGGCCGGGTAGCCGAGCGAGAAGCGGGCACCGCGGTACTCAAGCTTGAACATGCCGGCCACGTCGGTCGGATCCTCGGCGCCGAGGCCGAGCTCCGCGCGCACGCGGGCGTGCCAGTACTCGGCGAGGGACTCGGTGAGCTGCATGGTGAGGCCGTTGAGCTCCAGGTAGTCGCGATACTTGTTCGCGGCGAAGAGCTTCGCGGTCACACTGTCGACGTTGGCACCTGCCGTGACGAGCTGGAGGGCGACGACGTCGATCTGGCCGGACTCGCGCGGGCGCACGAAGTCGGCCAGGCACAGGTGCCGGTCCCGTCGCTGTCGGGGGAAGGAGAACCGCAGCCGTTCGGTTCCGACCGGTCCGCCGGAACCGCCGTCCGGCGCGAGCAGGCCCGGCGTGCCGAGGTTCCCGTCCGGGTCGTCGCCGTGATGCAGCACCACGAGGTCATTGCCCTCGCTGTATGCCGGAAAGTAGCCGTACGCGACGGAGGCGTCGAGCATGCCCTCCGCGAGGATCCGGTCGAGCCAGTAGCGCAGCTTCGGCCTGCCCTCGGTGTCGACGAGTTCCTGGTAGCTGGCGCCGTCCTCCGCCCGGCTGGGCTTGAGGCCCCACTGGCCCATGAAGGTCGCCCGCTCGTCGAGGAACGCCGAGTACTCGGCGAGGGCGACGCCCTTGACGATCCGGGTCCCCCAGAACGGCGGAACCGGCACCGGGTTGTCTGCGGCCACGTCGCTGCGCACCGGCATGGCGTCCGGCTCGGTGACGGTGAGCAGGCTGCGCTTGTGGATCCGCTGCTTGAGCGGTGGCAGGCCGACGGATGCCGGGTCGGCGCCGCGCGCGATGGCCACGAGCGGCTCCATGAGCTTCAGGCCCTCGAAGGCGTCCCGCGCGTACCGGACCTGCCCCTCGAAGAGCCCGGCGAGGTCTTCCTCGACGTAGGCGCGGGTAAGTGCCGCGCCGCCGAGGATGACGGGCCACTTCGTGGCGAGCCCCCGGTTGTTCAGCTCGAGCAGGTTCTCCTTCATCACGACCGTGGACTTGACGAGCAGGCCGCTCATCCCGATCACGTCGGCGTTGTGTTCCTCGGCCGCCGCGATGATCTCGTTGATCGTCTTCTTGATCCCGATGTTGACGACGTCGTAGCCGTTGTTGGTCAGGATGATGTCGACGAGGTTCTTGCCGATGTCGTGCACGTCGCCACGCACCGTCGCGAGCACCATCGTGCCCTTGCCCGCGGCCTCCGACTTCTCCATGTGCGGCTCGAGCAGCGCGACGGCGGCCTTCATCACCTCGGCGGACTGCAGCACGAACGGCAGCTGCATCTCTCCGCTGCCGAACCGGGCCCCGACGATCTGCATGCCGGCGAGCAAGTGCACGTTGACGATGTCGAGGGCGCTCATGCCGCCGGCGCGGGCGAGGTCGAGGTCGGCCTCGAGGCCCTTGGCCTCGCCGTCGATGATGCGTCGTTCGAGGCGTTCGCCGACGGGAAGGGCGGCGAGCTCCGCGGCGCGCTCGTCCTTCAGCGCGGCGGAGTCGACGCCGGCGAACAGGTCCAGGAGAGCGGCGAGCGGGTCGTAGGTCAGGTTGCCGTCGACGTCGTACTCGCGGCGGTCCCAGACCAGGTCGAGCGCCACCTTGCGCCGGTCGTCCGGCACGGAGGCGAGCGGCACGATCTTGGCCGAGTTGACGATGGCCGAGTCGAGCCCTGCCGCCGTCGCCTCGTGCAGGAAGACGGAGTTGAGCACCGACCTGGCCGCGGGGTTCAGGCCGAAGGACACGTTCGAGACGCCGAGCGTGGTGTGGATGCCGGGATACTTCGCCTTGATCTGCCGGATCGCCTCGATCGTCTCGATGCCGTCCCTGCGGGTCTCCTCCTGGCCGGTGGCGATCGGGAAGGTGAGGGCGTCGACGATGATGTCCTCGACGCGCATCCCCCAGTCGTTCACGAGGGTCTCGACGAGCCGGGTCGCGATCCGCACCTTGTGCTCTGCGGTGCGGGCCTGGCCCTCTTCGTCGATGGTCAGGGCGATCACGGCGGCCCCGTGTTCCTTGACGAGCGGCATGATCCGGCCGAAGCGGCTGCCCGGGCCCTCGCCGTCCTCGAAGTTGACCGAGTTCACGACGGGGCGCCCGCCGATGAGCTCCATGCCCGCCTGCAGCACCGCCGGTTCGGTCGAGTCGACGACGAGCGGCAGGGTCGAGGCGCTCGCGAGCCGGGAGACGACCTGGCGGATGTCCGCGACGCCGTCGCGGCCGACGTAGTCGATGCAGACGTCGAGCAGGTGGGCGCCGTCGCGGACCTGGGCGCGGGCGATGTCGACGCAGTCGTCCCAGCGTTCCTCGAGCATGGCGTCGCGGAAGGCCCGGGAGCCGTTGGCGTTCGTGCGCTCCCCGATGGCGAGGAAGGCGCTGTCCTGGTCGAAGCTGACGTGCTGGTACAGGCTCGCGACGCCGGCGTCCTCTTCGATGGCACGCACGCTGACGGCGGCGCCGCGCAGGCGGTCGACGACCGCCTTCATGTGCGCGGGAGTGGTCCCGCAGCATCCGCCGACGAGGCCGAGCCCGAACTCTTTGACGAACTGCTCGTGCGCCGTCGCGAGCTGGTCGGGCGTGAGCGGGTAGCTCGCCCCCGTCGCGGTCAGCATCGGCAGGCCGGCGTTCGGCATGCACATCACCGGCACGTGCGAGTACCGGGAGAGGTGGCGCAGGTGTTCGCTCATCTCGGTCGGACCAGTGGCGCAGTTCAGACCGATCGCGTCGATGCCGAGGGGTTCGAGCGCCGTGAGCGCCGCCCCGATCTCACTGCCCATCAGCATGGTGCCGGTGGTCTCCACGGTCACCTCGACGAAGATCGGCAGGCGGATGCCGGTCTCCGCGATCGCCTGCTTGCAGCCGTTCACCGCGGACTTGGTCTGCAGCAGGTCCTGGGAGGTCTCGATCAGGAAGGCATCGGCGCCTCCCCGGATCAGGCCGACTGCCTGCTCTGCGAAGGTGGCCTTGAGGTTCGCGTACGTCGTGTGGCCGAGGCTCGGGAGCTTGGTTCCCGGCCCCATCGAGCCGAGCACCCAGCGCACGCGGCCGTCGCGGGCCTCGTAGTCCTCGACACTCTTCCGGGCGATGGCCGCGCCGAGCCTGGCGAGTTCCTCGATGCGGTCCTCGATGTCGTAGTCGGAGAGGTTCGACCAGTTGGCTCCGAAGGTGTTGCTTTCGACGGCGTCGATGCCGGTGTCGAGGTACGCGCCGTGGATCGCCTCGATCATGTCGGGGCGGCTGACGTTCAGGATCTCGTTGCAGCCCTCGAGCTGCTGGTAGTCGTCCAGGGTGGGGTTGTGCTCCTGGAGCATCGTCCCCATCGCGCCGTCGGCGATGACGACCCGTTCCCGCATCGTGTCGAGCAGGGCCTGCGACCGGGCCGGGCGCACCGCATCCGCGAATTCGGGGGGCTGCACGGCATCGGATTTCACTGTCAGTTCACTCACCCGTCTAGAGTAGCGGCGCGGTCCCTGGCCGCGATTCGTTCGAGCTCAGGGGCGATTCCGATATCGGCGACGACGACCCGCCCGGCCAGCCCGGCGGCCGGCCGGCGGAGCAGCCCCGGTTTGCAGCCGCCGAAGGTCACCGTCACCGTCGCGGGCAGCACCGTCGGATCCGGCACGGCACCGTCGTCCACGCCGACGCCGCTCGGCAGGTCGACGGCGACGACGACCGGCTCCCTGCCCGTTCCGTCAGACGCCTGCGCGCCACCGGGGTGCAGCACGGCCAGGATCGCAGCCACGACCTCCCTGGCCCTGCCGCGCAGCGCTGGGTCCGTGCTCGTGCCCGTTCCGAGGATGCCGTCGAGGATCACGTCGCACGACGCCGCTGCCCGCGCGACAACAGCAGGCGACTCCTCCGGACCGAGCACCCGCGCACCGGCCGCCACCGCGGCGGCGAGGCCCTCCTCGTGCATCCTCCGCGCGGTCGGCGCCACGGTGACCCGGACACCCTCCGCCGCGAGCGTCGCGGCCGCGAAGAGCGCATCTCCCCCGTTGTTTCCCGGTCCCGCGAGGACGAGCATCCCGGCGCCGCGCACCGTGCCCCGGCGCGCCACGAGCAACACCGCCGTCTCCGCGGCCAGCGCGGCCGATGCCCGCTGCATCAGTGGAATCCCGTCGGCGAGGTACGGCTGCTCTGCCTCGCGCTGCTGGGCAGCCGTGTACGTCTTCATGTCGCCAGATTACGTCTGACCCCACCGACTCCGCTGCGGCGACCGTCCGTGCCACGCCATCGTGGTCAAATGGTCAGTGATGAACACGAACACCCGAATAGCGCCGCCCCACCGCTTCGTCTACTCCCCTGACGGGGTCAACCTCGCGACCTACGAATTCGGCGATCCGGCCGACCCGACCGTTCTCGCCGTCCACGGTTTCGCGTCGAGCGCCGTGGCGAACTGGCACGCAACCGGTTGGACCAGGGATCTCCTGCGCGCCGGATTCCACGTGATCGCGATCGACCAACGCGGCCATGGCCTGAGCGACAAGCCGCACTCCCCGTCCGCGTACACGATGGACACTCTCGTCGCCGACGTGCAACAGGTGCTCGACGCCTACCTGCTCGACGAGGTCGCGTACGCGGGCTACTCGCTGGGAGCGCGGGTCGGCTGGCAGGCGGCGAGAGAGCTCGAGGGCCGGGTGACGCGCGCGGTGCTCGGCGGCATTCCTGACGGTGACCCGCTCACCCGCTTCCAGATCGCCGACGCCCGGGCGCACATCGAACACGGCACCGAGGTCGGCGACAGGCTCACCGGTGCCTATCTCACCATGGCGCGGGCGCTGCCGGGCAACGACCTCGAGGCGCTCGTCGCGCTCGTCGAGGGGATGCGCGGCGGTCCCCAGCCGGGCCCCGACAATGCCCCGTCGCAACCGCTGCTGTTCGCCACCGGCAGCGAGGATCGCATCCTCGTGGCGTCACGGGCACTCGCGGAGGCCACGCCGGCCGGGTCCTTCTTCGAGATCCCTGGCCGCAACCACTTCAACGCCCCGACCTCCCGGGCCTTCCGCGACGCGGCCATCGCGTTCCTGGGTGCGACGGACTGATCCCGCCCGGACACAGGAAAAGCCCCGCCGACCGAAACGGTCGACGGGGCTTTCCTTCCAACGGGACTACTGCTTGACGTATGCCGGAGCAACCTCGTTGTGGGCGTCGCCGATGCGGTGCACCCGGATGTCGTTCGTCGAGCCGGCGATTCCGGGAGGGGAACCGCTGATGACGACGACCTTGTCACCGAGCTGGGCCAGGCCCTGGCCGAGCAGGATGTCGTCGACCTGGCCGAACATGGAGTCCGTGTGCGTGACGCGGTCCACGAGGTACGTCTGCACGCCCCAGGTGAGCGCGAGGCGGCGGCGGATGCCGGGCTCAGGCGTGAAGGCGAGCATCGGGATCTTCGACCGCAGGCGAGACATCCGGCGGGCGGAGTCTCCGGATTCGGTGAAGATGCAGAGGAACTTCGCGTCGACGAATTCCGCGACCTCGATCGCGGCGAGGGTGATCGCCCCGCCCTGGGTGCGCGGCTTGTTCGTGAGCGGCGCGATGCGCTCCAGGCCGTGGTCTTCGGTGGATGCGACGATCCGCGCCATGGTCTGAACCGTGACGACGGGGTATTCGCCGACGCTGGTCTCGCCGCTGAGCATGACCGCGTCCGCGCCGTCGAGGACGGCGTTTGCGACGTCGGACGTTTCCGCGCGCGTCGGGACCGGGCTGTGGATCATCGATTCGAGCATCTGCGTCGCGACGATGACCGGCTTGGCCATCCGGCGAGCGAGCTCGACGGCGTGCTTCTGCACGATCGGCACGGCCTCGAGCGGAAGCTCGACGCCGAGGTCGCCACGGGCGACCATGATCGAGTCGAAGGCGTCGATGATCTCTTCGAGGTGCTCGACGGCCTGCGGCTTCTCGATCTTGGCGATGACGGGGACCTTGCGGCCCTCCTCTGCCATGATCTCGTGCACGCGGGTGATGTCGGCCGCGTCGCGCACGAAGGAGAGGGCGATCAGGTCGGTACCGAGGCGGAGGCCCCAGCGCAGGTCTGCTTCGTCCTTCTCGGACAGTGCGGGAACGTTGACGGCAACACCGGGCAGGTTGATGCCCTTGTTGTTCGAGACCGGGCCTGCGACGATGACGCGGGTCGTGACGAGAACGCCATCGGTTGCGACGACCTCGACCTTGACCTTGCCGTCGTCGATCAGCAGGAAGTCGCCGGGCTTGACGTCCATGGGCAGGCCCTTGTACGTGGTGCCGCAGATTTCCTTCGTGCCGAGGATCTCGTCCGTGGTGATCTTAAAGATGTCGCCGACGGCCAGTTCATAAGGGCCGCCCTCGAACTTGCCGAGCCGGATCTTCGGGCCCTGCAGGTCGACCAGGACGGCAACCGCACGACCGGAATCATTCGCTGCCTTGCGGATGTTCGCGTAGACGGCCTCGTGCACGGTGTAGTCACCATGGCTCAGGTTCATCCGGCAAACATCGACACCCGCGTCGATCAGGGCTCGAATTTGATCGTAACTGGCGGCTGCCGGCCCGAGGGTAGCGACAATTTTGGCGCGTCTCATTCTGAAAGTGCTCCGTTTTCCGCGCCGGGTAGGCGCATTCTTGATCTGTGGTTCTGGAGGCCGCTTGGTAGGCGTCCTCCGGCTAATCGCTCACTTCGCAGGGACCGTTAGATGGCGAAGGCATGGTCGGTCGGTTTGACCGGAGCAGGTAGTTGTGTCTCACCTTCGAGGAATCGATCGACGGCCGCTGCAGCAGCGCGACCTTCTGCGATCGCCCACACAATGAGGGACTGTCCGCGGCCGGCATCACCGGCGACGAACACACCTTCACGGCTGGTCTGGTAGTTACCGTCTCGAACGACATTACTCCGCCCATCGAGCGGCACGTGCAGCTGGCTGGTGAGCTCCGCCGATTCCGGGCCGGTGAAACCCAGCGCGAGGAGTACGAGGTCCGCCGGGATTTCACGTTCCGTACCCGCCTTGGGCACGCGACGGCCATCGAGGTACTCGGTTTCCGCGACGCGGATGGCGCGCACCTCGCCGGCCTCGTTCGACAGGAACTCGATCGTCGAGGCGAGGTATTCGCGGGTGCCGCCCTCTTCGTGGGCGCTCGAGACCTCGAACAGGGTCGCGGACATTGGCCACGGCTGGTTTTCCGGCCGCTCCGTTCCCGGCTGCCTGCCGATCGCGAGGTTGGTCACGGATGCCGCGAGCTGGCGGTGCGCCGTGCCGATGCAGTCCGCCCCGGTGTCTCCACCGCCCAGGACGACGACGTGCTTGCCCTCAGCGGTGATCTGGCTGTCGACCGTGTCGCCGGCGCCCGCGCGGTTCTGCTGCACGAGGTACTCCATCGCGAAGTGCACGCCGGGGAGGTCGCGGCCGGGGATGGGCAGGTCGCGGGGCACGAGCGCGCCGGTCGCCACGACGACGGCGTCGTACCGGGCCCGAAGGTCGTCCCAGGTGATGTCGACGCCGATAGTGACGCCGGCCCGGAACCGGGTTCCCTCCGCCGTCATCTGGGCGAGGCGCAGGTCGAGATGCTTCTTCTCCATCTTGAAGTCGGGGATGCCGTAGCGGAGCAGGCCGCCGATCCGGTCGTCGCGTTCGAACACGGCGACCGTGTGCCCGGCACGGGTGAGCTGCTGCGCGGCGGCGAGACCGGCGGGACCCGAGCCGACCACGGCGACCGTCTTACCGGTCAGGCGCCCCGGCGGTTGCGGCTGCACCCAGCCGTTGGAGAAGGCCTGGTCGATGATCGAGACCTCGACCTGCTTGATCGTCACGGCCGGCTGGCTGATCGCGAGCACGCACGCCGATTCGCACGGGGCCGGGCAGAGCCGTCCCGTGAACTCGGGGAAGTTGTTCGTGGAGTGCAGGCGCTCGATGGCCTGCCTGCCTTCCTCACGCCAGGTGAGGTCGTTCCATTCGGGGATCAGGTTGCCGAGGGGGCAGCCCTGGTGGCAGAACGGCACACCACAGTCCATGCAGCGGCCGGCCTGCCGTTTGAGAACGGCGGCGTCTCCCTGTTCGTAGACCTCTTTCCAGTCCATCAGGCGGACGGACACCGGGCGACGTGGCGGCAGTTCGCGCGCCTTCGTCTTGAGGAATCCCTTCGGATCAGCCATTGGTAACCTCCAGGATGCGGTTCCAGACGACGTCGCCGTCGGGGTCGAGACCCTCGGCGACGGCGCTCTGCCTGGTCGCCAGGACGGCGGCGTAGTCCCGCGGCAGCACCTTGACGAAAGTGGACATGGTTGTTTCGAGATCGGACAGGAGAGCCGCGGCGAGCACGGAATCCGTCTGGTCTCGGTGCTGCTCGAGGAGATCGCTGACGATCTCCCTGTCGGCGCTGCCGAGCGGGAGGAGCGTGAGCTCCCCGGACTCGAGCGCCTGGCTGTTGACGTCCTCCGTGCGGAGTCCGTAGACATACGCGGTTCCGCCGCTCATTCCCGCACCGAGGTTTCGCCCGGTCTGGCCGAGGATCAGGGCGAGCCCGCCCGTCATGTATTCGAGGGCGTGGTCGCCGACTCCTTCGACGACCGCGGTCGCTCCGGAGTTGCGCACCAGGAACCGTTCTCCGACGATCCCGCGGATGAACATGCTGCCCTGGGTGGCGCCGTAGCCGATCACGTTGCCGGCGATGACGTTCTCTTCGGCGGAGAAGATGCTCGAGCGATCGGGGCGGACCACGATCTGGCCGCCGGACAGGCCCTTGCCGACGTAGTCGTTCGAGTCGCCCTCGAGCCTGAGGGTGATCCCGCCGGGCAGGAAGGCCCCGAAGGACTGTCCGGCCGAACCGGTGAGCGTCACGTCGATCGAGCCGGCGGGCAGTCCGTTCTCACCGTGCCGGATCGTCACCTCGTGGCCGAGCATCGTGCCAACGGCCCGTTCAGTGTTGCGGATCGGCAGGGCGATTTCGACGCGACCTCCGTGTTCGAGCACGCTTCCGGCGCGCCGGATGAGCTCGTTGTCGAAGTGCTTGTCGAGTTCGTGTTCCTGCGGCCGGCCGGACTGTCTCGGCTCGGAGTCGGGGAAGTCCGGGCCGTCGAGGATCGGCGCGAGGTCGAGGCCCGCTGTCTTCCAGTGTTCGAGCGCGCCGTCGACGTCGAGGATCTCGTGGTGGCCGACGGCCTCCTGGAGGCTGCGGAAGCCGAGTTCGGCGAGGTACTCGCGCACCTCCTGGGCGATGAACTCGAAGAAGTTCACGACGTGGTCCGCCTTGCCGGTGAACCGCTTCCGCAGTTCGGGGTTCTGGGTGGCGACGCCGACCGGACAGGTGTCGAGGTGACAGACCCGCATCATGACGCAGCCCTCGACGATCAGGGGCGCGGTCGCGAAGCCGAACTCCTCCGCTCCGAGCAGTGCGCCGATGATGACGTCCCTGCCGGTCTTGAGCTGGCCGTCGACCTGCAGGACGACACGGTCACGCAGACCGTTGAGCATCAGGGTCTGCTGGGTCTCCGCGAGTCCGAGCTCCCAGGGCGTCCCCGCGTGCTTGAGCGAGTTGAGCGGGCTCGCCCCGGTGCCGCCGTCGTGGCCTGAGATCAGGATGACGTCGGAGAGCGCTTTGGCGACACCGGCGGCGACCGCTCCGATGCCGGACTGGCTCACGAGCTTCGTGTGGATGCGCGCATCCGGGTTCGCTCGTTTGAGGTCGAAGATGAGCTGCTTGAGGTCTTCGATCGAGTAGATGTCGTGGTGCGGGGGCGGCGAAATCAGGCCGACGCCCGCCGTGGCGTGCCGGGTCCGCGCGATCCAGGGGTACACCTTGGTCGGCGGCAGCTGGCCGCCTTCGCCGGGCTTCGCTCCCTGGGCGAGCTTGATCTGGATGTCGTCTGCGTGGGACAGGTACATGCTCGTCACGCCGAACCGCCCGGAGGCGACCTGCTTGACGGCGCTGCGGCGCTGCGGGTCGATCAGCCGGTCCAGGTCTTCGCCGCCCTCGCCGGTGTTCGACTTGCCGCCGATCCGGTTCATGGCGATCGCGAGGGTCTCGTGGGCCTCCGGGGAGATCGAGCCGTAGCTCATCGCACCGGTCGCGAAGCGCGTGACGATCGACGCGACCGATTCGACCTCGTCGAGGGGCACGGGGTGCCGTTTGTGCTTGTCGAAGGTGAACATGCCGCGGAGCGTCATGAGGCTCTCAGCCTGATCGTCGATGAGCTTGGTGTACTCGCGGAAGATGTCGTACCGGCCGGTCCGGGTCGCGTGCTGCAGCCGGAAGATCGTCTCCGGATTGAACAGGTGCGGGGAGCCGTCGCGGCGCCACTGGTACTCGCCGCCGGTGCTCAGGCGTTCGTGCGCGGTGACCGCTGCGTCTTCCGGGTAGGCGGAGGCGTGCCTCGCTTCGTTCTCCGCGGCGATCACGTCGATACCGATGCCGCCGAGCTTGCTCGTCGTGCCGGTGAAGTACTGCGCGACGAAGGCCTGGCTGAGGCCGACGGCCTCGAAGGTCTGGGCGCCGGCATAGGACGAGACCGTCGAGATGCCCATCTTGGACATGATCTTGAGCACGCCCTTGCCGAGGGCCTTGATGACGTTGCGGACGGCCTTCTCCGGTGAGACGTTCGTGATGTACCCGCTGCGGACCAGGTCCTCGCAGGTCTCCATCGCGAGGTAGGGGTTGACCGCTGAGGCGCCGTAGCCGATCAGGAGCGCGACGTGGTGCACCTCGCGCACGTCGCCGGCCTCGACGACGATGCCGACCTTCATCCGGTTCTCCGTGCGGATCAGGTGGTGGTGCACGGCCGCGATCATCAGGAGCGACGGGATCGGCGCCATGTCCTTGTTGGAATCACGGTCGGAGAGCACGATGAAGCGGGCGCCGGCCTCGATCGCGTCGTCGACCTCGAGGCACATCGCGTCGATGCGGTCGGCGAGGGCGTCGGGGCCCTCGTCGAAACGGTACAGTCCGCGGATCGTCGACGTCGTCCGGCTGCCGGGGGCAGGGTCGATGTGCTGGATCTTGGCGAGTTCGTCGTTGTCGATGACCGGGAAGTCCAGGACCACCTGGCGGGCGTGCTCCGGCCCGACGGACAGGAGGTTCCGTTCCGGCCCGAGGCCGAGTTTGAGGGAGGTGACGACCTCCTCGCGGATCGAGTCGAGGGGCGGGTTGGTCACCTGGGCGAACTGCTGGGTGAAGTAGTCGAAGATCAGCCGGGGCCGGTCGCTCAGCACGGCAATCGGGGTGTCGCTGCCCATGGCGCCGAGGGGTTCGCCTCCGGTGCGCGCCATCGGCGCGAGCAGGATGCGGACTTCTTCTTCGGTGTAGCCGAAGGTGCGCTGGCGGCGTACGACGGATGCCGGCGGGTGCACGATGTGCTCGCGCTCGGGGAGGTCCTTGAGGTTGATCCGGCCGGCGTCGAGCCAGTCCCCCCACGGTTCCATCGCGGCGAGTTCCGCCTTGATCTCGTCGTCCTCGATCAGTCGACCCTCGACGGTGTCGACGAGGAACATCTTGCCGGGGCGGAGCCGGCCCTTGCGGACGACCCGGGCGGGGTCGATGTCCAGGACGCCGATCTCGCTCGCGAGCACGACGAGGCCGTCGTCGGTGATCAGGTACCGGCCGGGGCGGAGCCCGTTGCGGTCGAGGGTCGCGCCGACGAGGGATCCGTCGGTGAAGACGATCGCCGCGGGTCCGTCCCACGGCTCCATGAGCATCGAGTGGTACTCGTAGAACGCACGACGTTCCTCGTCGAGCGCGGTCTGGTTCTCCCAGGCCTCCGGCACCATCATCATCACCGCGTGCGGCAGCGAGCGGCCGGACAGGCTGAGCAGTTCGACGACCTCGTCGAACGAGGCGGAGTCGCTGCCGCCCGGGGTGACGATCGGCAGCAGCGGGGCCAGGTCGCCGAGCAGCGAGGATTCGAGCTGGGACTGGCGCGCGCGCATCCAGTTGCGGTTGCCCTGCACCGTGTTGATCTCGCCGTTGTGCGCGATCATCCGGAACGGCTGCGCGAGCGGCCAGGACGGGAAGGTGTTCGTCGAATACCGGGAGTGCACGAGGGCGAGCTTCGAGACGAAGCGCGGGTCGGACAGGTCCGGGTAGAAGGGCTCGAGCTGGAGGGTCGTGACCATGCCCTTGTAGACCAGGGTGCGGCAGGAGAGCGACGCGAAGTAGGTCTCGAGTTCCCGCTCGGCGCGCTTACGCAGCCGGACGGTCTGACGGTCGAGCGCGATGTCGGCGAGGGGCTCGCCGTCGTCGTCCGTGCGTGAGCTGCGGACGAAGAGCTGCTGGATCGCGGGCATCGCGGCCCTGGCCAGGTTCCCGACCTCGTCTGGACGCACGGGGACCTCGCGCCAGCCGAGGATCTCGAGGCACTCCTCCTGGGCGATCCGGCCGATCTGGCGTTTGACAGAGCTGCGCTCGGTCGGGTCGGTCGGGAGGAACACGTTGCCGACGGCATACCGCCCGGCGGCGGGGAGCTCGAATTCGACGACCTCGCTCAGGAACTCGTGCGGGATCTGGGTGATGATGCCTGCGCCGTCGCCGGTTCCGGCGTCGGAGCCGACGGCCCCGCGGTGTTCGAGGTTGCGGAGCGCGTCGAGGGCGATCGTGATGATGTCGTGCCCGGCGGTTCCCCGCAGTGTCGCGACCATGGCGAGCCCACAGGCGTCCCGCTCGTCGGCAGGGTTGTACAGCCCCTGGGGCTGGGGAACGCTGCTGAAGCGGGAAAAGAGGGGTGACTGCGGCATGGGACCGTCCTCAGAGGTAGCTGGCAAGTGGGGACGACGCTGGCCCGCGGGGGTGGAGATCATCTGCGTACAGTTGCGCGCCGACCCGTCGTACCGGGAGGGAGGCGGGAGCCGGGTGTACGGTCTCAGGCCTGGAGGCGCGGGTTGCTGGTGCTTGTGGCTGCAACGTCGCCCGATGCGGCGGGTTCGACGGCCTCATCACCGTGGTCCTCGAAATCCGTATCAAACTCTTCAGATTCTACCTCAGGGACGGGGCGCTTCCACTCCCGACCCTGGCGGTAGACGCTGACCTCGAGTCCGGGGTGCCTGCGGCCCTGCACCACGATGAGGATGATGCCGAGGACCACGGCGATGATCGCGGCCCAGACGTTGGTGCGGATGCCGAAGAAGATCTCGCTCGGGTCGATGCGGATCGATTCGAAGAAGGTGCGGCCGAGGCCGTACCAGACCAGGTAGACGCCGAAGGCGCGTCCCCAGCGGAGCGTGATCCGGCGTTCGATCACGAGGATCAGGATCACACCGATGGTGTTCCAGATCATCTCGTAGAGGAAGGTCGGGTGGAAGAGGGTTCCGGCGGGAAGCCCGACCGGGAACGCCGCGTTCGTCGACGGCACCTCGAGCCCCCAGGGCAGGGTCGTCGGCAGGCCGAAGAGCTCCGTGTTGAACCAGTTGCCGAGGCGTCCCATGGCCTGGGCGATCAGCATTCCGGGGGCGAGGGCATCCGCGAAGGACCAGAATTTCACGCCGGAGATCCGGCAGCCGATGTACGCGCCGACGGCCCCGCCGATGAGCGCACCGAAGATGGCGTTTCCGCCGTTCCAGATCGCGAAGACTTCCCAGGGGTTCGCACCGGCGAAGAAGTAGTCACCCGGGTGGGTGAGCACGTGGTACGCCCGGGCGCCGACGATGCCGAGCGGAACGGCCCAGAGGATGATGTCGAGCACCACGCCCGGCTCGGCGCCGCGGTTGCTGAGGCGCCTGCTCGTCATGACTGTCGCCGCGATGATGCCGGCCAGGATGCACAGCGCGTACGCGTGGATCCGGAACATGCCGAGGTCGAAGTAGCTCCACTCGGGGCCTGGGCTCGGAATGCTCAGCAGAAAAGACACCTGGGTATTACCTTTCGTAGCGGGGAAGCGTGGGAGCTTGCCTCGGTCAACTTACCCTAAACGGCGGCGCGAATCCCGCTGGCCCCTGCGGCAAGCCGGGCGGCGAGTTCCCCGAGTGCCGGGACTCCCCCGTCGGACAGCGCCTTGACGAGCGCGGAGCCGACAATGGCGCCGTCCGCGTAGCCGAGAATTTCGCGGACCTGCTCCGGGGTCGAGATTCCGAGGCCGACGCACGCGCTCGTGGCACCGGCGAGCCGAAGCCGGTCGACCAGGATGCGGGCGGCGGAGTCGACGTCGGAACGCGCTCCGGTGATGCCCATGGTGGAGACGGCGTACACGAAGCCCCGGCTGACCTCGACCGCGTGGGCGAGCCTCGCGTCGGAGGACGACGGCGCGGCGAGGAAGACCCGGTCGAGGCCGGTGCGGTCGCTCGCTGCGAACCAGTCGGCCGCGTCGTCGGGGATGAGGTCGGGGGTGATCAGGCCTGCCCCGCCTGCGGCGAGCAGGTCGTCGGCGAAGCGGTCGACCCCGTACTGCAGGATCGGGTTCCAGTACGTCATCACGAGGACCGGGGCGTCGACGCGTGCGGTGATCGCCGCCACCGCCTCGATGCCGTGCCGGAGCCGGAAACCGTTGGCGAGGGCCTGCTGCGTGGCGGCCTGGATCACGGGGCCGTCCATCACGGGGTCGGAGTACGGCAGTCCGAGCTCGATGATGTCGACGCCGTTCTCCGCGAGGGCAACGGCCGCCTCGATGCTCTCGTCGAGGGTGGGGAATCCGACGGGAAGGTAGCCGATCAGGGCTCCGCCGCCCTCTGCCCTGCGCCGGGCGATCGTGGCTTCGACCCTGCTCGTGCGGTTGGGCATTGTTCCAGTCGTCGTTGCGGTCATAGCTGCTGCGCACCCTCGTCGAGCAGGTCGAAGTATCGGCCCGCCGTTTCCATGTCCTTGTCCCCACGACCGCTGAGGCTGACCAGGATGGTCGCCTCCGGTCCGAGTCGTTTGCCGAGCTCGAGGGTGCCTGCGAGGGCGTGGGCCGATTCGATCGCCGGGATGATGCCCTCCGTGCGGCTGAGGAGGCGGAAGGCGTCCATGGCCGCGGCGTCGGTGACCGGCAGGTACGTGGCCCGCCCGATGGTCGAGAGCCAGGAGTGCTCGGGCCCCACACCCGGGTAGTCGAGCCCGGCCGAGATGGAGTGCGATTCGACGGTCTGGCCGTCCTCGTCCTGGAGCATGAGGCTGCGGGCCCCGTGCAGGATCCCCGGGCGTCCCTTGGTCAGGGTCGCGGCGTGGCGCGGGGTCTCGACGCCCTCTCCGCCTGCCTCGTACCCGTAGAGGGCGACAGTGGGGTCGTCCAGGAAGGCGTCGAAGATGCCGATGGCGTTGGAGCCGCCGCCGACGCACGCCGTGACGGCGTCGGGTAGCCGGCCGGTGAGGGAGAGCACCTGGGCGCGGGCTTCTTCTCCGATGATCTTCTGGAAGTCGCGCACCATCGCGGGGAAGGGGTGCGGACCCGCGACGGTGCCGAAGATGTAGTTGGTGGTCTCGACGTTCGTGACCCAGTCGCGCATGGCGTCGTTGATGGCGTCCTTGAGGGTGCGTGACCCGGTGCGGACGGAGACGACCTCTGCGCCGAGGAGGCGCATCCGTGCGACGTTGAGGGCCTGCCGCTCGGTGTCGACCTCGCCCATGTAGACGACGCACTCGAGCCCGAACAGGGCGGCGACGGTCGCGGTCGCGACGCCGTGCTGGCCGGCGCCGGTCTCGGCGATGACCCGGGTCTTGCCGATGCGCTTGGTGAGAAGCGCCTGGCCGAGGGCGTTGTTGATCTTGTGGGAGCCGGTGTGGTTGAGGTCTTCGCGCTTGAGGATCACCCGGGCACCACCGGCGTGCGCGGCGAACCGCGGCACTTCCGTGATGATGGACGGCCGGCCGGTGTAGGTCTTGTGCAGTTCCATCAGCTCGGCCGAGAAGGCGGGGTCGACCCTGGCCAGCGCATATTCGCTCGTCAGTTCGTCGAGCGCCGCTACGAGCGACTCCGGGACGAACCGGCCGCCGAAGTCGCCGAAGTACGGGCCTGTTTCAGAACGCAAAGACATAGACTAGACCGCCAGAAATTCGGTGAGAGTGAGGATGGGATCGTTCGTGACGAGCGCTTCGCCGACGAGGACGACGTCGGCCCCTGCTGCACGATAGTGGGCGACGTCCGCGGCCGTCTTGACCGCAGATTCGGCGACGCGGACGACGCCGGAGGGGATCCGGTCGGCGAGGCGGCCGAAGAGCTCCTGGTCGAGCTCGAACGTCGACAGGTTGCGGGCATTGACGCCGACCAGGCTCGCACCGACATCCAGTGCACGGTCGACCTCTTCGGCACTGTGGGTCTCCACGAGGGCGGTCATGCCGAGTTCGCGGACGAGGGTCTGGAGGGACCCGAGGGTGGCCTGGTCGAGTGCGGCGACGATGAGGAGCACGAGGTCGGCTCCCGCCGCCCTGGCCTCGAGGACCTGGTACGGCTCGCCGATGAAGTCTTTGCGGAGCACGGGCACCGAGACGGCCGCCCGCACCTGTTCGAGGTCGGCGAGGGAGCCGAGGAAACGACGTCCCTCTGTGAGCACGCTGATGGCGCTCGCCCCACCGAACTCGTAGGAGACGGCGAGGGCCGCAGGGTCGGAGATCTCGGCGAGGGTGCCCCGGGAGGGACTCGCCCGCTTCACCTCCGCGATGATCTTGACCCGGTCGGCCGGCGAGAGGGCGTGCAGCGCGTCGATGGCGGGGGCACGATCGAGGGCCGCCGATTCGACGGCGGCGAATGGACGGGTCAGGCGCCGTTCTGCGGCGTCCGACAGGGCACCGGCGAGAAGTTCGGAAAGCACTCGGCTAGTGACTCTCGTGCGGAGCGGCGTCGGCGACGCCGTAGCCCAGCCGGCTCAGGATGAATCCGACGATGGGGCCGAGGACGAGGAGGACGACAGAGGCCCACACCAGCCACGGCACAACGAGGAAGAAGGCGACGGTGCCGATCGTGATCGCGACGAGCATGACGATGACGGCCGTCCAGGCCGCGATCGAGTGGCCTTCGCCTGGGTCTACCGACTCGAAGCTCATGGTTCTCCTTATTAGCGTCAACTGCATACGCGGGGCGTCAACTGCGTACGCAGGGGCGTCAGCTGCGGACGCGTGGATTGTGGGTCCTGGTGCGGCTCAAGTCTAGCGGCGACGCCGATCACCGGTCGCCCTCCGTCGTGGTGGGATCGTCACCGCGGGTCAACCCGTCCCAGGTGATGACGGCATCCTCCCGCTCGTCAGCACCGGCGGAGGCAGCCAGCTGACTGCCGGGTGCACCGTCGGCCGCCTCGAAGCGCACGGCCTGGTATCTGCTCGTCGCCCCGGGCCAGCGGGAACTCGTGACGAGGATGCCGACACCGGCTGCGGCCATGATCACACCGGCCGCGAAGCCGGTGAAGGCCCAGGGCGTCAGGGCCGCAGCCGTGACGCCGTCCTGGATCGAGGCATTGCCCGCGATGCCGGTCGCCTTGGTGATGGCGGCCGCGCTCGCGGCGGCGGGATTCCCGATGGCGAGGCCCGCACCGAGGGACACCGAGAAGCCGAGGAGCACCTCGAGAACGCCGAGCACCACCCGGATCACGGGGCCCGCGATCGTGAGTGCCCCGGCGAGGGCGATCCCGGCGAGGGCGAGGGCGCTCAGCGCCCCTGCCGCGGTCGAACCGCTGATCGGGAGCCGGACGGTCGAGGAACCCTGGACGACGCTCACGTCGATCCAGACCTGGCTCCAGGCGAGGAGGGCGAGCCCGCTCGCGGCGATCACGAGGAGCACCAGTCGGAGCTTGAGGGTGCGGCCGGTCCGCTTCACCTAGTGCACCCGCTTCATGGCGTTGGCGATCGCAACGGCGCGGAGCGGCGCTGCGGCCTTGTTGACCGATTCCTGGAACTCGCTCGCGGGATCGGAGTCCGCGACGAGGCCTCCTCCGGCCTGCACCCTGGCCACGCCGTTGCTGATCGTGGCCGTGCGGATGGCGATGGCGAGATCCGCGTCACCCGCGAACCCGAAGTAGCCGACCACTCCCCCGTAGACGCCGCGCTGGGTGGGCTCGAGTTCGTCGATGATTTCCAGCGCCCGCGGCTTCGGCGCCCCGGACAGGGTCCCTGCCGGGAACGTGGCGCGGAACACGTCGATGGCCGTCTTCCGCGGCAGCAGGTTGCCCTCGACGGACGAAACGAGATGCATGATGTGGCTGAAACGCTCGATGCGTTTGAATTCGGTGACTTCGACGGAGCCGGGTGCGCAAACCTTGAGCAGGTCGTTCCTGGCGAGGTCGACGAGCATGAGGTGTTCTGCGCCCTCCTTGGGGTCGCCTGCGAGCTCGGTTTCGAAATCGGCGTCCTGCTCTGGGGTACTTCCGCGCGGCTTGGATCCGGCGATCGGGTGGGTGAACACGCGCCCGTTCTGCACCTTGACGAGGGCCTCAGGCGAGGAACCGACGATCCAATACGGCTCGCCGGACGGGGACTCGAGGCCGAGCAGGTACATGTACGGGCTCGGGTTGAGGCTGCGGAGCACCCGGTAGACGTCGATCGGGTCCGCGGTGCAGTCCTGGTCGAAGCGCTGGGAGATGACGACCTGGAAGATGTCCCCGTCGACGATGTGCTGCTTGGCGGTGTCGACGGCGGCGATGAAGTCGTCGCGGCTGGTGCGGGCGCGCATGGTCGCGGGGGCGGACAGGTCGACCTCGGCGAGCCAGGCTTCCGCCGGCACGGCCAGCCGGGCCTGCATCGAGTCGAGCCGGGCCTGCGCTGCGGCCCAGAGCGTGTCCGCTGCATCGATCCCGTCGTTGAGGACGTTGGCGATCAGTTGGACGGTGCCGAACTTGTGGTCGATCGCGACAAGGTCGGCAACGAAGCTGAAGGCCTGGCCGGGCACGTCATAGTCGGCCGTCGGCTGGTTGGGCAGACGTTCGAGCTGGCGGACCGCCTCCCAGCCGATGAAGCCGACGAGACCACCGGTCAACGGCGGGTGCTCCGGGAGCCGCGGCGTCTGCCAGCGGGCGTACAGGGTGGCGAGGGCCTCGAGCGGCGGCTGGGCGGCCGCCGGGCCGAGGACGCGTGCGGCATCGACGCCGTACGGGATCCACCGGGTTTCCGAACCCTGCTGGGTGAGGACACCGAAGGACGATACCCCGACGAAGGAGAACCGCGACCAGATGCCGCCCTGCTCCGCCGATTCGAGCAGGAAGCTGCCCGGTTGGCCGGCCGCGAGCTTGCGGTAGATGCCGACGGGGGTCTCGCCGTCTGCGAAGAGTTCGCGGATCACGGGGATCACGCGGTGCCCGGCCATGAGGGCGTCGAACTGTGCGGCCGTGGTGGTTCCGGCCGTGGTCGTTCCCGTGGTCGTTCCCGTTGTCGTTCCCGTTGTCGTCGTGGGGGCATCCGTCGTCATGCGCGTTCTCCGTCTGTCGCGACGGGCGTTGCGCCGTGGGCGACGTCGATGTCCCGCCCGTCGAAGCACGTGCGGGTACCGGTGTGGCAGGCCCCGCCGACCTGGTCGACCTGCACGAGCAAAGTGTCAGCGTCACAGTCGAAGGCTGCGCCGTGCACGTATTGCGCGTGCCCGGACGTGTCGCCCTTGCGCCAGTATTCCTGGCGGGAACGTGACCAGAACGTCACGCGGCCCTCTGTGAACGTCCGCCGGAGGGCTTCCTCGTTCATCCAGCCGAGCATGAGCACCTCCCGGGTGTCCCACTGCTGGATCACGGCGGGCAGGAGGCCGTCCGAATTGAAGACGGCGATCGCGAGAGCGTCGTCTATGGTCTGCAGGGGTGTCATCAGCGCACCACGAGTCCTTCCCTGGCGAGTTCGTGTTTGACGTCTCCGATACTGAGCTCGCCGTTGTGGAAAACGGATGCCGCGAGAACGGCGTCCGCGCCCGCCCGGATCGCGGGCGGAAAGTCCTCGACCTTGCCGGCTCCGCCGGACGCGATCACCGGCACGGTGCTGAGTTCCCGCATCAGGGCGATGAGCTCGAGATCGAATCCGGCCTTGGTGCCGTCGGCGTCGATGGAGTTGACGAGCAACTCCCCCGCGCCGAGTTCGATCGCGAGTCTGGCCCAGGCGAGGGCGTCGAGGTCGGTCTCGGTGCGACCGCCGTGAGTCGTCACGACGAACCCGGACTCCGTGCGGCCGCTGCGCTTCACGTCGAGCGACAGCACGAGCACCTGCGAGCCGAAGCGGTCGGCGATCTCGCCGATGAGTGCTGGACGGAGGATCGCGGCGCTGTTGACGCCGACCTTGTCCGCTCCACTGGCCTGAAGGCGGGAGACGTCCTCGACGCTCCGGATCCCGCCGCCGACGGTGAGCGGGATGAAGACCTGCTCCGCGGTGGCGCGGACGACGTCGTACGTCGTCGCCCGGTTGTCGACGGTCGCGGTGACGTCGAGGAACGTGAGTTCGTCCGCGCCCTGCTCGTAGTACCGGCGGGCCAGTTCCACCGGGTCGCCGGCGTCCCTGAGGTTCTGGAAGTTGACGC
Organism: Cryobacterium zhongshanensis; assembly: GCF_022760445.1. Lineage (NCBI taxonomy): Bacteria > Bacillati > Actinomycetota > Actinomycetes > Micrococcales > Microbacteriaceae > Cryobacterium > Cryobacterium zhongshanensis. Next base: position 1,563,045 of record NZ_JALGAR010000001.1, on the reverse strand, counting down.
CCTTGACGACCCGGCCGTTGGCCACGTCGAGGCACGGGATGACCCGCACGGCAAGACTCACGATTGCACCTCCGGAGCTATTCTGCCCACGTTCGGGCCCTAGAGGCGGGCGTTGTGGATGGCGCTGATCAGGATGGCCCTGGCGCCGAGCTCGTAGAGGGCATCCATGATGTGGTTCGAGTCGTAGCGCGGGACCATCACGCGCACGGCGACCCAGTCCGGGTCGTGCAGGCTCGACACCGTCGGCGACTCGATTCCGGGAGCCAGCAGGCAGGCCGCGTCGAGTTTCCCGAGCGGGATGTCGTAGTCCATCAGCACGTACTGGCGGGCGACGAGCACACCCTGCAGCCGGCGGAGCAGCGTGTGGATGCCGGTGTTCTCGTTCTCGGAGCTGATCAGCACCGCCGTCGATTCGAGGATGACCGGGCCGAAGATCTCGAGGCCGGCCTTGCGCAGGGTCGTCCCGGTCGAGACGACGTCGGCGACGGCATCCGCCACACCGAGCTGGACGGCGGACTCGACGGCGCCGTCGAGGGTCACGAGGGTGACCGTGACGGAGTGTCGGGCCAGGAAGGCTTCGACGAGGCCGGGGTAGCTGGTCGCGACGCGGAGCCCTTCGAGGTCGCTCAGCTCGGCGAAGCGGCCGGCGGGGCCGGCGAAGCGGAAGGTCGAGTCTCCGAAGTCGAGGCTCGCGATCTCGCGTGCCGGTGAGCCGGAATCGAGCAGCAGGTCGCGGCCGGTGATTCCGACGTCGAGCGCGCCGCTGCCGACGTAGGTGGCGATGTCGCGCGGACGCAGGTAGAAGAACTCGACGTCGTTGCGCGGGTCGGACACGACGAGGTCGCGCGGGTCGCGACGGCCGGTGTACCCGGCCTCGTGCAGCATCTGCGCCGCGGTTTCGGACAGGGAGCCCTTGTTGGGCACGGCAATTCTCAGCATCTCAACACTCTCAGCAGGTCAGTTCGTGGGGTGGCGTCTCGGGGGTATCTGCGGCGCCGGCCGCTGCACTCTTCAGAGGTGCTTGTAGACGTCGGCGAGGGTGAGCCCCTTCGCCAGCATCATGACCTGCACGTGGTAGAGCAGCTGGCTCATCTCTGCGGCGGTTTCCTCGTCGCTCTGGAACTCAGCGGCCATCCAGACTTCGGCGGCTTCTTCGACGATCTTCTTGCCGATGGCATGCACTCCCGCGTCGAGTTCACGGACGGTTCCGGAGCCTTCCGGCCGGTTGAGTGCTTTTTCGCCCAGTTCAGCGAAGAGGTCGTCGAATGTTTTCACACCCCTAGGCTACTAGTGCGCGTACTAGTGCGCGTGCGAGTGCGCGGTCGCGGCCGTCCTCAGGAGCGCGATCCGGGCCGCGGGATCCGGGTAGCCGAACACGCTCGAGCCGGCGACGAAGGTGTCCGCGCCTGCCTCGGCTGCCACGACGATGGTCTCCTCCGTGATGCCGCCGTCGACCTGCAGCCAGACGTCCCTGCCGCTCGCGCTGACGGCATCCGCTGCGGCGCGGAGCTTGCGCATCGTCGAGGGCATGAAGCTCTGGCCGCCGAAACCGGGCTCGACGGTCATCACGAGGATCTGGTCGAACTCGGCGAGGAATTCGAGGTACGGCTCGATGGCGGTGCCCGGCTTCAGGGCGATGCCCGCACGCGCACCTGCCGCGCGGAGCTTGCGGGCGAGCGCGACAGGGTTCGTCGTCGCCTCGCCGTGGAAGGTCACCGAGAACGCGCCGGCCTCGGCGAATTTCGGGGCCCAGCGTTCCGGATCCTCGATCATGAGGTGCGCGTCGACGGGGAGCGCGGAAACCTGCATGATGCGCTCGGCGACGGGGAGCCCGAAGGTCAGGTTCGGCACGAAATGGTTGTCCATCACGTCGACGTGCACGAGGTCGGCGGTGCGGATGCGGCCGAGGTCGCGCTCCAGGTTCGCGAAGTCGGCGGCGAGAATGCTGGGACTGATCCTGATCGGCATGCCTTCACCCTAGCGCCGCGGGCGCCCGTCGCAGGCCCCGCCCAGACCCCTGAGGTGTCGCATATCGACCTTCATCCGCCCGGCGAACGTCGATCTGCGACACCTCACGAGTGCCGTCAGGCGGTGCGTTCGAGCAGGGTGATGAACATCGCGTCGGTGCCATGCCGGTGCGGCCAGAGCTGCACGCTCGTTCCGTCGCCCGGCAGGTCGAGCGGGGTGCCGCTAAACCCCTGCACGACCGCGGCGGTGTCGACGGCCCGTACCCGGTCGCCCCATTTCTTGAGCGCCGTCGCGACGATGCCCCGGCTCTCCGCGATGTGCGGCGAGCACGTGACGTAGGCGAGGATGCCGCCGGGCTTCAGTGCGCCGAGGGCCGCGTCGATCAGGCCGGACTGCAGGTCGGAGAGTTCGGCGACGTCGCGCGGGAGCTTGCGCCAGCGCGCCTCCGGGCGGCGGCGCAGGGCACCGAGGCCGGTGCACGGTGCGTCGAGCAGGATGCGGTCGAATTCCTCCGCGTGGTTGACGGCGATGCGGGTCCCGTCGAGTTCCCAGACCGGCACGGTGCCGGGAACCGCCGCGAGGGCGCGGCGCACGAGCGTGGCCCTGGCCGGAACGAGCTCGTTCGCGACGAGTTCGGCGCCGCCCGCGAGCGCTTCGGCGGCGAGCAGGGCGGCCTTGCCTCCGGGTCCCGCGCAGAGGTCCAGCCAGCGTTCGCCTGGTGCGACGGGGCGGGCGCGGCTCAGGGTGAGCGCAGCGAGCTGCGAGCCCTCGTCCTGCACCCGGATGCGGCCGTCGTGGTCGGTGACGAGGTGCACGGGGTCTCCGCCCGCGAGCACGAACCCGACCGGGGAATATTCGTTGGGGCGGCCGAGGCCCGCGGTCTCCTCCGCTGTCGTGATGCCCGGCAGCGCGACCATGTTGACGCGGGGGGCGGCGTTGTCGGCGATGAGCAGGTCTTCGAGTTCGGCCTCACGGCCCTCGAGGCGCAGCGACTGCCGGAATGCACGCACGACCCAGACCGGGTGCGAGTGTTCGGCGGCGAGGCGGTCGTCCGCTGAGCCTGCCCCGGAGAGGACCCGTTCGCGCCATTCCTCCGGGGTCGAGCGGGAGATGGTGCGGAGCACGCCGTTGGTGAAGCCCGTCGCGGCGCGGGAGCCGACCTGGCGGGCCAGTTCGACGGATTCGTTGACGGCCGCGTGGGTCGCGACGCGCGTCGCGAGCAGCTGGTGGGCGCCGAGACGCAGCACGTCGAGGATGGCCGGGTCGATCGCGGTGACCGGCCGGCCGGCCGCTTCCGCGATCACGAGGTCGTAGTAGCCCTGCATGCGCAGGGTGCCGTAGGTCAGTTCGGTGGCGAGGGCGGCATCCGCCGTGCTGAGTGCCGCGCGCTGGATGCGGGTCGGCAGCAACAGGTTCGCGTAGGCGTCCGACTCGCGGACGGCGGCGATGACCTCGTAGGCGACCCGGCGGGCGGGCTGGACGAAGCCCTGGTGCTGTTGGACGCTCATGAGGCGACCACGTCCGTCGCCGCCATGCCGCGCCACCAGTCGATTGCCTTCATCTGTGTCTTTCCAGCCGGTTGCACCGTGACGAGCTCAAGCGGCTCCGTCCCGGTTCCAACCAGCACTTTCTTGTCGAATTCGCGAATCCCGCCCGCCGGAAGCGGCTGGGCGCCGTGGGTCGGCGCGAGGTCGAGGACCTTGAGGCGCGCGTCGCCGAGCATGGTGAAGGCTCCGGGTTCCGGCGTCACGCCGCGCACCCGGTTGTAGACGGCCTCAGCGGATGCGGTCCAGTCGATCCTGGCGTCGGCGAGGCCGAGTTTGGCGGCCGTCGTCGGCTCGCCCACCTGCGGCACCGCCTCGATCGTGCCGGCCTCGAGCCGGTCGACGACGCTCCTGAGGAGCACGGCGCCGCTGTGGCTCAGGGACTCGAGGAGCCCGCCGGCGGTCGCGTGCCGGGAGATCGGTTCGGAGAAACTCGCGAAGACGGCGCCGGCGTCGAGCTCGGCGACGAGCTGGAAGACCGCTGCCCCCGTCCGTTCGTCGCCGGCCATGATGGCGCGCTGCACCGGTGCGGCACCGCGCCAGCGCGGCAGCAGCGAGAAGTGCAGGTTGATCCAGCCGAGGCGGGGAACCGAGAGCAGGGGTTCACGCACGAGCCCGCCGTATGCGACGATGACGCCGAGGTCCGGTTCGAGGGCCGCGATCCGGTCGGTCGCCGCGGCGTCGAGACGATTGGTCTTGAGCAGCGGAAGCCCGAGCCCGGCAGCGGCCTGCGCGAGGGGCGACGGGGTGAGCACCCGCTTCCGGCCGAGGGGGGCATCCGCCCGGGTGATGACCGCGGCGATGGAGTGCGGAGAGTCGGCGAGGGCCTGGAGACTGGGCACCGCCACCTGGGGCGTGCCAGCGAACACGAGTTTCATTTAGAGCAGCTCCGGGTCGTCGAATCGTACTTTGAGTGTAGGTGCCGGGCGGAAGGCAGCGCCCTTCGGCCGGCGGCGGCGCGCTGCATTGCGCACAATCGCGGCCTTCACGAGCCGTGCGACGTCGTCGCCGTCCACGTAGTTGAATCGCACGACGGCCCGGACGAGCGGATCGACGGTGGTGACCGGACCGAGCACGTCGAGCCCGGGCAGGTCCGCGAGGTCTTCGACCGCTGCTGCGACGTCGGCGGCGGTTCCCGTGACCGAGGCGACGCGCACGGCGGGCGGGAAGCGCAGCTGCCTGCGGTCCGCGAGTTCCGCCGCTGCGAAGGCACCGGGCTGCCACGCGTTGAGGGCGGTCGCGAGTGCCCCGCCGACGCCGGCGAGCATGACGGACGCGCCGGGTGCCGCGAGGGCGGCTGCGTTGCTCCACCACCGGAGGCAGTCTTCCGCGACGCCGAGGGATTCGCGGGCGAGCATCTTTTCGCCGTCGAGCAGGAGGATCGCCCGGTACCCGCCGGTCGGGATCGGCTCGGCACCGCGCGTCGCGACGACGAGCGCCGGTGCCGCCCCGATCTGCTGCAGCGGATGCTCCCCGTCGGCGACGAGGACGAGCGCGCCGGGAAAGGCCCTGCCCAGTTCCTCGGCGGTTCGCCCGGTTCCAAGCGACATCACCCGCAGGGACGTGCCCGCGCAGTGCACGCAGCTCCAGCCGGCGGCGAGCTGGCCGCACCACCGGCAGGACGGCACGGCATTCGCGCTCGCGAGGGCGAGCGGTCCCTGGCAGTGCGTGCAGCGTGCCGACTTCTTGCAGGTCTGGCAGGCGAGGGTCGGCGCGTAGCCGGGGCTCGCGACCTGCACGAGGACCGGTCCGTCCGCGAGGGCGGCCCTGGCCACCTGCCAGGCGGCGGAGGGGATCCGGTTGGTCCGCTCCTGCCGGTCGGGGGCGAGCTGGAATTCAGTGGGAATCACCCGGGGATGACGCGGACTCAGGGGATGCGCTTCGCCGAGAAAGCCCAGTTCGAGGAGCCGCTGCACGGGGACGCTTCGGGTGTGCCCGAAGAACATCAGTGCGCATCCGCTCAGGCTCTGGCGGACCAGTGCGGCGTCGCGGGCGTGGACGTACGGACTGAGCGGTTCGGAGTGCAGGGGGTCGCCGTCGTCCCAGAGCAGGATCGCCCCGAGGTTGTGTGCAGGCGCATAGACGGCGGAGCGGTTGCCGAGGATGATCCGCGGGGTGGGTTCCAGGCACGCGAGGAAGGCCCGGTAGCGCTCGGGATTGGGCTGGCGGGCGTCGACCCTGCTCACGGCGGCTGCTGGCGCGCAGGCGTCAAGGGCGGCCTGGAGCTGGTCCTGGTCCCGGTAGTCGGGAACGCAGAGGATGGCGCTTCGCCCGCTCCGCACCGTCGCCGCCGCGAGTTCGGCCATCGTGGTGGCCCAGTGACCGACGGTGCGGCCGTCGGGCAGGGCGACGAGGGCAGGCACGGCGGCCACGCTCAGGCGTGTGCGCTCTGCGAGGGCCGCGTCGAGCAGCCCCGCCGGGTAGTCTGCGAAACCGGCGGATGCCGCCGGTTCGGTTTCCGGCACGGGTTCGGGTTCCGGAGCCGGTTCGTCCTGCTCCGCTGTCGCCTGCTCCTGCGCGGCGAGCCAGGCCTTCTCGACCCGCACCGCGCGGGTGGGGATCGCGAGCCGCAGCACATCGCTCGCGTTGCCGGCGGCGCGGTCGGCGACCCGACGGGCGAGACGCCACACCTCCGCCGTGAGCACGGGAGCCGCGGACACGACAGTCTCAATCGGGCTGAGGGTCCCCTGAAAGGAGGCGTCCTTCGCCGGTTCGGTGCCGGATACCGGGGCGTTCAGGGTCGCGAGGACGATTCCCCCGGCATCCAGGACCTCGATCAGGTAGCCGTCGGCGACGCGCCCCGCCGACCGCAGGGGTACCCGGACCCGGACGCCTGGCCGCGCGGCCGCGGCGAGGTCGTCCGGGATTCCGTAGTCGAAGAGGTGGTCGAGCTGGGGCAGCGTCGACTCGATCAGGACGCGTGCCACGAGGCCCGTGCGTCCCATGATCAGATCCCGGAGGCGCTTCTCAGCTCGTCGACGCGGTCCAGCCTCTCCCAGGTGAACTCGGGCAGTTCGCGACCGAAATGACCGTATGTCGCCGTCTTCTGGTAGATCGGGCGGAGCAGGTCGAGGTGATGGATGATCGCGGCCGGCCGCAGGTCGAAGACCTCGCGGATCGCCGCGGTGATCTCCTTGTCCGGCAGTGCCCCTGTGCCGAAGGTCTCGACGTAGAGTCCGACCGGTGCCGCCTTGCCGATCGCGTATGCGACCTGGATCTCGAGCCGTTCGGCGAGCCCGGCTGCGACGGCGTTCTTGGCGACCCAGCGCATCGCGTACGCGGCCGAGCGGTCGACCTTGGACGGGTCCTTGCCGCTGAAGGCGCCTCCGCCGTGCCGGCTGGATCCGCCGTAGGTGTCGATGATGATCTTGCGGCCGGTGAGCCCGGCGTCGCCCTGGGGCCCGCCGATCTCAAAGCGGCCGGTCGGATTGATCAACATGGTCAGGCTCGAGGAATCAAGTTCGACACGGGACAGCACCGGCCGGATCACGAGCTCTTCAACCTCGGCGCGGAGGCGTTCCGTCGTGACGGAGGGGGCGTGCTGGGTGGAGAGGACGACGGTCTCGACGGTGCGCGGGATGATGCCGTCGTAGCCGATCGTGACCTGGGTCTTGCCGTCGGGGCGCAGGTAATCCAGTTCGCCGGACTTGCGGACCTCTGCGAGCCGTTCGGCGAGGCGGTGCGCGATCCAGATCGGGATCGGCATGAGCTCGGGGGTCTCCCGGGTGGCGTAACCGAACATGATGCCCTGGTCGCCGGCGCCCTGGCGGTCGAAGTCATCGGCGCTGGCCTGTTCACGGTGCTCGAAGGCGTCGTCGACGCCTTGGGCGATGTCGGGAGACTGGCCGCCGATGGAGATCTCGACGCCGCAGGAGCGGCCGTCGAACCAGACGTCAGAGGAGTCGTAGCCGATGTCGGTGATGCACTTGCGGACGATCGACGGGATCTCGACATACGCTTCCGTCGTGACTTCGCCCGCAACGTGGACGAGGCCCGTCGTGACGAGGGTCTCGACGGCGACACGGCTGTTCGGGTCCTCCGTGAGGAGGGCGTCGAGGATGCTGTCGGAGATCTGGTCACAAATCTTGTCCGGGTGGCCTTCGGTGACGGATTCGGAAGTGAAGAGGCGAAGATCGCTCATCTGGCCTGTCTCTGTGTCGAGGGTGGAATGGGTGGAACAGAAGTATTGATCGGGGCTGGCGCGGGTCAGCCGAGCCCGGCGACCACGACATCAAGGATGCGTCCGGCCACCGACATTTTCGTCCCTGCGGCCTCCGCCACTATAACTCCGGCCGAATCGATGACCCGAACCTGGTTACGTTCCGCGGCGAACCCTTCGGTCCAGCCGACCCTGTTGAGGACGAGGTAGTCGCAGCCCTTCCGCGCGAGCTTCTCGCGGCCGAGCGCGAGGAGCCGGTCGGGGTCCGTTTGCGTCTCGGCGGCGAACCCGATCACGAGCTGCCCGGGCTCCCTGGCCGCCGCGAGGCCGGCGAGGATGTCGGGGTTCTTGACGAGTTCGAGGGTCAGGGTGTCCCCTGCCTCGTCCTTCTTGATCTTGTCGCCGCGAACCGCCGCCGGGCGGTAGTCCGCGACTGCCGCGGCCATGATGACGACGTCCGCGCCCACTGCCGCCTCGGTCACGGCGGACTGGAGTTCGAGTGCCGTGCCGACGAGGCGGGTCTCGATGCCGGCAGGCGCCGGAATCTCGAGGTTCGCCGCGATCAGGACGACCGAAGCTCCCCGCGCGGTGGCCGCCTCGGCAAGACGGACGCCCTGCTTGCCGCTCGAGCGGTTGCCGAGGAAACGGACGGGGTCGAGGGGTTCCCTGGTTCCGCCAGCTGTGATGACGATGCGCGTGCCGGAGAGATCCCTGGCGGCCGTGATCCCCGTGTCCGGTTGCAGGGCTTCGAGGGCCGCCGCGACGATGACGTCGGGTTCCTCCATCCGGCCCGCACCGGAATCCGATCCGGTCAGGCGTCCCACGCCGGGTCCGACGACGATGACGCCGCGGTTCCGGAGGGTCTGCACATTGTGCACGGTCGCGGGGTTGTTCCACATTTCCGTGTGCATCGCCGGGGCGATCACGAGTGGCGCGGTGCTCGCGAGGATCGTGTTGCCGAGGAGGTCATCGGCGAGGCCGGCCGCGAGTTTGGCGATCGTGTTCGCGGTCGCAGGCGCCACTACGATCAGGTCGGCGGACTGCCCGATGGCGACGTGGCGCACTTCGGCGACGCCTTCGTAGAGGTCGGTGTGCACCGGATTCCGCGAGATCGCCTCGAGTGTCGGTCTGCCGACGAAGCGCAGCGCCGCCGGCGTCGCCACCACGTGCACGGAGTCCCCGAGCAGCACAAAAGCGCGCACGATGTTGACCGCTTTGTACGCGGCGATGCCGCCGGTGATTCCGACGACGATCGTGCGTCCGTGCGACATCCTGCGCGCTTTGCTGTGTGCTGGGCGTTATTCGACGATGGGGCGGGAGACGAGCTTGTCTTCGTTGATTTCGCGCAGTGCCACGGAGAGCGGCTTGTCGTCGACGGTCGAGTCGACGAGCGGGCCGACGTTGTCGAAGAGGCTGCCTTCGTGCAGGTCGGCGTAGTAGTCGTTGATCTGACGTGCCCGCTTGGACGCGAAGATCACGAGTGCGTACTTGGAGTCGACCTTGGTGAGCAGGTCGTCGATGGGCGGGTCAATGATACCGGTGGGCTTGTTGGCCAAGGTGGCACTCCTTCAGAGCGTTTGCGGCGAATAGACGGATAAGTCGGAGGGCGTTAAAGCAGCGACGGCGCTTTACGCAGATTCATCAAGTCTACGACTTCCCTGGCCGCAACGTTGACCTCCTGGTTGACCACCCGGAAATCAAACTCGTCCTGGGCCGCGAGTTCGAGCTTCGCGGTCTCCAGGCGGCGTGCCTGTTCCGCGGGGCTTTCGGTGCCACGGCCGATGAGGCGGCGCACCAGTTCGTCCCAGCTCGGCGGCAGCAGGAAGACCATGCGCGCTTCCGGCATGGCCGCACGCACGGAGCGCGCGCCCTGAAGGTCGATCTCGAGCAGGACGCTGTGTCCGCTCGCGAGTGCCTGCTCCACGGGTTCGCGCGGGGTTCCGTAGCGGAAGGCGTTGTGGACGACAGCCCACTCGAGGAGCTCCCCCGACGCGACCATGCGGTCGAATTCGGCATCGGTGACGAAGAAGTAGCTCGTGCCTTCGACCTCGCCCGGCCGCGGTGCGCGGGTCGTCGCCGACACGGAGAGAAGCACATCGGGGTAGTTCTCGCGGATGTAGCCGGCGACGGCACCCTTGCCGACCGCCGTCGGCCCGGCGAGGACGACGAGGTGTGCGTCGGAGGATCCGCGGCGGGAGACGGTCCGGTTCGCGAGGAACAGGCGCAGCCGGTCGCGCTGGTGCTTGCCGAGGCCGCCGAGCCGTTTGGACGGCGAGATCTCGAGTTGCGTCATGATCCGGCGCATCTTGGTGACGCCGATGGCCGGAATGCTCACGAGGAACTCCGTCGCGCGCAGGCGTCCTTCGACGCCGTCCGGATGCTCGATGGCAGCAGCGAGCACGGCAAGCGGTGTGCGCTTCCCTGCTGCAATCTCTGCCTTGACCGCTGCGCGCGCTCGACGCGCCGCGACGGCTGCGCGCGATGCTGCAACCCGATCGACGTCTGGTGGGGTAGGGCGATTCTCAGCCACGGGCCGCTCCTGCTTCAAGTACTCGGCGTGCGATCGCCTGTCCGATCCGGTCCGGGCCGGCCGACAACACGCTACGAGATTCACTCACTATTACGGAATGAGCGTACCCCCCAAAAAGGTTTCCCAGATCAGCGACATGCGCACCCTGGTGACCAAAACCGGGAGCGAGGATCGGAGTGGCTCCGCCGGGAGGCGCAACCGACAGGTCGAGACCGAAGTCTGCGAGGTCGAGCGTCGCGCCGAGCACGACGCCGATGGAGCCGAGCCGGCCCGACGCCCCCGCTCTCAGGTTGCGTTCTGCGACGTCGTCGAAGACGGCGCGGGCCACGGTCTCACCGGCATACGGTCCGTCGGGGACTCTGGCGCGTTGCAGGGCACTCGCCTCAGGATTCGACGTCGCGGACAGCACGAAGAGTCCCTTGCCCGCAGCGGCGGCCAGTTCGAAGACGGGCTCGAGTGAACCGACGCCCATGTACGCGTTCACGGTGATCGCATCCACTTCGAGCGGGGAGCCGGGGGTGAGCCAGGCCTCCCCGTACGCCGCGACGCTCGTTCCGAGGTCGCCGCGCTTGATGTCAGCGATCACGAGCAGTTCCGCCGCGTGTGCGTCCGCGAGCACGCGTTCGAAGGCGAGGTAGCCCCGCGACCCGAAACGCTCGTAGAAGGCCAGCTGAGGCTTGATGAGGCCGACCCGGCCCGCGCACGCGGCGACGACACGGCGTCCGAAGCTCTCTGCGCCGTCCGCGGTGTCCGGCAGGTTCCAGTCGGACAGCAGCCAGGCGTGGGGGTCGATACCCACGCACAGCTGGCCCCACCGGCTGAAGGCGGCGTCGAGACGGTCCCCGAACGTCGAAACGGGCACGGCGCCGGTCACAGCAGGGCTTCCCGCGTGAGTGCATACTCCTGGAGCGATGTCACCTCGAACCCGCCTCGGATCGCGTCGATGGAGGCGACGGCGGCACTGAGCTCGGCGATCGTGGTGAACAGCGGCAGATCCGCGGCGACGGCGGCCGCCCGGATCTCATAGCCGTCTGCGCGGGCGGTACGACCGCCGGGGGTGTTGATGACGATCTGCACCTCCTCCCGGCGGATGAGCTCGACGATCGACATGTCGTTCTCGTCGTGCTTCTCACTGAACTTCGTGACGACCCTGGCCCGGATGCCATTGCGCTGCAGCACCTCTGCGGTGCCCTCCGTCGCGGCGATCTCGTAGCCGAGCTGCTGGAGGCGCAGCATCGGCAGGATGATCGCACGCTTGTCACGGTCGGAGACCGAGACGAACACGGTTCCGCTCAGCGGGATTCCGCCGTATGCGGCGAGCTGGCTCTTCGCGAAGGCGCGGGGGAAGTCGCGGTCGATGCCCATGACCTCGCCGGTCGAGCGCATCTCCGGGCCGAGCACGGAATCGACGACGTTGCCCTCCGGGGTGCGGAACCGGTTGAAGGGCAGCACGGCCTCCTTCACGGCGACCGGCGATTCCATCGGGACCCGGGAGCCGTCGATGAGCGGCAGCTTGCCGCTCTCCTTGAGCTCGGCGATGGTTGTTCCGACCATGATGAGCGCGGCGGCCTTGGCGAGGGTGATCCCGAGTGCCTTGGCGACGAAGGGCACCGTGCGGGAGGCCCGCGGGTTGGCTTCGAGCACGTAGAGCACGCCGGCGCCGATGGCGAACTGCACGTTGAGCAGACCGCGCACGCCGATGCCCTGCGCGATGCCGAGGGTGGCTTCGCGGACCCGGTCGATCTCGGCACGGCCGAGGGTCACGGGCGGCAGGGTGCAGCTCGAGTCGCCGGAGTGGATGCCGGCTTCCTCGATGTGCTCCATGACGCCGCCGATGTAGAGCTCGGTTCCGTCGTAGATCGCGTCGACGTCGATCTCGATCGCGTCGTCCAGGAACCGGTCGACGAGCACAGGGTGCGACGGGCCGATGATGCCCTGGCCCTGCATCCGCTCGAAGTAGTCCGCGAGCGACAGGGAGTCGTAGATGATCTCCATGCCGCGTCCGCCGAGCACGTAGCTCGGGCGGACGAGGACGGGGTAGCCGATCTCCTCCGCGACGACGACCGCACCGGTGAAGTCGGTGGCGACGCCGTTGCGGGGAGCGAGCAGGCCGGCCTCGTCGAGGATCTTCGAGAACAGGCCGCGCTCTTCGGCGAGGTCGATCGCGGTGGGCGAGGTGCCGAGGATCGGGATTCCCTCCGCCTCGAGGCCCTTCGCGAGCCCGAGTGCCGTCTGGCCGCCGAGCTGAACGACGACGCCGACGAGTTCCCCGCTCTGGCTCTCCGCGTGGATGACCTCGAGTACGTCCTCGAGGGTGAGCGGCTCGAAGTAGAGCCGGTCGCTCGTGTCGTAGTCCGTCGAAACGGTCTCGGGGTTGCAGTTGATCATGATGGTCTCGTAGCCGGCCTCGGAGAGGGCGAACGAGGCGTGTACGCAGGAGTAGTCGAACTCGACGCCCTGGCCGATGCGGTTCGGGCCTGAGCCGAGGATGACGACCTTGCGGCGGTCGCTCGGGACGACCTCCGTCTCCTCGTCGTAGCTCGAGTAGTGGTACGGGGTCAGGGCGGGGAACTCCCCCGCGCAGGTGTCCACGGTCTTGTAGACCGGGCGCACGCCGAGGATGTGGCGCACCTTGCGGACATCCGCTTCGCCGAAGCCGCGGAGTTCGCCGATCTGGGCGTCGGAGAAACCGTGGTCCTTCGCGGTGCGCAGGATGTCCATGTCGAGTCGTTCGGCGGCGGCCACCTCGGCGGCGATCTCGTTGATCAGCACGATCTGGTCGATGAACCACGGGTCGATCTTGGTGGCTTCGAAGACCTGGTCGATCGTGGCGCCCTTGCGGAGGGCCTGCTGCACGGTGACGATGCGGCCGTCCGTCGGGATCGACGCGACCTCGAGCAGTTCCTCGAGCTTGCGGGACTCCTCGCCCCAGTGGAACGACGATCCGCGCTTCTCGAGCGAACGGAGGGCTTTCTGGAGGGCGGATGCGTAGGTGCGGCCGATCGCCATGGCCTCGCCGACGGACTTCATGGTCGTCGTGAGGCGCGGGTCAGCGGCGGGGAACTTCTCGAACGCGAAGCGCGGGACCTTGACCACGACGTAGTCGAGGGTCGGTTCGAAGCTCGCCGGGGTGACCTGGGTGATGTCGTTCGGGATCTCGTCGAGCCGGTAGCCGAGGGCGAGCTTCGCCGCGATCTTCGCGATCGGGAAGCCGGTCGCCTTGCTGGCCAGGGCGGACGAACGCGACACCCGGGGGTTCATCTCGATCACGATGATGCGTCCGTTGGCCGGATCGATCGCGAACTGGATGTTGCAGCCGCCGGTGTCGACTCCGACGGCGCGGATGATGTCGATACCGATGTCGCGGAGCTTCTGGTACTCGCGGTCGGTGAGCGTGAGCGCGGGGGCGACGGTGATCGAGTCCCCGGTGTGCACGCCGACCGGGTCGACATTCTCGATCGAGCAGACGACGACCGTGTTGTCGGCCGTGTCGCGCATCATTTCGAGCTCGAATTCCTTCCAGCCGAGGATGGATTCCTCGAGGAGGACCTCGGTCGTCGGGCTCTGGTGCAGGCCGTCGCCGACGATGCGGCGCAATTCCGCTTCGGTGTACGCGAATCCGGAACCGAGGCCGCCCATCGTGAAGGAGGGCCGCACCACGAGGGGGTAGCCGAGGTCTTCGGCGAAGCCGATGGCCTCGTCGACCGTGTGCGCGATGTGCGAGCGGGCGACGTCCGCGCCGGCGTCGAGCACGAGCTGCTTGAAGATCTGGCGGTCTTCGCCCTTCTGGATCGCCTCGAAGGATGCGCCGATCAGTTCGACGTCGTACTTCTCGAGGATGCCGCGCTCGTGCAGCTGGATGGCCGCGTTGAGCGCGGTCTGGCCGCCGAGGGTCGGCAGGATCGCGTCGGGGCGTTCCTTGGCGATGATCGTCTCGAGGATCTCCGGAGTGATCGGCTCGATGTAGGTCGCATCAGCGAAGTCGGGGTCCGTCATGATCGTGGCCGGGTTCGAGTTGACCAGGATGACCCTGACGCCCTCTGCGCGGAGCACGCGGCAGGCCTGGGTTCCGGAGTAGTCGAATTCGCAGGCCTGGCCGATCACGATCGGCCCGCTTCCGATGACCAGGACGCTGTTGATATCGTCGCGCTTGGGCATTACTGGGCGTCTCCTGCTCCGGCGGCCGCCGTGTGGGCGGTCACCATGTCCCTGAACCGATCAAAGAGGTAGTTGGCGTCGTGCGGGCCTGCCGCAGACTCTGGGTGGTACTGCACCGAGAACGCGGGGATGTCGAGGCAGCGGATGCCCTCGACGACCTGGTCGTTCAGGCTGTAGTGGCTGACCTCGACGCGACCGAAGCCGGTGCGGGAGTCGCTGACGCCTTCGATCGGCATGTCGACGGCGAAGCCGTGGTTCTGCGAGGTGATCTCGACGCGGCCCGTGGTCTTGTCGAGCACCGGCTGGTTGATTCCGCGGTGGCCGAAGGGCAGCTTGTAGGTGCGGAAGCCGAGCGCCCTGCCGAGGAGCTGGTTGCCGAAGCAGATGCCGAAGTACGGCACGCCGGCGCGGAGCACCTCCTGGAGCAGGGTGACGTGCGCGTCGGACGCGGCGGGGTCGCCGGGTCCGTTGGAGAAGAACAGCGCGGTCGGATTGAGCGAGAGCACGTGCTCCGCCGTGACCGACTGGGGCAGCACGAGCACTTCGAAGCCGCGTTCGGCGAGGTAGTTCAGTGTCGAGGTCTTGACGCCGAGGTCGAGCACGGCGACGGATCCGATCCGCTCGCCCTTCGCCGGAATCTGGAACGGTTCGACCGTCGACACCTGGTCTGACAGGTTGCGGCCACGCATCGCGGCGCCACCGCGGACGAGTTCGAGCTGTTCCCCTGCGGAGAGGTCGAAGGCGGGGCCGGAGAAGATGCCGCTCTTCATGGAGCCGGCCGAGCGGATGTGGCGGGTGATCGCCCGGGTGTCGATGCCGCTGATCCCGACGACCTCGTTGTTCACGAGGTCCTGGTCGAGGGTGCGCGTCGAGCGGAAGTTCGAGGCGATCCTGGCCGGTTCGCGCACGACGAACCCGGCGACCCAGATTCGGGAGGACTCCATGTCCTCGTCGTTGGCGCCGGTGTTGCCGATGTGCGGGGCGGTCATCAGGACGATCTGGCCGGCGTACGACGGGTCGGTCAGGGTTTCCTGATAGCCGGTCATTCCGGTGGCGAAGACGATCTCGCCGAGGGTCTGTCCCCGGCTGCCGTATGCGCGGCCGACGAAACGCCTGCCGTCCTCGAGGACGAGCACCGCCGGTGCTGTCGTCGCCGTCGGAGCTGCCGGTGCTGCCGGTGCTGCCGTCGCTGTCGTCGTCTCGTCGGGTGCCGCCTGGGCCTGGGCCTCGGTGTCGCTCACGCTACGCCTCGCTTTCGTCGTGCGCGGCCGGGTGCAGGGCACCCGCCGCTTCGGTTCGGATCGACGCGCTCACGCGGGCGCGGTCGGTAGGGTCAAGGATGCGGAAGTAGCTGTCGACGACCTGGCCCGCGGCATCCGCGTGCGGCTGGACACGCCAGCGGAGCAGGAGCAGTCCGCCGGTCTCGACGGCGCGGTCGATGGTCCAGGTGGCGTCTTCGAGTCCGGTGATGGCCCCCATCGGGATGAAGACCGGGTTCTCGCCGACGAGGTCGAGCAGAACGCCGTTCCTCGTCACGGTGATGAGGGCGCGGGCCCGGAAGCCGAGGCCGCGGATGTTCAGGCGCTCGAGCTGTCGGCCTTCCCGTGTCGTCGCGACGTAGAACGCTTCGGCGGTCGCGAGCACGGTGTCGGCCGTGTCCGGTCCTGGCAGCGGGTAGCCGGCGGCCAGGGCGGCATCGCGCCGGGTGCGCGCGCGCCAGCTGCGCAGCATGAGTGCGAGCACGGCCAGGAGGACGATGCCGATCAGTGCGGCGGGGATGGTGTTATCCATGCTGGGGTTCCTCTCGTCCGCCGAGTTCCGCGGGTGCCCGGAGAACGCCGTCGAGCACGGTCGCCGTGCCGCGGTGGAAGACGGCGACGACGCGGCCGGGCAGGGTCATCGCGAGGTAGGGCGAGTTGGTGCTCTTGCCCGCGAGGTCGTCCCTGCCGAACTCCCGGCTCGCGGCCGGGTCGTAGAGCGTGACGTTGGCGGGGGCGCCGACCTCGAGCGGCCGGCCCTGGCTCGCGAGGCGCCCGATCCGTGCCGGGGCGGCCGAGAGCACCCGGGACACGTCCCGCCAGTCGAGCAGGCCTGTGTCGACGACGGATGCCTGCACGACCGAGAGCGCGGATTCGAGCCCGACCATCCCGTTGGCGGCGGCATCCCATTCGCAGTCCTTGGACTCGACGGGGTGCGGCGCGTGATCGGTCGCGACGATGTCGATCGTGCCGTCGGCGAGTCCGGCGCGGAGCGCGTCGACATCTTCGCGGCGGCGCAACGGCGGGTTGACCTTGTAACGGGCGTCGTAGCCGCGGACCAGGTCCTCGGTCAGGAGCAGGTGGTGCGGCGTGGCTTCCGCGGTCACGTTGATCCCACGGGCCTTGGCCCAGCGGATCACGTCGACGGCGCCGGCCGTCGAGACGTGGCAGACGTGCAGGCGGCTTCCGACGTGCTCGGCGAGCAGCACGTCTCGCGCGATGATGGATTCCTCCGCGACCGCGGGCCAGCCGGCGAGGCCGAGTTCGCTCGAGAGCGCGCCCTCGTTCATCTGGGCCTTCTCGGTGAGGCGCGGTTCCTGGGAGTGCTGGGCGATCACGCCGTCGAAGGCCTTGACGTATTCGAGGGCGCGACGCATCAGGAGCGGGTCGGAGACGCAGAATCCGTCGTCGGAGAAGACCCGGACACGGGCACGGCTCGTCGCCATGGCGCCGAGTTCGGCGAGGCGCTCCCCCGCGAGCCCGAGGGTGACGGCACCGATCGGCTGGACCGTGACGTACCCGGCCCGCTCGCCGAGGGCGAGTACCTGTTCGACGACGCCGGCGGTGTCCTGCACCGGCGAGGTGTTGGCCATCGCGAAGACGCTCGTGAAGCCGCCGATGGCGGCCGCCTGGCTGCCGGTGAGGATGGTCTCGCTCTGCTCGTAGCCCGGTTCGCGCAAGTGGGTGTGCAGGTCGACGAGGCCGGGAAGGGCGAGGAGGCCGTCGGCGTCGATCACCGTGGCGCCCGCGTGCGAGAGGGCGGTTCCGAGTTCCTGGATCCGGCCGTCGGCGAGCAACAGGTCGGTGCGGGTGCCGTCGGCGAGGCGTGCGTTCCGGATCAGGTACCGGGTGGCCGTGTTTTCCATTTAGCTTTCCTCCCGGTCGCCAGACATGAGCAGGTACAGTGCCGCCATACGTATCGAAACACCGTTCGCGACCTGCTCGAGGACGGTCGATGCGGCCGAATCTGCGGCGGCTGAGGAAATCTCCAGGCCGCGGTTCATCGGGCCGGGGTGCATGACAATGCTAGTCGGCGCGAGCCGGGCGAAGCGTTCATCGTCGAGTCCCCAGCGCCGCGAGTACTCGCGGCTGTTGGGGAAGAACGCCGCGTTCATGCGTTCCTGCTGGATCCTGAGCATCATGATCACGTCAGGGCCGGCGTCGATCGCGTCGTCGAGATCGAAGCTCACGGCGGCCGGCCAACCGGTCATGTCCATCGGGAACAGGGTGGGCGGCGCGACCATGGTGACTTCGGCGCCGAGTGTCGTCAGCAACCACAGGTTGGAGCGCGCGACCCGGGAGTGCAGCACGTCGCCGACGATGGTCACCGTCACGCCGTCGAGGCCCTTGCCGCGCGACGCAGCCTTGTGCAGACGACGGCGGATGGTGAAGGCGTCGAGGAGCGCCTGGGTCGGGTGTTCGTGGGTGCCGTCCCCCGCGTTGATGATGCCGGCGTCGATCCAGCCGCTCGTCGCGAGCACCTGGGGGGCACCGGATGCCGGGTGCCGGATCACGACACCGTCCGCGCCGATCGCGGCGAGGGTCTGCGCGGTGTCCTTGAGGCTCTCGCCCTTGGAGACGCTCGACCCCTTGGCGCTGAAGTTGATCACGTCGGCGCTCAGGCGCTTCGCAGCGGCCTCGAAGGAGATCCGGGTGCGGGTGGAGTCCTCGAAGAAGAGGTTCACCACGGTCTTGCCGCGGAGTGTCGGGAGCTTGCGGACCTCGCGTGCGGAGACATCCGCCATGTCTTCCGCAATGTCGAGGAGCGTGATGGCGTCGTCGCGGCTGAGGTCCTTGGTGGAGAGGAGGTGCTTCATTCCGCGCTCCCGCCGTCGATGCTCACGAATTCGTCGCCGTCGACCTCCAGGAGGTGCACGTTAATGCGTTCCTCTGTGGAGCTCGGGAGGTTCTTGCCGACGAAGTCGGCGCGGATCGGCAGCGCGCGGTGGCCGCGGTCGACGAGGACCGCCAGACGTACGATCGCGGGGCGGCCGTGGTCGCCGAGGGCGTCGAGGGCCGCGCGGATGGTGCGCCCGGAGTAGAGCACGTCGTCGACGAGCACAACGGTCGCGCCGTCGATGCTCGCGGGCACGAGGGTGCGGGACGGCGTGCGGGTACGGGTGTGGGCGAGGTCGTCGCGGTACATCGTGACGTCGAGGGACCCGGAAGCCACGGGTGCCGCGGCGGGTTCGATCCGCTCGATGATGTCGGCGATCCGCCGCGCGAGGGCAACGCCCCTCGTCGGGATGCCGAGGATGACGAGATTGTCCGGTCCCCGGTTGGACTCCAGGATCTCGTGGGAGATCCGAGTCAAAGCCCGGGTTATTTCAGCCTGGTTGAGCACGATGCGTGACAAAACGAAGGCCTCCTTCCCCGCCTCACCGGACGGTTGTTAAAGGATGGCTGTTACCGTCATCCATCGTAGCAGCCGCCCGGTCAGTCGCGGTTGGGTGGCCCGGTGAGAACTTGGTGGGCGCGGTGCCGGTTCGGTGGCCGCCAGAGCCGTTGCGGGTCGATCAGCCCCGGGGCCCGCACTTGTGGTGATCCTTTCACCATGCGGATCTCCCACCCCGAGGTATCGATCGTGTGGTGATGGAACCAGCACAGGAGGACCCCGTTGTCGATACTTCGCTAATCTGACCCCTATGGGAAACGTCAGATCAGCCGCGATTTACGCCCGCATCTCCAGCGACCAAACAGGGGAACGCTTGGGCGTGCAACGCCAGCTGGAGGACTGCCGAAAGCTCGCAGCCGAGAAGGGGTGGCCCGTTGTCGGCGAGTACATCGACAATGATATTTCCGCGTTCAAGGGCAAACCGCGCCCGGAGTATGCGCGGATGCTCGAGGACATTGAGGGCGGGCGCGTGGATGCCGTTGTCGCTTACCATCAGGACAGGTTGACGCGCCGCCCGATGGAGTGGGAACAGTTCGTGGAGCTCTGCGACAAGGCGGGCGTGCAGCAGCTCGTCACGGTCACATCCGATATCAACTTCGGTAACGACAACGGGATGCTCGTCGCCCGCATCACGGCAGCCGTCGCCGCCAACGAGTCCGCGCGGAAGTCGGAGCGAATCAAGCGCAAGATCCAGCAGAACGTCGAGCAGGGAAAACCGAACGGCGGAGCACAGCGCCCCTTCGGATACGAGGCCGACAAGATCACCGTGCGCGAGTCCGAGGCCGAAATCATCCGGATCCTCGTCGATCGCTTTCTGGCGGGTGAGTCCGTGCGCTCCCTCGTCGCATGGATGACCACGGAAGGCATCCCCACGACCGGGGATGCAACGGAATGGCGCACGCCGACCCTGCGGCACATTCTGATGTCCGGTCGCATTGCCGGCCTCCGCGACCACCACGGCAAAGCCGCGGGGGCAGCCGCATGGCCGGCCCTCATCAGCGAGGCCAAGCACGACCAGATCCTCGCCATGTTCCAGACGAAGAAGGTCTCGGGACGCCGCGCACCCCGCAGCTATCTCCTGTCGGGGATGCTGCGATGCGGCAAGTGCGGAAACCGCCTCTACAGTTCGATACGGGGCGAACGACGCCGCTACGTGTGCGCCTCGGGGCCGGATCACGGCGGCTGCGGTGCCCTGACGATCGTGGCTCAGCCGGTCGAAGAGTGGATTGCCGCAGCAGTGCTCATGCGCCTGGACACTCCCGCGATGGATGACGCCCTCGCTGGGCGTGCAGAGGTCAACGAGCGACAGGTCGCCCTCATGAGTGAGTTACAGACCGCCCAGTCGAAGATGATCGAGCTTGCGGAGATGTGGGCAATGGGAGAGATTGCCGGTCCCGTGTGGAAGGCAGCCCGGACGCCGCTGGAGGCGAGAATCAGCACCGCGCAGAAGCAGCTGGACCAGATTGCGGGAACGAACACGCTCGAGGCCCTCGTCGGCCAAGGTCAGAAGCTGTCCGCCAGTTGGGACACCCTCAACCTTGACCGGCAGGTCGCCATCATCCGGGCCGTTCTGGACACGGCAACGATTCTCCCGGGCGTTCTAGGTGCCCGGAGCGTGGACTACAACCGGATCGTTCCCAGCTGGCAGCTGTGAGGGGCGGGCGTTGCGGTCGCCGCTCCGCGGCTGCCCCGCAACATCCCGCCCTCTCAGCAGCACGCCAACCCGGGAAACAACCCCGGCGTCAGTCACCGCCACCGGGACCCCTTGAACCGCGCAGGTGGCCTCCAACCACGCACGCAACGCCTTCCTATCGATCACGATTCACCGGCCCCACTGCGCCCAAATGGACGGCGGCCCCGGCCAGTCCTCAACCGACGACGATGACCACTCGACCGACGGCTGCGAATCCAGCAGCATCGACGCCTGACTGAGCACGTCCTCGGACGAGATACCCGACAGCGCCACCGGGCGCGGCCGAAAATTCTGCGCCACGTCATACCGGTGCAACCCGAGCACCCGCACGGACGGATCCGCGAAGGACTTCGCCACGTATTTCGATAGGTAACCCGCGGCTATCCGAGCTTCGGAGAGGTTGCTCGACCCGACCGGAAGACCGCCCAGAAGCTTGATGTGCACGTACCCGCGCCCCCACGCCGCCTCGATGAGGGAGCGATGGATGAAGCGGCCCACGGCAAAGTGGGCGTGCAGGCCGTGGCCGGTCTTGTGCCATTCCGGCACCCACGCATACGGGAACGCCTTCCCGCCGAGGGACGAGCGCAACGAACGGAAGAACTCCGCGAGGTAGAGCCGCAGCAGTTCGGGATCGTGGCATCCGGACCCTCTGAACGTGAGCGTGCCGAGCCGGTTGAGCCGGTTCGCCGAGCAATAGCGCCGCAACGTCGCTGACGCGCGCTGTCCAGCTGAAGCCGCGGAGCGTTCCGGATCCTTCGCGAAGCCGCGAGACACATAGCTCGGTGCGCGCCGGATGGAGGAACGGAACGACCCGCCGCCCTCTCCCGCTTCGGGGTACAAGGTGAAGCGCCATCCCGCATCTGGACGCGCGAGGAAATGGAGCGATGGGTGAGGTGCTGAAGATGACATGGAGGCCTACCGTGCGAAACCGACAAGGGAATCGCTGAAACCCGGACAACCTCAGTCGTCGACAGGATCCGAAAACGGCACAGGCCTCAGCTACCGGACTCCCACCGGTGCGGCCTCCAAAATAGTTATGCGTGAGCGGGGGCACTGGCCTTTATAGCGCCGCTCGACCCCTCCAGATGGGTCCCTCAATCAATTAGGTAGTTTCGGTTCCGAGCCCCTGGAGTGCTGACTCATTGAAACCTCACACCATGTTTAGCAGGCGAATCACACCGCTGTGATTCGTTCACAGCCAACTGCTAGCTGCCGCGGAATCACCCGCGCTGCGCGCGGCCGATTCCTTGCCCTCGGACGCGCTACCGCGCTCCCGAGTTACGTTGCTTATTCAAGTAAAGCGCGCGCTCCGCGCGCCCACTCAGGATCAGTTCCCGAGATCCTCAAGCAGCTGGTCAATCGTGCTCGTGATGTCCAGGGCATCTGATCTGGCCGCTACATAAAGCTGGGTCACGAGGTCGAATGAATCCTCGCCAGGTTCGACGATCTCTTCCTCGATCGCTCGTCCGTCCGCGTCGACTAGCCGAACCCAGTAGGGCGGAAGACCATCATTGTCCTTCGTGAGGAGAACGACCGAGGCGGCCGATCCGGACCACACATAGGTGTCATCCCGACTGCCAGGACGCCAGTTGGCCTTTCCCTCGTACGTGCGTTGGGCCAATTTGCTAAGTAGTTGATCGAACTTGTCAGATGTGGGCATCGAGAAGGGTCCCTTCCAAAGAATTTCTAGCTGTCAACTCGCCAACCATTCCGGTCACGAGCGCGATCATTTTTTGCACTGATTTGGTTCGCCGTGGAATGTCGGCAGCCGGATCCTGTAACGCCAGTTTTGTGTCCGCTGCAATAGCAATCGACGTTTGCAACTGAGCCAAGAACTCGGCGTGAGGACTCTTCTTTGTCATCAAGTGTCCTCTTACCTGTCCGGCTTGCCACCGCCAAGCGCCGAGGTAATGGATCGCAGCATTTCGATCCCCTCGACCGACCGCCCATTCCAGGTTGGTTTCGATTTGGACTAGCTGCGGCAACACGACTAAGAGCAGGTTGGACCCTATGTGCTTTGTTGCTGCTTCGGCTGCATCCTTTGCGGCCTCCGCTGCGTCGCGTGTCTTCGAAATCTGCTGAAGGGCAATGAGGAAGCCCACGATCGCCAAGGGTATGGTTGCCCACCCATTAACGATGTTCACCCAATCAGGCACTATCAACCCCCCGTAATGACCGTTGCGATCACAGTGGATAGGTTACCAACACGGTTAGCTCAGAGACATCGCCTTTAGGGGTACTACTTACGATTTGTGCCGTTGTCGACGTTCGTCGGTCCGTCCTTTGCCCAGGGCTTCACATGGTGTACCTCGGCCCAGTGCGCCGGGGCCTTGCAGCCGGGGATGATGCACCCGCCATCGCGGGCGGTGATCGCCCGCCGCTGCGCCCGGTTGAAATACCGCCGCTCCGGGCCGAGCTTGAGGACCTGGTTGTTCTCCCCGAACAGAACCCCTTGGAAGCCGCCGTCGCAGATCCGCTGGCGCACGGTCTTCAGCGACACCGGGGCTTCGACGCCGTCGATCCACCCGACCCCGACCCCGCTCGCGAGGTCGGCGGCGTTCACGTGCACCATCACCGTCGGTGCCGACCCTCCCATCGACGGCGTGTCCTGGTCGCGGGCGGCGTGTTCGATCAACGCCCGGAGGATGTCCGCGCGCTTCTCCCCGCTCGTGCGGGTGTCCTGGCGGCGTTCCCGCAGTTCGGCTTCGATCACGTCGAGCTCCGGGCCCGTGCCGGCGCCGCTGTCGTCGTCGCCTGCGGTCTCGGCGCCGGGGATCATCTGCCCCGAATCCATCAGCGCCTGTTCCTCTTCGGTGGGAAACGCGGGCCGCGCGTGGAAACTGAGGAAGGCGTCGAAGAGGGTATTCATCATCCCGAACAGTTCCGGCGTCACCCCACCCTTCACCGGATACAACCCATTCTTCAACTGGCCGAAGCCGATGTTCGACTTCGCCTCGAACACATCCTCCTGCGGTAGCACGCCGTCCGGGTCGAGGAAGGCCTGCCACTGGAGCACCATGCCCCGGATCAGATCCGCAGCCGCGGAGACCCCGGCGCCGGCGAGTATCTCGGTCTCCGGGGTGATCCACCCGGCCGCCGTGGCGACCAGGGCCCGTTCGGCAACCTCTACCTCCGCCGGAACTGCCCGGTGGCTGACCAACCCGAGCCCCGTCGTGATCAGTTCCGCTGCTTCGACACCGATGTCCCCCGCGGTGAGGGCGGCCCCGACCACGGGGAACAGTGGCGGCAATACAGTCAGGCCTGCCCGGCGGGGAAGCACCACATCGCCGAGCTTGGTGCGGCGCTTCACTTCCCGGGCCGAGACCCGGGTCACCCGGGTGAGCACATCCCACGGGCCCCGGCAGCCCATCTTCCAGGCCAGACCGTCCCGGCCGAGCACCCGCGCCCGCCGGTCCACATCGGTGGCGGTGTTTACCCGGGCCGCATCCACCGTCCGCCCGATGGCCTCTACTTCTTTCAGCGCCGTGACCGCTTCCGCATCGCTGAGCAACCCGACCGGGATCGCCGCCAGAGCCTCTGCGAGAGCCGAACGTGCTTCGGCGAGCCGGGCGACAGCATCCGCATGCACCGAGGGAATAGCCCCAGCCAGCCCCTCCGCACCCTCGAAACCCTCAGCAATCGCAACCGGATGAGCCGACTCGACCTCCCCATCCAAAGGCCCGAGCGGCGACTCAGCCGGCGCCTCGGTGGAGGCGCGGCCCGCCGTGGTGGGCTGATCCCCCGCAGCCCCGGAACCGGGTGTCTGCGGGGTGTGTGACTGTGGATCCGAAGCTCCTGCCATACCCCGATTCTACCCCGAATCGAACACTAATGCGAGACTTGCTCACTTAATTTTGGGCTTCTCATCACGAGATTCAAAGCTGAAGACGAGTGTGTCCGCACTCGTGGTGCCGAATTCAGGAGACGCGCCCGGACGAGCGACAGCGGCCCGCTGACCAGTGCGGCCGATCCCATCCGTTGGCAGGGATCTCCTGAATTCGGGACGCTCACCTTCGTGTTGAACGGCCGCGGCGCGCAGCTCACGTGCGAGAGCGTCCTTCCCGGTCAGAAAGGCGCGGAATCGAGTCAATGTGTGCGTGAGTGTGTCAGCGGGTATCTCGGTGAGTAACTCAGTGGAAAAGGGTCTCCTTGACGAGGCTGCCGTCCCTGGCCCAGGTGCGCCAGACGCCGATCTGACGGCCGCGGTCGAACTCTCCGGTACGCATCAGCGTGCCGTCAGTGCGGAACCACTCCCACTCACCGTGCAGCTCGCCGTCGAGGGTGCTCCCGCTTGCCTTGGTCTGACCGTTGGCATAGTGGTCGACTCGCGACACGGGCGACGACACGGGCGACGCCACGGGGGCGCCGTCTGGTGCAGCGGAGGATGGGATCGGCTCTGGACTCACACGCCCAGTCTGCCAGCGGACGGCTCGCGCCGACAGTGTGGGAGTGGCGTCAACGCCGGCGACGGTGCAGGACGCCCGCCGACCACAGCGCCCAGACCACGAGAAGGGGCTGGAAAAGGAGCCGGATGCCGCGGGCCCGGTCCGAGTCGAGGCCGAAGGCATCCGTTCTGGTCACGAACTGAGCGATGTTGCCGGGGAAGACGGCCACAAAGAAGACGGCGACGAGCCACCCGACCGTGATCCGGCGGCCGGGCAGGGCGACGAGTGCGCCGCCGAGGCCGACCTCGGCGACACCGGACAGAAGCACGACGGCGTCCCGGTCGAGAGGCACCCACGAGGGCACCTGTGCGAGGAATTCCGCGCGACTCCAGGTGAGGTGGCTGATGCCGGCGAACAGCAGGAAGGCGCCGAGCGCGATCCGGCCGATCGTCCGCGGTAGTGATGTCTTCGTCGACGACGTGCGGACCGATATCGAATTCTCTGCTGCTCTGGACATCTCCCCAGTCTGACAGCCGTTTCTGCGATGCGGCCGTGCCCTAGCATCGAGGACATGGCACTCATCCACCGCGCCCAGCTTCGGCCGTCCAAGCTTGAACTCCTCGAACCGTGGCTGCGGACGCGGTCCTGGTTCGCCGGCGATCCCACCGCTCCCCTGACCTCCGCCGGGGCGTACCGTTTCGACGATCCGGCGGGTGAGGTCGGCATCGAGACACTGCTCGTGCGCGCCGGCGACGGCCCCGTGCTGCAGGTGCCCCTGACGTATCGCGATGCGCCCCTCGAGGGCGGAGAGGCCTGGTTGATCGGAACGATGGAACACTCGGTCCTGGGCCGTCGCTGGACGTACGACGCCGTCGGGGATCCCGCCTACATCGCCGCGCTCGCAACGGTGATCTTCTGTGGTGGCACCCAGGCCGACGAATTCGTCGACGTCGAGGGGGACCTCGTCTTCCGCGAGTCCACGGCGACCGTCGCCGGCAGCGGCCCGGCGGATGCCCCCGCTCCCGTGCTGCTGACGACCGGCGACATCTCGACCAGCGACGAGCCCGATTCGACCGTCGTCGTCACTGGTTCCCTGCGTCTCGTCATTCTCCGGGCGCCCGGCAGCCCGAAGGCGGAGACGAGCGTGCTCGCCGCTCGGAGGACAGCTGGCGGCGGCGCGGAGCAGCTCTCCGGAACCTGGACCGCCCAACCCGAAGAACGGGTCCTGGCCCTGGCCAACTCGCTCTGACGCCAACGACTGCACCGTCACATGGTGTTTACCGACCAGCAGTTGCGGTCGGGCCCGTCACACGTCAGGATTGTCCCGCGGCAGGCATCCGCTGGCGAAAGCACGCACAGATGAAGGACTTTGATGAACCGGACGGACCTCGTTCAGTTGTTTTCCGTCGTGGACGCCGGCCCCGCCCGGTGGGAGGTCCGTCACGACGTGACGGATGAGCTCGCGGGTATCCTCGAGCGCACACCGCGCGGCTTCCTCCTGGTGAACGAAGACGGGCAGCGGATCGGCAGCTTCGACTCGATCCCGAGCGCCCTCGAAGGCCTCTACGCAGTCTTGTAGCGGTCCGGCCGTCTTAGGCCGGAATGCCCTCAGGCGCCCGACGTTCCCTGGGTCGTCGCCTGGCCGGAGCCGGAACCCGAGCCGGAGTCGAGGAATGCCTCGAACTCACGGCTGTCGGTGAGTCCACCCGGGTATTGGGCGCCGTCGATGAGCACGGTCGGCGTGCCCTGGATCGAGTCGATCTCCGCGCCGGGGATCGGCCCGTTCAGGGCGTCGTCGGTGTTCACCTCCGACCAGAGCTGGTACTCGCCTCGCGCGATGCAGTCCGAGATGTCGGTGCCGGTGGGCGCGAGCGCTGCGAGCTGGCCATCGGTCAGACCCTGGCTGTTCTCCTCCGGCTGGTTCGCGAAGAGAGCCGCGAGGTAGTCGAGGGTCGCGTCCGGGCTGACCGTCGCCACGCACGTGAGGGCGGCGGATGCCCGGGTCGAGTAGTACGTGCCCTGCGAGGCCTGGTCGAGGAAGGTCAGCGCGTGAATCCGGAGGGTGATCGACCCCTCGTCGACGCGGCTTGCGAGCAGTGCGCCGTTGGTGGCTTCGAACTGGCCGCAGTACGGGCACATCGGATCGATGTACTCATCCACGATCGTGCTCCCGGTGCCGACGGAGAGGTACCCGTCGTCGAAGTGGGCCGCACCGAGCGTTCCGCTCGGGAGGACCCCCTGCGAGGCATCCGGTTCGCTCGTCGCCGAGGCGACCGGTCCGCCGAAACCGCCGTGCTGGGCCAGGTTCACGAAGAAGTGCCCGAAGGCGGCCGCGAACACGATCGACAGAACGACGATGACCGCGGTCGACGCGAGGCCGACGTAGCCGAGCACGAGCCCTGCGATGGCGAGGCCGCGCCCCCGCTCACCGCGGCGGGCGATCTGGCCGAGCGCGAGGTGCCCGGTGATCACGGCAACGAGCGACACGGCGAACGCGGAGACGAGCGAGACGATTGCGAGCGTGTTCGTCGGCGGAACCTGCGGGAAGCCCTGATGCTGCGGGGATGGCGCTGGGAGTCCCTGCTGCGGTGTCGCCGGCAGACCCGGCTGTTCCGGGTAGGACGGATACGGCTCTGGCGTGTCGTTGCTCATGATCTTCCCCCGGGCTGACGGAACGGTATGGGTCGAGCCTAGGAGGCAGCCGGCGCAGTGGGCGCCGGTGGAGCGGTCTGCGCGATCCTGCCGAGAAGTCCGTTCACGAAGCCGGCCGAATCATCCGTCGAGAGGATCTTGGCGGCCTCGACGGCCTCGTCGATCGCGACGGCGTGCGGAACGGCGTCGTTGAACAGGATCTCCCAGATCCCGATCCGCAGGATGGCCCGGTCGACGACCGGCATCCGCTTGAGCGTCCAGCCCTGCGAGTAGGTCTCGATGAGTTCGTCGATCTCCTCGCGGTGATCAACGACGCCGTCGACGATCTCTCGCGCGTACAGCCACGAGGCCATCCGGGCGGGCTCGCTCGCGGCGCGCTGTGCCTCGGCGGCGAGAGACTCGGGGATCGTCGTCTGCCGCACGTCGGCGGCGTACAGGATGTCGAGTGCGCGCTTACGCGCCTTCGTGCGTGCGCTCACTAGTTGACGCGGCCGAGGTAGTCACCGGTGCGGGTGTCGACCTTGACCTTGGTGCCCTGTTCGAGGAACAGCGGGACCTGGATCTGGTAGCCGGTCTCCACGGTGGCGGGCTTGGTGCCGCCGGTGGAGCGGTCGCCCTGCAGGCCGGGCTCGGTGTACGTGATTTCGAGCACGACGGATGCCGGCAGCTCGACATACAGCGGGTTGCCGTTGTGGAGGGCGATGGTCACGTTCTGGTTCTCGAGCAGGAAGTTCGAGGCGTCACCGACGACGACGCTGGAGACGGTGAGCTGGTCGAAGTCGGACACGTCCATGAAGACGTAGGAGTCGCCGTCCGCATACAGGTACTGGAAGTCCTGGCGGTCGACGTTCTCGGTCTCGATCTTCGCTCCGGCGTTGAAGGTGCGGTCGACGGTCTTGCCCGTGACGACGTTCTTCAGTTTGGTGCGAACGAAAGCGCCGCCCTTGCCCGGCTTGACGTGCTGGAAGTCGGTGACGGCCCAAAGCTGGCCGTCCATGTTGAGGACGACGCCATTTCGGATATCGGCGGTTGATGCCATGGAAAGCGGTTCCGTTCAGTCAGTTCAGTTAGGAAGGTGCGCGGCCGAATCGGCCTCAAACGAGTGTAGTTGCCCGCGAGCCCACAGCCAAAGGCTGACCGAGGGTCACTCCGCGAGGTCGGCCACCCCGGTGTCGTGCGCGACGAACAGGCCGAGGATCGGCAGCACCTTTCCGAAGGACGCCCTCAGCTCGCGGGCCCACGCCTGGTCCGGAGCGGTGAGCGCCGCACCCCCGGGTCGTTCGAGCGTCAGTACGACGCTGCCGCCCGGTGCACAATCGGCCAGGATCGTGGTGATGCCCGAGGCCATCTGCACGCTGTCCCCGGGATCGGGACGCAGCGGAATGCCGCCCACCGGGATCACCAGCGGAAGCTGCCGGCCCGCGGCGTCGAAGAGCATCAGCCAGAGCTGGCGGCTGATGGCGTGGCCGACCAGGTCGGCGACACGCTCCCGGGCTTCGTCGAGGGAGGTGACGGGTGGCTGGTCTTCGATGGAGAGGGAAGAAGGGGTCATGCCGGACAGGATGCCCGGCCGAGCCAGCTCCGCGGCGGTTGTCCACAGACGGATGCCGTGAACGGGCTTGTTGAGGACGGGGCCGCCGACGGAGTCAGCCGAAGGTCTCCATCAACCGGGACCGGATCAGGAACCGCACGCCGCGAGGAGCCTCGAGCGAAAAACCGCTCCCCCGTCCGGGAACGACGTCCACCGTGAGGAAGGTGTGACTCCAGTATTCGAACTGCTCCGCCGAGATCCAGAACTCGACCGGCTGCGGAGCCTCGTCGTCCGGGGCGATGTCGAGCACGCCGAGGAGCACGTCCCGGTCTGAAGTGATGAACTCACCCGCCGGGAAGCACATCGGGGAACTGCCGTCGCAGCATCCGCCCGACTGGTGGAACATCAGCGGCCCGAACTGGGTCTGGAGTTCACGGAGGACATCCACTGCCGCCGGCGTGAATTCGACGCGCGGCGTGGTCTCCCCCGGAACCGTGACGGAGGCGATGACCGTGGACGTTGCGGGCGCTGCTGGCGACATTGCCTGGCCTTTCGGGTTCGATACCCGCTCGCTGGGCAGCGGGCGGGATGCACCAACGGTAGTCGAGGTGCGGGACGGTCGAAAGGGGCCACCGGTCGATGCCGACGGCCCCTCTCGATACCGGTGCCGTTTAGAAGAAGCCGAGCGGCTTCTCCGAGTAGGACACGAGCAGGTTCTTGGTCTGCTGGTAGTGGCCGAGGGCGAGCTTGTTGTTCTCGCGGCCGATGCCCGAGCTCTTGTAGCCGCCGAACGCGGCCCCGGCGGGGTAGTGGTGGTAGTTGTTGATCCACACTCGTCCGGCGTGGATGTCGCGGCCGGCGCGGTAGGCGACGTTGCCGTTCCGGGACCAGACGCCGGCGCCGAGCCCGTAGAGGTTGTCGTTGGCGATCGAGATGGCGTCTTCGTAGTCGGAGAAGCTCGTCACCGCGAGGACGGGTCCGAAGATCTCTTCCTGGAAGATGCGCATCTTGTTGTTGCCCTCGAAGATGGTCGGCTGCACGTAGTAGCCGCCGCTGAGGTCGCCGCCGAGGTCGACGCGCTCTCCGCCGAGGGCCAGCCGGGCACCCTCCTGCTTGCCGATGTCGATGTAGGAGAGGATCTTCTCGAGCTGGTCGTTGCTCGCCTGCGCCCCGACCTGGGTGTCGGTGTCGAGCGGGTTGCCCTGGATCGCCTTGCGGGTGCGCTCGATGGCGCTGCCGAGGAAGCTCTCGTAGATCGGCTTCTGCAGGAGCGCCCGGCTCGGCGCCGTGCAGACCTCGCCCTGGTTGAAGGCGAAGAGCACGAAGCCCTCCTGGGCCTTGTCGTAGAAGCTGTCCTGCTCCTGGGCGACGTCGCTGAAGAAGATGTTCGCGCTCTTGCCGCCGAGTTCGACCGTGGCCGGGATGATGTTGGCGCTCGCATACTGCAGGATCAGGCGACCCGTGGTGGTCTCCCCCGTGAAGGCGATCTTGCGGATGCGCGGGGAGGAGGCGAGCGGCTTGCCCGCCTCGAGACCGAACCCGTTGACGATGTTGAGCACGCCGGGCGGCAGGATGTCGCCGATCAGTTCGATCAGCACCATGATCGACACCGGGGTCTGTTCTGCCGGCTTCATCACGATCGCATTCCCGGCCGCGAGGGCGGGAGCGAGCTTCCAGACCGCCATCAGGATCGGGAAGTTCCACGGGATGATCTGGCCGACGACGCCGAGCGGCTCGTGGAACTGGTACGAGACGGTGTCGTTGTCGAGTTCGGCGTGGTCGCCGTCCTGCGAACGGATCGCCGCGGCGAAGTAGCGGAAGTGGTCGCTCGCGAGCGGGAGGTCGGCGTTGAGCGGCTCGCGGATCGGCTTGCCGTTGTCCCAGGTCTCTGCGACGGCGAGCAGTTCCTTGTTGGCGTCGATGACGTCTGCGATCCGGTTGAGCACGGCGGCGCGTTCGGTCGCCGTGGTCTTGCCCCAGGCCGGGGCGGCCCGATGGGCGGCGTCGAGTGCGAGTTCGATGTCCTCCGCGGTTCCGCGGGCGACCTCGGCGAACGGCTTTCCGTTCACGGGCGAGATGTCTTCGAAGTACTGGCCCTTGACGGGCTTGACCCAGCCTCCGTTGATCCAGTTCTCATAGCGGGGCTTGAAGGTGACTTTGGCGCCCGGGGTCCCGGGGTTGGCATAGACGGTCATTTCTCTCCTCGTCGACGACGTTGTCGGTGGGGTCCGCCTGCTGCGGACCTGGGCCGAGCGTACGCGGCGAGACCGTTGCGTCAGGGTTGCGGGAGGTTGCGCCCGGCGCCAGGGGCGCCGGAGTCGGCGAGGTCCGACTCGATCTTCCCGAGGCGCGCGACGACGGATGCCCGTTTCGGCGACCGGGGCGGCAGCAGTTCCAGGCAGGCGCGCCAGACCTCCTCGTCCCAGGCGGCCTCGTCGCTGCGGGCGTATTCGAGGAGCAGGTCGGGGCTCGCGTCGCTCAGCAGCGCCTGGCGCAGCCGGGAACTGATCTCCGAGCGGATCTCGACGATGCCCGGGGCGACGGAGGCTGGCAGCAGCGGCCCGCGATAGGTGCCGAGGGCGACCCGGTGCGCGCCGCGTTCGAGGAGCGCGAGCACGCGCTGGGCGTCGAGCTCGACCGGTGAACCGAGCCGGTACGGCCGGGAGGCGATCGAGAGGGGCGGCTCCGTCCCGTCCAGCACCTTGCGCAACCGCACCATCTCGGCGCGGAGGTTGTCGACGGAGTTCGGCTGGTCGCTCAGCAGCTGGGACAGTCTGTCCGCGGTGAGGCCGTCCCGGTACCAGGCGAGCAGGGTGAGGATCTCGGCGTGCCGCGGGCTGAGCTCGAAGGACGCGAGCCCGTTTTCGAGGAACCCGGTGTCGCGCCCGAGAACAGACACCCGTGCGTTCGTCGGGCGCCTCTGGGCCGACGGTGCGGGTGTCTGCGCGAATCCGGCGACCCGCATGACCGCGTGATCGCGTGGGGCGCCGCGGCCGAAGCCGGCGTCGTTTCGCCCGCGCAGCCGCTGGATGCGCAGTTCGGCCTCCATCGCCCACGCTGCGGCCTCGACGAGCGGGAGCGTCTGGGGACCGACGGCGTCGTCGCCGCCCGTCACGTCGATGACGCCCAGGATGCTGCCCGAGTCCGGGTCGTGGATCGGCACGGCCGTGCAGCTCCACGAGTGCGCCAGCCAGTTGAAATGCTCCGCACGCTGGATCTGGATACCGTGGTCGAGGGTGAGGGCCGTTCCGGGCGCGCTCGTCCCGACCCGGCGTTCCGACCAGTCTGCTCCCTCGACGAACAGCATGCCCTCCGCCCGGCGCCGGACGGCACGGTCGCCGTCGATCCAGAGCAGCCTGCCGGACTCGTCCCCGATGGCGACGATGAGGCCGGACTCGAGGGAATGCCGGATCAGGAGGTTCTGGACGACGGGGAGAACCGCGGAGAGCGGATGCCGGTCACGCAATTCCCTGAGGGCGTCTGACGACAGTTCCGGCTCCGGTGCCGGTCGGGCGGGATCGATGTGCAGCGACAGGGACCGTTCCCAGGACTCCTGGACGAGCCTGCGGACGCCGCCACGGGCATCCGCGAGCAGGGCCGAATCGGTGCGGGGGTTCACCCCGTCGAAGGGCACGATGCTGCTCGGTCCCGGACCGGGGGTGGTTCCCCACGCGGTGCCGAGTGCCGAGCCGACTGCGGTCTCGTGCGCCCTGGCCAGCTTCAGCACGACGTCCCGAACGGGTTCGCCTGTCGACCCCACGGTCCACTGGTTCACGGTGTGTCCTCCGATCGACTCTGGTCGGCGACCGGGTCCCTGCCCGCTCAGGGCATCATTCTAGGACCCATTCCTGCACGACGGCGCTAGGACCCGATTTCCTGGTACGCGGCGAAGAGCAGCGAGGCGTCCGGGCCTTCGAGCACGGTCGGCTTGCCGATGTCGTCGAGCACGATGAAGCGGAGCATGCCGCTGCGGGTCTTCTTGTCGCGCTGCATCGTCGCGAGCAGGGTGCTCCACCGGCCCACGGGGTAGCTGGTCGGCAGGGTGAGCGATTCGAGGATGCTGCGGTGCCGGTCTGCCGCCTCGTCGGACAGCCGTCCGCTCAGCCGGGCGAGCTCTGCGGCGAACATCATGCCCACCGAGACGGCGGCGCCGTGGCGCCAGCCGTACCGTTCGGCGTGCTCGACGGCGTGGCCGAGGGTGTGCCCGTAGTTGAGGATCTCGCGCAGGCCGGACTCCTTGAAGTCTGCGCCGACGACGCGGGCCTTCATCTCGATCGCGAGTTCGAGCACGCGGCGGAACTGCGGCGTCTTCGGGTCGGTCACGGCGGCGACATCCGCCTCGACGATGTCGAGGATCTCGGGCACCTGGATGAAGCCGGCCTTCACGATCTCGGCGAAGCCGGCGAGGATCTCGTTGCGGGGCAGGTCGTCGAGGGTGTCGAGGTCGCAGATCACGGCGGCGGGCGCGTAGAAGGTGCCGACGAGGTTCTTGCCCTCAGCGGTGTTGATGCCGTTCTTGCCGCCGACGGCCGCGTCGACCATGCCGAGCACACTCGTCGGGAGCTGGACGAGGCGCACGCCGCGCAGCCAGGTCGCGGCGACGAAACCCGCGAGGTCGGTTGCGGCTCCCCCGCCGAAGCCGATCACGGCGTCCGTCCTGCTGAAGTCCGCCTGGCCCATCACCTGCCAGCAGAACGCGGCGACCTCGACGCGCTTGGCGGCCTCGGCGTCTGGGACCTCGGCGATGAGCACCTCGTAGTGCGCGAGCAGGCCCTCCCTGAGGGCGACGGCGCGTGCGCCGAGGGTCGAGGTGTGCACGATGAGCACCTTGCCGACCTTCGGGCCGAGCTG
Organism: Cryobacterium zhongshanensis; assembly: GCF_022760445.1. Lineage (NCBI taxonomy): Bacteria > Bacillati > Actinomycetota > Actinomycetes > Micrococcales > Microbacteriaceae > Cryobacterium > Cryobacterium zhongshanensis. Next base: position 1,528,921 of record NZ_JALGAR010000001.1, on the reverse strand, counting down.
TTCGGCAACTTCGGCGAGGAGGCCGCGGCCGATGATGACCGGGTAGCTGTCGACCCCGGACACCGTGATGACGGTGGTCTCGGTCGTCTCGGTGGTGTCGCTGGTCTCGGTTGTCTTGGGAACGTCAGTCATAGGTGTTCTGCCCTCTCTGGATCCAGGCCACGACATCGTCGGCGATGGAGTCCATCTGGCGATTCGAGGTGTCGATGTGGAGGCCGGCGAGCTCTTCGTAGAGCGGGCGGCGAAGTTCGTAGATGCGGATCCAGTCGGCGAGGCCATTGGCCAGGAGCGGCCGCTTGCCGCCGTTGATCCGGCCGGCGACGGCCTGCTCCGTCACGCTCAGGTACACGACCCGGCAGCGGGCGAGGTCGGCGCGGGTGCCTGCGTCGAGCACGGCTCCCCCGCCGAGGGAGACGACCGACCGGGTGGCCAGGGCCTGGCCGACGGCAATCCGTTCCAGCGCACGGAAATGCTCCTCGCCGTACCTGCTGAACAGGTTCGCGACGGACCCGTGCCCTGAGACGATGAGTGCGTCGGTGTCCACGAACGGGACGCCGAGTACCCGCGCCACCCGCTTGCCGACCTTGGTCTTGCCGGCGGCCATCGGCCCGATCAGCACGAGCGGGAAGTCCGGCAGGTCACCGTTCCCCGCCTGTGCCTGCGTCGGAGGCAGTTCCGGCATTACCGTCCCGCCGTTGTCACAGCGAGGCGTCGCTCGACGCGCCGGTCTTGAGGTTGCCGGGGATGTGCGCGAGGTAGGACTCGAGGTTGCGCCTGGTCTCGTCGATCGAGTCTCCGCCGAACTTCTCCAGCACCGAGTTGGCGAGGACGAGCGCGACCATGGCTTCGGCGACGACGCCGGCGGCGGGCACGGCACAGACATCCGACCGCTGGTGGTGGGCGGGAGCGGCCTCGCTCGTCGTGACGTCGACGGTGCGCAGTGCCCGGGGGATGGTCGCGATCGGCTTCATGCCGGCCCGGACCCGCAGCACGGTTCCCGTGCTCATGCCGCCCTCCGTGCCGCCGGCACGGTCGCTGACCCGCTGGATGCGGCCGTCGGACTGCACGAGCTCATCGTGCGCGTGCGAACCGCGGCGGGTCGTGGTGAGGAAGCCGTCTCCGACCTCGACGCCCTTGATCGCCTGGATGCCCATCAGCGCAGCGGCGAGCTGGGAGTCCAGTCGGCGGTCCCAGTGTACGAAGGACCCGAGACCGGGCGGCAGGTTGTATGCGAGCACCTCGACAACGCCGCCGAGGGTGTCGCCGTCCTTGTGGGCCTGGTCGACCTCGGCCACCATGAGCGCGCTCGTCGCCGCGTCGAAGCAGCGCAGCGGGTCGGCGTCGAGGGTCTCGAGGTCGTCCGGGTGCGGCAGCATGGCATCCTCCGGCACGCGCACGGGCCCGATCGAGAGGGTGTGGCTGACCAGGCGGATGCCGAGCTCGGCCAGGAAGGACCTGGCGACGGCGCCGAGGGCCACCCGTGCGGCGGTCTCGCGGGCACTGGCGCGCTCGAGGACCGGCCTGGCTTCGTCGAAGCCGTACTTCTGCATGCCGACGAGGTCGGCATGGCCCGGCCTCGGCCGGGTCAGCGGGGCGCCCCGGCCGCGGGTGCTCTGCACCTCTCCTGGCGCGGTCTCGACGGGGTCCGCACTCATCACCTCCGACCACTTGGGCCATTCGGTGTTGCCGATCCGCAGCGCGACCGGACCGCCGAGGGTGAATCCGTGCCGGACGCCGCCGGAAATGGTGAGTTCGTCCTGCTCGAACGTCATCCGGGCACCCCGGCCGTAGCCGAGTTTGCGGCGCGCGAGATCGAGGCGGATCGAATCGAGTGTGACGGGGATCCCTGCGGGCAAACCCTCGACAATAGCGATGAGTTCGGGGCCGTGGGACTCTCCTGCGGTGAGCCAACGAAGCATGCCCACTATCCTTCCACAGGCTTTCCCTGGCTCACGCGCTCAGGCAGTGGCCGGGTCAGTGTCATTGACGTGCGCTCAACCATATTCGGGGTGGTCCTTCATCCAGGCCTGCCACTGGGCAACGCCGGCTTCGTGTTCGGCTGCGGTCGTGGAAAAGATGGTCTCGCCGGTGTCGAGGTTCCAGGTGACGAAGTACAGCCAGGTTCCGTCTGCGGGGTGCAGGGCCGCCTTGATCGCGATGTCCCCCGGGTTCGAGATCGGGCCGACCGGGAGTCCGGGGTGGACATAGGTGTTGTACGGGTTGCCCGCGTCGGCGCGTTCGGCATCCGTCGTAGTGACGACGTTCGTGTGCCCGGTGCCGTATGCCACCGTCGCGTCGGACTGCAGCAGCCCGCTCTCCCACTGTGCGTGGTCGAGCCGGTTCAGGAACACCCTGGCGACCTTGGGGTAGTCGGCGGCGAGGCCGGCCTCCCTCTGGATCAGCGCGGCGAGCACGATGGTCTTCCATCGGTCGGCCGGTGCGACCCCTGCGGAGTCGAGGGCCTCGAACTGCCGGTCCACGAGGGTCTTGAGGGCGTCCTTCGCGGTGACGCCCGGAACGAAGGTGTACGTCGCCGGGAACAGGAAGCCCTCGAGAGTCGTGGCCTCTGCGGGAAGGCCGAAGGCCGCGACGTCCGTGGAGGCCGCCTGGAGGTCGGCGAGCGGGATGCTCGTGCCCTCGCTGACCAGTTGCAGGATGTCGGCCTCCGCCGTGCCTTCCGGGATCACGACGGTCAGTTCGAGCTTGCTGGCGGGGTCCTGCAGCGCGGTGAGCGCAGCGCTCGCGCTCATCTTCGTCATCAGCTGGTATGCGCCCGGCTGGAAGACCGGTGCGGGGGTGACCTTCAGCAGGAGCTTGTAGAAGGCGTCGTAGCTCTTGACGACGTCCTGGGCCACGAGGGTGTTCGCGATGTCGGATCCGGTCTCGCCCTCATGGATCATGACCACGATCTTCGCCTCGCCGGACCCGGAATAGTCTGCGGGGCCCGCGAGTGTCGCCCGAAGCTGATCGATCGGACCCTGCAGCGCTACAGCCGCGCCCGCAACGAGCGCCACGAGCACGACGAGGGCGATCAGGCAACCCCACGGGCCCTTGCGGCGCCGTTTGGCCGGCCGTGGTGGCTCGGAGCCGAGCTGGGAGCGGCGGCTCGACCGTGAGGTCTGCGGAGCCTCGGTCGTGGTGCGGAGGGACCTGCGGGTGGGGAAGGCACCGTCGGCGTCTGCCCCTGACCGGCCGGGATCGCCGGAAGCCGGTGTCTCGTCGTGCGGAGTCAGCAGGCCCGCCCAGGGATTGACCGGGGGTTCCGCACCGGGTGCACCGGGTGCTCCGGCCGCGTGACTACCGTGCGCGTCCGGCGCCGGTGAACTCGTTCCTGCCGGGTCGTCCCGGGGGTCGAGCGAGGGATGGGGCACGATCAGGACCCTTCGATCGGAGCTGCGGGCGACGTGGTCGCGGAGGGAACCGTCGGCACGACGGCAGGCACGACGGCCGACCCGGGCGGATGCCCGAGACCGCGTTCCGTGTCGAGGGCGTGCTGCAGGATGATGGTCGCCGCGACCTGGTCGATGACCGGACGCTGGGTCTTCGCCTTGCGGCCAGCGGTGCGGAGGACGCCTTGCGCTGCGACGGTCGACAGCCGTTCGTCGACGAGGCGCACCGGTACGGGAACGGCCAGGGCGAGGGTTTCAGCGAAGCCGACGGCATCGTTCGTCGACGCGGTGTGGTTGCCGGAGAGGGCGAGCGGGAGGCCGACGATAACCTCCACGGCGCCGAGGCCCAGGACGACGGCGGTGATCCGCGCCACGTCGGTGACGCCGTTCAAGTCCCGGGGCACGGTTTCGACGGGGGTCGCGAGCATGCCGTGCGGGTCGCTCATCGCGAGGCCGATCCTGGCCTTACCGACATCGACTCCGACCCGCACGCCATGCCGCATTCTTCAGCCCGCGATCGTGGTGCGGACGGCGGCAAGGGCGCCCGCGATCATGTTCACGTCGGTTCCGCCGCCCTGGGCAAGGTCGTCCTTGCCGCCTCCGCCGCCGCCGAGGATGCCGGCGACGAGCTTCGCAAGGGCCCCGGCGCGCTGGCCGCCGTCCCGTGCCGCCGCATTGGTCGCCACGATGATGACGGGCTTGTCGTCGACGACGGCCGCAAGTGCGACGACTGCAGGGTCGGATCCGAGCTGGGCCCGGGTGGCGGTGACGATCATCCGCACGTCATCGGGAGAATTCAGTGTGCCGAGGTTCTCGGCGACGAGACGCACGGCCCCTGCGCGCTGGGCAGTCGCGACGAGCGCGGGAACGCGTTCGGTGAGTGCCTTCGCTTCGAAGGCCGCGATCTTCTTCTCTGCGGTCTTGAGGCTCGTGAGCAATTCGCCGATGCGTTCGGGCAGTTGTTCCTTCGGCGTCTTGAGGTTGGCGGTCAGCTGGGAGACGATCGCCCGCTCGGCTGCGAGGTCCCGGAAGGCCTCGAGGCCGACGAGGGACTCGACCCGGCGGTTGGTCGACCCGACCGAAGCCTCGCTGACGAGGTTGATCATTCCGATCTCGGCGCTCGAACCCACATGGGTCCCCGCACAGAGTTCCCTGGACCAGGGTCCGCCGATGTCGACGACGCGGACCCGGTCACCGTACTTCTCGCTGAAGAGCGCCATGGCGCCGAGCGCCTTCGCCTCCGCGAGGGGAAGCTCCCGGGTGACGACAGGCAGGTTGTCGCGGATCGCGTTGTTGGAGATCTCCTCGATCTCGCTGCGGGTCGCGGCCGACAGCGCCTGGTTCCAGGAGAAGTCGAGACGGAAGAACCCGGCCTTGTTGTATGAGCCGGACTGGTGCGCGTTCGGGCCGAGGACCTGGCGCAGTGCCGCGTGCAGCACGTGGGTTCCGGAGTGCGCCTGGCGGGCGCCACGGCGCCAGTTCGGATCGACAACGCTCGTCGCGGGGTCTCCGACGCCGACCTCTCCGCTTGTCACGTGCACCTTGTGGCTGATCAGGCCCTTGACGGGCTTCTGGACGTCGAGGACCTCGAGCTCGTAGCCGCGGCCGACGATGAGGCCGGCGTCGGCCTCCTGGCCGCCGGACTCGGCGTAGAGCGCCGTCTCGGCGAGGATCACTTCCGCGATCTCACCCGCGACCGCCTTCGTGACGGACGCGCCGTCGACGATGATCCCGAGCACGCTGGATTCGGTCTGCAGTTCCTCGTAGCCGGTGAAGACGGTCTCGCCGGAGGCTCGGAAGGCACTGTAGACGGAGAGATCGGCGAGATGGGTCTTCTTGGCTTTCGCGTCCGCCTTCGCCATCGAGCGCTGTTTGGCCATCAGGGCGTCGAACGCGGACCGGTTGACGCTCAGCCCGGCTTCCTCCGCCATCTCGAGGGTGATCTCGATCGGGAACCCGTAGGTGTCGTGCAGCAGGAACGCCGTGTCTCCCGCAAGCTCGGTCTTCTTCGCCTTGATGGTCTTCGCGACCGCGACGTCGAGGACGGTGCTGCCGCTCGCGAGGGTACGGAGGAAGGTCTCTTCCTCGGCGTACGCGCCCTGGCTGATCCTGGCGTAATCGCCGTGGACCTCCGGGTACGCGCTCATCATGGCGTCCCGCGCGGCGGGGAACAGTTCGGGGAACGTCGCCACGTCCACGCCGAGCAGGCGCATGGCGCGCACGGAGCGGCGCATCAGACGACGGAGGATGTAGCCGCGGCCTTCATTGGACGGCGTCACGCCGTCGCTCATCAGCATGAGTGAGGAACGCACGTGATCCGCGACGATGCGCATCCGCACGTCGTCGTCGTGCACGGCGCCGTAGCGGCGTCCGGAGAGCGCGGCAGCCCGGTCGAGGACCGGGCGGACCTGGTCGATCTCGTACATGTTCTCGACGCCCTGCTTGAGGAACGCGACGCGTTCGAGACCCATGCCGGTGTCGATGTTCTTCTTCGGCAGGTCGCCGAGGATGACGAAGTCGTTCTTGCCCGTGCCCTCGCCCCTGAGATACTGCATGAAGACGAGGTTCCAGATTTCGACGTACCGGTCGTCGTCCGTCGCGGGGCCGCCGTCTGCGCCGTATGCGGGCCCGCGGTCGAAGAAGATCTCCGAGCAGGGGCCCGCGGGTCCGGGCTGGCCGGTCGACCAGTAGTTGCTGTCCATTCCGAGGCGCTGGATGCGCTCCTCCGGCAGGCCGAGCGCCCGCCAGTAGCGGAACGCCTCGTCGTCGTCCTGGTAGACGGTGACCCAGAGGTCCTTCTCCTGGAACCCGTAGCCGCCGTCGGCCTCCGAGGTCGTCAGAAGCTCCCACGCGTAGCCGATCGCCTGTTCCTTGAAGTAGTCTCCGAAGGAAAAATTGCCGTTCATCTGGAAGAACGTGCCGTGGCGCGGCGTCTTGCCCACTTCTTCGATGTCGTTTGTCCTGATGCATTTCTGCACGCTCGTCGCACGCGGATACGGTGCGGGGACGAGTCCGGTGAGATAGGGCACAAAGGGCACCATCCCGGCGACGGTGAACAACAGGGTGGGGTCGTCGCTGACGAGCGACGCCGACGGTACGACGGTGTGTCCGCGGTCGGCAAAGAAGTCGAGCCAGCGCCCGCGAATTTCAGCAGTCTGCATGGGTTCCGTAGTTCGTTGAAGAATGAATAGGCGAAAAAGTAGAGAAGCCCGAGCGGATGCTCAGGGGCGGGTCGTGCCGCCGAGTGCGTCGGTTCCGGCGTCGGCGACGTCGCCGAGGGCGTCGCGCAGTTCTGCCTCGCGCTTGCGGTAGCCATCGGAGATGGCCTCACCGAACTCACGCGCCTTGGTGTCGAGGTCGCTGAAGAACAGCTTGCCCTGACGGGTGTTGTTCGCTTCATGCGCGATCAAGAATCCGACGCCGACCCCGATGACCAACCAGATGAAATTCTTCATGACAAATGCTCCCTGAACGGTGTGGAGACCCTGATAGAAATGCGCGACGGCCGCGCGAGTGGTGCGGTCGGCCTATCCCGGACTCGACCAGCCTCTTTCCAGCGTAGCCGACTACCCGCGCCGACGACCTGCGCGCGTCGGGGATGCTGCGCGAAAACCCGCCCTCACGGCGGCGGAGAAGCCGGCGAGTTTGATGAGCGGTCCGCCGACGGTCGCGGCGAACAGCGCGACGAGTGCCGAGACGTTACCCGTCACATCCGCGACGTTTCCGGTGATCGTATCGACCCTGGCCAGCTGTTTGTTGGTCTCCTGCAGGGTGGTCGTCGTCTCGGACAGGAGCGGAGTGACGTTCTGGCTCAGCTCGTGGATCGCGAGGGTCGTCTCGTCGAAGACCCGGCCGAGCTTCAGCAGCGGAACGGCGAGCAGCCCGACGAGAACAGCAAACACGACGGCGGCAGCGAGGCCCGCGATATCTCCACCTGACACTGGTGACTCCATCCATTCCGAAAGGTTCATACGTTGACTCCCGGCCGACAGCACCGGTTAACGCACGAAGCGGACCACCCCTGGGGGTGATCCGCTCTCCAGCGTAGTTCAGATGCCGCCGGACGGCGGGCAGGGGAACCTAGCGGGCTGCGTAGTACTCGACGACGAGCTGGACTTCACACGTCACGGGGATTTCGATGCGCTTCGGGCGACGCACGAGGCGGGCCTGGAGCTTGTCGATCTCGACCTCGAGGTACGGCGGGAGCTTCGGGAGCACGTCGACGTGTCCGCCGGCTGCGGCGACCTGGAACGGCTCCATGCCCTCGCTGCGAGCCTTGACGTGGATGAGCTGACCCGGCTTCACGCGGAAGGAGGGGCGGTCGACGAGCTGGCCGTCGACGAGGATGTGACGGTGCACGACCATCTGGCGGGCCTGCGCGGTCGTGCGGGCGATTGCCGCGCGAACGAGAAGGGCGTCGAGACGGGTCTCGAGGATCTCGACCAGGTTTTCACCGGTCAGGCCCTGGGCGCGACGGGCCTCTTCGAAGGCGATCTTGAGCTGGGCTTCGCGGATGCCGTACTGGGCCCTTAAGCGCTGCTTTTCGCGGAGACGCACGGCATAGTCAGAGTCGGTCTTGCGCTTGGTGCGACCGTGCTCGCCCGGAGCGTACGGACGCTTCTCGAGGTAGCGGGCGGCCTTCGGGGTCAGGGCGATGCCCAGGGCCCGCGACAGGCGGGTCTTACTGCGGGTACGTGACTTGGTAGACACGGTGTCCTTTCAATGGAACGAGCAACAGACAAAGTGGAATCCAGGGCGCCAGCGTGTGGGCCGGCGTCATGGGAGATCAGAGGGATGTGCCACGGGGTGCCCGGCTACAGGGCTCCCTCTCCAACCTGGAATCGGACGCAGCCGCATGCCGATGCCAGTTGTAGGCCTGAACAGACTACCACACCGGACCCGGCCGGCCATGCCTGGGCTGGACCCAGCGCGGGGGCCCGGAGTCACTCGCCGCGGATGATCCGGCGCAGCTTGGCGAGGCGTGCCGAGACCTCTCGCTCATTGCCGTGTTCGGTGGGTTCGTAGTAGCGGACGGCCGCGAGTTCGTCCGGCGGGTACTGCTGCTGCACGACGCCGAGGGTGTCGTCGTGCGGGTAGCGATACCCCTTGCCGTGCCCGAGTCGTTTGGCGCCGGCGTAGTGGGCGTCGCGCAGGTGCTTCGGCACCCGGCCGGTCTTGCCCGCGCGCACATCGGCGATCGCCGCGTCGAGCGCGAGGTACGAAGCGTTGGACTTGGGCGCGGTCGCGAGGTGCACGACGGCCTGGGCGAGCGGGATCCGCCCCTCCGGCATCCCGATGAGCTGCACGGCGTCGGCGGCGGCGACCGCGATCACGAGGGACTGGGGGTCTGCCATCCCGATGTCCTCCGAGGCGAGGACGATGATGCGGCGCGCGATGAATCGCGGGTCCTCCCCCGCCTCGATCATCCTCGCGAGATAGTGCAGCGACGCATCGACGTCCGATCCCCGCACCGACTTGATGAAGGCGCTGATCACGTCGTAGTGCTCATCCCCGTTGCGGTCGTAGCGCAAGAGCGCCCTGTCGACGGCGAGGGCGACCGTGTCGCTCGTGATGACGGGGCGGGCGTCAGGCACGTCTGCGGCCTCGCCATCGACCTCGTCATCGTCATCAGTCCCCGATGACAACGCAGAGACGGATGCCGCTTCGAGCGCCGTGAGGGCACGGCGGGCGTCGCCGGAGGCGAGCCTGATGATGGTGGCGCGGGCCTCGGGTTCCAGCACGAAGCGATCGGCCAGTCCGCGCGCATCCGTCACGGCCCTGTCGATGACGACCCCGAGGTCCTCGTCGCTGAGCGTTTCGAGGGTGAGCAGGAGGGACCGGGACAGCAGGGGGGCGATCACGGAGAACGACGGATTCTCGGTCGTCGCTGCGACGAGAATGATGACGCCGTTTTCGACGCCGGGCAGCAGTGCGTCCTGCTGGGCCTTGCTGAACCGGTGGATCTCGTCGAGGAAGAGCACGGTCGACAGCCCGTAGAGGTCGCGGCTCGTGCGTGCCTCCTCCATCACCTGCCGCACGTCGCGCACCCCCGCGGAGACCGCGGAGAGTTCGACGAAGCGGCGGCCGGAACTGTGCGCGATCGCCTGGGCGAGGGTCGTCTTCCCGGTGCCCGGCGGACCCCAGAGGATCACGGAGACAGCGCCGCGCTCCCCCGACTTGTCGCTGGCCAAACTGACCAGGGGGGAACCGGGGGTGAGCAGGTGCCGCTGGCCGGCCACTTCGGCGAGGGTCGTCGGTCGCATCCGTACTGCGAGAGGTGTTGCGCCGCTGCGCAGTCCGGGTTGTCCATCGACCATGCCTCCAGCGTAGTTCGCACCGCTGACACCGGCGTTCGAGCGGCAGTGCTCGCGTTGTAGAGTTCAAGCTGGTCGCGGAAGACATCCGCACAGCATCCTGGAGGACAGCCGTGGCAGCGAACAAGAAGCAGGATCGCGACGAGCGCGAGGCCCGCATCCGGGTTCGCGCGTACCAGGCACGCCGGGCGGTGCACGAACACCAGCAGACCCGTCGTCGCAGGGACAACGTCGTGGCCGGCATCGCCGTCGTCGTCGTCGCCGTGCTCGCGGTCGTCGCCCAGGTCTACTTCTTCAACGGGGGCCCCGGCACTCCGGCGCCGAGCTCCTCCGCGACGGCCACGCCAACGGCCACGGCCACCCCGACCGCCGCCGCCGGCGCGAACACCGGGACCGTCCCGCCGAGCACGCTCGCAGAGGGCCGCACCTGGACCGGAACCCTCGGCCTCAACGGCATCAACCTCGGAATCGAACTCGACGGTGCCGCGGCCCCCCAGGCGGTTTCGTCCACGATCAGCCTCGTCCAGTCCGACTTCTACTCCGACCTGACCTGTCACCGGCTGACGACCTCGGGGATCTACGTGCTCCAGTGCGGCGACCCGGCCGGCGACGGTTCCGGCGGCCCCGGCTACAGCTATGGTCCCGTCGAGAATGCGCCCGCCGACAACGTCTACCCGGCCGGTTCCATCGCGATGGCGCGCCAGAGCGCCAACGGATACAGCCAGGGCAGCCAGTTCTTCATCCTCTACCAGGATTCGACCATCCCGTCGGATGCCGCGGGCGGCTACACGGTGATCGGCCATGTCACGAGCGGGCTCGACCAGGTGAAGGCGCAGATCACGGATGCCGGAGTCGCCGACGGTTCGACGGACGGCGCCCCGAAGGTCACGACCTTAATCAGCGCCTTCAGCGTCCAGTAGTTCCAGCCGTCCGGGCCTTGCAATAGGCTTGACCGGGTATTGGCCCAGTGTGGGCACACACACATCGACATCTAAGGTGAGACTCTTGACTACGACAGATCAGCAACCATGGGGTCGCGTAGACGAATCCGGCACGGTTTTCGTGCGCGAAGCGTCGGGCGAACGCGCGGTTGGCCAGTATCCTGACGCGACGCCGGAGGAGGCCCTGGCCTACTTCGAGCGCAAGTACGTCGAACTCAACGGACAGGTCACCCTTCTCGAGCAGCGTGCCAAGGGCGGTGCCCCGGCTGCTGACATCGCCAAATCCGTCTCGCACCTCGCGAAGACGGTTGCGACCGCAAACGCCGTCGGCAACCTCGCCGCCCTCGTGGAGCGTCTCGGTGCCCTCGGTGGCGCCGTCAGCGAGCTCACGGAGCAGCAGGGTGCCGAATCGAAGGCCGCCGCTGTAGCAGCCGTCGCCGAACGCGCCGCGATCGTCGAGGAGGCAGAGGCCCTCGCAGCAGAGGACCCCGCCAAGACGCAGTGGAAGCAGACGAGCGCCGCCCTCGACGCCCTGTTCGCCAAGTGGCAGGCGCACCAGCACGATGCGCCCCGCATCCCCAAGGGTGAGGCCAACGAGCTCTGGAAGCGTTTCCGCGCGGCACGCACCACCATCGAGCAGAATCGCAAGGCGTTCTTCGCCGAGCTCGACACGGCGCACAAGGACGTCCGCAACCGCAAGCAGCAGCTCATCGAGCAGGCTGAGGCGCTTGCGCCGAAGGGCGCGGACGGCATCCCCGCCTACCGCACGCTGCTCGACGAGTGGAAGCTCGCCGGACGCAGCGGCAAGAAGCAGGACGACGCCATGTGGGCGAAGTTCAAGGCCGCCGGCGACGTGCTCTACTCCGTCAAGTCGGAGATCGACGCCCAGGACGACGAGGAATTCGCCGGGAACCTCGTCGAGAAGCTCGCGCTCCTCACCGAAGCCGAAGCGCTCCTCACCGAGACCGACCGCACCAAGGCGCGCAGCGCGCTCAGCTCCGTGCAGCGCCGCTGGGACGCGATCGGCAAGGTTCCCCGCGACTCCGTCAAGCTCGTCGAAGATCGCATGCGCAAGGTCGAAGCGGCCGTCCGCAAGCTCGACGACGACCACTGGGCGCGGAACAACCCGGAGACCAAGGCCCGCACGGAGGGCCTTGCCGGACAGCTGCACGACGCGATCGCCAAGCTCGAGGCCGAACTCGCGGCCGCAGAGGCAGGAACCGATGCCCGCGCGATCAAGGACGCCCGCGAGGCGCTCGAGGCCCGCAAGGCGTGGCTGAAGGCCATCGGCCAGTAGCAGGCACCCCCGCAGAGTCCGTCCACAGGCGACGGGGCTCCGGTTTCTGTCCACAGATCCGGGGCCCCGTCGCTTCTGTGTTCCCTCCCGGCGCATCCTGTCCGGGTGTCCGACCGGCTCCCCGACATCCTCTCCTCCAGCGATCTTCCCGTCGCCGAACTCTCGAGCCTGTGCCTCGACGGCGAGCTCTTCCGTGTCGGCGACTTCTGGAGCCCGGTGGACCTGGCAGAAGACCGGGACCAACGGGCACGGTCCCTTGCCCTCCTGGTACCGGTCAGGGCCATCGCGGAACGGCTGACCGCCGCGTGGATCTACGGCCTCGCCCCTGAACCGCAACGCCACCAGTTCTGCGTGCCCAGAACGGCGCGCGCGTACTTCCCGCCGTCACCGCGGTTCGGAGTCCGGGAGGTCGTCTGCGACTCCGAGCACATCGTCCGCCTCGGTGCCGGCACCGTGAGCAGAGCGCACGTCCGGGTGGCCGGCCTGCTCGTGACCCGGCCGCTGCGCACCGCACTCGACCTGGCCCGCTGGCCTCCCCCGGAGTTCCCTGAGCCGGCGCCCCTGATCGCGACCCTGCTCCGCCTGGCCGGTCACCCGGACGCCACGGCGGCAAGGCGCGCCTGCGCCGCCGACAGCCTGCCGTTCACCCACAGGGCGCTCGGGCACCTCGAGGCCGCGGAAGCGGCCATGACGGCGCTCGGGGAAGCCTAGCCGTCGTTGACGCGGTAGACGTCGTAGACCGCGTCGATCCGGCGCACGGCGTTGAGCACCCGGTCGAGATGGGTGGTGTCCCCCATCTCGAAGACGAAACGGCTGATCGCCAGCCGGTCGCTCGAGGTGTGCACGGTCGCGGAGAGGATGTTGACGTGATGCTCGGAGAGCACCCTGGTCACATCGGAGAGGAGTCCGGAGCGGTCGAGGGCCTCGATCTGGATCTGGACCAGGAACAGGCTCTTGGACGTCGGGGCCCAGTCGACCTCGATCATCCGTTCGGGTTCCTTGAGCAGCGACTGCACGTTGCGGCAGGACGCCTGGTGCACGGAGACACCGGCGCCGCGGGTGATGAAGCCGACGACCTTGTCCCCGGGAACCGGGGTACAGCAGCGGGCGAGCTTGACCAGGATGTCCGGGGCGCCACGGACCAGGATCCCGGAGTCGCTATTGCGCAGCGTCTGGGTGCGTCCGTTCGGCGCGAACGGCAGATCGGTCGCATCGCTCTCCTCGACGCTCTGCAGCGTCGCGACGACCTTCTCGAGCACGGACTGCGTGCTGATGTGTCCCTCGCCGACGGCGGCGTAGAGCGCGGAAACGTCCTCGTACTTCATCACCGCTGCGACCTCGGCGAAGGAGTCCTGGTTCATCAGCTTCTGCAGGGGCAGGTTCTGCTTGCGCATCGCGCGGGCGATGGCGTCCCTGCCCTGTTCGATGGCTTCGTCGCGGCGTTCCTTGGTGAACCACTGCCGGATCTTATTGCGGGCCCTGGGGCTCTTGACGAAGTTGAGCCAGTCCTTGCTCGGCCCGGAGTCCGGGTTCTTCGAGGTGAAGACCTCGACGACGTCTCCCGTGACCAGGGGGCTCTCGAGCGGCACGAGTCGCCCGTTGACCTTGGCGCCCATGGTGCGGTGGCCGACCTCGGTGTGCACCGCGTATGCGAAGTCGACCGGAGTCGCTCCCGTCGGCAGGCCGATCACCCGGCCCTTCGGCGTGAAGACGTAGACCTCTTTCGCACCGATTTCATAACGCAGCGAGTCGAGGAACTCCCCGGGGTCGGCTGTCTCGGCCTGCCAGTCCGAGATGTGCGCGAGCCAGGCCATGTCGGTGTCGCTCTGCGGGCCAGGCCCCGAGCTCTTGCCGGTGGTCTGCTCCTTGTACTTCCAGTGCGAGGCGACACCGAACTCGGCGCGCTGGTGCATCTCCTGGGTGCGGATCTGGATTTCGACGGCGCGGCCGCTCGGGCCGAGCACCGTCGTGTGCAGCGACTGGTAGAGGTTGAACTTGGGTGTGGCGATGTAGTCCTTGAACCGGCCGGGCAGCGGCGTCCAGCGGGCGTGGATCGCTCCGAGCACGGCGTAGCAGTCCCGCACCGAATTCACCAGGACACGGATACCGACGAGGTCGTAGATCTCGTCGAACTCACGGCCCCGCACGACCATCTTCTGATAGATCGAGTAGTACTGCTTGGGCCGTCCGGCCACCTTGCCGCGGATGCGTGCTGCCTTGAGATCTTCGACGATCGCGTCGATGACGTGTTGCACAAATTCCTCGCGCTGCGGGGTGCGCTGCTTGACGAGGCTTTCGATCTCGGCGTAGAGCTTCGGGTACAGGACCGCGAAGGACAGGTCCTCGAGCTCCCACTTGATCGTCTGGATCCCGAGACGGTGCGCCAGCGGCGCGTAGATCTCCAGGGTCTCCGTCGCCTTGCGCACCGCGGACTCCGCGGGAACGAAACCCCAGGTGCGCGCGTTGTGCAGCCGGTCGGCGAGTTTGATGATCAGCACCCGGATGTCCTTGGACATCGCGACGATCATCTTGCGCACGGTCTCGGCCTGAGTGCTGTCGCCGTATTTGACCTTGTCGAGCTTCGTCACGCCGTCGACGAGCATGGCGATCTCGTCGCCGAAGTCCGCGCGCAACTGGTCGAGGGTGTACTCGGTGTCTTCGACGGTGTCGTGCAGGAGCGCGGCGGCGACGGTCTTCGGACCGATGCCCAGATCGGCGAGAATCTGGGCGACGGCGACCGGATGCGTGATGTACGGTTCCCCGCTGCGGCGCACCTGGCCCTCGTGAGCGTGTTCCGCTGCGGTGTATGCGCGCTCGATGATCGACAGGTCGACCTTCGGGTGGTGCATCCGCACGGTCCTGAGCAGGGTGTCCACTGCGCCGACCGGCTGGGCGCGGGAGAAGATCCGCGGGACAAGACGCCGGAGGGAGGCGGCGGGCAGCGGCGCGTTCGGTGGCGGTGTCGTCGTTTCCGTCATCTCACACCTCGTTCGCGAGCGCCCGGCCATTCCCGGGCATCCAGCAATTATCGCGCCTTTTCCGACCACTCCGCGCCGCTCCCGCCGAAATGGGCAGGAGCGGCACGGTTAAGGATGTTCCAGCGGAGCTAGACGGTGACGCGAACGTCCGTCTTCGGCGCGGACGACGCCTTGGCGCGCAGGGCGAGCGCCTTCTTGTCGCGCTTGCGCACAGCGGGCTCCCTGGTGCGGAGCTGGGCGTAGAGCGGAGACGCGATGAAGATCGTCGAGTACGCGCCGGCCACGATTCCGATCAGGAGCGCGAGGGAAATGTCGCGCAGGGTACCCGCACCGAGCACGAACGCTCCGATGAAGAGGATCGAGCCGACCGGGAGGATCGCGACGACGGAGGTGTTGATCGAGCGCACCAGCGTCTGGTTCACCGCGAGGTTGACCGAGTCTGCGAAGGTCCTGCGCGATTCGGGACCGTCTTCGCGGGTGTTCTCGCGGATCTTGTCGAACACCACGACGGTGTCGTAGAGCGAGTAGCCGAGAATCGTCAGGAACCCGATCACGGCGGCCGGAGTGATCTCGAACCCGGTGATGCCGTAGAACCCCGCCGTGATGATGAGGTCGTGCAGCAGGGCGACCATCGCGGCGAGCGACATCTTCCAGGTGCGGAAGTACAGGGCCATCCCGATCGCCGCGAGCACGAGGAAGATCCCGAGGCCGCGAAGTGCCTGCCCCGTGATGTCCGCGCCCCACGACGGGCCGATGAACGAAGCGGTGACCTGCTCGGTGGGCACCCCGTATGCGTCGGCGAGTGCTGTGCGCATCTGCCGGGTCGCGTCGCTCGACAGCTGGTCCGTCTGGATGCGGATGCCGGTGGTGCTGACGTTCGAGACCTTCGGAACCGCAGCGGGCTCGACGCTCGTCACGGCCTTGACCGCGAGCGACTGGTCCTGGTTCGCGACGTCGCTCACGACGAATTCGGAGCCGCCGGTGAATTCGATGCCGAAGACGAACCCGCCACGGAGCTGGGGCACGACAAGCGCGATCAGGATCGCGATACCGGCCAGGGAATACCAGAGCTTGCGACGCCCGATGATGTTGAAGGAGCGCTTGCCGGTGTGCAGGTCGTTGCCGAACTGGGAGAAGCTGGCCATTAGGAATCCTTCCCGTCGGTCGACCGATCCGTGGAGGATCCGACGAGTTCTGATGCCTTGCGCTCGGCGATGGTCTGGCGCTTGGCGGCCTCACGACTCGCGGAAGACAACTTCGCCGAAGCGACCTCGTCTGACGGACGGAACTTCGCCCTCCCCCGGTAGGTGGCTCCGAGAGCTCTCGGGTCCAGGCCGCTGAAGCGGTGGCCCTCGCTGAAGAACCGGGTCTGGGCGAGCAGCTGGAGTGTCGGGTGGGTGAAGAGCGCCACGACGACGACGTCGACGATCGTCGTGAGCCCGAGCGTCAGGGCGAAGCCCTTGACGTTGCCGACGGCGACGATGAAGAGCACGCCTGCGGCGAGGAAGTTGACCGCGTCGGAGGCGAGGACCGTGCGGATGGCGCGCTTCCAGCCCGCTTCCACGGCTGATTCCAGCCCACGGCCGTCGCGCAACTCGTCGCGCACTCGTTCGAAGTACACGATGAACGAGTCCGCCGTGATTCCGATGGCGACGATCAACCCCGCGACACCGGCGAGGGAGAGTCGGTAGCCCTCACGCCAGGACAGGATCGTGATCAGGAGGTAGGTGATCACTGCGGCGACGACGAGGGACGCCACCGTAACGAAGCCGAGCAACCGGTACTGCAGGAGCGAGTACAGCACGACCAGGATGAGTCCGATCAGGCCGGCGATGAGGCCGCTCACGAGCTGGGTCGAACCGAGGGTCGCCGAGATCGTGTCCTGGCTCTGCACGGTGAAGCTCAGCGGCAAGGCGCCGAACTTCAGCTGGTCCGCGAGCACCTTGGAGGATGCCTGGTCGAAGCTGCCGCTGATCTGGGCGTTGCCGTCCGTGATCACGGCGAGGGTGCGCGGCGCGGAGATGACCTTGCCGTCGAGCACGATCGCGAACTGGTTCTGCACGCCGGTGAGTCCGCTCAGCCGGGTGCTGACTGTTGCGAAGTCCTTGGTGCCCTGCTCGTCGAACTTGATGTTGACGACCCACTCGCCGGTGGTGGCACCGGACTGGGTGGTCTTCTGGCCGTTGGTGGCGTCGGAGACGTTCTCGCCGCTGACCTCCACCGGGCCGAGGATGTACTTGACCGAACCGTCCGTCTCACAGGTCACGAGCGGCTGGTCGGCCGGTGCGACGTTGGAGGTGTCGATGGTCGAGCAGTCGAAGGCGGCGTACTGCGCCTGGAGCGCCGGGGTCACCCAGCTGAGGTCGCTGCCGTTGGTGGGTACCGCCGTCGGCGTGCTCGGCAGGGTCGGGTCGACCGTCGCGGCCGGAGTCGGCGTCGCGGTGCCGTCGGCGCCGATCGCGGCCGTCGAGGGCGCTGCGGCGACCAGGACGGGGCGGAATTCGAGCTTCGCTGACGATTCGATCCGGTTGATCGTGGCGTCGTCCGGGATTCCCGGGATCGACACGACGATGTTCTGGCCGCTCGTGTTGATCTCCGCCTCGGAGACACCGGAGGAGTCGATGCGCTGCCGGATGATCGACACCGCCTGGTTCAGCTGCTCCTGGGAGACGGACTGACCGGACTCGAGCTTCGGCGCGAGGATGATCTGCGTGCCACCCTCGAGGTCGAGGGCCAGCTTGGGCGCCCAGGACCCTCCGGCGGTGAGGACACCGATGAGGTTGACTGCGACCAGGCCGATGACGATCACCCCCAGCCACGTCAGGGAACGCCAGGCCTTCTTGGCCGGAGTCGACTTTGCCACCTTGGAACTCAGCTTTCTATACGCGTGCACGCGCCACAAGGACGCGAGCCGGGCGAGGGTTGGTTACGCGTCGCCCTTGGTGGGGTCGCTCTTGGTCGAATCGGTTGACGGGGCATCGTCGGCGATGCGCTCGCCGAACTCGGGTTCGCCCATGACGATCGCGTCGTCTTCGTTGAGCCGTGCGGTGTGGGTGTCGTCGACGGACGACTCGAGCTCGGCGTCCGCATCGTCGGCGGTGACGGCCGGCTCGACGACCCGGGAGATCGCCTGGCGGTGCATCTGCACGACGGTTCCGGGAGCAATCTCGAGCTCGACCTTGTTTGCTTCCTCGTCGATCGACAGAATGGTTCCGTACATACCGAAGTTGGTCATGACGTTCGCGCCTGCGACCATCTGCGACTGCAGCGACGCCTGCTCCTTCTGGCGCTTGCGGCCGTTGCGGAACATAAAGAACACCAGCAGCGCCAATACGGCGAGCATGACAAGAGTCAACGGATCCATAGTGCGGCAAAGCCTTCCAGTTGCGGCGCGGTGGCCGAAGCGTGTGCGTACATGCGGCTCGGAGCGAACCACATCGAATTATAGGTCATCAATCGGAAGGGCGGGTTGGCGGCCGACGTCGTTCGGATCGGCGAGCCCGAAGTGCCGCCACGCGGCCGCGGTGGCCACCCTGCCACGCGGGGTGCGCGTGAGGAAGCCTATCCGCACCAGGAACGGCTCGACGACAGACTCGACGGTCTCCGATTCCTCCCCCACCGAAACGGCGAGGGTGTTCAGTCCGACCGGCCCACCCCCAAAACGGGTCAGGATGATGTTCATGACCTCGCGGTCGAGCCTGTCGAGGCCGATCGGGTCGACATCGTAGAGTTCGAGGGCCGCATGGACGGCCGCCAGGTCGGCTGCTCCGCCGTGCACGAGGGCATAGTCGCGCACCCGGCGCAGCAGCCGGTTCGCGATGCGCGGCGTTCCCCGGCAGCGGCCGGCGATCTCCGCGATGGCCTCCCTGTCGATCTCGACGTCGAGCATGGTCGCGGCCCGGGCAAGGACCTGCTCCAGTTCCTGGCTCGCATAGAACTCGAGGTGTGCCGTGAAGCCGAATCGGTCGCGGAGCGGGTTCGGCAGCATCCCGGACCGGGTCGTCGCACCGACGAGGGTGAACGGGGCGAGGTCGAGCGGCACCGACGTCGCGCCGGCGCCCTTACCCACCATGATGTCGATCCGGAAGTCTTCCATCGCCAGGTAGAGCATCTCCTCCGCGGACCTGGCCATCCGGTGGATCTCGTCGATGAAGAGCACCTCGCCGGGCACGAGGGAGGACAGCACGGCTGCGAGGTCGCCGGCGTGCTGGATGGCGGGGCCGCTCGACATTCGCAGCGGGCGGTTGCCCTCGTAGGCGATGATCATCGCGAGCGTGGTCTTGCCGAGGCCGGGAGGGCCGGCGAGCAGGATGTGGTCGGGCGTGCGGTTCTGCATCGTCGCGGCGGTGAGCATGAGCTGCAACTGGCCGCGCACCTTCTGCTGGCCGACGAATTCCGCGAGGCTGCGGGGACGGAGCGCGCCCTCGAACGCGAGCTCCGCCTCGCCCTCGAGCAGCGGGCTGGTGAGTTCGACGCCCGGGTCCGGTGTCCCTGCGAACGGTTCGGCGGTCACAGTCGGTCCTCCGATGCCTGGTGCGCCGGTCCGAGCCGGGCGAGGACGAGCCTCAGCAGCGCGGCGACACCGATCAGGTCGGGGTCTGCGGCTTCTGCGAGGGTCTCCCTGACGGCTTCCTCCGCGACCCGTTCCGACCAGCCGAGGCCGATCAGGGCGGCCTGGACGTTGGCGGAGGGGCTCGCGGCGGCCGGCCGCCTGGTGCGGGGCGCGCCGTCGACGGCGGACACGACGACCTTGCCTGCGAGCGACAGGATGATGAGCTTCGCAGTCTTCGGCCCGATGCCGCTGACCTTGCGGAAGACGGCGTCGTCTTCACCGGCGACGGCCTGGGCGATCTGGTTCGGAGTGAGCACGGCGAGCACGCCGAGCGCGGACTTCGGGCCGACCCCGGTGACGCCGACGAGGAGCTCGAACACGGACAGTTCGTCGGCGGACGCGAAGCCGTAGAGGGTGAGCGAGTCCTCCCTGACCAGCAGGGTGGTGAGCAGGCGCGCCTCGGTTCCGTGCCTGAGGCCGAGGGCGGTGGCGGGCGTAACCTGCACGGCGAGCCCGACTCCCCCGACCTCGAGCACCGCGGTCGAGCCGGCGGCGGAGAGGACGAGTCCACGTACGGAAGAGATCATCGCTTAAGCCTACGGGGCACCGCCGACGCTGCCGCGCCGCGCTCCGCGGCGCGCCACGCAGCCTGTGCGGGCGTGAGTGCGCCGCCCGCGAGTCCGTCCGCCGTCGGCAGGGTTCCCCCGGACGCCCCGGTCCGCCAGGCGTGGCAGATGGCCAGCGCGAGCGCGTCGGCGGCGTCAGCGGGCTTCGGAACTTCGCTGAGGCCGAGCACGCGGGCGACCATCGCGCCGACCTGGGCCTTGTCCGCCGAGCCGTAGCCGGTGATCGCCGCCTTGACCTCGCTCGGGGTGTGCAGGGTGACCGTGAGGCCGCGCTGGGCGGCGAGCAGGAGGGCGACCCCGCTGATCTGGGCGGTACCCATCACTGTGCGCACGTTGTGCTGGGCGAAGACGCGCTCGATGGCGACGAAGGCCGGCTTGTGCCGGTCCATCATCTCCTCGAGCCCGCGGCTCAGCAGGAGCAGGCGCTGCTCGAGCGGAAGCTCGGGTGAGCTGCGCAGGACCGTGACGTCGACGAGCGTCGCCGTGCGATTCGGCGCGACGTCGACGACACCGACGCCGCAACGGGTGAGCCCGGGGTCGATTCCGAGCACCCGCACGGCCACCGGTGTCTACTCGTTCTCGGCTTCGAGCTCGGCGGAGACGGCGGCAGACACGGCGTAGTTGCTGTAGATGTTCTGCACGTCGTCGAGTTCCTCGAGGGCGTCGATGAGCTTGAAGACCTTGCGCGCGGTCTCGGCGTCGACGTCGATCGTGAGCTGCGGGACGAAGGCGATGTCGGCCGAGTTGTAGTCGATTCCGGCGGCCTGCAGGGCCGTACGGGTTGCCACGAGGTCCTGGACCTCGCTGAAGACCTCGAAAGTCTCCCCTTCGTCGACGACCTCTTCGGCTCCGGCGTCGAGGACCGCTCCGAGGACGTCGTCTTCGGTGACGCCGTTCGCCTTGGACACCACCACGATGCCCTTGCGGTGGAAGTTGTATGCGACACTGCCGGGGTCTGCCATGTTGCCGCCGTTGCGGCTGACCGTCGTGCGGACTTCCGCCGCTGCCCGATTCTTGTTGTCGGTGAGGCACTCGATCATGATGGCGACGCCGTTGGCGGCGTAGCCCTCGTACATGATCGTGGTGTAGTCGACGACGACGCCGGCGAGGCCGGCCCCGCGCTTGACGGCGCGGTCGATGTTCTCGTTGGGGACCGAGGTCTTCTTGGCCTTCTGGATCGCGTCGACGAGAGTCGGGTTACCCGACAGGTCGGCGCCGCCCATGCGTGCGGCGACCTCGATGTTCTTGATCAGCTTGGCGAAGGCCTTGGCCCTCCGTGAGTCGGTGACCGCCTTCTGGTGCTTGGTAGTCGCCCACTTGGAATGTCCGGACATGAATCTCCCGTTGTCGTGCTTGGCTGTCTGATTGTGGTGCCGGCCGTCTGCCGCCAGTGGCAGAACAGCGAATTCGTCGCACCAATGCGGTGTTCGCCAGTCTAACCCGAGGTGCCCGATCCGCCCTGCCGGAGCCTTCCGGCAAGCGCGGCGGACCCCTGATGCTCCAGGGCGGGTCAGAGCGTGATGATCTTCTGCAGGGTGTTCAGGTTGCGGGTTGTGGTCGTCGCGCGGTATTTCACCTTCGCGCTCTTCTTGCTGAAGGCGCTCTTGATGCCGACGGCCTTCCGGACCTCCCAGTAGAGGACACCGTGGCCGAGTTCGATCCGTTCATCCGCCTGGTCGAGTTCCCTGGCGTGGCCGGCGAGCTCTGCAAGGTGGGTCGGGTCCGAACCGAACATGACGTAGGCGTGCCAGCCTTCTCGCTCCGGGAACGGGAAGGAACGCACCTCGCGGGTGAGTTCGGCCTCGTCGATGAGCACGATCCAGGCTTCGTAGTCGAAGCGCTCCGACAGGGCCGCCTCGATCCGGCTCTTGATCGCGCCTGGCGAGGCCTGGGCCGCATCGTCGACGCTGAAGACGACGTTGCCGCTCGCGACCACAGTCCTGACGTCGGTGTAGCCGAGGCCCTGGAAGGTCTCGACGAGATCATTCATGGCGATGGTTATGCCGTTGACATTGATTCCCCTGAGCAGGGCTACGTATCGCATCATCGTTGACTCATGCCCAAACCCTAGTCCCGGACCCGCCAGGCGGGAAACCCCGCCGGTCCTCAGCCGAGGAAGCGGGCCGCAGCGACCGTGCTGAGGAAATACTCGTGGAAGCGGTGCTCCCCCGTGATCTCCGGGTGGAACGAGGTACCGAGCAGGCGCCCCTGCTCCACAGCGACGCACCGGCCATCGGCGAGCCGGGCGAGGGCCGTCGCCTGCGGGCCGACCGTGTCGACCACCGGGGCGCGGATGAACACGGCGTGCACCGGCGCTTCGCCGAGCACCGGCACGTCCAGATCGGTCTCGAAGGACTGCGTCTGCGAGCCGAAGGCATTGCGCCGGACGCTGATGTCGAGGCCGCCGATGCTCTCCTGGCCGCGGATGCCGTCGACGACGGTGTCCGCAAGCATGATCAGTCCCGCGCAGGTGCCGTAGACCGGGAGACCGGCCCTGACGGCGGCCCGCAAGGGATCGGCAAGGCCGAAGGCCCGCGCGAGCTTGTCCATCACGCTGGACTCGCCGCCCGGAATCACGAGCCCGTCGACGCGGGCGAGTTCCTCAGGGCGGCGCACCAGGACGACGTCCGCTCCGAGGGTGCGCAATACCTGCGCATGCTCGCGAAAGTCGCCCTGGAGGGCGAGTACTCCTACCGTCACCTGTTCGAGCTACCAGCCGCGCTCGGAGAGGCGGTGCGGTGCGGGGAGGTCGGACACGTTGATGCCGACCATGGCCTCGCCGAGGCCGCGCGATACGGATGCGATGACGCTGGGGTCGTCGTAGAACGTGACGGCCTTGACGATCGCGTTCGCGCGGGCCTGCGGGTTGCCCGACTTGAAGATACCGGAGCCGACGAAGACGCCGTCCGCACCGAGCTGCATCATCAGGGCGGCATCGGCCGGGGTGGCCACGCCACCGGCGACGAACAAGACAACGGGGAGCTTGCCGGTCGCGGCGATCTCCACGACGAGCTCGTACGGGGCCTGCAGGTCCTTGGCCGCGACGTAGAGCTCGTCCTTGCTGAGCGAGGACAGGCGGCCGATCTCACCCTTGATCGTCCGGATGTGCTTCATGGCCTCCGAGACGTCGCCGGTGCCGGCTTCGCCCTTCGACCGGATCATGGCCGCGCCCTCGTTGATGCGACGGAGCGCCTCACCGAGGTTGGTCGCGCCGCAGACGAACGGCACGTCGAACTTCCACTTGTCGATGTGGTTGACGTAGTCGGCGGGGCTGAGCACTTCGGATTCGTCGATGTAATCGACGCCGAGAGCCTGCAGGACCTGAGCCTCGACGAAGTGGCCGATGCGGGCCTTCGCCATCACCGGGATGGACACCTCGGCGATGATGCTGTCGATCAGGTCGGGGTCGCTCATCCGTGCGACGCCACCCTGGGAGCGGATGTCCGCGGGAACGCGCTCGAGCGCCATGACGGCGACGGCACCGGCATCTTCCGCGATGCGGGCCTGTGCTGCGGTGACGACGTCCATGATGACGCCGCCCTTCATCATGTCGGCGAGACCGCGCTTGACACGGCTCGAACCAAACTGCTCGATGGATGTTGTTTCAGTCATAACGTGAATTCTATTCCTTGCGTCTGGTGGGAACTCCGCGAGCAGCGGCTGCGAGAGCGGGTGGTACGAGGGGAAGGGTGAACGGGGTCGGGCTAGGCGTCGTCGCGCGGCCAGCCGTCCGCGACCATCCGGCGGACATCGCCGAGCAGCTGCGGAATGGCCTTGGTCTTCGCGATGATCGGGAAGAAGTTCGAGTCGGTCGCCCAGCGTGGGACGATGTGCTGGTGCAGGTGTTCTGCGATACCTGCTCCGGCGACCCGGCCCTGGTTCATCCCGATGTTGAAGCCGTCACAGTTGGACGTCTCCGCGAGCACGCGCATCGCCACCTGGGTCAGGCTACCGATCTCGGCGACTTCCTCCGGCGTTGCTTCGTCATAGGTCGCAATGTGACGGTACGGGCAGACGAGCAGGTGACCGCTGTTGTACGGGAACAGATTGAGCAGCACGTATGCGTGCGTGCCTCGGGCGACAATGAGAGCCTTTTCGTCGGTCATTGCCGGGGCGAGGCAGAACGGGCAGGCGTCGGCGTGCGGCTGGGTGCCATCCTGGATGTAGACCATCCGGTGCGGCGTCCACAGCCGCTGGAAGGCGTCCGGTACGGCGGCGAAGTCGCCGGACAATTCGATCGTCTCGTCTCCGGCAGTCACGTCACACCTGCGCCTTGGTCGCGATCGCGTCGACGATGCGCAGGATCGCGTCCGCGACGGGGATGCCGTTCTCCTGGGTGCCGTCGCGGAAACGGAAGCTCACAGAGCCCGCCGCCCGGTCGTCTTCCCCCGCGATCAGCTGGAAGGGCACCTTCGCCTTGGTGTGGGTGCGGATCTTCTTCGGCATCCGGTCGCTCGAGGTGTCGAGTTCCGCGCGCACTCCGAGTGCCTTCAGCTGGCGGATGACGTCGCCGAGGTAGTCCTCGTATGCTTCCGCAACGGGGATGCCGACGACCTGCACCGGGGACAGCCAGACCGGGAAGGCGCCGGCGTAGTGCTCGAGGAGGATCGCGAAGAAGCGCTCGATGGAGCCGAGCAGGGCGCGGTGGATCATCACAGGCTGCTGCCTGGTTCCATCGGCCGCGGTGTATTCGAGCCCGAAGCGTTCCGGCTGGTTGAAGTCGAGCTGGACGGTGGACAGCTGCCACGTCCTGCCGATCGCGTCCCTCGCCTGCACGGAGATCTTCGGACCGTAGAACGCCGCTCCACCCGGATCGCTGACGAGTTCGAGCCCGGATTCGACGGCGACCTGCCGGAGGGTCTCCGTCGCTTCCTCCCACTGCTCGTCGGTGCCGACGAACTTCACCGGGTCTTTCGTGGAGAGTTCGAGGTAGAAGTCGGTGAGCCCGTAGCCGCGCAGCGTTTCGAAGACGAACTCGAGCTGGCTGGCGACCTCGGTCTTCACCTGTGCTTCGGTGACATAGATGTGGGCGTCGTCCTGGGTGAGCCCGCGCACCCGGGTGAGGCCGGACAGCGTCCCGCTCTTCTCGTAGCGGTAGACCGTGCCGAATTCGGCGAGGCGCAGCGGCAGTTCGCGGTAGCTGCGGCCCCGTGCCTTGAAGATGAGGTTGTGCATCGGGCAGTTCATCGGCTTCAGGTAATAGTCCTGACCCTGCCGGGTGACGTTCCCCTCAACGTCGACCTCTTCGTCGAGGTGCATCGGCGGGAACATGCCGTCCTTGTACCACTGCAGGTGCCCACTGGTCTCGAACAGGTGCGCCTTGGTGATGTGCGGCGTGTTGACGAGGTCGTAGCCGTTCGCGAGCAGCTGCTCACGCATATAGTTCTCGATCTCCGCCCGGACGATCCCGCCCTTGGGGTGGAACACCGGGAGCCCGGAACCGATTTCCTCGGGGAACGAGAACAGGTCGAGTTCCTGGCCGAGCTTGCGGTGATCGCGCTTGGCTGCCTCCTCCTGGCGGGCCTGGAAGGCGCGCAGCTCGTCCTTGGTCGGCCAGGCCGTTCCGTAGATGCGCTGCAGCTGCGGGTTCTTCTCCGAACCGCGCCAGTAGGCAGCGGCAAGCCGGGTCAGGGAGTACCCGTTGCCGATCATGCGGGTGTTCGGCAGGTGCGGGCCGCGGCAGAGGTCTTTCCAGACGGTCTCGCCCGATTTCGGGTCGACGTTGTCGTAGATGGTGAGTTCGGCACCGCCGACCTCGACGGATTCGTTGTCCGCCGTGGCCGCGACCGCGCCGCCCTTGAGCCCGATCAGTTCGAGCTTGTACGGTTCTGCGGCGAATTCGGTGCGTGCGTCGTCGTCGGTCACGACGCGCCGCACGAATCGCTGGCCCTGGCGGATGATGCGGTCCATCGCCTTCTCGAGGGCCTTGATGTCCTCGGGGGTGAAGGGCACCTCGACGTCGAAGTCGTAGTAGAAGCCGTCCGTCACGGGCGGCCCGATCCCGAGGCGCGCCGCCGGGTTGACGTTCTGCACGGCCTGGGCAAGCACGTGCGCCGCCGAGTGGCGAAGGATGTTGAGACCGTCCGGGGACGAGATCGTCACGGGCTCCACGACATCCGTCGGAGTCAGCGTCGCGGCGAGATCCTTGAGTTCACCGTTGACGCGCATTGCGACAACAGACCGGTCGGTGAATAGCTCAAAGCCGTCAGCCACGTGTAGTACTCCTCAGTATTGTGCGAACCCCTCCAACTTTAGCGGCGCGGTCGCGACCGGGATTCCCCGTTCGGACACCGGTGGATGCCCGGCTCAGGCCACGAGGACGGTGTCACGCGCGAGCGACGTCACGGGTGGGCCCTGCGGCAACCGGCGGAACAGATGTCCCAGGACGTCCGGTGAGCAGGCGATTGCCTTGACGAGGCCGGGTCGATCCGAGAAGGAGGGCGGGTCGGAGGCGAGGGTGACGGCCAGCAGTCCGGCTCCGTCGTCGAGGAGCGACGCCAGTCCGGCGGCGATCCGCGGGCTCACGTGACCGACCGGGCGCCCGGTCGCCGCGTGCACCGCGATCGGACGCGGGCCGGGACCGCCCGCCTGCTCGCGGACGAGCCGGACAACCGATCCCGGCTGGAGGAGCCCCTCGCGTGCGACGATCGTGCGCTTGTCGACATTGCGCAGCCAGAAGCTCCAGATGCCGAGGCCGCGCAGGTGACGGTTGCCGAGCGCGACGACCCGGCCGGTGCTCGGCTCCGTCAGCCACAGTTCCCCGGCGCCGGCGGCGAGGTACAGGGTGGGCAGCCCCGCGGCGTCCGCGACGAGCAGGCGGTCCCAGTCCTGCGCAGGCAGGTACCGGCTTGCCGGTACCCCGCGGCGGGGAACGGAATGGGCGAGTGGGCGGGCGGTGAGGTCCGCGGTGACTGCAGCGGAGACATCCGTCGCTCGTCTGCCGAACCGGATGCCCGGCGTCACCGTGTGCGAATTCATGGCGAACCTCCCCCTCGAGAGTGCTGCACCCTGCCCCGCACCGGTATCCCCATTCCGGTGGACGCTCGAACCGGTGTCCGCTTAAACGAAAAAACCCCCGGCCGTAAGCCGGGGGTTTATCTGTGGGCGATACTGGGATCGAACCAGTGACCTCTTCCGTGTCAGGGAAGCGCGCTACCGCTGCGCCAATCGCCCAAATCTAGTGCTTCAAGAACTTGTGTTCTCCAAGACTGGAGGTGGATACGGGATTCGAACCCGTGTATACGGCTTTGCAGGCCGCTGCCTCGCCTCTCGGCCAATCCACCGTATTCGGGTTCATACCAAAGAGAAACGGCCTTTCGGCCGATTCAATTCGAGCGGATGACGAGATTCGAACTCGCGACCCTCACCTTGGCAAGGTGATGCGCTACCACTGCGCCACATCCGCAACTGCGCGCATTTCTGCGTGCTTTGAAGACTGTACCGGTAGTTTTCCGGATATACAAACCGAGCGGAACTTACCGGCGGGGTGGCGCGTCGGTGCACGACAGGCGCCCGGTCTGGGCTAGTATCGAGAGTCGCGGTCGAAGAGAATTCGTTCGCCGCGGGCGATTGGCGCAGTTGGTAGCGCGCTTCCTTCACACGGAAGAGGTCATCGGTTCGAGTCCGGTATCGCCCACGGTTATCCCAGCAAAACCCCGCCTCGGCGGGGTTTTTTTGTACCCTCACACTGGGGGGTCCCGCGCCGCCAACCTGGGCGCGTCCTGTGCCAAGCTCTTCTTCAAGCCTCAGGACCATCCCATTGGTTCTCCGGCCCAGCGAACCCTCCTTCGTCTTCATCACGAAAGAGCGCTGCACTCCCGTCCTGTTCCGTGACACGATCCGAGCCCCCATCGGTCGCGTCCCTGAACTCGTGAACGCCGCACTGCCGGCTGCGTTCGATCTGCCGTCAGCACGTCTGTCGGCAGCCCTCGGCGCGTCCTTAGTCGTCCGTTCCAGACACCGTCAGTAGTCCCCCGCAGTAGTTCCTCAGCCAGAAAGGCCATTCCCATGACTTCCGTAGAAACCACAACGGTCAACCCAGGCAAGATCCTCGGCATCGTCGGGTTCATCCTCGCCTTCGTTCCCTACCTCCAGCTGCCGGGCCTCATCGTGAGCATCCTCGGCTTCAACAAGTCCAAGCAGGCCGGCCTGCCCAACGGCCTCGCCAAGGCCGGCATCATCCTGAGCGCCGTCTTCCTCGTGCTCTTCGTGGTCATCCTCGTCGTCACCTTCTCGTTGGCCGCCAGCCAGACGCCCAGCGCCTAAGCACCCGCACTCCGCGCGTCCCGCTCCCCCGGCCGGTTCCGACCGATGGGGAGCGGGACGTTTCCATGTCCGGCGCTCCGACCGGTCAGGGTCCGCGTGACCTCGCCGCCTAGTCTGTGAGCATGGACCTTCTGCTCGGCCTCTGGGCGTACCTGACCGCGCGCCAGGCGCCGCTCCCCCTGCCCGTCGCCTGGCTGACCGTTGCAGCCGCCGCGACGATCGTGCTCGTCCCGGTGCTGTGGCTGGCGTGCCGGAACGTGGTCACGATCGCGCACGAGGGTGGGCACGCCCTCGTGGCAACCCTCGGCGGCCGAAAGCTCGACGGCATCCGCCTGCACTCCGACACATCGGGTCTCACCGTCAGCCGCGGCAAGCCCCGCGGACTCGGGATGGTGCTGACCCTGCTCGCCGGCTACTCCGCACCCGCCCTGCTGGGGCTCGGTGCGGCCTGGCTCCTGAGCCTGGGGTATTCGGTCGGCCTGCTCTGGCTGCTGCTTGCGGCCCTCGCCCTGCTCCTCGTACAGGTGCGCAACTGGTTCGGACTCTGGTCCGTTCTCGCGACGGCCGCGGTGATCTTCGCGGTCACCTGGTTCGGTTCTGCGCTCGTGCAGAGTATTTTCGCCCTGCTCGTGACGACGTTCCTCCTCCTCGGCGCGGTGCGCACGGTGCTCGAGCTGCAGCGGTCACGGTCCCGCCGCGCCGGCACGGCCTCGGATGCCGACCAGCTCGCCCGTCTCACGCACATCCCCGGCCTGCTCTGGGTCGGCGTCTTCCTGATCGTCACGACTGCGTGTGCGGTGCTGGGCGCCGGTCTCCTCGGACTGGCCGGCTGAGCCGGAAACCCCCGCAGTCCCGCGAACGGCGCGCCTCCGCGAGCAGGGAATATGCTCCTTGCCCTCCGCACGTCCGCTGTGCCATGCTCAACCCAAGCCAGACAAGAACTACAGTTCCCGAAGACTGACCCAGCGAACCCTCCGGCGCATTCCTGCGACAGAGCGCATTTTCTTGTCCGGCATCGATCGAACGGCCCAGTGCACACAATGCATGCTGCCGCCACGCGATCCTCCCCGCTGCCGCACAGGACCGAGCAGCCCCACTCCGATGGCCACCCGAGCGCCACCGGACCGTGGCCTGCCCGATTTCCCCTACCCACTGCCGCGTACCCGAACGGTTCCGGCGCCCACAGAAAGGCCGTCACCATGACGACACCAGTAGCCTCAGCAGTCAACCCCGGCAAGACCCTCGGCATCGTCGGCCTCGTGCTATCCATCGTCTCGCTGCAGCCCTTCGGCATCATCGTCAGCATCATCGGCCTGGTGAAGTCGAAGAAAGCAGGACTCGGCAACGGTTTCGCCCTCGCCGGAATCATCATCAGTGTCGTCGGCATCATCGTCGTCGGCATCGTGATCGCCGTCGCGGTCAGCGCTGGCGTCAACCTCGCGGCGTTCTGCACCGAGCACGGCGCCGGTGTCTTCGATAACAACGGCGTCACCGTCACCTGCGGGGCCTGACCGGCGCCTCACCGCACTCGAAGGAACCTCCCTTCCGGCACAACGGCGGAGAGGGGGGTTCCTTCGTCGTTTCCCCGCCGATCCGATCGACGCACGGCAAGGTCGGCCCGGCCATCCGCTCGACCAATCGACCGGTCAACCGGTCGACCCGTCGACCGGTCAGGAGCTCAACCGGTTCCGAACCGAGTCGTGACGCCGGGTGAGAAGAGCACCGAATCCGGCTGACGCCCGGTGAGCGACGGAAACCCGGCCCTGGCCATCAGGGTGTCGTCCAGGAGCACGACATCGGCCTGAACGAGCTCCCAGGGCTCGTGGTGGTTGCGCAGGTAGACCGTGCGACCCCGTGCTCTGGTGAAGAGCGCCCAGCGCGCCGTCAGGAAGTCGGCAAGAGGGTCCCCGGTCACGGGTTCGTCCCGCGGACGCACGACCATTTCCGTGCGGGCACCGGCCGCGAAGTGACGTCGTGACGAATAGCGGTACTCCCCCGCCGCGAGCGTCAGCCGCGTCCGCGACCACATGTACGGGAGCGCGAAGAGCGCGCGCGCCGCGAGCACCGCGGCGAGCCGCGACGCCTCGAGGGAAACGAAGACGACCCCGCGACGCCCTGCCGCGTCGACGGCGTAGAGACGCACATTCACCTCGACGAAGTTCCCGAAGTACGGCACGGGCGGGCTGCCGAGGACGGTGGCCCGGTCCAGGACGAAGGGGATCAGTCCGACCCAGCTGCTGCCGTCGAATTCGTCGGGAATGAGCCCGTCGGGCAGGAGCGGCGCCACAGCGGCCGCCGGCACCCGCCAGTGCACGAAGCAGAGGTTCGACCAGCGCTGGCTCGCCACGGAGCGGCCGGCCAGCGGGGGCGCGACGACGGAGATCGGGTACGGCTCCGGCACGGCGTCAGTTCCAGCCGTAGCGGCCGCGCAGGACCGTCGCGATGCGGCCGTACCGCGCCGCGTCGACCCGCGCCGCCTCACGGCGCATGCCCCCGGGGTGCACGACGAACACCCGGTCGATGTTGACCCAGCTGGGACGGCCGTTCTTGTCCCAGTCGCCGATTCCGAGCGCCACGTAGTCGGGGTGCCCCGTCCGGTCCTTGCTCGTCAGCTGGACGGCCAGCACGGCTCCCTTGCCCGCGTCGGCCACGATCACGACCGGGCGGTCCTTGCCACGGCCGTCGCGTTCCTCGAACGGCACCCAGGTCCAGACGACTTCTCCGGGGTCCGGACTCGCATTCCGGCTCGGACGGTAGCCGAGGCGCACGCCCCGGAGGCTCCTCGGGTCGATTTCGACGGTCGCGCCACTGCCGGTGCGTCCGGGACTCTGGCTCGTCGGCCTGTCGCCGGTTCGCCGGCGAGGCGCGAAGAGTCCGAAAAGGGCGCTGAAGAAGCCGTGGATGCCTGACACAGCCACACTGTACCGCACGGGATTCGCCAGGCGCCGGCGGGCCGCCCCTGGGCTCACGACCCGCGCCCCATCGGACACGGCCGCCGGATGCGCACGAAAGGGGGCGCATCCGCTTGCCGCGGATGCGCCCCTATTCGGTGGTTCCTGACCCGGTCATGGAGCAACCGGGTGCAGCACGTGCCGGTTAGACGGCGTCGAGCGCGTAGCCCTCTTCGCCGTGAACGATGGTGTCGACGCCGGCCACTTCGTCTTCGTTCGTGATGCGGAAGCCGATCGTCTTCTGGATGATCCAGCCGATGGCGTATGCCATCACGAAGGAGTAGATGCCGATGCCGAAGGCAGCGAGGGCCTGCACGCCGAGCTGGTTGAAGCTGCCCGTCTGGAGGAGGCCGATGTTGTTGCCGACGAGGCCGACGTAGAGCGTGCCGATGATGCCTCCGACGAGGTGGATGCCCACGACGTCGAGGGAGTCGTCGAAGCCGAGCTTGAACTTCAGGTCGATCGCGACGGCACAGACGGCACCGACGATGAGGCCGAGGAGCATGCCCCACATCGGGGTCAGGATGTTACACGCGGGAGTGATGGCGACGAGGCCGGCGACGGCGCCCGACGCGGCACCGATCATGGTCGGCTTGCCGTCCTTGATCTTCTCGACGATGAGCCAGCCGAGGATACCGGCGGCGGGTG
Source organism: Cryobacterium zhongshanensis (assembly GCF_022760445.1). NCBI lineage: Bacteria > Bacillati > Actinomycetota > Actinomycetes > Micrococcales > Microbacteriaceae > Cryobacterium > Cryobacterium zhongshanensis. Next base: position 1,496,960 of record NZ_JALGAR010000001.1, on the reverse strand, counting down.
CGGCGAGGGTGTTGATCCAGGCGATGGCGGCGATACCGTCGACGGCGGCTTCGGAGCCGGCGTTGAAGCCGAACCAGCCGAACCACAGCAGTGCGGCGCCGAGGAGGGTCAGCGGCACGTTGTGCGGCTTGGAGATGCCCTTCTTGAAGCCGACGCGCTTGCCGAGGACCAGGGCGAGGGCGAGGCCCGCCGCACCGGCGTTGATGTGCACCGCGGTGCCGCCGGCGAAGTCGTTGACCTTGAGGAGGAAGGGAGCCCAGCCGTCAGTGAGGTTGAACACCCAGTACGCGACCGGGAAGTAGACCAGGGTGGCCCAGACGCCGGCGAAGATCATCCAGGCGCCGAACTTGGCGCGGTCGGCGATCGCGCCGGAGATGAGGGCGACGGTGATGATCGCGAAGGTGGCCTGGAAGCCCGCGAAGGCGAGGGCGTTCAGGTTGGGGCCGCCGTCGGCGCCGCTCGTGAGCAGGCCGTTCAGCCCGATCAACTCGGACGGGTTGCCGAGCCAGCCGCCGATGAGGGGCGGACCGAAGGACAGTCCGTAACCGTAGAGGACCCACAGAACACCGATCAGGCCCATGGCGCCGAAGCTCATCATCATCATGGAGATGACGCTCTTCGCCTTGACCATGCCGCCGTAGAAGAAGGCCACGCCCGGAGTCATCAGGAGGACGAGGGCTGCCGCGACGAGGAGCCACAGGGAATTGATGTTTGTGGTAAGTGCATCAGTCGTATCGTCCAGCAGGACCGACAGTTCAACCATGGATATGGTTACCTCTCTCTAACTAACAGGGATGACCGCCGACGTGCACAGGGTGAGCGTGAAGCGTGTATCGGCAGGTACAGAGACAGTGTGGAGTGCACACGTTTCCGCACACGCTCAGGGATGTTTCGACCGCGTTACGCGATTGTTGGCGGTGTTAACATCGTGTTTCCTAACGCCCGGTATCCCCCGACCCCGCGTTTCCCGGCTTGACTCTGTCACGGATTCACTCGGTCTGATCCGGTAAACAGGCTTGTCAGAGGGGTTTTCGGCCGCGCAGCACCCGACTGTCAGTCGTGCGGCGGAAGCTCACCCGTCGTCAGCGCTACCATCCGCGACTGGGAGCGCTGGTACTTCTTCCGGTAGCCGCCCGCGAGCATCTCCTCGTCGAAGACCTCCGCGAGGGGCACCCCGGTCGCGATGATCGGGATTTCGGCGTCGTAGACGCGATCGATGAAGGCCACCAGGCGCAAGGCATCCGTCTGGTCTGTCAGCAGGTAGCTGTCGGTGAGGGCGATCACTTCGACCCCGGCGATCAGCTTGATGTACTTCGACGGATGCACCGTGCTGAGATGCCGGATCAGGGAACCGAAGTCGTCCTCGGTCACGTTCGCTCCCCTCGCGACGAGCGCCGCGACGAGACGGTCGAGTTCCGGCCCCTCGACGGCGACGGAGTGTCCTTCGATGTCGCGGCGACGGTAGTCGAGCCCGTCGATGCGGAGGATTTCGAAGTTCGCGGACATGGCGCGGATCTCGCGGAGGAAGTCGATGGCCGCGAACCGGCCCTCACCGAGCGAGTTCGGCGGCGTGTTCGAGGTCGCGGCGACGCGGGTGCCCGATGCGACGAGTTCGCCGAGCAACCGGGTCATCAGCATGGTGTCGCCCGGGTCGTCGAGTTCGAACTCGTCGATGCAGATGAGCTTCGCCCCGGAGAGCTGCCTGACCGCGGCGGCATAGCCGAGCGCCCCGACGAGGGCGGTGTACTCGATGAAGGTGCCGAAGTACTTGGGCCCCGGTGCAGAGTGCCACAGCGCGGCGAGCAGGTGGGTCTTCCCGACGCCGAATCCGCCGTCGAGGTAGATTCCCGGGAGTTGCGCCGGCGCCTTGCGGGTGCGGGAGAAGAATCCGCCCGGCCGCTGCGGGCGCCAGGCCTCCGCGAATGCGGTGAGCCGGCCGACGGCCTCGAGCTGGGAGGGGAAGTTCACATCGGGCCGGTACGACTCGAATGAGGCGTGCTCGAACTGGGGAGGCGGCACGAGTTCGGCGACGATTTCCGCCCCCGTGATCTCGGGAGAGCGTTCCGCCAGCCGGTGCAGCCGACTGGGAGCCCGGGACGCCTCTGGAACCATCGTGGAATACCCGCGTTTCTGTCTCGGTTGGCCTTATGGACTGCTTTCGGGGCGTCCGTGTTGAAGTATTTCATCACAAATGCGCCACCCGGCCGGACCGCGTACATTCGAAGCGCGGGCCGGAAGACCAGCCTAAGCCGCGTTCAAATGATCCCGGGGCACAGCCCGGCCCCACTGGAGGTTCCCATGCCCGTCGATCTCGATCCGGACGCGAAGTTCGCCGCATACGCTCATCCCGAACGGCTGGTCAGCACCGACTGGCTGCGGGAACACCAGGGTGACGCCGGCCTGACGGTCCTCGAGTCGGACGAGGACGTGCTCCTCTACGAGAGCGGCCACATCCCCGGCGCCGTCAAGATCGACTGGCACACCGAGCTCAACGACCAGATACAGCGCGACTTCGTCGACAGTGCGGCCTTCGCGGCCGTCCTCGGCGCGAAGGGCATCACGCGCGACTCCACCGTCGTGATCTACGGCGACAAGAACAACTGGTGGGCCGCGTACGCGCTCTGGGTGTTCAGCCTCTTCGGGCACCCGGACGTGCGCCTTCTCGACGGAGGACGGGACAAGTGGATCGCGGAGGGCGGCGCCCTGACCCGCGAGGCCACAACGGTTACTCCCGCCGAGTACCCCGTCGTCCCCCGTAACGACGCTCCGATCCGCGCCTTCAAGGAAGACGTGCTCGCGCACTTCGGCCGCCCGCTCATCGACGTGCGCTCTCCGGAGGAGTACACCGGGGAGCGCACCACGATGCCGGCATACCCGGAGGAGGGCGCGCTGCGCGGCGGGCACATCCCCTCCGCCGTCTCCGTGCCCTGGGCGCGCGCCGCGGCACCGGATGCGACGTTCAAGACCCGCGCCGAGCTCGAGGCGATCTACCGGGGCGAGGCGGGGCTCCGCGAGAACGACGCCGTCATCGCATACTGCCGGATCGGCGAGCGGTCGAGCCACACCTGGTTCGTCCTGACCCATCTGCTGGGCTTCGAGGACGTGCGCAACTACGACGGCTCCTGGACGGAATGGGGCAACGCCGTGCGGGTACCGATCGTCACGGGCGCCGCGGCCGGCTCGACCCCCGAACCGCGCTGAACCGTGACAGGATCGTGTCGATGACTACTGCCGCGCTGCCCGCCAAGCTTGCCGAGATCCAGGAGGACTTCCTCGAACTCGAACAGAAGGACCGCTTGCTCCTGCTGCTCGAGTTCGCCGATGAACTCCCCGAGCTCCCGGCCAGGTACCGGGACCATCCGGACCTGCTCGAACGCGTCGTCGAGTGCCAGTCGCCCGTCTTCATCTTCGTCGACGTCGATGACCAGGACGCGGTGCACCTGCACGCGACGGCGCCCAGGGAGTCCCCGACGACCCGGGGATTCGCGTCGATCCTCGCGCAGGGCCTCGACGGCCTCTCGGTCGCCGAGGTGCTCGCGGTTCCGGATGACTACCCGCAGACCATCGGGCTCACTCAGGCGGTCTCGCCGCTTCGCATCCGTGGGATGTCTGCGATGCTCGCCCGCACCAAGCGGAGGCTGCGCGAGCGACCCTGAGCTCGGTCACCCCTCGGGGTGGTCCGGTTCGGCCGGTTCCGCCGGGGAGCCGAGTTCACCGAGCCAGTTCTCGATCGCCGCGTTCCAGCCTTCCCTGTCGTAATTCCAGAGTTTGGTGTGCCTGGCGACCGTGAACGGCAGGAAGGTCACGATGTCGGGGCGGCGCACAGCGAGGGCGCGTGACGGGCTCGAGGGCACGTAGCCGTCGTCGTCGCTGTGCATCAGGAGCACGGGGAGTTCGAGGTCGTCGGCGCGGGTGACGAAGTCGAGCCTGCTGAAGTCGATCGGGCTTGCCTGGCCGGTGAGGCGGCCGCCCCAGCGCCGGCCGAGGACCTGCATGGCCCCCGTCGCAACGAGGCCGGGCAGGCGCAGCGTGCTGCCCTGGAACGCGACGACGTCTGCCCAGTCGATCACGGGAGAATCGAGCACGACGCCGGAGAGCAACTGATGGAACGCCGTGCGGGTCGCGGTCTGCAGCACGATGGCTCCGCCCATCGACCACCCCATCAGCACGATGCTCGTCGCGCCGTGCTCGGCGGCGAACCCGATCGCCGCATCGATGTCGTGCCATTCGGTGTCCCCGAGTCCGTACCGTCCGTCTCCGCTTCCCGGCGCGTCGCCGTCGTTACGGTACGACACCAGGAGACAGGTGTAGCCGCTGTCGTGGAACACCGGAACGGCCCGCAGGGTTTCCTGGCGTTGCACCCCGCGCCCGTGCACCTGGATCACCCAGCGGCCGTCCGGCCGCTCGGCGGGGATCAGCCACGCCGGGGCCTGGCCGACCTCCGTCCGCACGTGCACCTGTTCGAACGGGAAACCGAGGTCCCAGGGCCCCAGATAGGAATACCCGCCGAGGCGGCCTCTCCTGGCCTCACTCAGGTCCCCGTAGTCGACGCGGTGTATCCGGCGGGTGACCGCCGTCTTCGTCACGCGGAGAATCTCACCGAGCTGGGCGTGCCCGGACTCGCGCTCGAACCAGAAGCTGTAGTCACCGGGAAGCACGGAGTCCGGCGTCACGGCGAGGGTGATCGTCGAGGCTTCGAGGTCGACGCCGAGAACGTCGGTGTCATCGGAACGTGTGGTGGCCGGCGTCACGATGCGGCGCGCCATCACGGCGGCCAGCACGCTCACGCCCGCGGCCACGACCGTGGCCGCACCGGCAATGGACAGCGCGGTGACGGCGACGAACAGCCCGCCCGACCTGCCTGACCTCGATTTTTCCCGCACGCGTACCTCCGGCTGCCCGGCGTGCCTCACCGACCCGCCCGGAAAAAACTCTAGTCTGCAGACGTGCCCGAAACACAAGAACCACTCCCCCCGGAGTTCGCCGCCGCGCTCGCGGCCATCCGCAGAGCGCACACCCGAACCGACCTGGTCCTCAGCGAAATCCCGGCCCCAGGGAAGCTCGCCCCGCACGCCGTCGCCCTGTCCGCGGATGTCGCCCCCTCACGCCATGGCGGCAACTCAGAACTGGGTACCGGCCGGTTCATCCTCCTGTACGACCCCGAGGAGCCGGAGGCCTGGGGTGGGGCATTCCGGGTGGTCTGTTTCGCGCAGGCGCCCCTCGAAACGGAGATCGGTGTTGACCCGTTCCTCGCCGAGGTCGCCTGGGCCTGGCTGATCGATGCGCTCGACTCCCACGGAGCCCGATACACCGCGGCTTCCGGAACCGCGACTAAGATCATTTCGTCAGGCTTCGGTGAACTTGCGAAGCAAGGCGACGGTGCGCAGATTGAGCTGCGTGCTTCGTGGACACCTGTGGACCACAATCTCACCGCCCACGTCGAAGGCTGGGGCGAATTGATCTGCATGCTCGCAGGTCTTCCCCCCATTGGCGAAGGAGTCAGCATGTTGTCCGCACGCCGAACCGGTCGTGGTTGATCACCACGTGATCGATACGCGGGACGCCTATCTGGCGGCCACCGCGGCCATCAGCGCGGGAACGGGACCGATCGGCATCGACGCCGAACGCGCGTCCGGTTTCACGTACTCGCAGCGCGCCTACCTGATCCAGATGTACCGGCGCGGAGCGGGCACCTTCCTGTTCGACCCGCCTGCGATCGGAGACTTCTCCGAGCTCAACGCGGCGATCGCGGGAGACGAATGGATCTTCCACGCCGCGAGCCAGGATCTCGCCTGCCTCAGGGAAGTCGGCCTCGACCCGCACATCATCTTCGACACCGAACTGGCCGCGCGGCTGCTCGGGTTGCCGAGAGTCGGCCTCGGGACGGTCGTCGAGGAACTCCTCGGCATCCATCTCGCCAAGGAGCATTCCGCGGCGAACTGGTCGACCAGGCCGCTCCCGGAGAGCTGGCTCGTCTACGGCGCCCTCGATGTCGAACTCCTTCCCGACCTGCGCGACCGCATGGTCGAGATGCTGGCCACCGACGAGAAGACCCAGATCGCCGCCCAGGAATTCCAGGCGACGCTCGACCATGAGCCCAAGCCGGTCAGCGCGGAGCCCTGGCGCAGGCTGTCCGGAGTTCACTCGATTCGTTCCCAGCGCAACCTCGCCGTCGCGAGGTCCCTCTGGCTCGCCCGCGACGACCTCGCCAGGCACCTCGACGTGTCTCCCGGGCGCCTCGTCCCCGACGCGTCCCTCGTCGCCGCTGCACGGGTGTTGCCCGCAAGCAGGCAGGCGCTCGCCGAGCTCCGCGAATTCAGCGGACGGGCCAGCCGCAGCGAACTCGACCGTTGGTGGACGGCGATCCAGGACGGCATCCGTGCGACGGACCTGCCCTCCCTGCGCGGGACCGGAGACGCGCTGCCTCCGCCCCGGGCGTGGTCCGACCGGAACCCCGAGGCCGACCTGCGGTACAAGGCCGCGCGGCTGGCTCTCGGCCAGATCTCGGAAGCCTTCGCGATCCCGATCGAGAACCTCGTCACGCCGGATTTCGTGCGCCGGATCGCCTGGACGCCCCCGGAGCCGATCGACGTGGAGTCCGTAAGCGAGGCGCTCGTCGCCCTGGGCGCCCGCGACTGGCAAATTGAACTGACCGCACAACAGATCACGGATGCCTTTGTGGAAGCCAACCAAACCATCGCCGTATCCGTCGAGGTCGATTCGTAGGATCCGTCCAAGGATTCGACCCGCCAATCGTGCCACCCTAGGATCAACCGACACCTGATCTGATTGATGGAGGCACCGTGGCCGATAGAGCAGAAGTCGTGTTTGTGGATGGGGTTCGTACCCCGTTCGGACGCGCCGGCGAAAAGGGAATGTACTGGAACACCCGGGCAGATGATCTCGTGGTGAAGGCCATGATCGGCCTGTTGGAACGAAACCCGAAGGTTCCCGGGGAGCGCATCGACGAGGTGGCGATCGCCGCTACGACGCAGTCCGGCGACCAGGGACTGACCCTCGGGCGCACGGCGGCACTCCTGGCCGGACTGCCGAAGTCTGTGCCCGGTTACGCGATCGACCGGATGTGCGCAGGCGCGATGACCGCAGTGACCACGGTCGGTGCCGCGATCGGCTTCGGGGCATACGACCTCGCCATTGCCGGCGGCGTCGAGCACATGGGCAGGCACCCGATGGGCTCCGGCGTCGACCCGAACCCGCGGTTCCTCTCGGAGCGGCTCGTGAGCGAGGACGCCCTGAACATGGGTGCGACCGCCGAGCGCATCCACGACCGTTTTCCCGAGTACACGAAGGACCGGTCTGACCGGTATGCGCTCCATAGCCAGCAGAAGGTCGCTGCGGCGTACGCCGCCGGCAAGATCCAGCCGGACCTGGTCTCCGTCGCCATCCGCAGCGAGCAGGGCTGGGGACTCGCGACCCGCGACGAGGCGCCGCGCCCCGAAACGACCCTCGAAGGCCTCTCAGCGCTGAAGACCCCGTTCCGTCCGTTCGGCCGGATCACGGCAGGCAACGCATCCGGGCTCAACGACGGCGCAAGCGCCTGCCTGCTCGCGAGCGGTGCCGCCGCCAAGGAACTCGGCCTCACCGTCAAGATGAAGCTCGTGAGCTTCGCCTTCGCGGGCGTCGAGCCGGAGGTCATGGGCCTCGGCCCGGTACCGTCGACGGAGAAGGCCCTCCGTAAGGCCGGCCTCAGCATCACCGACATCGGGCTCTTCGAGCTCAACGAGGCTTTCGCGGTGCAGGTCATCTCCTTCCTCGACCACTTCGGCATCGACGACGACGACCCGCGCGTCAACGAGTACGGCGGCGCGATCGCGATCGGCCATCCGCTCGCCTCCTCCGGTGTGCGACTGATGAACCAGCTCGCGCATCAGTTCGCCGAACACCCCGAGGTACGCTACGGCCTGACCGCCATGTGCATCGGCCTCGGGCAGGGCGGCACCGTCATCTGGGAAAACCCGCACTTCAATCGGAAGGCAAAGTAAGCGATGACCGACTACTCCGCACTCGATTTCTCCGAACTCGTCGCACTCTCCGGTGACGAGGTCGTCACGCATTCCTTCGTGCGCGACGTTCCCCTGTCCGGGTCGCGCACCCTCGCGCTCGTCACCCTCGACAACGGCAGGGACCACACCCGGCCGAACACCCTGGGACCGGTCACCCTCCTCGAATTCGCAGCGACCCTCGACGGTCTCGCCGAGCGAGCAGCACGCGGGGAGATCCATGGGGTCGCTGTCACCGGCAAACCGTTCATCCTCGCCGCGGGCGCAGACCTCGGCAAGGTCAGCGAGATCCCCTCGCTCGCGACCGGCAAGCTGCTCGGCCAGCTCGGCCACCACGCCCTCGGGAAGCTCTCCACGCTCGGTGTGCCCTCCTTCGTCTTCATCAACGGGCTCGCGCTCGGCGGCGGTCTCGAAATCGCGCTGAACGCCGACTACCGCACGGTCGACGCATCCGTCGCCGCCGTCGCCCTGCCCGAGGTCTCCCTCGGGCTCATTCCCGGCTGGGGCGGCTCCTACCTGCTGCCGAACCTGATCGGCATCGAGAACGCCCTCACGGTGATCATCTCGAACCCGCTCAAGAACCGCGTGCTCAAGGCAACGGACACCGTCGAACTCGGCATCGCCGACGTGCTCTTCGGGTCAGCGGCCTTCCTCGAGCACTCCATCGCCTGGGCCGACGGCGTGATCGCAGGCACCACGACGGTCGCACGGCCGAACAAGCCGGGCAAGATCGAGCGCCTCGTGAAATGGGACGCCGCGATCGGCATCGCCAGGCGGATGCTCGAAAGCCGGATCGGGACGGTCGCACTCTCTCCCTATATTGCTCTCGACCTGCTCAAGGCCGCGAAGAGCGGGACGCGCGAGGAGGGCTTCGAGCGCGAGGACGACTCCCTCGCCGCCCTCATCGCCGGCGACCAGCTCCAGGCCAGCATCTATGCGTTCAACCTCGTCCAGAAGCGGGCCAAGCGCCCGGCCGGCGCTCCGGACAAGAAGCTCGCCCGCCCGATCACGAAGGTCGGCGTCATCGGCGCAGGCCTGATGGCGAGCCAGTTCGCGCTCCTGTTTGTCCGCCGCCTGCAGGTGCCCGTCGTCATCACCGACCTCGACCAGGCCCGCGTCGACAAGGGTGTCGCGTACATCCACGGCGAGATCGCGACCCTGCAGTCCAAGGGCCGCATCACGGCGGACGAGGGCAACCGGCTCAGTGCCCTCGTGACGGGGACGACGGACAAGTCGAACTTCTCCGACGCCGACTGGGTCATCGAGGCCGTCTTCGAAGAACTCGGCGTCAAGCAGGATGTCTTCGCCGAGATCGAGAAGTACGTATCGCCGGAAGCCATCCTCGCCACGAACACCTCGTCGCTCTCCGTCGAGAAGATCGGCGCGAAGCTCGCCCATCCCGAGCGCCTGGTCGGCTTCCACTTCTTCAACCCGGTCGCCGTGATGCCGCTCATCGAGGTCGTGAACACGCCGCAGACGAACGAGACGACGCTCTCGACCGCGATGGTGATCGCGGGCAAGCTGAGGAAGAACGCCGTAATCACGCGCGACACCCCCGGTTTCGTGGTCAACCGCATCCTCGCGAAGCTCCTCGGCGAGGCCATGCACGCTGTCGACACCGGCACCCCCTTCGAGGTCGTCGATGGCGCCATCGCACCGTTCGGGCTCCCGATGACGCCGTTCGAGCTCCTCGAACTCGTCGGGCTCAAGGTCGGAGCGCACGTCCTCGACACGCACCACGCCGCGTTCCCCGACCGCTTCTTCGAAAGCGACAACCTGCACAAACTCGCGGAGCACGGCAAGATCCTCGAGCGCGACGCCAAGGGCAAGGTCACGGGCTTCGACAAGACGGCGAAGAAGATCGTCGCCGGCGGCACAACGCCCATGACGGGCGAGGAGATCCTCCGGCGCATCGAGGACGGCCTGGCCGACGAGATCAAGCGGATGCTCGACGACGGGGTCGTGCACGCCGCGGAGGACATCGACCTGTGCGTGATCCTCGGCGCAGGCTGGCCGTTCCAGATGGGTGGCGCGACTCCCTACCTCGACAGGGTCGGCGCGAGCGAGCGCGTCTTCGGCGGAACGTTCCACACGCCGATGATCCGCGGCGTCGCCTCGGAGGTTCCGGTCACGCTCTAGCGTTACCTACCGGACCGAAGCACGCACAAGGCACCCTCGTCGAATCGGCGAGGGTGCCTTGTGCGGAAACTCGGGCGGGACGCGCCAGGGGTTACAGTCCTGGGGCTACAGGTTGACCGGAGACATGTCGGCGTAGCGGTCGCCGACGGGGGCGTCGAGCGCGCCGAGGGTGGCGAGCTGCGCATCCGTGAGGTTCAGGTCCCCCGCTGCGACGTTCTCCTCGAGACGGGCAACCCGCTTGGTGCCGGGGATCGGGGCGATATCGTCGCCCTGGGCCAGCAGCCAGGCGAGCGCCACCTGGGCGGGGGTCGCGTCGAGTTCGGCGGCGACGGCAGCCACCTGTTCGACGATGCGGATGTTGGCGGCCAGGTTCTCCCCCTCGAATCGCGGGTTCGAGCGACGGAAGTCGCTCGCGTCGAGCTGGTCGAGCGACCGGACGGTCCCGGTCAGGAAGCCGCGGCCGAGCGGCGAGTACGGCACGAAGCCGATGCCGAGCTCGCGCAGCAACGGGAGGATCTCCTTCTCGGGTTCGCGGCTCCACAGCGAGTACTCGGTCTGCAGGGCCGTCACGGGGTGCACGGCGTGGGCGCGACGGATCGTCTCCGGTGCCGCCTCCGAGAGCCCGTAGTGGCCGATGACGCCCTCCTCGATGAGCTCGGCCAGGGCGCCGACGGTCTCCTCGATCGGGACGCCCGGGTCCATTCGGTGCTGGTAGTACAGGTCGATTCGGTCGGTGCCGAGCCGGGCCAGCGAGCCCTGAACCGAGAGACGCACGTTCTCCGGGCTGCCGTCCATGCCCCTGCTTCCGTCGCCCCGGTGCAGGATCGTGCCGAACTTGGTCGCGACGACGACCTGGTCGCGCCGGTCGGCGAGTGCTTTTCCGAGGAGTTCCTCGTTGAGGTACGGCCCGTAGATCTCCGCGGTGTCGAAGAGGGTGACGCCGAGGTCGATCGCGCGGTGGATGGTGCGAATGGACTCCGCCTCGTCCATTCCGGCTCCGGAATAGAAGGCGGACATGCCCATGCAACCGAGTCCGAGCCGGGAGACGATGAGGCCGGTGCTGCCGAGAGTGATGTTCTTCATGCTGGGGAAACCCTTTCCGATTCTGAATAGAGAGAGGTTTTGTAGTCGATCGAGTCGAGGCTGCTGCAACCCTAAAACCTCGAGCGCGCTCCACGTCAAGCGGGATCTTCTTCATCCAGCCGGCGCCCAGGTTCGCGGTCGGTTTCGCGGTGAGTTACGCGGTCAGGGGTGGCGGATGCCGGTTCCGGCGAGGATGGCCCGGTAACCCTCCCGATAGCCCGGGTATTCGAAGCAGAATCCGCTCGCGAGCAGGAGGGCGTTGCTGCAGACCTTGTCGCCGCCGCGCGGCCCGGCCGCGCGACCGGGCGCGGTCACGGTGGCTGCGGGTGTGCCACCGTCGGCGGCGGTGGCGCTCGCGCTCGCGCCGGCACCCGGATCCGGAACTCCCAGTTCGGCGGCGAGGAAGCCGAGCACGTCGCCCCGCGGAACGGGTGCGCTGTCCACGCCGAGGTACAGAGATGCCGGCTCTCCCGCCATCGTCATGAGGTGCACGATGGCCGCGGCCGCGTCGTCCCTGTGGATCCGGTTGGTATGCCTCGCCAGGCCGGAGACGGAGGCCGTCCCGTCCCTGACCTGCCGGATCAGGAGTTCCCTGCCCGGCCCGTAGATTCCGGAGAGGCGCAGCACGACGGCGCCGGGAACCCTCGACCGCAGCAGGTCTTCCGCCTCGAGCAGCACGGCGCCCGTCGCCGACGCCGGCAGCGCCGGCGTGGTCTCGTCGACCAGGCTTCCGTCGTCGACGCCGTACACGGCGGTCGAAGACACGAGCAGGAAGCGGCTCGGGCTCGCGTCCGTCGCGTCGAGGGCGTCGAGCAGGTTGCGCAGCCCGTCGACGTATGAGCTGCGGTAGGCATCCGCCGTCGCGCCGGCCGCGGCGATGGCGACGATGACGATGTCGGTTCCGACGGGGATGACGGGCCGTTCCCTGCTGAGATCGACGGCCTGGCCCTCGATGACGGCGGGAAGCACTCCCGGCGACCGGCGCAGCCCGACGACTCGGTGGCCGAGAGCCGCGAACCGCAGGCCGGCCTCGGTGCCGAGGTCACCGCAGCCCGCGATCAGTACCGTCATCCGTGCTCTCCTCGCCGGATCTCGCGCGTGCTCATTCTGAGCGGGTCACTCCGCGCGGCCGCGGCGAACCGGCAGTGAGCCAGTATCCGTCTGAACGGCCGAGTCGGTCTGGTCGTTCGGGTCCGCAGGCACGGCGGGGAGGGGCCGTGCGTGCGGGAGCTTGCTGCCGAGCACCATCGCCACGACGTCGCGGGCGATGTGCTGCGGCGTGAGGCCGACCCGTTCGAGGATCTCGGCGCGGGTGCCGTGGGCGAGGAATTCGTCGGGCAGCCCGAGTTCGGTGACGGCCGTGTCGACGCCGGCCGCGCGCAGGTCCTGGCGGATGCGCGTTCCGATTCCCCCGACCCGGATGCCGTCTTCGATGCTCACGACGAGGCGGTGCTCCGCTGCGAGCCCGATGAGGCTCCTGGGCACGGGCACGACCCAGCGCGGGTCGACGACGGTCGCGCCGATTCCCTGGGCGGACAGGCGCTGGGCGACGTCGAGGCCCATCGCGGCCATCGGGCCGACCGTGACGATGAGCACGTCCTTCTGGGCCGATTCGAGCAAGACGTCGACGCCGTCGTCCAGGCGGGTCACGGCGTCGAACTCGACGCCGGTGCTGCCCTTCGGGAACCGCAGCACGGTCGGTCCGTCCTCGACGGCGATCGCCTCGCCGAGCTCCTCACGGAGCCGGGTCGAGTCGCGCGGTGCTGCGAGGCGGATGCCGGGAACGACCTGCAGGATGGCCAGGTCCCAGATGCCGTGGTGGCTCGGCCCGTCGGGGCCCGTGACACCCGCCCGGTCGAGGACGAAGGTCACCCCGGCCTTGTGCAGTGCCACGTCCATCAGGACCTGGTCGAATGCCCGGTTGATGAAGGTCGCGTACAGGGCGACGACGGGGTGCAGCCCGCCGAAGGCGAGGCCGGCCGCGCTCGTCACGGCGTGCTGTTCGGCGATGCCGACGTCGTGCACCCGGTTCGGGAAGCGTTCCGCCATCCGGTGCAGCCCGGTCGGGCGCAGCATGGCCGCCGTGATCCCGACGATCCGCGGGTTCTCGGTGGCGAGGTTCAGGAGTTCGTCGGAGAACACCGAGGTCCACGACGGCGCGCCGGGCGTCTCCGTCGACTCCCCCGTCTCCGGGTCGATCTGGCCGACGGCGTGGAACTGGTCTGCGGTGTCCTGCATTGCGGGGTCGTAGCCCTTGCCCTTCTGGGTGATCGTGTGCACGATCACCGGGGCCCCGTAGTTCTTCGCCTGCTGGAGCGCTTCGAGCATCGCCTCCATGTCGTGCCCGTCGACCGGGCCGATGTACTTGATGTCGAGGTTCGAGTAGAGCGCCTCGTTGTTGGAGAAGCGCGCGAGGAAGCCGTGCAGCCCGCCGCGCACGCCGCGGAAGAACGCGCGGGCAGGTGCGCCCATGTTGTCGAAGGCCCTGCGGCTGCTCAGGTATGCCGCGTGGTAGCTGCTGCGGGTGCGCACCGTGTTGAGGAACCTGGCCATGCCGCCGATCGTCGGCGCATAGGAACGGCCGTTGTCGTTGACCACGATGATCAGGCGGCGGGTGTTGTCGTCGCTGATGTTGTTGAGCGCTTCCCAGGTCATGCCGCCGGTGAGCGAGCCGTCTCCGACCACCGCGATCACGTGCCTGTCGCTCTGTCCCGTCATCTCGAACGCACGGGAGATGCCGTCCGCCCAGGACAGCGAGCTCGAGGCGTGCGAGCTCTCCACAATGTCGTGCACCGACTCGGAGCGTTGCGGGTACCCGGCGAGGCCGTCCTGCTGGCGGAGGCCGCTGAAGTCCTGACGGCCGGTCAGGAGCTTGTGCACGTACGTCTGGTGCCCGGTGTCGAACACGATCGCGTCACGGGGAGATTCGAAGATCCGGTGGATGGCGATGGTCATCTCGACCACGCCGAGGTTCGGACCGAGGTGCCCGCCGGTCTTGGAGACTTCGCTGACGAGGAAGCCGCGGATTTCGGCCGCGAGCTGCACGAGTTCGTCGAGCGAGAGGCGGTCCAGGTCACGCGGACCCGTGATGGTCTCCAGCAGGCTCATCGGCAACACCTTTCGAGTACGACGTCGCGGGCAGAACGGAGCCGGCGCGTAGCTTCAACAACAGTTGAGTCTACGCGCCGGTCCCGAACTGCAACCCTGAGGGTTATGCGACCAGTGATCGAAGAACGTACTGCAGGATGCCGCCGTTCCGGTAATAGTCGGCCTCACCGGGCGTGTCGATGCGCACGACCGCGTCGAATTCGACGGTGGCCTTGCCGGCGGCCGAGTTCTCGCTCGGGGAGGCGGTCACGTGCACCGTCTTCGGGGTGACGCCGGCGTTGAGCTCCGTCAGGCCCGCGATCGAGACGACCTCTGTGCCGTCAAGGCCCAGGGACGCCCAGCTCTCGCCTGCCGGGAACTGCAGCGGCACGACACCCATCCCGATCAGGTTCGAGCGGTGGATCCGCTCGAAGCTCTCGGTGATGACGGCCTTGACTCCGAGGAGGCTGGTTCCCTTGGCCGCCCAGTCCCTCGAGGACCCGGAGCCGTACTCCTTGCCGCCGAAGATCACCAGCGGGATGCCGGCGGCCTGGTAGTTCTGGCTGGCGTCGTAGATGAACGACTGCGGGGCGCCCTCGACGGTGAAGTCGCGGGTGTAGCCGCCCTCGACGTCGTCGAGGAGCTGGTTGCGCAGCCGGATGTTGGCGAAGGTGCCGCGGATCATGACCTCGTGGTTACCCCGGCGCGATCCGTAGGAGTTGAAGTCGCCGCGGGCGACGCCGTGCTCGACGAGGTAGGCGCCGGCGGGGCTGTCCGCCTTGATGTTGCCCGCCGGGCTGATGTGGTCGGTCGTGACCGAGTCGCCGAGCTTCGCGAGGACGCGGGCGCCCACGATGTCACTCACCGGAGTGGTCTCGAGGGTCATGCCGTCGAAGTACGGGGGCTTCCGCACGTAGGTCGACTCGCTGTCCCACTCGAAGACCTCGCTGTCGGGCGTCGGCAGGGAACGCCAGCGCTCGTCGCCTTCGAAGACCGCGCCGTATTCCTTGGTGAACATCGCGGTGTCGATCGAACTGTCGATCGTCGACTGCACCTCGGCGGAATCCGGCCAGATGTCCCTGAGGTAGACCGGGTTGCCTTCGGTGTCGTCTCCGAGCGCATCCGTCTCGAAGTCGAAGTTCATCGAACCGGCGAGGGCGTATGCGATTACGAGCGGCGGGCTCGCGAGGTAGTTCATCTTGACGTCGGGGCTGATCCGGCCTTCGAAGTTGCGGTTTCCGGAGAGCACGGCCGTGACGGCGAGGTCGTTCTCGTTGATGGCCGCGGAGACCTCGTCGATCAGCGGGCCGGTGTTGCCGATGCAGACGGTGCAGCCGTAGCCGACCGTGTAGAAGCCGAGGGCCTCGAGGTCGCCGGTGAGGCCGGCCTTCTCGTAGTAGTCCGTGACGACCTTGGAGCCGGGCGCGAGGGTCGTCTTGACCCAGGGCTTGCTCGTCAGGCCCTTTTTCACGGCGTTGCGGGCGAGCAGGCCCGCCGCGAGCATGACGCTCGGGTTGGAGGTGTTCGTGCAGGACGTGATCGCGGCGACGGCGACGGCCCCGTGGTCCAGGGTGTAGCTGGCTCCCGCGGCGGTCTCGATCGCGACCGGGGTGGAGATGGTCCTGGGCGGGTGGCTGACGTGGGTGTGCGAGATCGCGTGGGCGCTGTTCTCGTCCTGTGCGGTGAACCCGATCGGGTCGGATGCGGGGAACGTCGCCTCGACTGCGGCATCGACCTGGGACAGGTCCTGGGTCGCGTAGCTCTGCAGGTCGGTCTCGAACTGGTCCTTGGCGCGGCTGAGCTCGACACGGTCCTGGGGGCGCTTGGGTCCGGCGATCGAGGGCACCACGGTTCCGAGGTCGATCTCGAGGTACTCGCTGAAGACGGGTTCGCGGGCCGGGTCGTGCCAGAGGCCCTGCAGCTTCGCGTATGCCTCGACGAGGGCGACCTGCTCCTCGCTGCGGCCGGTGAGGCGCAGGTAGCCGAGGGTGACGTCGTCGATCGGGAACATTGCGGCGGTCGAGCCGAATTCCGGGCTCATGTTGCCGATGGTCGCCCGGTTGGCGAGGGGGACCTCCGCGACGCCCTCACCGTAGAACTCGACGAACTTGCCGACGACGCCGTGCTTGCGGAGCATCTGCGTGATCGTGAGGACGACATCCGTCGCGGTGACGCCGGTCGGGATGGAGCCGGTGAGCTTGAAGCCGACGACCTTGGGGATGAGCATGGAGACGGGCTGGCCGAGCATGGCCGCCTCTGCCTCGATGCCGCCGACGCCCCAGCCGAGCACGCCGAGGCCGTTGACCATCGTCGTGTGCGAGTCCGTGCCGACGCAGGTGTCCGGGTATGCCTGCAGCACGCCGTTGACGACGCGGGTCATCGTGACGCGGGCGAGGTATTCGATGTTGACCTGGTGCACGATGCCGGTTCCCGGCGGGACGACCTTGAAGTCGTCGAAGGCGGTCTGGCCCCAGCGGAGGAACTGGTAGCGCTCGCCGTTGCGCTCGTATTCGATCTCGACGTTGCGCTCGAGGGCGTTCTCGCTGCCGAAGAGGTCCGCGATGACCGAGTGGTCGATGACCAGTTCCGCGGGGGCGAGCGGGTTGATCTTGTTCGGGTCGCCGCCGAGTTCGGCGACGGCCTCCCGCATGGTCGCGAGGTCGACGATGCAGGGCACTCCGGTGAAGTCCTGCATGATCACGCGGGCCGGCGTGAACTGGATCTCGGTGTCGGGTTCACTCGTGGGAACCCAGGCGCCGAGCGCACGGATGTGATCGGCCGTGATGTTGGCGCCGTCTTCGGTGCGGAGGAGGTTCTCCAGCAGCACCTTGAGACTGAACGGCAGCAATTCGTAACCCTGCACCGAGTCCAGGCGAAAGACCTCATAGTCTGTCGCTCCGACGCGGAGGGTGTCCTTGGCTCCAAAACTGTTTAACGCAGACACGATGCCCTCTCCTTTGTGGAAACTGACGGGAATCCGTCCGCAGTCCCCAATCCTGACGAACGGACCAGCGCCAGGCCAGCAAGGGTATCCTAACCGGCGGCGTCACCGAACGATGCCAACGCCAAACTATCTTGACGTAGAGATAACTCTAGCAGGGAGCCGATGCCCGGTCTTCGTCGAGAATGCCCTATTCGCGGTCGAAGACGAGGCCGGTGCGTCGCGCGTACCGGTACATGAGCTCGATGCCCGCCGCTCCGAGGGCTCCGACGCCGATCCCGAAGAGCAGGGGGAGGTCGAGCCGCACGTCGATGACGAAGAACACCCTGCTGAACGGGATCGTGCACGCGAGCACCATGGCGGCGGCCATCCCCGTGACGAGGGCGAGGCGGGGCCCGGTGAGCGGCCGGGCGAGCACGCAGAGGATCCAGAGGGAGACGACGAAGAGGGAGATGGTCGTGACGCTCCGCGCCTCGTGGAGCGGGATCCTGCCGTGGAGGACGATGAAGGTCACGAGTGCGGTCGCGGCGGCGATGGCGCCGGTCGGCACGGCGTAGCGGATGATGCGGCGCAGGACGCCGGGGGTGTAGATCCGCCGGTTGGGCGCGAGCGCGAGCACGAATGCGGGGATGCCGATCGCGAGGCCGGAGACGAGGGTCAACTGCCGCGGCAGGAAGGGGAACGGCAGGGCGAGCAGCGACGTCGTGAGCGCGATCAGGATGCCGTAGACCGTCTTGGAGAGGAACAGGTTGGCGACGCGTTCGACGTTTGCGATGACCCGGCGGCCGAGGCCGAGCACCTCGGGGAGGCGGTCGAAGCGATTGTCGAGCAGGACGAGACGCGACGCTGCCTTCGTCGCCGGCGTCGCGGAACCCATCGCGATGCCGAGGTCGGCATCCTTGATCGCCATCGCGTCGTTGACGCCGTCTCCGGTCATGGCGACCGTGCGCCCCTCTCCCTGCAACAGGGCGACGGCCGTCCGTTTCTGTTCCGGGCTCACGCGTCCGAACAGGCTCGCGGTCGTCAGCGCCGCGGCGAGGGCCTCATCGTCGGCGAGCTCCGCCGCGTTGATGGTCTCACCGCCGACGCCGAGCTGGCGTGCGATCGCCGCGACCGTCACGGGGTTGTCCCCGCTCATCACGATCACGCGCACCCCCTGCGCCGCAAAGTACCGCAGCGTCTCCGCGGCGTGTGGTCGCACGGATTCCCGGAACACGACGAGGCAGACCGGCTCGAGAACGCATTCCTCGGGGTCGACCGCGCCATCCAGGGCCGCCGTGTCGGCCAGGCGCACGAGTGCGAGGGTGCGGCGACCCTCCGCGGCGATGACGGATGCCGCGGCGAGCGATTCGGGGTGCGCCGCGAGCAGCCGCTCGGGAGCGCCGAGAAGCCAGGATGCCGCGGCGCCCGGGCCTGCGAGGGTCAGGCCGCTGAACTTGCGGGCGGAGCTGAACGGAAGCCGAGCGCTCACGACGGCCTGGCCCGGGTCGAAGTGGGAACCGAGCGCCCGCGCGGTGAGGTTGGCGGCGTCATCCGTGCCGAAGACGCCGAGCACGAGCCGCGCATCCGCTTCGTGGGCGGCGGACTGCACGACGAGCCGGTCGAACTCGAGCTTGCCGCTTGTCAGGGTTCCGGTCTTGTCGAGGCAGAGCACGTCGACGCGGGCGAGCACCTCGACGGCGGCGAGTTCCTCGATGAGGACCTTGTGCCTGGCGAGCTGAACCGCGGCGAGGCCGAAGGCCAGGCTGATCAGCAGCACGAGCCCTTCGGGAATCATGCCGACGACGCCGGCGACCGAGTCCCGCAGGGCGCTCCGCCACGGCCCGTCGATCCCGGTGAAGAGTGAGTCCAGACCGCCGTATGCCGCGATCCGGCCGATCAGGGTGAGCAGGATCACGGGGCCGAGCAGCCAGGACAGCACGACGAGGATCCGGTTGGTCGCCGCCCGCAACTCGGAGTGCACGAGGGAGTGCCGCCGGATCTCGGCGGTGAGCCGGTTCGCGTACGACGCGGCGCCGACGTGCGTCAGCCGTGCGTACCCGGAGCCGCCCGAGACGTACGAGCCGGACAGGAGCTCGTCCCCGACGACTTTGACGACGGGATCGGACTCCCCGGTCAGCAGGGATTCGTCGGCGACGAGATCGTCGCCCTGGAGGACAACGGCGTCCGCAGGGATCTGGTCACCCGGCCGCAGGATGATCACGTCGTCCTGGACGACGAGTCCGAGCGGGACGATGTGCGCCAGGCCGTCACGCTTGACCGCGACTTCGGGGATGGCCAGGAGAGCGAGGCGGTCGAGCACGACCTTGGCCCGTACCTCCTGCACGATCCCGATGAGCGCGTTGGCGACGACGATGATGTAGAACAGGCCGTCCCGGTAGTCACCGAGCACGGCGACCGCGATGAAGCAGACCGTGAGGATCGCGTTGAACAGGGTGAAGACGTTCTCGCGCAGGATGTCGGCGATGGTGCGCGACGTGGGCTGGCCGGCATCGTTGTCCCTGCCGTCGGCGAGTCGTTCGGCGACCTGGGTAGTGCTCAGCCCGTCGAGCGGGATTGTTTCGCTCATTGCTCGAGGCCGGTCACGCCGCTGCGGCAGTCATGGATCAGTTCCCGGTTCCACCGTCGGCCGGCGGGTTCGGACGGTAGACCGACCGCACCATGAGCCACGACACGATGAGGAGCGGCGCGTACAGCGGGATGCCCATCAGGAGCTTCGTCGCGCCAAGCCAGGCGACGTTCCCCGTGTAATAGAGGGGCAGTTCCACGGCGAGGCGCAGGAGGAACAGACCGGCCCAGAGGACGGTCAACAGGGTCAGCACCCGGCGCTTCGACGGGTCGGACCGCCAGTTCACGCCGTCACCGACCAGGAAGCCGACGGCGAGGCCGATGAGCGGCCACCCCACGACGATCGAGATCACGAGAGCTCCGCCGTACGCTCCGTTGATCCAGAAGCCCGAGAGGTAGAAGTCCTCCGGCTTACCGGAGAGCAGGGCGAGCACGGCGCTGATGCCGATGCCGACGAGCCCGCCGACCGCCTGCGTCACCGTCTGCCTGGCCATGATTCGCAGCCCGGCCATCACGACGCCGATCACGATCGGGGCGACGAGGGACGGAATGAGGTCGCGGGTCAGGGTGTACGTCACGAGGAAGACGAGTCCGGGCACCACTGCCTCGACGAGGCCGCGGATGCCGCCCATCGCCGCGAGCAGGGCGTGGCCGCTGATCGGCGCCCCCTCCGCCGCTGGCGAGAAACCGGCACGCCGGGCCGCGGCCGCCATGCTTTCGGCGAACACGGCGTTCGGCGCGGCCACCGCAGGATCCGGCTGCGTCGGGTCCGGCCCGGTCGGGTGCGGGGTCTCCCGCTCGTCGCGGGAGGCTGGGTTGTCCGTCATGTCGGGGCGATCTTCCTGGCGGTCGGGTCAGGCGTCTGCGGGCTCTGCGGGGCCGGCGGGCGTGACCGGCATGCGCAGCGGGATCAGGTCGCGCGGCGGCATCGGTGCGGACCCCCGCACGACGACGATGCTGCGGAAGAGGTCCTCGATCTGGGCGGCGGCGTCCGGGTTGATGGCGCCTTCGCCCGCGATCACGCCGCGGAGGAACCAGCGGGGCCCGTCGACGCCGATGAAGCGGGCGAGCCTGCTGGTTTCGGAGGCGTCCTGGCCGGTCGCGACGGGGATCTCGGCGACGAGCTCCGGTCCGAACGGGCCTTCGCGCAGGGTCGTCGTGCCGCCCTGCTTGCCGATCTGGTCCGCGATCTGGTCGCGGATCTCGTGCCAGAGGCCGCTGGACCGGGGTGCGGCGAACGGCTGCACCTGCAGGGTCGAACCGGCGTAGTCGAGGCCGATGGCCACGACCCGCTTGCTGCCCTCTTCGATCTCGAGGCGCAGGTGCAGGCCCTCACGCGGGAGCACCTTGACGCCGCCGAGGTCGACGTACGGTCGAACCGGGTTCGCCTCGCTCTCGTCGAGGGGTCCCTCTGTCTCGCGGTCCTCTGGCGCCGACTTCGGCAGTGGTTCCGGGAATTGGTCCGCATTCGCGACGTCGGTCACGGGGTGTCTCCTGACATTGGTGAGCCGGCGGGCTGCCGGCCGGTTCCCGTTTCACGCACTCCGGTCGATCCGAAACCGCCCTCGCCGCGCTGGCTGTCCGGCAGCCGGTCGACGGGAATGAAGGCGGCCCGGGAGACGGGGGTGACGATGATCTGGGCAATGCGATCGCCCACGGCGATCGCAAAAGATTCGGTCTGGTCGGTGTTGAGCAGCGACACCTTGATTTCGCCGCGGTAGCCGGCGTCGACGGTACCCGGCGAGTTCACGATCGTGATGCCGTGCTTGGCCGCGAGGCCGCTGCGGGGCACGATGAACGCCGCGTAACCGTCCGGGAGGGCGATCGACACGCCGGTGCCGACCAAGGCACGCTCACCGGGGGCGAGGACCAGCTCATCCGCAGAGTGCAGATCGGCTCCGGCGTCGCCCGGATGCGCGTACCGCGGAACGATGGATGCGGTAATCAACACTTCGACGCTTTCTGCCACGTGTCGAGGGTAGTGCAGAAGTCTGATCGAATAGAGCCATGCCTGAATATCGTGAAAAACTCTGGGCCTCACCAGCCCCATTCCTCGCGACCGCCCTGCTGATACCGGCGAGCATCCTCGTTTTCGCACCGATCTCGATGTTCTGGGGAATCATCGTCGCCATCGTGCTCTACGGCGCCGCTGTCCTCACTCTGCTGCTGACGGCTCCCGTCGTGTCCGTGACGGACGGTGTCTTCACGGCGGGTCGCGCGCGAATAGCAACGGAGCTCGTCGGGGAGGCCGTTGCGTTCGAGGCTTCGGAAGCGACGCTCGAACGCGGGCGCAGGCTCGACGCGCGGGCCTGGTTGTTGATCAGGGGCTGGATCGGCCCCGTTGTTCGGGTACCGATCGAGGATCCCCAGGATCCGGCACCGTACTGGCTCATCTCGACACGTCACCCAACGACGTTGGCCGCCGCGATCAATGGATCACGACGGCCGGCATCAAGTAACTAAAACGCGCTTTTAGGAGTCGCACTCCAGGCAGACCGGGCCGAGCTTGGTCTCGTGCGACATCTGCGAGCGGTGCTTCACGAGGAAGCACTCTACGCAGGTGAATTCATCGGCCTGCGGGGGCAGGACGACGACATCGAGGTCGAGGTCGGACAGATCGGCACCGGGTAAATCGAACCCACCGGGGTTGTCTGAGTCGTCTACATCCACGACGCCAGACATCTTGTCCGGTACGCGCTCCTTGAGGGCCTCAATCGACTCAGAGTCGTCTTCGGACTTTCGGGGTGCGTCGTAATCGGTTGCCATGCCCATCCATTCATTTAATGCCGATTAACGAAATCAGCGGGCACAGTTTGCAACAATCCCGAAGGAATAGCAAACCGCCGCCGCTGATTACTTCGGCTGAGTGGTCAACTTACGGCACGCCCGGCGTATTCCCCGGAATGAGGGGCGTTCCATGACAGTGTTGGCGGATCAGTGATCGCGAGAGGGCTTTCGCCATGCAGGATTTGAAGGTAATCGGAGTAGAGAACGGCGCGCTGCTTGCAGCGAGCGAGGATGGTGACCGTTTTCGGATCCCCATCGACGAGGTTCTCCAGTCCCGGCTTCGCCAGAGCCAGATAGAACACACCCCGAAGACGAAGCTGTCCCCGAGGGACGTGCAGGCGCACATCCGCGCCGGAATGTCGGCAGAGGACGTCGCCGCCGTGACGGGTGCCCCGATCGACTTCGTGCGCCGTTTCGAGGGCCCCGTGGTCGCCGAACGCGAGTACATCGTCTCGTGCGCCCTCGGCGTGCCCGTCCACACCGCGATCGAGCCGGATCCCGGAGAGGGCCCCGCGACGTTCGGCGGAGTGATCCGCGAGCGCCTCGCGTCCCTGGGAGCGACGGACGAGCGTTGGGCGAGCTGGAAGGAACCCGGCGCAGGCTGGATCGTCAAGCTCGCCTTCACCGCCGACGATATCGACCACGATGCCCGCTGGTCCTTCGAACCGAAGAAGAACGCCCTGTCCCCGCTGGGCAACGAGGCCATCGCCCTCTCCCAGCAGGGCGAGCTCAAGGGCGCCCTCATCCCCCGTCTCCGTGCGGTCGGTGCGGAGACGAGCCCTGCAGACGTGTCCCGCTTCGACAGCGGCGCGTTCACGTTCAAGGAATCACTCGCGGACGAGCTCATGAACGACACCGCGCCCCAACTGGACCCGATCCCCTATTCCCGATCCGCCGGAACGACGGACGCCGTGTCTAAGGCCGCGATCAAGCGCGCCGCGGAACCGCCCAAGAGCCTGAGCGAGACCGCCGACCTGCTCGAGTCACTGCGTCGCCGCCGCGGTGAGCGTGAAGCCGCCGTACTCGGTTCCGGTGCGCTCACCCCGGAACCGCGGAGCGAAACGCCGGCACCGAGCGGCCCGCGACTCATCGACGACCCGGCGCAGGCATCCGTCGCCGACACCCCGGTCGAGGCGCCGCGCACCGACCCGACCCGCAATGCCTGGGCCTCCCAGGCCGCGACCGGGCAGCCGCGGAACACCGGCAACCTCGGCAAGCGCGGACGTGCATCGATGCCGAGCTGGGACGAGATTGTCTTCGGTGCCCGCACCGACGACGACCTCGCCTGAGCGCTCACTCCCTCCGGACTTTCCCCAGCCGAATTCTCCCCTGCCGTCCACGCCGCACGCATAAGTGGCCGACCCTCAACCTTGCCTCGCCATAGTGGCTGGTATTCGGCACGCCGCGTTGTTATAGTTTTATCGAACATACGTTCGATGCGACAGGCGAGGTGGTCAGTGGTCCCGATCGACGCGCAGCACCCTGAACCCGTCAGGGTCACGACGGACAACGCGGGAGAGCCCCGCCGCATCGTCTGGCGCGCGCGACGATTCCAGGTGACGGATACGCCGACGGCTCTCGTCGGTACCGCCGACTGGTGGCGCCCCTTCGACCCATACACCTTCGGTGTGGGCCATCCGCCGCTCTGCATCGCCGGCTGGCGGTTCCAGGCGACGTCGGACGACGGCGAAACGCACGTCTTCGACGTGCGGCACGCTGCGGAGGACGACGACTGGGTGCTGCTGCGCACGTTCGACTGACCGGCCGATTCGAGAGTGTCCGCGCTCAGCGTCATACTGGCCGCATGTCCACGCGCGCCTCCCGCTCCGATGTCCTGCGCCTCCGCCTGCTGAGCCACGGGCTCTCCGCGACCGCGACGGCGACCGCTGGCCTCGGCGGTCCGCTCGCCGTGGTCGAGCGGATGCTCGCGGTCCAGGCCCAGGATCTCCCCGCGGCCAGCTGGGCGATCGGGGTGCGCTCCCCCGGAACCGTCGCCGCCGACGTCACGGCCGCACTCGATGCCGGCTCGATCGTGCGCTCGTATCCGATGCGCGGGACCCTGCACCTGGTCCCGGCGACCGACGTCCGGTGGCTGCTCGACCTCACCGCAGAGAGGGTGCTCTCCTCGCTGGAGACCCGGCAGAGGCAACTCGGGCTCGACGCCACCATCGTGGCCTCGGCCGCTGTGGCCGCCACCGACCTCCTCTCCGGCGGCAGGCACCTCAGCCGCACCCCCTTCCTGGCCGGGCTGCGGTCCGCGGGGATCGACCCGGACGGCCAGCGCGGCTACCACCTGATCGTCTCCCTCGCGCTCGCGGGGCTCGTGGCGTGGGGGCCCAACCAGGACGGCCAGCCGGCCCTCGCCCTGCTCGACGAGTGGGCACCCGTGCAGCGCCGCCTGGATCGCGCTGAGGGACTCGCCGAATTCCTGGTGCGCTACCTCGACGGCCACGGCCCGGCCACCCTGCGCGACTTCGTCGCGTGGACCCAGCTCACCGTCTCCGACGCCCGGGTCGCTCTCGCGGAAGCCGGCGACCGGCTGGAGGAGCTCGAGGTGGACGGGGAGTCCCTGCTCCTGCCCGTTGCGACGGAACGCGGGGTCCTCGGATCGAGGCCGGCGCAGCGCTCTCCCGTACTCGCACTGCCCGGCTTCGATGAGTACCTGCTCGGCTACCGCGACCGGTCGTACGTCGTGGCGAACGAGGACTTCCCGCGGGTCGTGCCCGGTCTCAACGGGATCTTCCTGCCGCTCATCGTCGCGGACGGCCGCGTGATCGGGACCTGGCGGAAGCAGACGACACGCACCAGGTCAGCGGGACCGACCGTCGCGGTCGAGGCGGCGCCGTTCAGTACCCTCAGCGCGCGGCGATCCACGGGCTTCGCCAGGGCGATCCGCGACTATTCCCGCTTCACCGGGATTCCCACCACGGTCACGCCCCCGGTTGCTCCCCCCGGCGGAGCGGGCACGATATCCTGAACGGGTGAGAATATCGGCCCGCGTTCGATCCTCGAGCCGGATTCCGTTGCTCCAGGCTGTGAAGACCTCACTCGCCGTCATGCTCGGCTGGGTGCTGTCGCAAGGCCTCCTGCACACAGAGCTCCCGATCTTCGCCGCGATCGCAGCCCTCCTCGTCGTGCAGCCGAACATCAACCAGACCCTCGGCCGGGCGATCGAGCGCAGCCTCGGCGTCGTCGGTGGGGTGCTCGTCGCCTATGGCGTCGGCGTCGCGTTCGGCAAGTCGAGCTGGATCGTCCTGCTCGCGATCGTGTTCTGCATCCTGCTCGCCTGGGCGCTCCGACTGGCCCCGAGCTCGGCGAGCCAGATCCCGATCAGCGCCATGATGGTGCTCTCCATCGGGGCCACGACCCCGGAATACGCCAGGGACCGCATCATCGAGACAATGATCGGCGCCGCGGCCGCCCTGTTCGTGAACGCGCTCATCGTGCCGCCGGTGTTGCTCGCGCCCGCACACGACACGGTCATCCGCCTCGCGCGTGAAGTCGCGGACACTCTCGACCGTATCGTCGACGCCTTGCGCTTCCCGCAGACGCAGACCCAGATCGAGGAAATGATGATCAAGGCGCGGCTCTTGCGGCCGATGCTGAACAAGGCGGAAAAGGCGCTCAAATCCGCGGAGGAGAGCCTGACCCTGAATCCACGCCACACCACGAATCGACGCCTGCTCGACGTGGACGAGGAGTTCTACAACCGGCTGACCTCTCTCGTGACCCGGACGATCGGCATGACCAGGTCGCTCAGGGACCACTACGACCATTCGCTGCACCTCGAGCCGACCGTGCTCGCGATCACCGTCGAGCTCAGCCGCTCGGCGCACGACCTGCGACTGCTCGCCGCGGAGGCCGACTATCCCGATCGGGATCACCTGCCGGTCGCGGTCGAACCGCCCGCCCTCACCGAGCCGCTCCTGATCATGACGCCGCATCCGCAGCACTGGATCCTGATCGGTTCGCTCATGGAGGACCTGCGCAGGGTACGCGAGGAGATCAAGGGCGAATAGCCGAAAAAAGGGGCCCCACCGAAGTGGGACCCCTTTCACGAACCGGGAAGACTACGCCTGGTTGAGGACGGCCTGCAGTTCGATGGTGATGGTGACCTTGTCGCCGAGGAGGAAGCCGCCGGTCTCAAGTGCCGCGTTGTAGTTGAGGCCGAAGTCGGCGCGGGTGATCTCGGCCTTGGCCGTTGCACCGGCCTTGTAGTTGCCGTACGGGTCGGTGCCGAAGCCGCCGAACTCGAAGTCGAAGGTGACGGGCTTGGTGACGCCCTTGATCGTGAGGTTGCCGTCGACGAGGAACTCGCCCTTGACTTCACGGACACCGGTGGAGACGAAGTCGATCGTCGGGTAGGTCTCGGCCTCGAAGAAGTCGCCGGTACGGAGGTGACCGTCGCGGTTGGCCTCGTTGGTGTTGATCGAAGCGACGTCTGCCGAGGCGGTGACGACGGAGTCGAGGGGGTTCTCGCCGGTGACGAAAGTCGCCGCGAAGCTGTCGAACGTGCCCTTGACCTTGCTGATCATGATGTGGCGGATGCTGAAGCCGACCTCGGAGTGGGTCGGGTCGATGGTCCAGGTTCCGGCCTTGTAGCCCGGGATGGTCGTCGCGGTGGTTTCGGTCATGATGCTCCTCAAGTCTGCGTGACGGATGGATCGCCGCCCTCGGATACATGCAAGCGCATAGAGAGCGGGTTTATTCCGAATCGGAGAGAATCTCCCGAAATACTTTGTCCGGACTACACTCGGCGAGCACAGGGAGGCCGACATGCCACAGCTTCGGGACATCGCGGGCGAAGCCGTCATGCTGCTCGCGGGCGGCCGCTCCATCCTGCTCCAGCTCGCGGATCCGGCGATCGGGCACGGTGTCGCCCACCACAGCGATTTCGAGAACCGGCCCCTCGACCGGCTGGCCGGCACCCTGAGCTACGCATACGCCGTGACCTGCGGCACTCCCGATCAGGCAAGGACCGCGGTCCGGAGGGTGAACCGCGCCCACGTTCCCGTCGTCGGTGCTGCGGCGGGCGGAGCGCCCGCGTACAACGCCTTCACGCCCGAACTGCAACTCTGGGTCGCTGCGACGCTCTACGACTCGGCGATCGGCATGTACGAGCGGGTGTTCGGAGCGTTCGACGACACCACCGCCGAGTCCCTGTACCGGGAGTACGCGGTGCTCGGCACGGCGCTGCAAGTCCCTGAGGCGCTCTGGCCGCGGGATCGGGCGGCTTTCGCCGTGTACTGGCAGCAGCGGCTCGAGGGGCTGCGCACCGACGAGACCACGCGCGCGGTCGCCAGGCGGCTCCTGCACCCCCGCGGTGGGCCGTTCCTGCTGCGCCTGGCCATGCCCCTCGCCCGCCCGGTCACCGTGGGACTGCTGCCTCCCGCCGTGCGCGACCTGTTCGAGCTGAGCTGGTCCCTTCGACAGCAACGCCGCTTCGATCGGATGCTGCGCATCGTCGTGCGCGTCTACCCGCTGCTCCCGAGGTGGGTGCGGCACTGGCCGCGCGACCACTACCTCGGTTCCCCCGCCAGGTCGGCCGTTCCGGATCGCGTTCGCTGACCTGGCCCGCTGCGCCTGCCGGAGCGATACACTCTCGCAATGGACAGCACGACGGACACCGTTCGCCCCACGACGGCGGGGCACGAAGAGCTCGGCCGTGCCGCGCGGCTGCGGCTGCCGCGCTCGTCGCTCGCCCGATGGGAGGCTCCGGCCGATCGCGCCGATCCGGTCGACCTCCTGTTGGGCCAGGCCCAGACGCGGGACCCGGCCCTGATCCCGCTCCGGCATGCCCGGATGGGCGTTTCGCCGTTCACCTTCTTTCGGGGAACCGCGCTCGTGATGGCCAGGGACCTGGCCGCGCTGCCGGACACGGGTCTCGAAACCCAGCTCTGCGGCGACGCACACCTCTCCAACTTCGGCCTGTTCGCCAGTGAGGACCGCCGTGTCGTCTTCGACGTCAACGATTTCGACGAAACGTGGCGTGGGCCGTTCGAATGGGACGTGAAGCGTCTGGCGACCTCGTTCGTCCTCGCGGCGGCCGACGCCGGCCTGCCGGCCGAGGTCGGCAGGGCCGCCGCCCTGGAGAGCGCGCGCAGCTATCGCAGCACGATCCAGGATTATTCGAGCATGCCGATCATGCGGGTCTGGTACGACCGGATGGAGTCGAGCCACGTCGAGGCCATCATCTCCGCATCGACGGGGAAGACGGGTCGCCGCGCGGTCAGGGACAGCGTCGCCAAGGCGGAGACCCGCGACACGTGGTCCGTCGTGCGCAAGCTCACCCGCGTTGTGGACGGGCATCGGCAGTTCCTCGACCAGCCGCCCCTGCTGACCAGGATCCCGCTCGCCGGCTCGACGGCCGAGATCGTCGAATCGACCTTCTCCGCGTATCGTGAATCGCTCAACGACAGCCGCAGGCGCCTGCTCGACCGATTCCACATCATCGACTTCGCCCACAAGGTCGTCGGGGTCGGCAGCGTCGGCCTGTATTCCTGGGTCGCCCTGCTCGAGGGCATCGGGCCGGACGACGTCCTCGTGCTGCAGCTCAAGGAAGCACAGCAATCGGTGATCGAGAGGCCCACCACGGAGCCGGGCTCACCCGGTGGGCCAGCCCATGCCGGTCAGCGCGTCGTGGAGGGGCAGCGCCTGATGCAGGCATCCGGAGACGTGTTCCTCGGCTGGGCGACGACCCCGCTCGGCGGGCAATACTACGCGCGTCAGCTGCGGGACATGAAATGGTCGCCCGATCCTGCCACCTTCGCCGCGCCAGGGCTCCTCGCATACGCCCGGCTGACCGGTACGACGCTTGCGCGCGCCCACGCCCGCTCCGGCGACCCCGTGCCCATCGCCACCTACCTGGGCCTGAGCGGTAAGGCCGACCGGGGCTTCGCCGATTTCGCGGTCGCATACGCCCAGCAGGCGACGAACGACTATGCCGGCTTCGTCGGCGCGATCAGGTCAGGGCGCCTCGTCAGCGCCTAGAAGGAACCGACGCCGGGGAGAAACAGTCGCCTAGAAGAAACCGTCCGGCGTTCCCGCTGCCTTGGTCACCTCGTCGGTGCCGATGTGTGCCGCGGTGAGCTTG
Source organism: Cryobacterium zhongshanensis (assembly GCF_022760445.1). NCBI lineage: Bacteria > Bacillati > Actinomycetota > Actinomycetes > Micrococcales > Microbacteriaceae > Cryobacterium > Cryobacterium zhongshanensis. Next base: position 1,467,241 of record NZ_JALGAR010000001.1, on the reverse strand, counting down.
GCCATCGCCACGCGAAGTCCCGATTCCATCTGGGCCGCCCAGACCTCGGTCTCCCGGCTCGAGGCGTCCGCGACGTCGGCCCGCTTGATCGCGGTCTCCTTCTCGGCGCGTTCGTTCTTGACCTGCTGGATGCTCAGGGTGATTCCGTAGTACGCCGCGACCATCGAGGCGATCGGAGTCGCGAAGACGGCGAGGGCGTTGATGCTCTCGCTCGAGACGCCGACGAGGATCATCACGACGAATGCGAGTCCGAGCATCCCGATCGCGGCCAGCACGACGAGTGCCGTGCGCGACGCTCCGCCGCCGCTGGCCGAGACGGCGGATGCCGGTCTCGGCTGCTTCTCCGGCGGGGCCGAGATCGCCCGGGACCCGGTCTCCGTGCTGACGACCGGGGTCACGGCCGTGTTGTCACCCGTGTTGTACGGTGTGGTGCGGTTGAAGTTCTCTGTCGGAAAATCAGTCATGGTGGTACTCCGTCATCCCTGTGGTTTCGGCACGTATGTGGTTTCGGCGCGTATCTGTGGGTCTGAAGCTGTGGGCATCCGCCCGGTCCGGTTCAGTCGATCCGATTCAGTCGGTCCGGTTCAGCCAGCCTGGCCGGACGTGTCCGGCGGGCCGTTCACCTCGTCCGCTGCGTCGAGGAAGACCCGTTTGTACGAGCGGCCGTCCGGCAGCTCGATGGTCTGGCTGGCCAGCTTACCCCGGCTGACCCGGAGATAGACGGCCTGCACGGTCAGACCGAGCTTTGTCGCGGCCTCGGCGACCGAGTATCCGGGGAGTTCGGTCGGCACCGAACTCGGACGAGCAGACCGCTTGCGACCGGCCTCGAGCCGGGCGGCGATCTCGGAGTCGGAGCCGCTCCACCGCCACCGGGCCGCCGGTGGTTTCAGCCCGGCCGCCTCCGAGATGGCATCCCAGCCGATCCCCGAGACGAGGGCATTCCGCACCGCGGAAAGGGTCGCCGGGTCGGCGTCGAGTGCGAGTTGCAGCCGGCGGATGCCGCGCACGCGGTCGAGCGGGTCCGCTGCGGCGTCGAGGGCCGCGAGTGCGTCGAGGGCTGCTCCGGTCTCCGCGGAGAGGAAGCCACCGTGTCTCATCACGCGGTGGTCCCTGCGAGGACGAGGACGGCGTGCGGCGCCAGCAGGACGGACCCGTCATCCTCGCGGGAGAGGAGCGCAGGCCCGTCCGTCCCGAAGTCGAGGAGCACGGCACCGGTCCCCGCGGGCAGGGTCCGGGCATCGGCTGCGAAATTCACCAGGATCTCCGTTGAACCACGGCAGAGGCGCAGCCAGGACTCGTCGGCGTCGTAGTCGACGCCGACCCGGTCGAGACGGGGATCGGTGAAATCCGGCACGGCGCGACGGAGGTCCGCGAGCCGCCGGTAGAGGCCGAGAAGCCTCGCGTGCTCCGGGAGTTCGGATTCATCCCAGTCGAGCCGCGACCTCGTGAACGTCGCCGGGTCCTGCGGGTCGGGCACGACCGCGGGGTCCCAGCCCATCCGGGCGAATTCGCCGATCCGCCCGGTTGCGGTCGCTTCGCCGAGTTCCGGTTCCGGATGCGAGGTGAAGAACTGCCACGGGGTGGTTGCGCCCCACTCCTCCCCCATGAAGAGCATCGGGGTGAACGGACCGAGCAGGGTCAGCGTCGCGGCAATGGCGAGCTGGCCGGCGTCGAGCGTGCCGGTCAGGCGGTCGCCGATGGCCCGGTTTCCGATCTGGTCATGGTTCTGGCTGCCGACGACGAGACGCCAGGCCGGCATCCGCTGCCTGTCGATGGGACGACCGTGCGTGCGGCCGCGGAAGCTCGAGAACGTGCCGTCGTGGAAGTACCCGTGCGTCAGGACCTTGGCCAGGGCGCCGAGCGGGGCGAAGTCGGCGTAGTAGCCGGTGGTCTCCCCCGTCAGGGCGACGTGAACGGCATGATGGAAGTCGTCACTCCACTGGGCGTCGAGGCCGTAGCCGCCCGCTTCCGCCGGGGTGATCAGGCGCGGATCGTTGAGGTCGGACTCGGCGATCAGGGTCAGCGGGCGACCGGTGAATGCGCTGAGCGCGGCGACCTCCCCTGCCATGTCCTCGAGCAGGTGGATGGCCCGGTCGTCACGGAGGGCGTGCACCGCGTCGAGGCGCAATCCGTCGACGTGGTAGTCGTCGAGCCACATCAGCGCGTTCCCGATGATGTGCCGCCTGACCGGGTCCGAGTCCGGGCCGTCGAGGTTCAGTGAGGACCCCCAGGTGTTCCCCGCGGACTCGCTGAGGTACGGTCCGAACTCGGGCAGGTAGTTTCCGCTCGGTCCGAGATGGTTGTAGACGACGTCCTGGATCACTCCGATGCCGGCCTGGTGGCAGGCGTCGACGAAGCGCTGGTAGGCGGCGGGTCCGCCATACCCCTCGTGCACGGCGTACCAGAGCACGCCGTCGTAGCCCCAGTTGTGGGTTCCGTTGAAGGCGTTGACCGGCAGGAGCTCGACGAAGTCGATTCCGAGGCTCACGAGGTGACCGAGGCGTGCCGCCGCGGCATCGAGGGTGCCCTCGGGCGTGAAGGTGCCGAGGTGCAGCTCATAGATCGTGCCGCCCGCGAGTTGGCGGCCGGTCCAGGCCGAGTCCTGCCACGCGTGCGCGCCGGGGTCGAACGTGCGGGACAGGGCGTGCACGCCTGCGGGCTGGCGGCGGGAGCGCGGATCGGGGAACGGGCCAGCGCCGTCGATCACGAATCCGTAGTCGCGTGGTTCGGCTCCGCCGTCGGGCAATCTCAGGCGCCACCAGCCGTCGTCTGCCCGGTCCATGGACCGGGTGACCGGTTCCCCTGCGGAGCCGGGGACGGTGCTGCGCAGGAACAGGTCGACCGCCTGCGCGTACGGCGCCCAGACCTCGAAATCCCGGTCCTCGACATCCCGGTACTCGTGAGCGGTCTCTGGTGTGTTCATCGGCCGGCCTCCCCTGTGCCGATCGGTGCTGCGGTTCCCCGGCCGTCATCCGGAACGAGGAGGGCGACCGGATAGCGGCGCAGCAGGTCACGCACGAAGAGGGTCCCTCCGGCGAACCGTTCCCCGGTCAGGACGTCGGTCACCGGGATGCCGGCGAGCACGACCGTCGTGTCCCGCCAGCCGCCGGCGGCGGCGAGACCGATCGGCAGCCGGGTGGCGACCGTGACGGCGTCGCCGCGGTCGAAGGCCAGCAGGTGTCCGGCGGCGGCGCCGAAGGCCGCAACGGGGGCGTGGCGGAAGAACCGTTCCGGGGCGTCGCGGCGCTGGCGCAGGGCGCGACTCGTGACGAGCAGCTTCGCGGCGCCGGTCTCGTCGACGGGCGGCAGCCATCCGTCGTCGAGTCGGGCGAGGATGTCCCGTCTGACGGTGTAGTCGACGGGTCGCCGGTTGTCCGGGTCGACGAGGGAGGTCTCCCAGAGCTCGCTGCCCTGGTAGACGTCCGGCGCTCCCGGCATGGTGAGCTGCACGAGCTTGGCCGAGAGGGAGTTGCTCCAGCCGGCCTGCTGCACCCGTGCGACGAAGCCCGCGAGGGCCGCCGTGACGGTCCGGTCGTCGAACGCCGCTGCGACCAGGGCCTCGAGCTTCACCTCGAAGGCGGCGTCCGGGGCGTTCCAGGTCGTTGAGGTTCCCGATTCGCGGGCCGCCTTGAGCGCATAGGCGCCGAGGCGTTCGCGACCGGCCGGCCACGACCCGACGACCGCCTGCCAGAGCAGGTTCTCGAGGGGCCCGTCGCCGAGCGAAACGTTCGCGCGGAGCGTGTCGAGGGTCGCCTCCCACTCCGCCGGGATCTCGGCGATGACGGAGATGCGGGCGCGGACGTCCTCTCCCCGTTTCGTGTCGTGCGTGGAGAGCGTCGTCATCGAGTCGGGGAAGGTCGCCGCCCTGGCCTGCTGGCGCGCGTGGAAGGTGTCCGCATCGATCGAGAACTCAGAGGGGTCTGCCCCGACCTCGTTGAGCGAGGTGAGCCTGCTGTAGCGGTAGTAGGCGGTGTCCTCGACGCCCTTGGCCATTACCATGCCGGAGGTCTGCTGGAAGCGGACCGCTGCGGGATTCGCCGGGTCGGCCAGCACGGACAGCAGCGTGCCGATCGTTCCGGCCAGGTCCGGCCTGCGGGCGGACGCGCGACGCGCGGCCTCGTCGAGCAACTCGAAGCCGAGCGGAAGATACGAACGGTACACGGGCATGGCGGTGAGCAGCTCGGCGAGGGCGTCGACCGCCTCCGGCCCGGGAACCTCCGGGATGAGCCGGGCGATCCGGCGCACTTCCGAGCCCAGGATTCCGTCGGCGATGCCGCGCTTGCGCTCGGAGACGAGCTCGGCCCAGGACTGCGGACGGCCGTGCTCCCCCGGCGCCGGGGAGTCGTCCTGCAGGCGCTTTTCGAGCGCGTCGAGGGCGGGCCGGCCCCCCGGGTCGACGAAGATCCGGTCGACGTCGGCGAGGGCGTCGTAGCCCGTCGTGCCCCGCGTCGACCAGCTCGTCGGCAGCGTCTCGTCGCCCTCGAGGATCTTCTCGACGAGCACGTAGGTTCCGTCTGTGGCGTCCCGAAGCCGGTCGAGGTAGCCGCCCGGGTCGGCGAGGCCGTCCGGGTGGTCGACCCGGATGCCCTGAACGAGACCGTCCCGCACCCAGCGCACGATCTCGCGATGCGACTCCTCGAAGACCCAGGGGACCTCCACGCGGATGCCGGCGAGGCTGTTCACGGCGAAGAACCGCCGGTAGTTGAGCTCGTGGTCTGCGCGCCGCCAGTTGACCAGGCTGTAGTGCTGCCGGGAATACACGGTCCTGGCGTCCGCACCGTCTTCGGCTGTTCCGGGACGGATCGGGAATCGGTGGTCGTAGTAGCGCAATTCGTCGCCGACGATGGCGAGCCGGTCGAGCTCGCTGCCCTCTCCCGGTGTGTCGTCGCCGAGGGCCGGCAGCAGGATCTTTCCGTCTCCGGCGGCCCAGTCCACGTCGAACGCCTCCGCGTAGCGGGAAACCTGCCCGAATCGGAGCAGGTCCCACCACCAATCGTTGCGATGCGGGTCGTCGACGCCCATGTGGTTGGGCACGATGTCCACGAGGATGCCGCGCCCGGCATCCACCACCGCGGCCGCGAGCCGGCGGAGCCCCTCCGGCCCGCCCCGAGCGGGGTCGATGGCGGCGTGGTCGACGACGTCGTAGCCGTGGTCGGAGCCGTCGGCGGAGGTGAGGAGCGGCGAGAGGTAGATCCAGTCGGCGCCGAGGCCGACGACGTAGTCGAGGATGCCCGCCGCGGCGTCGAGGTCGAATGCCGCCGTGATCTGCAGCCGGTAGGTCGAGTGCGGGATCCTCATGGCTCGACCACGTGGTCCGGGTTGAGCGCGAGCGCGGTCGGCGTTCCGGCCAGGCCGGCGAGGGAGGCGGCGACGGAATGGTCCGGCGCGACTTCGGGAGCCGTGTACGCGCGCAGCACGACCACGGACCGGGACTTGACGGTCTGGATGGCGCCGGCAGGGCGTGGGATCGCGTCGGCGCCCTCGCCGGCCGTGTCGACCACGATCTCCCACTGCGGAGCGTAGATCGCCGGGGGCAACCGGAACTCGACGTCGTCGGCATCCGTGTTGAAGCAGACCAGGAAGTTGACGTCGACGACGGGCTGGCCGCGGGAGTCGCGTTCACGGATGCCGTCACCGTTGAGGTACATGGCGACCGTGCCGGCCCGGCCCTCGTCCCAGTCCTCCGTGCGCATCTCCTCGCCGTCGCTGTTCAGCCAGACGATGTCGCTCAGGGTGTCGCCGTCGACGGCGAGGGCGTTGGGGTGCCCGTCGAAGAAGCGGCTGCGGCGGAAGGTCGGGTGGTCCTTGCGCAGCCGGGAGATCGCCGCGGTGAATTCGATGAGCGGCTGGTCCGCCGTGTCCCAGTGGATCCAGCTGAGTTCGGAGTCCTGGGCGTAGGTGTTGTTGTTGCCCTGCTGGGTGCGGCCGAGCTCGTCGCCGTGCAGGAGCATCGGCACGCCCTGGGACAGGAGCAGGGTGGTCAGGAAGTTGCGGTGCTGCCTGGCGCGCAGGGCGAGGACCTCCGCGTCGTCCGTCGGCCCCTCTGCGCCGGAATTCCAGGAGCGGTTGTGGGACTCGCCGTCGTTGTTGCCCTCGCCGTTGGCGTCGTTGTGCTTCTCGTTGTAGGAGACCAGGTCGGAGAGGGTGAAGCCGTCGTGCGCGGTGACGAAGTTGATCGAGGCCACCGGGCGCCTGCCGGAGTGCTCGTAGAGATCGGCGGAGCCCGTGATCCGCGAGGCGAACTCTCCGAGCGTCGATGGCTCACCCCGCCAGAAGTCGCGGACGGTGTCCCGGTACTTCCCGTTCCATTCCGTCCACTGGGCCGGGAAGTTCCCGACCTGATAGCCGCCGGGGCCGACATCCCACGGCTCGGCGATGAGCTTCACCTGCGAGACGATCGGATCCTGCTGGACGAGTTCGAAGAAGGTGGAGAGCTTGTCGACGTCGTAGAGGTCACGGGCGAGGGCCGAGGCGAGGTCGAACCGGAAGCCGTCGACGTGCATCTCGATGGCCCAGTACCTCAGCGAGTCCATGATGAGCTGGAGGACGTGGGGGTGACGCACGTTGAGGGTGTTCCCCGTGCCCGTGTAGTCCATGTAATACCGCTTGTCGTCGTCCATCAGTCTGTAGTAGGCCTCGTTGTCGATGCCCTTGAACGAGATCGTCGGGCCGAGGTGGTTGCCCTCCGCTGTGTGGTTGTAGACGACGTCGAGGATGACCTCGATGCCGGCGTCGTGCAGGCTGCGCACCATTCCCTTGAACTCCTGCACCTGCTGGCCGCGATCGCCCGTCGAGGAGTACGCGTTGTGCGGGGCGAAGAAGCCGATGGTGTTGTAGCCCCAGTAGTTGCGGAGCCCTTTCTCTTCGAGCGTGCCGTCGTTGACGAACTGGTGCACCGGCATCAGTTCGATGGCGGTGACTCCGAGTTTCTGCAGGTGGTCGATAACCGCCGGGTGCGCGACCCCCGCGTAGGTGCCGCGTTGGGACTCGGGCACGAGTTCCATGAGCTCGGTCAGGCCCTTCACGTGCGCCTCGTAGATGAAGGATTCGCTGTAGGGGGTGCGCGGCGGGCGGTCGCCGAGCCAGTCGAAGAACGGGTTGACGACGACGCCGAGCATCATGTGCGGGGCGGAGTCGTCGTCGTTCCGGGAATCCGGGTCGCCGAAGTTGTACGAGAACAGCGACGGGTCCCAGTCGATCGTTCCCGAAGTGGCCTTGGCGTACGGGTCGAGCAGGAGCTTGTTCTCGTTCAGGCGATGGCCCGCCTCGGGGTTGTAGTCCCCGTGCACCCGGTAACCGTACCGCTGCCCCGGCTGCACGAGCGGGAGGTAGCAGTGCCAGATGAACGCACTCGACTCGATCACCTCGACGCGGGTCTCGACGCCGTCGTCGTCGAAGAGACACAGCTCGACGCGTTGTGCCGCCTCGCTGAAGATGGCGAAGTTCGTTCCGGTTCCGTCGAACGTCGCGCCGAGTGGGTAAGCGGTGCCTGGCCAGGTTTCCAAGGGACTCCTTATGCTGTATTCCGATCGATACCGTCCTCCGAACGGGCGGGCGGCACCACTTGTACGCTACAGCGTCACGATCGTCCCTAGCTGGAAGATCAGCCCAGCGCGTCCCGCACCAGCGGAGCGACCCGGGTGCCGTACAGCTCGATGCTCGTCATGAGTCGCTCGTGACTCAGGGTGCCGATGCTGTACTTCAGGTCGAATCGGGAGAGGCCGAGACCCTGTGCCGTTGCGACGATCTTCGCGGCGACGGTTTCCGGTGATCCGACGAACAGGGCGCCGTCCGGCCCGGCATCGTGCTCGAACTGCTCGCGGCTCACGGGACCCCAGCCGCGTTCCCGCCCGATGCGCTCCTGCATGGCGGCATAGTGCGGCCACATCTCCTCGCGAGCCTGTGCATCCGTCTCGGCGACGTACCCCGGGGAGTGCTCGCCGATGGGCTGGGTCGGGCGCTTGAATTCGCCGAGGGCGCGGTGGTAGAGCTCGACGAGGGGCGCGAAGGCGAGGGGCGAGCCGCCGATGATGGCGAGCATGAGCGGGAGGCCGTAGTGGGCGGCGCGGACGACGGACTGCGGGCTGCCACCGACCCCGATCCAGGTGCGAATGGACCCGGACTCTGTCGGCGGGTACACGCTCTGGTCGGTGAGTCCCGCACGGGTCGCCCCCGCCCAGGTCACCGGTTCTTCCTTGAGCAGCTCGGAGAAGAGGTTGAGTTTCTCCTCGAAGAGCTGTTCGTAGTCGCCGAGGTCGAGACCGAAGAGCGGAAAGGATTCGGTGAAGGAACCGCGGCCGAGGATGACCTCCGCGCGGCCGTTCGACAGGCCGTCCAGGGTCGCGAAGCGCTCGAACACCCGGACCGGGTCATCGGAGCTCAACACCGTCACGGCAGAACCGAGCCGGATGCGCGTGGTCTGCCCTGCGATCGCCGCGAGCACGACCTCGGGCGCCGACACGGCGAAGTCCGTGCGGTGGTGCTCCCCGATGCCGAAGAAGTCGAGTCCGACCTGCTCGGCGAGGACGCCTTCCGCGACGACGTTCCGAAGTACCTGTGCATGGTGCAGGGGTGCGCCGTCGGCGTCCCAGGTCACGTCTCCGAAGGTGTCGAGTCCGAGTTGAATCTCCTGTGCCATGCCATGCTCCTCTGTCGTTTCCATGCAAATGTATCCATTATCCGAACCCCCGGACTCGCGCTGGTATTCCGCCCAGAGTGCATTATCGTGTCAGCATCCGTCGTCTGCCAGGAGGAGAACCCATGGACTGGAAGATCGAGCTCATCTTCATCCCCGTGACCGATGTCGACAGGGCGAAGGCGTTCTACGTCGATCAGGTCGGCTTCCACGCCGATTTCGATTCCCAGGTCAGCGACGAACTTCGTTTCGTGCAGCTGACTCCGCCCGGTTCGGCGTGCTCGATCGCGTTCGGGACCGGGATCACCGAGATGACGCCAGGTTCCCAGCGCGGCGTGCAGGTCGTGGTGCCGGACGCCGACGAAGCCTGGCGGCACCTGCACGACCACGGCGTCGACGCCACCCCCGTCGATGAGCAGCCCTGGGGTCGCTTCGTCACCTTCACAGACCCGGACGGAAACGCCTGGACCCTCCAGGAGCTCCCGCCGCGCGACGCGTGATCCGTCCCGTCCTGGCCCGGCCTGGCCGGGGACGGGCTCCGGTCAACCCTCTGCGTCAAGGTAGTACCAGCGATGGGCGACGCGGGTGAAGCGGCTCACCTCGTGCTGGGCGCTCCGCACCCCGCCCTGGCGGCAGTATGCGGTGAATTCGACCAGGCCGGCCGAATCGAAGGGGCCACCGCTTTCGACACGTTCGATGTCGAGGCGGGTCCAGCGGAGGGTGTCGTCGAGTTCGAACTGCCCCGGGCGGGTACTCGGATGCCAGGTGTCGAGCAGGTAGTCGACGTCGCCGAGGACGAAGGCGGAGTACCGCGATCGCATCAGGCGCTCGGCCGTCGGTGCGGGGGTCACGCCGGCGTGCAACGGGCCGCAGCACTCGGAGTAGCGTTCTCCGCTCAGGCAGGGGCACCGTTCCGGTCGTTGCGCCGCCGGATCGGCGCGGGGGTCACGGGGATTCGGCACAGCACCATTATCGCTGCTCCCGGAACGCCCGGAGGGAGAAGTCCGGGCGACGGGATCAGGGGGACGGGTCAGCGGCGGATCAGCGGCGGGTGAGTACCAGGTCAGTGCTGTACGTCCGACTCCGGTTGGGCACGCAGTTCGGTCGCGTCGTCTCCCTCGGCGACGCCGACCAGCCCGGCCGACTCACCGGCCTCGCCGGAGTCGGGCCCGGGAAGCAGGTAGGAAACGAACCAGTCACTCGCGAGGTTCGCCGCCGTGGCCAGCGCGCCGGGTTCCTCGAAGAGGTGGGTCGCACCCTCGATGACGGCGAGCCGGTTGCGGCACCGCATCCGGGTCCTGGCCCGGCGATTGAGGTCGAGCACTCCCGGGTCGGCACCGCCGACGATCAGGAGCGTCGGGGCCGTGACCTCCGGTAGCCGGTCTCCGGCGAGGTCGGGGCGGCCGCCGCGACTCACGATGGCCGCGAGGCGGTCGTCGGCGTCGGCCGCGGCCCAGAGCGCCGCACCCGCACCGGTGCTCGCCCCGAAATAGCCGATCCGGCATGACCGGGTGTCCGGCCGTTCGAGGAGCCACTCGGTGGCCGCCGCCAGTCTCCCGGCGAGGAGCCCGACGTCGAAGACGTTGGCCCGGTCCGATTCCTCCCCGGGCGTGAGCAGGTCGAGGAGGAGGGTGCCGAGGCCCGCGCGATGCAGCACGTCGGCGACGAACTGGTTGCGGGGGCTGTGCCGGCTGCTGCCGCTTCCGTGGGCGAACACGACGACCGCGGGGGCATTCTCCGGGAGGTACAGGTGTCCCTCGAGGACGACGCTGCCGACCGGGATCTCGACGTCCCGGTCCAGGCCCGACCCACCGGCGTGGCGACCGGTACGGATCCGCCGTGCCGCGGCATCCAGCAGGGCGGTCACTTCGTCGTCGGTCGTGGCCGCGAAGTCGATGAAGTGGTTGCCGACGGCCACGAGCCGCCGCGGGACATGGACGCAGACGAGTTCGTCGAAGCCGGTGAGGTCGACGAGCGCTTCCGCCGAGGCCACCGGCACGGCCAGGATCACCCGGTTCGCTCCGTGCAGCCGGGCGACGTCTCCGGCCGCACGCGCCGTCGCACCCGTCGCGATGCCGTCGTCGACGATGACGACGGTGCGACCGCGCACGTCGATCCGTTCCCTGCCCGCGCGCAGTTCGGCCACGCGGGCGTCGAGAATGGCCCGTTCGCGACGTTCGACGGTCGCGAGTTCCTCGTCGCTGATGCTGGCCATCGAAAGGATGTCCGGGTTGAGTTCCCGGACGCCGCCCTCTCCGATCGCTCCCATCGCGAGCTCGGGCTGGAACGGGACCCCGAGCTTGCGCACCAGGATCACGTCGAGCGGTGCGCCGAGTACCCTGGCGACCTCTGCGGCGACGGGCACCCCTCCCCTCGGCAGTCCGAGAACGATCGTGTCGGCACCCCGCAGGTACTCGAGCCGCTCGGCCAGCTGCCGGCCGGCATCCACCCGATCACTGAACAGGACCATGCCCCCACCTCCTCGACTGCAGATTCGTTCACCATCATGGTCCGGTGCGGCGGATCGCAACAGGGCCGATCCGGGCAGGGACCGGCCGGGCGGCGACGCATGCCGCAACGGGAATGACCTATGTGCCGGTACTGCACCGAAATAACACGGCAGAGCCTGCGGAGAATGCCTGCTTAGACCGCGACGAGTGCGCGCAAGCCCGGGTGCAGGTCACGCAGGGCGCGCTCGACGCGCGCGTGCAGGGTGAACCCGACGGCGGGGCATCCGCTACAGGAACCGGTGAGGCGCACCGTGACGACGTCGTCATGCGCCGAGACGAGCTCGACCACGCCGCCGTGGGAGCGGATGAAGTCGCCGACCCGCCCCGCGAGCACGGTCAGGGCGCATGCGGCGAGGTCGGCGTCACGCGTGCCGGGCGTTGTTGGAAGGACGGGAACCCAGCCCGCGGGATTTGCGAGGGCGGCGTGCAGGGCGCTTCTCACGAAGGCTCCCTGGGACGCCCAGCTGCCGGTCGCGGAGAGGCACGTCGTGACGGCCGCGACCTCGACAGTGAGTGCGGTGAGCACCCCGGTCTCGACCAGGCGACCGAGCTCACCCGGTGCCGACCGAACCTCGCCGGTGAACGCGAGCGTACCGGCCGGCATCACCCAGCGGAGCGCCTCGGGGCGCGAGTCAACGGCTTCCGGGTGCAGCGGGATCATGTCAGGCCGTCCCGGTCGCGAGTGCGACGACGCCGTGGACGACCCACGCCGAGCCCCAGGCCAGCACGAACATGTATCCGAAGGCGATGGCCGGCCACTTCCAGGTGCCGGTTTCCCGTTTCATCACGCTCACCGTGGACATGCACTGCAGCGCGTACACGAAGAACAGCAGGAGCGCGGCGATCGTCGGGGCGGTGAAGACCCGTTGCCCCGCATGGGCGCCGTCCGTGTATGTCATGGCGGCGAGGGCAGCTGAGGGGTTGTCCGGGTCGTCCGCTGCCGCGATCTGGCCGAGCGTGGCCACGAACGTCTCTCGCGCCGAGAGGGAGGCGACGACGCCGATGTTGACGCGCCAGTCGAAGCCGAGCGGCGCGAAGACCGGCTCGACGGCACGTCCGATCGAGGCCGCCGCGCTGTGGTCCATCACGAAGGAGGTGACCGCGCCCTCGTCGGTCACATCGACGCCGGATGCCGTCAGCTCGTCGGCCGAGTGCAGCGGGAAGTTCAGGAGAATCCACAGCACTATCGTCGTCAGCATCACGATCGTTCCGCACTTGCGGAGGAACGCCCGGGAGGAATCCCACATGGTGAGGCAGATGGAACGCAGGGTCGGGACCCGGTACGGCGGCATCTCCATGTAGAACGGCATCAGGAGGCCGTTCCTGTCCTGCACGGTCTTCACGATCCAGGCGGCGAGCATGGCCGAAACGGCCCCGAGGAAGTACAGGCAGAACATGATGACGCCCTGGGTCTGCAGCGGGCCGATGCGGGACTCCGGGCTCACGAGCATCCCGATCAGGAGGATGTAGACCGGCAGCCGTGCCGAGCACGTCATCAGGGGCGCGCCCATCATCGTGGCGATGCGGTCCTTGGCGGAGGGCAGCGTACGGGTCGCCATGATCCCGGGGACCGCGCACGCGAAGGAACTCATCAGCGCCACGAACGCCCGGCCCTCGAGCCCGGCCCTCGACATGATCCGATCCATCAGGAACGCGGCCCTGCACATGTAGCCGACGCCCTCGAGCAGGGAGATCAGCAGGAACATCAGCATGATCTGCGGGATGAAGACGACGACGGCGCCCACCCCGCCGATGATCGCGTCACCGAGCAGGCCCGCGAGCCACGGTACCGGCACGAAGACGTCGACCAGGTCGGCGAGCCAGCCGAAGAAGGTCTCCACGAGTCCCTGCAGCGGGGCCGCGAAGGAGAAGATGATCTGGAAGAAGGCAATCATGACCGCGATGAAGATCGCGGTGCCCCACACCGGGTGCAGGAGCAACGCGTCGATCCGCTGGGTGGTCTTGTCCGGCTGCGCCGGACGGTACTCGCTCGCCAGAAGGATCGATTCGGTCCAGGCCTCGAGCTCGTCAGGGGCCGTCGGTGGATCGAGCGCGGGCCGGGACCAGCCCCGCCAGCCGGCGATCTTCGTCCGGAGTTCGGGGATGCCCACGCGCCGGTTGCCGATCACCCGGACGACGGGCACACCGAGGGCCCGTTCGAGCCCGGGGATGTCGAGGCGGCCGCCGCGGGTGATGAGCTCGTCGGTGAGGGTCACGGCGACGCACACCGGCCGGTGCAGGCGCAGCACCTGGGACACGAGCCGCAGCGACCGCCAGAGCGTCGTCGCGTCGATCACGACGACCAGGGCGTCGGGTGATTCGACCCCGGTGAGCCGGCCCTGAAGCAGGTCGGTGACGATCTGCTCGTCGGGGCTCACCGGCTCGAGCCCGTACGTGCCGGGGAGGTCCTCGACGACGAAGTCCTGGCCGGCCGAGCGGAAGACGCCGACGGACCGGCCGACGGTCACGCCGGGATAGTTACCGGTCTTCGCACGGAGTCCCGTGAGCGCGTTGAAGATGCTGGTCTTGCCAGCGTTCGGGCTGCCGACGAGCGCCGTGCGTGGAGCGCCGGCGACCACGGTGCCTCCGGCCGGACCGCCGTGGCAGTCCGCCCCGCTCAATGCGTCCGTCACAGCATGGTCGTCACACGGATGCCGCGGGCCTGGGCCACGCGGAGGCAGATGTCGTAGCCGCGCACCCGGTACACGGCAGGGTCGCCCAGCGGCGCGCGACGGAGGAGTTCGATCGTGGCACCCACCACGAAGCCCAGGTCGCCGAGGCGGCCGGAGTACGGGGCCGTTCCGCGGTCCCCCACGTCGACGATGCGGGCAGGAACCCCGATCGGGAGTTCCTCCAGGCTGCACGGACCCGGCACCCGGGGTGCCGCGGCCGCAGGCGATCCATCGACCCGGCGGGACAGTCGCACTGCAGGTTCTCCTCGGCGTCCGGCTTCCCCGCCGACTGCGGAGCGCTCACCCTCAGCTTAGCCGAAGTTAGGCAAGGCTTACCTTCTCGCCCGGTTCGAGGGCGAGGGACTCATCCTCGGTCTTTCGCCAGACGTCGCTCGAGCGCGCTCCCCGCCGGCTGACCGGCACTGAGCGCCAGCAGGACCGCTGCGAGCGAACGCCCGTCTGCACCCCCGCAGGCCGCGTCGATCTGCGCGTACATCCGGAGTTCGACCCCGCGAACGAAACGTTCGGCCTCCTCCCCCGCGCTCGTCAGGGTGAGCACGAGTCGGCGACGATCGGCCGGGGAGTGCAGCCGCTGCACCAGCCCCGCCGCGACGAGTCGATCGACGAGCCTGCTGGGATTGGTGCCGCTCTCGCACACCAGAAGGCGGCCGAGATCCACGAGGCCCACTCCGTTCGGGTCGTCGCCGATCACACGCAGCACCTCGGCCTGGGACGGCGTCAGGGCGCGTGCGCGAAGCTCGCGCGCGAACCAGAGATTGCCGTCGCGCTGCGCCGCGAGAATCGCGTAGCGGATCAGCTCTGCCTGCCTCACGGCTCGATCACGCTCGCCCAGGCAGACTCGAGCAGACCCGCGGCGGCCGGGTCGTGCGCGGCGAGAACCACGGTTCCGGGCCATCGTTCGACGAAATCGTTCACATCGCGGGAGGAACGCACCAATGCGGCGTGCCGGCCGATCCCGGGCACCGCGAGCTTCTCGAGGTTCCGCACGTCATACGTCAGGTCTCCCACGAGCAGGATCGGCGGGTGTCCGGCCTGGCGGACCAGAAGCGAGAGGGAACCCGGCGTGTGCCCCGACGTCGGCACGAGCACGAGGCTGCCGTCGCCGAACAGGTCGCGAGCGTTCCGGAACGGCAGGAGTGCGGCATCCGCTGTCGCCTCGAGCGTTACCCTGTTCCACCGCAGTCCCGGCAGCTCAATGTGCTCGCGAAGCAGTCCGTTGACGGGGGCGAACGGATGCGACAGCGTTGCCCACTCTGCCGCGCTCACGACGATCTCGGCATCCGACAGTTCGGCGAGTCCGCCGATATGGTCCTGGTGCAGGTGCGAGAGCACCACCAGGGTCACGTCGCTCGCGCGATAGCCCTGTGCGCGCAGGCCCTCCGTGAGCGTCTCCTGCTCGCGGATCACGAAACGCGCGAGCCGTCGGTAGAGGAACCCTGTCACACCGAGCGGGAAATAATCGGGATCGGTCACCGACCGCCGGTCTTGTCCGGTGTCGAAGACGACGAGACCCCGCTCGTGCTCGATCACGTAGACGTTGATGGGCCGAGGCGGTGTCCACCTCCAGGACGTCAGCAACCACCAGATCGTCGGGAGCCCGTTGGACTTCTCGTGCTGGGGTCGGATCCGGACGGAACCGGTGCTGATCACGGAAACGCGTTTCACGGGAGTGATGGGAGCTCGATTCGTCGCGACGGATAAGGTGTTACAACACACTATGTCACGACACAGATTCCGGGAACAATACCACCGCTCCTGGAAATGCCGGATACTGGGTGCGGAAAGCGGAGAAAAGATGACAGGCATCACACCGGGGCGATACCGCCACTACAAGGGCAATCTCTATGACGTGATCGGCGTCGCCCGGCATTCTGAGACCGAGGAAGAACTCGTCGTGTACACGGCGCTCTACGGCGAACGCGGGCTGTGGGTGCGCCCCCTGGCGATGTTCCTGGAATCCGTCAGCATCGACGGCCAGACCGTTGCCCGGTTCGCCCCGATCGACGCCGCCGGCTGACACCCGAGCGGGACCGACGACCGGCCGGAAACAGGAAAAGCCCCGACCGAAGTCGGGGCTTTTCCTGTATTGGTGGATCCGAGGGGATTCGAACCCCTGACCCCCTGCATGCCATGCAGGTGCGCTACCAGCTGCGCCACGGACCCAGATTGTGTTTCAGGTTTTCCCCCGAAACAACTTCTCTAGGCTACTACACGCGGAAGCCTGTTGTGACCACTCAGTCCTGGACCTTGTGGACGGGCAGTTCGATCGGGATGACCGGGCAGTCTTTCCAGAGCCGCTCGAGGGAATAGTACACGCGCTCTTCCTCGTGGAAGACGTGCACGACGAGGTCGCCGAAGTCGACGAGCACCCAGCGGCCCTCGGCGCGGCCTTCGCGGCGCAACGGCTTGTGGCCGGCTGCGGTGAGCTGGTCCTCGATCTCGCCGGCGATGGCGACGACGTTGCGCTCGGATCGGCCGGTGACGATGAGGAAGATGTCGGTCAGCGGGAGAGGGCTGGAAACGTCGATCGCGACGAGGTCCTCCCCCGCTTTCGAGTCTGCGGCGGCGGCGGCCAGCTTGAGGAGCTCGAGAGCGTGGGCAGAAGCGGTCATCGAATGAATCCCTGTGTTAGTGAAAGCGAGTGAAATGGCATTAGAAGATGTGGAGGAAGTAGCCGACCGCGAACAGGGCCAGCACGCCGACGGCGAGGACGCCGACGGTCACGGTGAGAACGGTGGGAAGCGTGAGCCCGCGCTGTTTCGGCGGGGCCATGACGCCACGGGTCGACGCATGGGTGCTGACGGCGCGACTGGCGCTCACGGGAGCGATTCCGCTGCGGTGACCACCCTCGTCGAGCTGGTCGAGCATGCGGTCCATCTCGGAGGAGTCGTAGACGTTGGGGTGCACGCCGGTCTCGCCGAGGCTGCGCGGCAGGTCGATCGAGCCCGTGATCATGATCTCGCCGGTGCTCGTGAGCGGTCCAGAGGTGTTGCCCTGGTGCGGGATCGAGGGCAGGATCAGGGCGTTCGTCGTGGTCGGGATGCCGCCGGCGCTCACGCCCTGGTTCATCAGCTGGTCGAACGGTGCGAGGGTCTCGAACCCGGGCAGCAGGTCGTTCTCCTCGCCGCGGTCGAGCGACCAGTGACCGACCGGAGGGTGCAGGGCTCCGGGCCGGGTCTCGCCGAGGGGGCTCGGTGCGACGTCGACCATGAAGGCGATGGGCTGGGGTTCGACGGGGCGGGTCTGCGGGCGGATGCCGTCCGGTACGTCGGCGGGCACGGCGGTGTCCGAGAGAGGGCGAGAGGCGGTGAGCGTCGCGACGGCCGCGAGCAGGGAATCCTCGGCGGGAGGCGCTGCGGCGGCCTGCAGGGCACGGAGTTCGCGCCGGGTCAGGGTGCGCTCGCGGACCGGTTCGTCGGCGGGGGCCTCAGCAGGAACCGAGATGAGGACCGGTGTCGCCTCCGGCGCGGCCGGAGACGTGGCTTCAGTTTCGGTCTCGGTCTCGGTCTCGGTCTCAGGGACGAGCTCACCGAGGATGACGGGCCCGGACTCTGCGACGGGCTCGCCGGTCGTTGGCAGGACCAGAAGGGGCTCGGAGGCACTCGTCGAGGCATCCGCTGCCTGGGCCACCGGCTGCGTGTGGTGCGGGGAATGTTTCTGCGCAGCGGAAGGCGCGTCGGGCTGGTGCCCGTTTGCCAACTCGCGCGCTTGACGACGCGTCAGTGGCGGTGGGTTGGTACCCAACGTCATGCCACACTCCGATACAGATGATGCTTTGAGATGTACTGGACGACCCCGTCGGGAACCAGATACCAGACCGGGAAACCCCGGTTCACGCGTGCACGGCAGTCGGTGGACGATATCGACAATGCCGGAACTTCCAGCAAGCTTACGTCCTGGTTCGGCAATCCCGAAATGGTGAGCTCATGTCCCGGGCGACTCACAGCGACGAAATGGGCGAGATCCCACAGCTCCTGAACGTCTTTCCAGCTCAGGATCTGGCGGATGGCGTCGGCACCGGTGATGAAGAAGAGTTCGGCGTCCGGGCGTTGCGCGTGCAGGTCGCGCAGGGTGTCGATCGTGTACGTCGGGCCGACCCTGTCGATGTCGACGCGGCTCACGGTGAAGCGGGGGTTCGACGCCGTCGCGATGACGGTCATCAGGTAGCGGTGTTCGGTCTCGGTCACGTCGCTCTTCTGCCACGGCTGCCCGGTGGGTACGAAGACGACCTCGTCGAGGTGGAAGCTCTGCGCCACCTCACTCGCGGCGACGAGGTGGCCGTGGTGGATGGGATCGAACGTACCGCCCATGACGCCGATGCGGGGGCGGCGCGCAGTCACAGAGACGGTGTCCCTAGTGCTCGTCGACGCGGCCGTGGGCTGCGGCGTATGCGCGCGCCTTCTCGGCGTGGCGGTTGGCGACATCGCGGTAGGACCAGACGACCGCGCCGAGGGCGCCGAAGGTGACCAGGGCAATCAGGCCATAGACGAACGTCGGCATAAACACTCCATTTCTGCGGGACGGCACGCGAGACGTGCAGTACCGCACCATTCTAGTGGGGCCGTTCGGGCTAGGCCCGCACCTGCCCGGTGCCGCGCACGATCCACTTCGTGCTCGTGAGTTCGGGGAGACCCATCGGGCCCCGCGCGTGCAGCTTCTGCGTGGAGATGCCCACCTCCGCGCCGAAGCCGAATTCGCCGCCGTCGGTGAACCGGGTGGACGCGTTGACCATGACCGCGGCGGAATCGACCTCGTTCAGGAACCGTTCGGAGTTGACGATGTCGTTGGTGATGATCGACTCGGTGTGGCCCGTCGAATACCGGCGGATGTGCGCGAGCGCTTCGTCGAGTCCGGCAACGACCGCGACCGCGAGATCGAGGCTCATGTATTCCGTCTCCCAGTCGAATTCGCCGGCGGGGACGGCGTCCGGGAAGAGCGCCTGGACGCGGCTGTCTCCGTGGATGGTGACGCCGGAGGCGGCGAGACGGGCGAGGACGGCGGGCAGGACGCGATCCGCGGCGCCCTCGTGCACGAGCAGGGTCTCGACGGCGTTGCAGACGCTCGGGCGCTGCACCTTCGAGTTGTGCACGATCTCGACGGCCCAGTCCCGGTTGGCGCTCTCGTCGAGGAAGATGTGCACGACACCGGCACCGGTCTCGATGACGGGGACCGTGGACTGGGTGACGACGGCATTGATCAGGCCGGCGCTTCCGCGCGGGATGAGCACGTCGACCTGGCCGCGGGCCTGCATGAGTTCGGTCGCGCCCTCGCGGCCGAAGGGATCGATGGTCTGCACGATGTCCCCCGGCAGGCCGACGGATTCGATGGCCGTCTGGAGGAGGGCGACCAGGACGCGGTTGGTGTTCTCGGCGGCGGACCCGCCGCGGAGGACGACGGCGTTGCCGCTCTTGAGCGCCAGGGCGGCGATGTCGACGGTCACGTTCGGCCGGGCCTCGTAGATGACGCCCACGACGCCGAAGGGCACCCGCACCTGGCTGATCTTCACGCCGTTCGGCAGGCTGCTGCCGCGGACGACCTCGCCGACGGGGTCGGTCAGGAGTGCGATCTGGAGCACGGCGTCGGCGAGGGCGGCCACGCGGGCATCGTCGAGGGTGAGGCGGTCGAGGAGACCCGCGCTGAGTCCGTTCGCGGCACCGGCCGTGAGGTCGTCACGGTTCGCCGCCAGGATGTCGGCCGTGTTGCGGCGCAGGGAATCCGCGATCGCGGTGAGTGCCCTGTTCTTCTGCAGCGTCGGTGTGGACGCGAGGACGATCGAGGCGCGCCGCGCCGAATCGAGGGTCAGGGTGAGCCGGAGGGAGTCGACGGGTGACTGCAACATGCCGGTAGTTTACGGCACGTTCCACGCCTCCGCAGGGCAGGGACCGGACGGACTACTGCCGCGGCGTCGGTTCGAACCAGGTGCCGACGTAGTCGCCGCGCAGGGCCTGGGCGACGAGCCCGGTCGAGGTGACCAGGACGGCCGTTCCCGCTTCAGCGGCGATCCGGGCCGCTGACACCTTGGTGCCCGCGCCGCCCGTGCCGACACCGGAGGCGCTCGCTCCGAATTCCACGCCGGGAAGCCGGTCCCCCGCTGCGATGTGCGGAATGCGTTCTGCCCCGGGGAGATGCGGCGGACGGGTGTAGAGGGCGTCGACGTCGCTCAGCAGCACGAGCAGGTCGGCGCTGATGAGTGTCGCGACAAGGGCCGCGAGCCGGTCGTTGTCGCCGAAACGGATCTCATGGGTCGCGACGGTGTCGTTCTCGTTCACGATCGGGAGGATCCGCAGCCCGAGCAGCCGGTTCATCGCGCGGCGCGCGTTGGACCGGTGCGACGGATTCTCGAGGTCGCCCGCGGTGAGCAGAACCTGTCCGGCGATGATCGAGTAGCGACGGAGGCTGTCCTGGTAGCGGAAGATCAGCAGGTTCTGGCCGACGGAGGCCGCGGCCTGCTGGGTTGCGAGGTCGGTGGGGCGTTCTTCGAGGTTGAGGTACGGCATCCCGGTTGCGATCGCGCCGGAGGACACCAGGACGATTTCGGCGCCTCGGGCGTGTGCCTCGGCGAGGGCGTCGACGAGCGGGGAGATCTGCGACACGTTCGCGCCGCTGATCGAGGAGGACCCGACCTTCACGACGATGCGTGCCGCCGTCTTGATGTCACCCCGCCCGAGCACGCTCACTCGGACTCGTCCTCGGTGCCTTCCGAGCCGGCAGGGGCGCTCTCGCCGTTGTACTCGACCTCACCGGAGGTCCACATTCCGGCGTCGCGCTCGCGGATGAGCTCGGCGCGGGCGGCCGCCTTGGCGTCCATCCGGCCGAAGTACTCTTCGCGCCGCTCGCTACTGGTGCGGCGCTTCGAGTCGTCAAGTCGGGTGTCGGTACCGCGAGGTGCCGTGATGAGTTCCGCCGTCGACGTGAGCGTGGGCTCCCAGTCGAAGACGACGCCGTTGCCGGCACCGATGATCACGGTCGAGCCCGCGACGGCTCCGGCCTTGAAGAGTTCGTTCTCGATGCCGAGCTTGGCCAGGCGGTCGGCGAGGAACCCGACGGCCTCGTCGTTGGTGAAGTCGGTCTGCTGCACCCAGCGCTCCGGCTTGGTGCCGATGATGCGGTAGATGTTGCCGAACGAGCCGCCCTCGACCTTGACGACGAAACCGCTGTCGTCGACGGCCTTGGGGCGGATGATGATGCGCGGCTTGGCCGCGAGGGCCGCTGCGGCCTCGACGCGTCCCGCTTCGACGAGTTCGGCGAGGGCGTAGTTCAGCTGGCGGAGGCCTTCGTGGCTGACGGTGGAGATCTCGAAGACGCGGTAGCCGCGGCCTTCGAGGTCTGCCTTGACGAAGTCCGCGAGTTCGCGGGCCTCCGGCACGTCGATCTTGTTGAGCGCGACCAGCTGCGGACGCTCGAGGAGGGGCTTCTGACCCTCCGGAACCGGATAGGCGGCGAGTTCTCCGAGGATCACGTCGAGGTCGCTGATCGGGTCGCGGTCCGGGTCGAGGGTCGCGCAGTCGAGGATGTGCAGCAGGGCGGTGCAGCGTTCGACGTGGCGCAGGAATTCGAGGCCGAGGCCCTTGCCCTCGCTCGCGCCCTCGATCAGGCCGGGAACGTCGGCGACCGTGTAGCGCACCTCGCCGGCGTCGACGACACCGAGGTTCGGGAACAGGGTCGTGAAGGGGTAGTCGGCGATCTTGGGCCTGGCGGCGGACATGGCCGCGATCAGGCTGGACTTGCCGGCCGACGGATAGCCGACGAAGGCGACATCCGCAACGGTCTTGAGTTCGAGCTGGACGTCGCCTTCCCAGCCGTAGGTTCCGAGGAGCGCGAAGCCGGGGGCCTTGCGCTTCGAGGAGGCGAGGGCGGCGTTGCCGAGCCCGCCCTGGCCGCCGGGGGCGACGACGATCCGGAAACCCGGTTCGGTCATGTCGGCGAGCTCATTGCCGTCGACGTCCTTGACGACGGTGCCGAGAGGCACGGAAAGTTCCATGATTTCGCTGCTGAAGCCGGCGCGGTGGTCGCCCATGCCGGGGCCGCCGTTGACGGAGCTGCGGTGCGGGGACCGGTGGTAGCCGAGAAGCGTGGTCACCTGGGGATCGGCGACGAGCACGATGTCGCCACCGTTTCCGCCGTTGCCGCCGTCGGGGCCGGCGAGAGGCTTGAACTTCTCCCGCTTGACGGACACACAGCCGTTGCCGCCGTTGCCCGCGCGCAGGTGCAGCGTGACCTGGTCAACGAATGTGGCCATGGGGGTGCCCCTTTCAGGTGGCGTAAAACAAGCAGAGGGCGAGCCGAAGCCCGCCCTCACGCTTACAGATTGTGGATGCCTACGCGGCAGCCACCACGATGTTGACGACCTTGCGGCCACCCTTCGCGCCGAACTCGACCGAGCCAGCCTCGAGGGCGAACAGCGTGTCGTCGCCACCGCGGCCGACGTTCACGCCGGGGTGGAAGTGGGTGCCGCGCTGGCGGACGATGATCTCGCCCGCTCCGACAACCTGACCACCGAAGCGCTTCACGCCGAGGCGCTGGGCGTTGGAGTCGCGACCGTTGCGAGTGGAACTCGCACCTTTTTTGTGTGCCATTTGTTCTGCTCCTCGGGCCTAGGCGATGCCGGTGACCTGAACGCGAGTGAGCTCCTGACGGTGCCCCTGACGCTTCTTGTAACCGGTCTTGTTCTTGAACTTCTGGATGACGATCTTCGGGCCGCGGAGGTCGTTGAGGACCTCGGCGGTCACGGTGACTTTGGCCAAAGACTTCGAGTCAGAGGTGATCTTGTCGCCATCGACGAGGAGCACTGCGGCCAGCTCGACGTTGCCGTCCTTGTCAGCCTTGATTCGGTCCATCGTTACGATGGTCCCGACCTCTACCTTCTCCTGCCGCCCACCGGCGCGCACAACTGCGTAAACCACGTTACGTACCTATCTCTGGGGAGCCGTGAGGCCCCGATTCCTATGATGGAAAGTTACTGCGTAAACGGGCCAAGTCGGCCCGTCTCTGTCAGAAAACCTTAGGTGTCAGCGCGGGCTCAGGCCCAACGCACACCAACAGTCGAGTTTAGCTGATCAACCGGCCCCGGTCAAACTGGGGCTGGGATCGACCGGGGATCGTCGGCTCTCCCGGCACAAGGCCGCGGAGAACATACAATCTTGGGATGACCGTGTTGATAGATCAGCCTACATGGCCCGCGCACGATACGGTCTGGTCGCACCTCGTCAGCGACGTGTCGCTGGAAGAATTGCATGATTTCGCCGCTGCGAATGGCATTTCCCGGCGCGGTTTCGACCTGGACCACTACGACGTGCCCGAGCACCGCTACGAGGCCCTCGTGGCTGCTGGGGCACGTCCGGTGGGCAACAGGGAGCTCGTGCTGCGCTTACGCGCGAGCGGGCTCCGCGTTTCGGGACGCGAGCGCTCCGGGCGCTGAACTCCGGCGGTCCTGCGGCGTGTCGCTGGTGCCGCAGGTACACAAAACGGCGGCCGACCGAAGTCGACCGCCGTTCATCCGGGGTGCACCGGAATGCGCTGGACTAGTTCTGCGTCTCCCGTGCCGGCAGCACGATGGGCTGCGCGTTCGAGGTCGAACCTCCGGCGGTCGTGACCCGACGGCTGCGCGAGCGACCCTGCCCGGGCTGCTTGGGCTCGGGGAGCGACTCGAGCACCGAGTCGAGCAGCTGGTCGGTGACCTGCTTGCTCACGGTGCGGCGGGTGCGGGACGACTTCCGCACCGGGATGTCGAGGATCTCGACGGAACCGGTGTTGGCCTCGGTCGGGTCAGCGGCGACTGCCTGGGTGACGCTCGGCGTCTCCAGGGGAGCGACGGGAGCCTCGGCGACGGGCGAGACCGGGGCGGATGCCTCGTTCGCGTCCACCACAGCGGACACGGGCACCGACGCGGGGGCATCCGGCACGTGGATGATCGGGATGGACCCGGTCAGCGCGCGTGGGATGGTCCTCGCCGCGATCAGGGCGAGGGCGTGCTTGGCGTCCTCGGTGATCCCGTGCGTGCCCGATGTGGCCTTCGCCTGCTCGGACGCGGATGCCTGGGAGCCGTTGCCGCCGGAATTCCCGCCGCGGTGGCCGTTGTTGCCACCGTTACCGTTGCCACCGTTGCCGTTGTCGTTGCCGGAGTTGCCCGACTTGCTGCGCGGGCGGCGCTCCTGGGGCGGCTGCGCCGTCTGGCGGTGCTTGGTGACGGGATCGTGGTGAATGACGACTCCGCGGCCCGCACAGGCCTCGCAGTTCTCGCTGAAGGACTCGAGGAGTCCGAGTCCGAGCTTCTTGCGGGTCATCTGCACGAGACCGAGCGAGGTGACCTCGGCGACCTGGTGCTTGGTGCGGTCGCGGCTCAGGCATTCGAGCAGGCGGCGGAGCACGAGGTCGCGGTTGGTCTCGAGCACCATGTCGATGAAGTCGACGACGATGATGCCACCGATGTCGCGCAGCCGGAGCTGGCGCACGATCTCCTCTGCGGCCTCGAGGTTGTTCTTCGTGACGGTTTCCTCGAGGTTGCCGCCGGATCCGACGAACTTGCCCGTGTTGACGTCGACGACGGTCATGGCCTCGGTGCGGTCGATCACGAGGGAGCCGCCGGAGGGCAGCCACACCTTGCGGTCGAGGGCCTTTTCGATCTGCTCGGAGATGCGGTATTCGTCGAAGGCGTCGTTCTCGCCCTCGTAGCGCTCGACCCGGTCGACGAGGTCGGGGGCGACCTGGCCGAGGTAGGTCTGGATCGTCTCGCGGGCTTCGTCCCCGGAGATGACCATCTTCTGGAAGTCCTCGTTGAAGACGTCGCGCACGATCTTGATCAGCAGATCGGGCTCGCCGTGCAGCAGCGCAGGGGCCTGGACGGTGTCGACGAGCTGTGAGATGGACGCCCACTGCTCGGTAAGGCGGTTGACGTCGAGCGTCAGCTGTTCGTCGGTGGCGCCTTCTGCGGCGGTGCGCACGATCACGCCGGTGTTGTCCGGCAGGACCTCTTTGAGGATCTTCTTCAGACGGGCGCGCTCGGTGTCCGGGAGCTTGCGGCTGATGCCGTTCATCGATCCGTTCGGCACGTAGACGAGGTACCGGCCGGGCAGCGAGACCTGGCTGGTGAGCCGGGCGCCCTTGTGGCCGATCGGGTCCTTGGTGACCTGGACGAGCACCTTGTCACCGGGCTTGAGCGCGAGCTCGATGCGACGGGCCTGGTTGCTGTTGGCGGCGTGTTCCGCGGCGGCCTCCCAGTCGACCTCACCGGAGTACAGAACGGCGTTGCGGCCGCGTCCGATGTCGACGAAGGCGGCTTCCATGCTCGGGAGCACATTCTGTACCCGGCCGAGATACACATTCCCGATCAGGGATGCGTCCTGGTTCTTGGCGACGTAGTGCTCGACGAGCACGCCGTCCTCGAGGACGCCGATCTGGATCTTGTTGTGCTTGGCGCGCACGACCATGACGCGATCGACCGATTCACGGCGGGCGAGGAACTCGGCCTCCGTGATGACGGGACGGCGGCGGCCGGCATCGCGGCCGTCGCGGCGGCGCTGCTTCTTGGCCTCGAGACGGGTCGAGCCCTTGATGCGCTGCGGCTCGGTGATGAGCTCGGGTTCGCGCGGAACGCGGACCCTGACGACGGTGTTGGCCGGGTCGTCCGCACCGGAACGGTTCTCGTCGCCCGGGCGGCGGCGGGCACGGCGGCGGACCGTCGAGGTCTCGTCGGGGTACTCGTCTCGCTCGGAGCGGTTGTCCGACCGGTTGCGGTCGTGACGATTGTCCGTGCCGTTGTCCTGGCGGTTGGAGTCCGACCGGTTGCCGTCCTGGCGGTTACCCGAGCGGTTGTCCTGACGGTCTCCGTCTGAGCGGTTGCCGTCCTGACGATCGTCGTAGGGGTGTGAATCGTCGCGCCTGGCCCCGGCGCGGGCCGGGAGCGGCACGATGTTCGGCGCCTGGAAGAGAAGAGAGGTCGAGGGCCTGCGAACCGGCTGTGCGGGTTCGTCTGGCGGAGTCGGCTGGTCCACGGTGGTGTCCTGTTCGGCTGGGGTCGTCGCGGTGGAGGCCCAGGGTGCGGGCTCCCCCTCGAGGAATGGTGCTGTCGGTGCCTCCACGGTTTCGGTCGCGGCGCTGGGCGCCGGGGCCGTTGCTTCCGCGGGCGCGATCGCCGCAGCGGCTACACGCCGACGGCGGGATCCGAACAGACCTTTGCGTTTTTTGGTGTTTTCGTTGTCTTCCACCATTGCTGGTGCGCTCCTTGACCGTTTTGGGCGACCGCGCCACCCATCCGGCTACTCTCTCGTGCGAGAAAAACGCTTGCGCGTTCACCTCGGGAATCCTTTTCGTTCGCAACCGGCTCTTGGCTCTGGCTGCTAATACCTTTGGTCGTGGGACCAATGAATCTGGGCTGTTACGGCCCATTAAGCCTTCTCTGGCTGTGCTCGAGCGCGGCTCGAGCATCCTCGTTGATTATCGCATGTATTGTTCAGGATCGAGTGCGAGGCGCATGACATAATCCTGAGGTGCATCAGACCGAGCAAATCAAGCGCCCCACCGGGCTCGCCGTCTTCATGATCATCGGGGGTGCGATCGCCCTTGCCGCGGCCTTCGCGCTCACCCTCGACAAGATCGCCATCCTCGAAGATCCGCAGGCGCAGCTCTCCTGCAACTTCAGCGTGCTCGTCGGCTGCAGCACTAACCTCGGCTCCTGGCAGGGTGCGCTCTTCGGTTTCCCGAACCCGCTGATCGGACTCATCGCGTGGACGGTCGTCATCACGATCGGCGCCGCGATCCTCGCCGGCGCCCGGTTCGCCCGCTGGTTCTGGATCGGACTCAACGTCGGTGTGGCGCTCGCGCTCGTCTTCGTGATCTGGCTGATGGGCCAGAGCTTCTTCGTCCTCGACGTGCTGTGCCCGTGGTGCATGGTCACCTGGGTCGTCACGATCCCGATGTTCCTGGCCGTGACCCTGTACAACCTCCGGACGGGCACGATCCCGGTTCCGGCCGGGGTTCGGCGCTTCGCCGTCGGCGCGTCCTCGTGGATCGTCGTCATCACGATCGGCTGCTACCTCGTGGCCGCGACGGTCGCCCAGCTCAAGATGGACTTCCTGCACCGCCTCTAGTCGGACTGCCCAGGCACCCGCCCCACCCGCGGCATCCGCTCGGTCGAACGGATGCCGACTGTCGCCTTAACCGTCGAGTGTCGCCGTTCCGCCGACTACTCTCGGCGGGAACGGCGACACTCGGCAGTGCGGCAGGTGCTAGTCGAACCAGAGGGCCAGTTCGCGGGCGGCGGACTCGGGCGAGTCCGAGCCGTGCACGAGGTTCTGCTGGACCTTGGAGCCCCAGTCGCGGCCGAGGTCTCCGCGGATCGTGCCCGGCGCCGCGGTCGTGGGATCCGTCGTGCCGGCGAGGGAACGGAAGCCCTCGATGACGCGTTCGCCCGCGATGCGGATGGCGAGGATCGGCCCGCTCTCCATGAACTCGACGAGGGGCTCGAAGAACGGCTTGCCCGCGTGCTCGGCGTAGTGCTCGGCGAGCAGGGAACGGTCGGCCTGGACGAGTTTGATGTCGACGAGGGAGTACCCCTTCTGCTCGATGCGTCGCAGGATCTCTCCGGAGAGGTTGCGGGCGACGCCGTCTGGCTTCACCAGGACGAGGGTTTCTTGGACCGGGGTGCTCATGAATTCTCCTTGTTGTTGTCTAATCTCGAGCCGGTGACCATGCAGTATGCCCACATGGCGGTGAACAGTGCGCCGACGATGAACATGGCCGGGTTGACGAACCCGGTCAGGACGATGACGGCCTGGACGAGCCAGCCGATCGCGTACGACCAGTTGTAGCGGAGCAGGCCGATCGTCGCGACCATCACGAGGCAGAGCAGCGCTCCCCCGCCGAGGGCGAGCCAGGCCGGCAGCGAGCCGAGCCCGAAGAGCAGCAGCGCCGCGAGGAACACGATGATCGTCTCGAAGCCGAGCACGATCGAGGCGAGCGACTCGCGCACCGACCGCGGTCGCCGCCCGCGCGGGGCGTCTGTCACTTCTTGAGCCATTCGCGGGCGGCCGCGAGGGACAGTGCCTCCCCGACGAGGGTGATCGAACCGGTGACGATCACTCCGCGGCGCGGGGCGTCCGCGGCCCAGGTCCTGGCGGCGTCGAGGGCGTCTGCGACATCGTCGAAGCGGCTGACGGCATCCTCGTTCGTTCCGGCTACGACGATGTCGGCGAGGTCGTCGACGGGGATGGCCCGGTCGGACTGGGACTGGGTGACGTGGAACCGGGTGACGACGGGGGCGAGCGCCGCGACGATGCCCGCGGCGTCCTTGTCGGCGAGGATTCCGATCACGGCGACGACCTCATCGAAGTGGAAGTAGGTGCCGAGGGCCTCGGCCAGGGCGCCGGCCCCGTGCGGGTTGTGTGCGGCATCCACGAGCACGGTCGGTTCGACGCCGACGAGCTGCAGCCGGCCGGGCGAGGTCGCGGTCGCGAGCCCCTCCGTGAGGATGTCGTGGTCGAGCGGACGGGTGCCCGCGCCGAGGAAGGACTCGACGGCGGCGATCGCGACGGCCGCGTTGTGGGCCTGGTGGGTGCCGTACATCGGCAGGAACAGGTCAGTGTACGTCGCCGCGAGGCCGCGGACCGTGATGAGCTGCCCGCCGACGCCGACCTGGCTGTCGAGCAGGGCGAACTCCTCCCCCTCGCTCGCGAGGGTCGAGTCGGTCAGTTCGACGGCGCGTTCCAGCTCGGCCTGCACGGTCTCGGCCTGCCGGGCGCTGACCACGGATGCCGCGGGCTTGATGATCCCGGCCTTGGTCCGGGCGATCTCCGCGACCGTGCCGCCGAGCCGTTTGGTGTGGTCGAGCGCGACCGGGGTGACGACGGCGACGAGGCCGTCTGCGACGTTGGTGGAGTCCCACTCTCCGCCCATGCCGACCTCGATCACGGCGACGTCGACGGGTGCGTCGGCGAAACAGGCGAAGGCGAGCACGGTGAGCGCCTCGAAGAAGGTGAGCGGCTCTTCGTCCTTGGCACCGAGTTCGGCGTCGACGATCGCGAGGTACGGCTGGATGTCCTCCCAGTTCGCGGCGAGGTCCCGGTCGCTGATCGGTTCCCCGTCGATCACGATCCGTTCGTTGAGGCGCACCAGGTGCGGGCTCGTCATCATGCCGGTGCGCAGTCCGTATGCGCGCAGGATGCTCTCGGTGATCCGGCTCGTGCTGGTCTTGCCGTTGGTGCCGGTGATGTGGATCACCGGGTACGTGGTCTGCGGGTCGCCGAGGAGTTCGACGACCCGACGGGTCGGGCCGAGGCGGGGGCGCGGGGCGGCTTCGCCGACCCGGTCGAGCAGGGCGGCGAAGACGGCCTCGCCGGCGTCGCGGTACTCGTTGTCTTCCGGCAGGTTCTGGTCCATCGAATCAGACATTCACGATTCCGTTCTCTCGGGCGACGGCGACGAGCACCGGCCCGCGGTTGGCGTAGCGGCCGGCCTCGAAACGCACGTAGTGCTCGACGGGCGCGCCGGCGAGCAGTTCGAGCCATTCTGAGGGCACGGCGCCCGTGAGGATGGCCGGGTCGACCTCGGTCGGGGCGTGCGCGGCGAAGCGCACGGTGAGCGTTTCCGCGGCCACGTCGACGCCCGGCGCGAGGCGCAGGGTGTCGAGGTCGGCCTGGTCGAAGAAGACCAGGTCGAGGCGGATCCGGTCGGCCACGAAGAATCCGGCCGACTTGCGGGTGTCCTGGACGGCGCGGATCAGGTCGCGGGCGAAGCCCTCTGCCTCGAGCTCCGGCGTGGTCACGGTGTCGAGCAGCACGAAGCCGCCGCCCTGCAGCAGGGCGAGGGCGGGTCCGGTCTCCGTGACTCCCGCGGATGCCGCGTCGGTGTTCCCCGCTCCTGTGCCGGCCTCGAGCACGAGTTCGTATTCGCCGGCCTCGAGCGCGATGCCGCCGGCGGTCACGACGCCGTCCGTCTCGCTCCAGTCTCCGCTGCGCGCGGCCTTGATCGCGACCTGGACCTGCTTGCCGATCCGGGGCCCTGCGGCACGGGCGTTGACGGTGAGCCGGGAGGTGATGCCGTAGTCCGCAGCGCTGTCCTCGGCGAGCTCGACGAGGCTCACGCTCTTCACGTTGAGTTCGTCGCGCAGGATCGCCTCGAAGGGGGCGAGTGCCGCCGTTCCGCTCGTGACGACGGTGAGCTGCGCGAGCGGCAGCCGCACGCGCAGGCCGGCCTGCTTGCGCAGCGAGAGCACGGTGGAGCTGATCGTGCGGACCTGGTCCATCGCGGTGACGAGGCCGTGGTCCGACGGGAAGAGGTCGGCGTCCGGCCAGTCCGTCAGGTGCACGCTGCGGCCGGCGGTCAGTCCCTGCCAGATCCGCTCGGTGACGAGCGGGAGAAGCGGGGCGGCGACCCGGCACACGGTCTCGAGCACGGTGTACAGGGTGTCGAAGGCTTCCGTCGCGGTGCCGCCTGCGACCGCGCCGGTCCAGAACCGGTCACGCGAGCGCCGTACGTACCAGTTGGTCAGCACGTCGGCGAAGTCGCGAAGCCGGGCGGTCGCCTGGGTCGAGTCGAGCGCCTCGAGGTCGCTCGTGACGTCGACGATGAGGTCGCGGGTCTTCGCGAGCAGGTACCGGTCGAGCACGTCGGTCGAGTCGGTGCGCCAGACGGCGTCGTAGCCGTTCTCCCCCGACGCGTTCGCGTAGAGCGAGAAGAAGTACCAGGTGCTCCAGAGCGGCAGCATCACCTGGCGGGTGGCCTCACGGATGCCCTCCTCCGTGACGATGAGGTTGCCGCCGCGCAGCACGGACGAGCTCATCAGGAACCAGCGCATCGCGTCGCTTCCGTCGCGGTCGAAGACCTCGAAGACGTCGGGGTAGTTGCGCAGCGATTTGGACATCTTCTGGCCGTCGTTGCCGAGCACGATGCCGTGGCTCACGACGTTGGTGAATGCCGGCCGGTCGAAGAGGGCGGTCGAGAGCACGTGCAGCAGGTAGAACCAGCCGCGGGTCTGGCCGATGTACTCGACGATGAAGTCCGCCGGGTTGTGGGTGTCGAACCAGTCGCGGTTCTCGAAGGGGTAGTGCACGGCCGCGAAGGGCATCGACCCGGAGTCGAACCAGACGTCGAGCACGTCGGTGATCCGGCGCATCGTGGACTTACCTGTCGGGTCGTCGGGGTTCGGCCGGGTGAGCTCGTCGATGTACGGGCGGTGCAGGTCGGTCGGGCGCACCCCGAAGTCGGCCTCGAGCTCGTCGAGCGAGCCGTAGACATCCGTGCGGGGGTAGTTCGGGTCGTCGCTCTTCCAGACCGGGATCGGTGATCCCCAGTACCGGTTGCGGCTGATCGACCAGTCGCGGGCGTTGCCGATCCACTTGCCGAACTGGCCGTCCTTGACGTTCTCCGGCACCCAGGTGACGTCCTGGTTGAGTTCGACCATGCGGTCGCGGAACTCGGTGACGCGCACGAACCAGCTCGACACTGCCTTGTAGATCAGCGGGTTGCGGCAGCGCCAGCAGTGCGGGTAGGAGTGCTCGTAGCTGGCCTGGCGCAGCAGCCGGCCTTCCGCCTTGAGCATCTGGGTGAGCGGCTTGTTCGCGTCCGACCAGAGCAGGCCGGCGACCTCCGGCACGTCGGCGAGGAACTTGCCGCCCTCGTCGAGGGAGATGATCACGGGGATGCCGGCGGCCTCGCAGGCCTTCTGGTCTTCCTCGCCGTATGCGGGCGCCTGGTGCACGATGCCGGTTCCGTCCGCGGTCGTGACGTAGTCGGCGAGCAGGATCGTCCACGCCTTCTGGGTGTTCCAGACGGATGCGTCGGCGTAGTAGT
This sequence comes from Cryobacterium zhongshanensis, assembly GCF_022760445.1. Taxonomy (NCBI): domain Bacteria; kingdom Bacillati; phylum Actinomycetota; class Actinomycetes; order Micrococcales; family Microbacteriaceae; genus Cryobacterium; species Cryobacterium zhongshanensis. The sequence continues at coordinate 1,435,619 of NZ_JALGAR010000001.1, read as the reverse complement.
CGAAGAGGCGGTCGTAGGCGACGCCCTCGAGTTCGCGCCCCGTGACCGTACGGGACACGGCAGCGGAGGCCTCCGCGGGCGTGTCGTAGCCGAGGTCCTTGGCGTAGTTGCCGACGAGGTCGATCGCGATCAGGTACTCGGCGCCGAGGACGGAGACGTCCACGCGGGCGGCGTCGCTGCCGGAGGCGGCCTCCTCGCGGAGCACGGTCGCGTCCGGGGTGCCGTTCGGGCCGGCCGGGACGACGGCGTAGACGATGTCCGGGCCGACGGCGAGGGCGAGGTTGGTCGGCAGGGTCCAGGGGGTCGTCGTCCAGGCGAGGGCGCGCACGGCGGTGAGGCCGAGGGCTTCGGCCTTCGTGCCGACGAGCGGGAACGTCACGGTGACGGTCTGGTCCTGGCGCATCTTGTAGACGTCGGCGTCCATGCCGAGCTCGTGGTTGGAGAGCGGCGTCTGGTCGCGCCAGCAGTACGGCAGCACCCGGTAGCCCTCGTAGGCGAGGCCTTTGTCGTGCAGGGTCTTGAACGCCCAGATCACGGATTCCATGAAGGTGATGTCGAGGGTCTTGTAGTCGTTCTCGAAGTCGACCCAGCGGGCCTGGCGGTTGACGTAACGCTGCCAGTCGTCGGTGTACTTGAGCACGGAGTCGCGGGCGACCTTGTTGAAGGCCGCGATACCGAGCTTCTCGATGTCGGCCTTGTCGGTGATGCCGAGCTGCCGTTCGGCTTCGAGCTCTGCGGGGAGCCCGTGGGTGTCCCAGCCGAAGCGGCGGTGCACGAGCTTGCCGCGCATGGTCTGGAAGCGCGGGAACAGGTCCTTCGCGTAGCCGGTGAGCAGGTGGCCGTAGTGCGGCACGCCGTTTGCGAAGGGCGGGCCGTCGTAGAAGACCCATTCCTCGGCATCCGCCCGGTTGTCGATCGACGCCTGGAAGGTGCCGTCGGCCTTCCAGTATTCGAGCACCTCGGTCTCGATCGCCGGGAAGTTCGGCGAGGGAACGAGGGGAGCGGCTGCGGCGAGCGCGGCCTGATCGTGCGCTGCGGGCTGGGCGTCTGCTGCCGGGACGGGCGGGGCTTTGGGGTACACGTGCATCTCCTGGACAAAAGGGGCCGACAGGCCCTGTTCCACGAGGACGCCGGCTCCGGGAAGATTCGACGCGGTACCACCTCGCTTGCCGTCTTAGTGCTGTGACGACCGCTTGTTCAGAGGCTGTGACGGGCCCGACCCGTTCGGTTCTACCAGGGGCCCGCCTTGCGACGATTCCCGTTCTTCCGAAGACTCACCGGTGATGGCCGGATCACTGTCATGCGAGGGTAATTCTATCCCGTCGGAGCACCGGGTGCGGGAATTTCGGGCCGGACCGTGATGTTTTACGATGGGACCCGGTACGGCCCCGCCACGCCGAGAGAGATTCCTTCCCCCCATGCCCCCTCTGGTTCACCACTCCCGCGCGCCGCGTGCGCTCGCCGTCGTCTCCGCCCTTGGCGCCATCGCCCTGATCCTGACCGGGTGTTCCGCGTCGCCACCGGCCGCGGAGAACACCGCTCCGGTCTCCGGCGGCACGCTCACCTATGCCTCGGGAGACGCCGAGCCGACGTGCCTCGACCCGCACGTCGGCGGCAACTACCCGCAGGCCCTCGTCGGCACGCAGTTCCTCGAATCGCTCGTCTCCCGCGACAGCGCGGGCACGATCATCCCGTGGCTCGCATCGAGCTGGACGCAGAGCGCCGATGGCCTCGCCTGGGACTTCACCCTGCGCGACACGGTGACCTTCACCGACGGGACCCCCTTCGACGCGGCGGCCGTGCAGGCGAATCTCGCGCACGTCCAGGACCCGAAGACGGGCTCGTCGACCGGGTACCTCGCCGTGCGGAAGGTGGTGTCGACCACCGTCGTGTCCCCCACCGTCGTGCGCCTGACCCTGAGCGAACCCGACAGCGCCCTTCTCGAGTCGCTCAGCCAGCCGTGGCTCGCAATGGAGTCTCCGAAGGCCCTCGCCCGCAGCCAGGACGAGAATTGCGCCGCCCCGGTCGGCACCGGCCCGTTCGAGGTCGCCTCCTGGGTCAAGCAGGATGCGATCACGCTCGTCAGGAACGACGCGTACAGCTCCCCTCCGGCCGATGCCGCGCACTCCGGGCCCGCCTACCTCGACTCGATCGTCTGGCGGTTCATCCCCGACTCCGCGTCCCGCTACGCCGCCCTGCAGTCGGGAGCCGTCGACGCGATCGACAACGCCCAGCCGGACACGATCGTGCAGGCGGAGAAGAGCGGCAGCATCCGCCACCTCGACGCGCCCCGGCCGGGTGCGTCGAACCGGATCGAGCTCAACTCCAGCCGGGCCCCGTTCAACGACCCGCTCGTGCGCGAGGCGTTCATCCGCGCCTCCGACGTCGACTCCGCCGTCTCGAGCCTGTTCCAGGGCACGGCGACCCGGTCGTTCTCCGCGCTCTCGAGCATCGAGCCGCTCGGGGTGTCCCGGCCGGACCTGTTCGGCTACGACCCGACGGCGGCCGGCACCCTGCTCGACTCGGCAGGCTGGACCGGCCGGGACTCAGCGGGGTACCGCACGAAGGACGGCGTGCGCCTGTCCGTCGTGTTCCCGGTGAGCACCAACCAGTCGATCCCGGCGGAGCAGTCCCTGTTCGAGCAGGTGCAGGCGACCGCGAAGACCGTGGGCTTCGACGTCGTGCTCTCGCCGCTCGACCTGTCGGCCTGGTACACCGCCCTCGGCTCGAACGCCTACGACGCGGTGAGCGCGCCGTACACGAAGGTCGGCCCCGACGTGCTCCGTACCCTCTTCGACTCGGCCGGCATCGTGCCCGCGCCGAGCGGGTACTTCGCCAACCACGCCCAGGTGAATGACCCGGAGGTCGACGCCTGGCTCACCGAGGCCTCCCAGACGGCGGATGCGACCCGGCGCGCCGCACTCTACGCGCAGGCCCAGAACCGTGTCCTCGAGGGCTTCTACGTTCTACCGCTGTACGACCAGCAGAACCACTACCTGCTCTCCTCCGTCGTCTCCGGTATCCGGGCGATGCCGACGGTCTCGACGCCCACGTTCTACGACGCGTGGCTGAACCGGTAACGTCGACCCACCCGGCCGACCCGTCGCGGCCGGCCGTTCTCCGGCGAGCCCTGCCGCGGCGCGCCCTGCCGCGGCGCGCCCTGCTGCGCGGCGCCGCCCGGATCGGCGGGGCCGTTCTCGTGCTCTGGCTTGTCGCGACCGTGACGTTCTTCGCGATGCGGCTCGTCCCCGGTGACCCGGCTGAGGCCGTGCTCGGCGGGCCGGGATCGCAGACCTCGCCGGAGGCGCTCGCTGCGGTGCGCGCCCAGTACGGCCTCGACCAGCCGATCGTCACGCAGTACCTCGCCGAGCTCGGCCGCCTCGCCACCGGCGACCTCGGCCGGTCATACGCCCTCCGCGTCCCGGTCGCGCCGCTCCTGCTCGGGCAACTCGGCGGTACCCTCCTCCTCGCCGTGCTCTCGCTGCTGCTGGCGTGGCTCTTCGCGATCGGCCTCGCCCTGTTCTCCACCCGTGCGGGGCGCTGGGGGCGGATGCTGGGCTCCGGACTCGAGATCGGTGCCGCGGCCCTGCCGCACTTCTGGCTCGCGAGCGCACTCATCGTGGTGTTCAGCAGCTGGCTCGGCCTGTTGCCGCCGGTGAGTACGCCCGGCCCGGCCGGCCTGGTGCTGCCCGTGCTCACCCTCGCCATCCCGCTCGCCGGTTTCCTCGGCCAGGTCATGCGCGAGTCGATGCTGACGGCGCTCGAGGCTCCGTTCGTCGTCTCCGCGCGGGCACGCGGGGAAAGCGAGGCGGGCATCCGCCGGGTGCACGTGCTGCGCCACGCGAGCCTGCCGGGGATCAGTCTCTCCGGGTGGGCGTTCGGGTCGCTGATCAGCGGGGCCGTCGTCGTCGAGACGATCTTCGCGAGGCCGGGCCTCGGCCGCACCCTGCTGAACGCCGTCACGGTGCGGGACGTGCCCGTCGTGATCGGCGTCGTGCTCTTCGTCGCCGCCGCGTACATCCTGATGACCCTGCTGACCGATGTCGCCCAGCGGATCGCCGACCCGAGGCTGCGGAGCGCATGAGCGATCTCGAGATCCAGGCCGGCCTCGCCGGAGCTGCGGCACGGCGCCGGTCCGGCAGAAGGATCACCGGCCGCATCGGCGTCACCGAGGTCCTCGCCGCCGTCTTCGTGCTCTTCCTGCTCGTCGCAGCCCTCGCCCCCGGTCTCGTGGCGCCGGGAGACCCGCTCGCGATCGACCCGCGTTCGGCGTTCCAGGCCCCCTCGTGGGCGCACTGGTTCGGCACCGACGAATCCGGGCGTGATGTCTACACCCGGGTCAGCCACGGCACCTTGAGCTCGCTCCAGATCGGGGTGGCGGCGACCCTGATCGGCCTCGGGCTCGGGGCCGTGCTCGGCACCGTGGCCGGCATGCTCGGTTCGGTCGTCGACTTCACCGTGAACCGCCTGCTCGAGGTCATGTTCGCTTTCCCCGGCCTGTTGCTCGCCCTGCTGTTCATCATGGTCTTCGGGCCGGGGCCCGCGACGGCGACCCTCGCTGTCGGGCTCGCGACCGCGCCCGGCTACGCCAGGATCATCCGGGCCCAGCTCGTCTCCGTGCGTTCCTCGGCCTTCGTCGAGGCCGCGACCGTTCTCGGTCGCAGCCGCCCCCGCATCCTCCTGCGGCACATCCTGCCCAACACCCTCGCGCCGCTTCTCGTGCTCGGCACCCTCGGTATCGGCCAGGCCATCATCTGGGCGGCGGCCCTCAGCTACCTCGGCCTCGGCGCCAAGCCGCCGGCCGGCGAATGGGGCGCGATGCTCTCTGCTGGCCGCACCTACCTGAGCACCGCCGTGTGGATGAGCTTCTTCCCCGGGCTCTTCGTCGTGCTCACCGCGATCTCCGCGACCGTCCTCGGGCGCGCCGTCGAACGACGACTGAGGCACGCATGAGCGGGGCGCGCGTGACCGGCGGAGGCGGGACCGGTCCGATCCCGACCGGCTCGGGCTCCACCGGCACGGACCCCGGGACCCTCTCCGGCACCGTCCCCCGAGCGGATGCCGCGAAGCCCGGCCGCGGACCCGCCCTGCTGGTCCGCGGGTTGAGTGTGGGTTTCGGCGACGTCCCCGGAACGAATCCCCTCGTCGACGACGTATCCTTCGAGGTCGCTCCCGGGGAATGCCTCGCCATCGTCGGCGAATCCGGCTCGGGGAAGAGCCTCACCGCGCGCAGCCTGCTCGGTCTCGCCGGGGCCGGCTCGTGGCTGCACGCCGACGAGCTGAGCCTCGGCGGGGCATCCGTGCTCGGTCTCGGCGAGGCAGGCTGGCGGCGCAGGCGAGGCCGCGATGTCGGACTCGTGCTGCAGGACGCGCTCGTCTCGCTCGACCCGCTGCGGCCGATCGGGCGCGAAATCGGCGACGCCGTGCGCCTGCACACGTCTTTGTCGGCAGGCGCCCGGGCACGGAGGGTGCTCGAGCTCCTCGCCGAGGTCGGGCTTCCCGACGGCGAGCTGCGGGCCGGCCAGCGTTCCGGGCAGCTCTCCGGCGGCCAGCGGCAACGCGCGCTGATCGCCGCCGCGATCGCCCTGCGCCCGCCACTGCTGATCGCGGACGAGCCGACGACGGCTCTCGACGTGACCGTGCAGGCGCGGATCCTCGACCTGTTCGAGGAACTGCTGCGGGCGGGGACGGCCCTCGTGCTGATCAGCCACGACCTCGCCGTCGTGAGCCGGATCGCCGACCGGGTCGCGGTGATGAGCGGCGGCCGGATCGTCGAAACGGGCGCGACCCGCGCACTCCTGGCCGACCCGCAGCACGCCGAGACGAAACGGATGATCGCCGCGGTCCCGGCGGGACGGCCCCGCGGGACCCGGCTCTCGGCGCAGGACCGCCCGCACCGGCCGGAACCCGAGATCGATCCCTCGGTCCTCCCCGCGATCGTTTCCGGGTCCGTTCCGGCGACCGCCCCAACGTCCGTTTCGGCAGCCGCCGGCCGGGTCGTCCTCGAGGCATCCGGGCTCGTCAAGAGTTTCCGGATGCCCGACCGGAGCCGGCTGCTCGCCGTGAACGACGTCTCCTTCACGCTCGACCGCGGCACCACGCTCGGCATCGTCGGCGAGTCCGGCTCGGGCAAGACGACGCTCGCCCGGCTGCTGCTCGCGCTCGAGTCTCCGGACTCAGGCGAGGTCCGTGTGCTCGGCGAAGCCTGGAGCGGGGTCCCCGAGCGCGCCAGACGCCCCAGGCGTGCGGCACTCGGCGCCGTCTACCAGGATGCGCTCGCCTCCTTCGACCCCCGGCTCACCGCCGGCGCCATCCTCCGGGACGTCGTCGGCTCCGCTGATCAGTCGGTTGAACTCCTCGATCGGGTCGGACTCGCCGCTTCCGTGCTCGGCCGGCGACCGCTCGAGCTCTCCGGCGGCCAACGGCAGCGACTCGGCATCGCACGCGCTCTCGCGAACCGCCCGCAGATCCTGATCTGCGACGAACCGGTGTCCGCGCTCGACATGACCGTGCAGGCCCAGGTGCTCGACCTCCTCGACGAACTGCAGCGCGACCTCGGCCTGAGCCTCGTGTTCATCTCGCACGACCTCGGCGTCGTGCAGCACGTCAGCGACCGGATCGTGGTCATCGAGGAAGGATCGGTCGTCGAATCGGGCGCGACCGGGCCGGTCTTCGCCGACCCGGCGCATCCGTACACCCGCCGTCTCCTCGACGCCGTGCCGCGCCTGCCCACCCCCTGACCCCACCTGTTCCGAATTCAGGAGTTCAGACCCCCGGTGCCTGCCGCTGCCCGGAATTCCGGGGGTGCGACCTCGCACAACAGCAGCAACTCCTGAATTCGGCACACCCCACGTACCGGTGGCAGGGCGGGACCCCCCGAATCGCCGGTTAACGGGGCATCGGGTAGGTTGGGTAAGGCCAATATTCAGGCACCTCACCGCAGACACGGTGCCGCAGACAGTGAATCGGAGAAACATGACGATCCCGAACGTTCCGGATAAGCCAGCCCTCGAGGGCCTCGAGAACAAATGGGGCGGCACCTGGGACACCGAGGGCACCTACCGCTTCGACCGCGACTCCGCGACCCGGGCGAACATCTTCTCCATCGACACTCCCCCGCCGACCGCGTCCGGCTCGCTGCACATCGGCCACGTGTTCTCCTACACGCACACCGACGTCGTCGCGCGGTTCCAGCGGATGCGCGGCCGCGACGTGTTCTACCCGATGGGCTGGGACGACAACGGCCTCCCGACCGAACGCCGGGTGCAGAACTACTACGGCGTGCGCTGCGACCCGTCGCTGCCGTACGCCCCCGACTTCACCGCGCCCTTCGAGGGCGGCGACGGCAAGAGCACCAAGGCCGCAGACCAGGTGCCGATCAGCCGCCGCAACTTCATCGAACTCTGCGAACGCCTCACCCTCGAAGACGAGAAGCAGTTCGAAGCGCTCTGGCGCGACCTCGGCCTGAGCGTCGACTGGACCCAGACCTACCGCACGATCGGTTCGCACTCGATCGCCTCCTCCCAGCTCGCCTTCCTCGGCAACGTCGCCCGCGGCGAGGCCTACCAGGCGATGGCCCCGACCCTCTGGGACGTCACCTTCCGCACCGCGGTCGCCCAGGCCGAGCTCGAGGACAAGGACATGCCGGCCGCGTACCACCGGGTCTCCTTCCGGAAGCCGGACGGATCCACGATCGAGATCGAGACCACCCGGCCCGAGCTGCTGCCGGCCTGCGTCGCCCTCGTCGCGCATCCCGACGACGAACGCTACAAGCACCTCTTCGGCACGACCGTGCGCACGCCGCTCTTCGACGTCGAGGTGCCCATCCTCGCCCACCACCTCGCCCAGAAGGACAAGGGCAGCGGCATCGCGATGATCTGCACCTTCGGCGACGTGACCGACGTGGTCTGGTGGCGGGAACTCGACCTGCCCAACCGCGCGATCATGGGCTTCGACGGCCGCATCATCGCCGAGGCGCCCGAGGTCATTACGAGCGCCGCCGGAATCGCCGCCTACGCGGAGCTTGCCGGAAAGACCGTGTTCTCAGCCAAGCAGGCCGTCGTCGCGCTCCTCACGGCGAGCGGCGACATGATCGGCGAGCCGAAGCCGATCGTGCACCCGGTCAAGTTCTTCGAAAAGGGCGACAAGCCCCTCGAGATCGTCTCGACCCGCCAGTGGTACATCCGCAACGGCGCTCGCGACGAGGCACTCCGGTCCCGCCTGCTCGCGCACGGTGCCGACCTGCAGTGGCACCCCGAATTCATGAAGGTCCGCTACGACAACTGGGTCAACGGCCTCACCGGCGACTGGCTCGTGTCCCGTCAGCGTTTCTTCGGCGTTCCGCTTCCGATCTGGTACCCGCTGGATGCCGACGCGAACCCGATCTTCGACCAGCCGATCGTCGCCACCCGCGACCAGCTCCCCGTCGACCCCTCGTCCGACACCGCGCCGGGATACGACAGCACCCAGCGCGGCCAGGCCGACGGTTTCGTCGGAGAGGTCGACGTGATGGACACCTGGGCGACGTCCTCGCTCACCCCGCAGCTCGCCGGCGGCTGGGAACGCGACCCCCAGCTCTTCGACCTCGTCTACCCGTACTCGCTCCGCCCGCAGGGCCAGGACATCATCCGCACCTGGCTGTTCTCCACCCTGCTCCGCGCCGAGCTCGAGGACGGCCGGTCACCGTGGAAGCACGCGGCCCTGTCCGGCTTCATCGTCGACCCCGACCGCAAGAAGATGTCCAAGTCCAAGGGCAACGTCGTCACCCCCGCCGACATGCTCGTGCAGCACGGGTCGGATGCCGTGCGCTACTGGGCGGCGTCGTCGCGCCTCGGCACCGACGCGGCCTTCGACCCCAAGAACCCGACCCAGATCAAGATCGGCCGTCGCCTCGCGATCAAGATCCTGAACGCGTCGAAGTTCATCCTCGGCTTCGACGGGGCAGCGGATGCCGCGGTCACCGAGCCCCTGGACCGCAGCATGCTCGCCCGCCTCACGAGCGTCGTCGCCCAGGCGACGACCGCCTTCGAGGGCTACGACCACGCCCGCGCCCTCGAAGTCACCGAGAGCTTCTTCTGGACGTTCTGCGACGACTACCTCGAGCTCGTCAAGGAACGCGCGTACGGCGAAGCCGGCGCCGGGCAGGCCTCCGCCGTCGCGGCGCTCCGCACCGCGCTGTCGACCCTGCTCCGTCTGTTCGCCCCGTTCGTGCCGTTCGCGACCGAAGAGGCCTGGTCCTGGTCGAACGAGGGATCCGTGCACCTGGCCTCCTGGCCGGTCGCGGCAGACCTGGCAGCGGGTGCAGGCGGGAACCCCGCACTGCTCGAGCTGTCCAGCCGCGCGCTCACCGGCATCCGCCGCGGAAAGACTGATGCAAAAGCGTCCCAGAAAACCGACGTCGCATCTGCTGTAATTAGCGGTACGGCTGCAGAGGTGGCCCTGCTCGCGCAGGCTGCCGCAGATCTGCAGGCGGTCGGCCGGATCTCGGAGTTGGTTTTTGCAGAAGGCGGCGAATTGGCCGTCACGGAGATCGTGCTCGCCACGGTGTCGGAGAGTTAGGGAGAACCAGATGGCTATTCACGTACGAGCATTGGGCGACAAGGATTTTTTCGCCTGGCTGGGCCTCTTCGAGGGATACAGCGAGTTTTACAAGAGCGAACTGACCGATGAGAAGGCCCTCCGCGTCTGGAGCTGGATCATCGATCGGAACCACGTACTGAACGGCGCGGTCGCGGTCAATGATGACGGTGACTTCGTGGGCTTCGCGCACTACCGGGAGGTGCCGAACACGCTGAGCGCCACCCGCGGCCTCTTCATCGACGACCTGTTCGTCGTGCCGGAGCACCGTACGGGCGGCGTCGGCCGTGCGCTGATCGAGTTCGCCAAGGGCTACGCGGTCGAGCACAAGCTCACCACGGTGCAGTGGATCACCGCAGCGGACAACGAGACCGCCCAGCGCCTCTACGACGACGTCGGTACCCGCACCGACTGGGTCACCTACGAGATCGAGCTCTGAGCCCGATGCAGGTAGGAACCCGCTGGCCGTTCGGCGGCACGGCGCCGTCCGGGCTGCCCGAGGTCGTCCTCCTCGCGGTCAGCACGGTCGAGGAGGACCTCACGGTCGCTCCGAAAGAGGGCACGGATGCCTGGCGCTGGACACTGACCTGGCTGGAGGCCAAGCCCGTGATCGAGCTCGACGACGGCACCGTGATCCGCTACAACCCGGTCGACGACAGCGCCACGATCACGCAGCCGTCGATCGAGGTCGAGGACGACGAGGACTGGATCTAAGTCCCCACGGTTCCGCGGGGTCTAATCCCGCGGGACCGCGGGATTCGTCGCGCCCGGCCGGTCCGTCCTCGCCGAGCGGGCGAGGCGGATCATCGCCGCGGCGCCCAGGACCGGCCCGGGCACCAGGACCAGCAGCGCGAACTGCCAGCCGACGAGTCCCGCGAGCACCGGGACGACCTGGATCGTGATGACCGTGATCAGGAAACCGATCGCCGTCTGAACCGTCAACGCCGTGCCCACGTAGCGCGGATCCGCGGACTCGCTGAGCGACGTCGAGAACACGCCGGAATCGGCGATGACGGATGCCCCCCACACCGTCAGCGCGATGACGAGGGTGACCGGTGCCGACGCGAAGAACACGGGCGACGCGAGGGCACAGCTGCCGCTGACGATCAGGGCTCCGGCGGCCGCCGGGCCGCGGCCGTACCGGTCGGCCGCCCACCCGCCCAGCAGCGCACCCGCCGCACCGGCGACCCCCATCACGAGGAACACGACGAGGGTGTCCCAGGCCGCACCGGGCTCGCCCGCCATCGACCGTCCGGCGCGGACGAACGCGGGCAGCCAGGTCCAGAGGGCGAAGAGTTCCCACATGTGGCCGAAGTAGCCGAAATTGGCCAGGCGCGAACGACGGTCCCGGAACATGTCCACGGCGTACCGGGCGTTGATCGGGGTGCTGCCGGACGCGCCGTGCGGGCCCGGCCGGATCAGGAGCGCCGCGACGACCGCGGCGACGGCGGCGAGCACCGCGGACACGTTCATCACGTCCCGCCACGCCAGATTCGGCAGGCCACGGACGAGGTGCGGCAGGGCCGAACCGAGGGTCAGGGCCGCGATCATCAGGCCGAAGGCCCGTCCCCTGGCCCGGGGCGGCGCCCAGGACGCCGTGAGTTTCATCCCGACCGGGTACACGCCGGCCAGGAGCGCACCGGTCAGGAAGCGCGGGAGCAGTGCGGTCGCGAGGCCCGTCGCCGTCGCGGTGAAGGCGAGGATGCAACCGGACGTTCCGAGCGCGCACCCCGCCATCAACAGCTGGGGCGGTATCCGGTCCGCCGCGTTCAGGACCGCGGACACGACGGCGCCGACCACGAAACCGAGCTGCACGGATGCCGTCAGCCAGACCGCGTCGACCGCCGAGATGTTCCAGTCCAGGCTCAGCGCGGGGACGACGGCGGATGCGGAGAACCAGGCGGACATGGCCAGGACCTGGACCAGCGCGATCAACAGCCGTTGCCGCCTCTGCCGGGTCACGACCCGCCCTCCGTCCTCGGCTCCCGGCGGCACCCCGGCTCCCGGCGGCAGGGGCTAAGCCACCGGGGGTACGGATCCGGCCTGCGGCACCACATAGCGCAGGTACACCATTCCGTTGCGGAACCGCCGTTCGCCTCTGAGCTCGAGCGGCATCCTCAGGTGCTCCGGCAGGAACCGGGTGCCGCCGCCGACGATGATCGGCGTCACGAACCGGTGGATCTCATCGACGATGCCCGCCTTGAGCGCGTGCGCGGCGAGCCCCGGCCCGCCGACGGACACGCTCAGCCGGCTCTCCGACACCAGGCGGCGAACCTCGGCGGCGTCGAAGGAGCGCTCGATGCGCGTCCGCATCGTCGTGGCCGCCGCGAGGTTGTGCGAGTAGACGACCTTCTCGGCGGCCTGCCAGATGTCGGTGTACTCCCGCACCACGTCCGGCGGATCGACGAGTTCCCGCGCGGTCTCCCAGAACGCCATCGTCTCGTACATTCTCCGGCCGTACAGGTAGGTGCCGATCTTGCGTTCGAGGGCGTTGATGAAGGCGTGCACTTCGTCGTCGGGCGTCGCCCAGTCGAAGTCGCCCGCCGCATCCGCGGTGTACCCGTCGAGCGACGTGATGCCCGAGTAGATCAGCCTGCCCATGTGTCCTCCCGTCGCCGGCGTCCGCAGGTTCATACTGGCCTGCCCTGCCGCCGAGGGGAAGTGCACGCCCACCCGACGGGCGACTAGACGGGCGCTGAGACGGGCGTGCCCTCCCAGCGGAAGAGCGCGGCGAGGCCGAGGCCGCCGGCGATGCTGACCATGGCGAGGGCGTGCGCCCCGTCGACCGCTTCGGTACGGGCCTGGGCCAGCAGCCGCAGCACGACCAGGGCACCGGATGCCCCGAACGGGTGCCCCAGTGCGAGGGCGCCGCCCTGCCGGTTGGCACGGTCCTCCGCCACGTCGATCACGTCGAGGGAGGCGAGCACCTGGGCCGCGAAGGCCTCGACGACCTCGACGAGGGCGAGGTCGGCGGCGGGGATGCCGGTGCGCGCGAGCAGGGACCCGGCCGCCTGCCCGCCGCCGGCGCCGAGCACGTTCGGATCGATTCCGGCAACGACGGCGTCGACGAAGGCGAGGACGCCGGTGCCCCCCGTCCCGGTCTGCAGCGCGCCGCTCGCCACGAGCTCCCGGGCTCGGGCCCTGCTCGTGACGACCACGACGACGGCCCCGTCGGCGTCCGCGCACGAATTGCCGGCGGTGACGGTGCCGCCCGGGCGGAAGGCCGGCGGGAAGCGACGGAGCAGGGCCGCGTCGAGCGTCGAGCGCGGGCCCTGGTCGTTCGTGACGGGTGCGCCGCTCGCGTCGTTCCCGGCGATCCCGACGATCTCCGGCTCGAATGCGCCCGCGTCGGCGGCGGCGACCGCCAGACGGTGGCTGCGGGCGGCGAAGGCGTCCTGGCGCTCCCTGCCGATTCCGAAGTGCGCGGCGACATTCTCGGCGGCCACGCCCATGTCGGGGTCGCCGACAGAATCCGGCGCGAACCGCACCCGGTCGAAGAAGTCCGGCGCCCCCGGAGCAGAACTCAGTCGGTGTGCGCGGAGCGGCGCGGTGCTGCAGCTCTCGACACCGCCGGCCAGATAGAGACTGCCGGCGCCCGCCGCGACGAGCCGGCAGGCGAGCACGATCGCCTCCAGCCCGGACCCGCACTGCCGGTCGACGGTCAGGCCGGGCACGCTCAGGGGAACTCCGGCCTCGAGCAGCGCGAGGCGGGCGAGGTTGCCGCCGCCACCCGTGGCGTTCCCGATGATCACGTCGTCGATGCCCACGGGATCGAGGCCGAGGTCGGCGACGACCGCGGAGAGCACGGGGGCGAGCAGCCGGTCGGCGGTGACGCGGGACAGGGCGCCGCCGCGTCGGCCGAAGGCCGTGCGACGCCCCCAGAGGATGACGGGCTCACGGTCGGCGGCAGTCGGGATGGTGGGGGCAGTGGAGGCGCTGCGCTTAGTCGAGGCGGTGGACACGAGGGTCTCCTTCGGTGATCCAGGCGGCGAGCAGCCGCCGGCTGAGCTTTCCCGCGCCGGTGAGGGGCAGCTCGGTGATCCGGTAGTAGCCGCGCGGTCGTTTCGGGGCGGCGAGGTCGGCCGCGGCCGTCCTCAGGTCGGCACGGGTGACCGCGGGGGCGTCTGGGCCGCTCTCCTCGACGACGGCGGCGACGAGCAGCGTGCCGCGCCGGGCATCCGCGAGGCCGGTCACGACGACCTGTGCCGCGGCGCCGCCGAGGCCGGAGAGAAGGGTCACCTCGACCTCCTGCGGGTAGACGTTGCTGCCCGAGGTGACGATCATGTCAGCCAGGCGTCCCTCGACGTGCAGTTCCCCGGCGACGTCGAGGTGGCCCCGGTCACCGACCGTGCACCACTCGCCCGTCCGGGCGAACGCGGAGCCGTCGTCGCCCCAGGCGTAGCCCGCGCTGACGAGGCGGCTTCTCACGAAGATGGTCCCGGTGGTTCCGGGGGCGGATGCCCGACCCGCGTCGTCGAGGACGCGCACCTCGACGCCGGGGAACGGCCGGCCGACGGCGGTCGGCGACCCGGTCCGGTGCTCGCCGGGGCGGAGCCGCCTGGCGCTCACGAAACTCAGTTCCGCGGCGCCGTAGTAGTCGAAGACGGTCGCACCGGGCGCCCAGTTCCGGACGCTCGCGAGGGTGGCGCCGTCGAGCCGGGCACCCGCGCTGACGATCCCGGTGAGCGCGTGTGCGTCCACCCCGGATGTCAGGCCCCGCTCGCCGAGCAGCCGGAGCACGGTCGGGACGGCGACGATGCGGGTGACGCCGGCGTGGGCGACGGCGTCGAGGGCATCGCCGACGTCGACACGCTCCAGGGTGTGGAACGCCGCCCCCGCGGAGAGGGTCTCGGCGAGGGCGTAGAGAGTGAGGCTCGCCGACAGCGGTCCGGGGGCGAGGACCCTGTCGTCGGCGCCGAGCTCGAACCAGGCGGCACTTGTGGCGAAGGCGCGCTGCCAGGAGTCCCTGCTGCGCGTGAACGCCTTGGGCAGCGCAGTGGTGCCCGAGGTGAAGCCGTAGAGGAAGATCGAGTCCGAGGGCCCGTCGCGGAGGTCTGCGGGCGCGGCGGCGGGTGGCGTCGAGGGGCCGGCGCCCTGGAGCATCCGCTCGACGGCCGAACGCTGGAGGGCCGGCCAGCCCGGGTCGAGCACGGCGACGGTGCCGGTGCGTGCGACCGCGGCGACGAAGTCCACGATGAAGGCCAGGCCGTTGGGGCGGCAGAGCACGGTGGGGCCGCCGGACGACTCCCCCGCGAGTTCGCGGGCGCGGACGCTCGCCCGGTCGACGAGTTCGGCGTAGCTGAGCCGCTCCGCACCGATCGTGACCGCGTTCGCGTCCGGCCGCAGGGCGGCCCAGTGCTGGAGGCGGTCGAGGAAGGGCACGCTCGAGTCTACTTTTTCCGAAGTCCCCCTCGACGGACCAGCGCTACTTGAGCGCGATGATCTCGCCGTGCGGCATGCCGAACCAGCCGTCGGGGTCGCCCGCCCACTGGCGCCAGGCTGCGGCGATGGCGCGCAGGTCGGCAAGGTCGGCGGCCCCGGATTCGATTGCGTGCGCGGCGAAATCGGACTCGGTCGCGCGCAGGGCCCAGGATTCCCCCCACCAGTCGCGTTCGGCATCCGTGGCGAAGCACCAGATGGATGCGCTGCTCGACACGGCGTCGAAGCCGGCGAGCCTGGCCCAGGCCTTGAGCGCGCGGCCGGCGTCTGGATCACCACCGTTCCAGTAGTGCACCGCCCGGTAGGCGGTCATCCAGGACTGGAGGCCGGGGAGCTTGGGATACCAGGCCACGCCGCCGTAGTCGACGTCGCGGGCGGCGAGGATGCCCCCGGGCTTCAGCACGCGGCGGAGTTCTTTCAGGGCGGCGACCGGGTTCGCGAGGTGCTGCAGCACCTGGTGCGCGTGCACGAGGTCGAAGCTGTCGTCGGCGAAGTCGAGGGCGTAGACGTCGCCGACCTGGAAGGCGACGTTGGACATGCCCTCGTCGACGGCGAGCCCGGCCGCCTGGGCGACGATCGCAGCGGAGGCGTCGACTCCGGTCACCGTGCCCGGAGAGACCCGACGGGCGAGGTCGACGGTGATCGTGCCCGGCCCGCAGCCGACGTCGAGGACCCGCAGCCCTGGGGTGAGGTGCGGGATCAGGTACGCGGCCGAATTCACGACCGTGCGCCACGTGTGCGACCGGAGCACGCTCTCGTGGTGCCCGTGCGTGTAGGTGTCGCGGATCGCCTCGCCGGACGGGGCGATCTCGACCCGGTCGGGGTTCGCGATGTCCGGCTGGGGACGTACTGGCTCGCGTGCTGGCTCGTCGGTCATGCAGACAGCCTAGGACCTGTACCGAATTCAGGAGCCGGACTCCCGGAGGGCGCCACTGGCCGGCATCCGCTGCACTGGTCCGGGCCCTGGCACCCGGTCGGGGGCCGGCTCCTGAATTCGGAACTAGGTTTGAGGCATGGACCAGCACAACCCCTTCGCCCGGCCGAGCACGCTCCCGTTCCAACTCCCGCCGTATGCCGCCATTCGGGACGAGCACTACCGGCCCGCGTTCCTCGCCGGCATGGCCGAGCAACTCGCCAAGGTCGAGGCCATCTGTTCCGACCCCGCCGAGCCGTCGGTCGACAACACGCTGCTGCCGCTCGAACGGAGCGGCCAGCTGCTGGACCGGGTCGCCGCGGTGTTCTTCAACCGGAGCTCCTCCGATTCGAGCCCGTTCACGATCGCCCTCGAGGAGGAGCTCGCTCCCCTGCTCGCGGCGCACTCCGACGCGATCCGGCTGCGCCCCGAGCTCTTCGCGCGCATCGCTGCCGTGCACTCGCGAGCGGATGCCCTCGGGCTCGACCCGGAGACCCGGTACCTCCTCGAGCGGCACTTCACCCAATTCACCCTCGCCGGGGCCGGGTTGTCCGACGCCGACAAGGCGCTGCTCCGCGATTTCAACACGCGCCTCTCGGTCGCCACCACCCGGTTCGAGAAGAACCTCCTCGCCGACACCAACGACCTCGCCCTCGTCGTCGACGACGCCGCGGAGCTCGACGGTCTCTCCGCCGGCCAGCTCTCCGCCGCAGCCCAGGTCGCGACCGACCGGGGCCTGCCCGGCCGTTTCGTGATCACCCTGGTGCTCTTCACCGGCCACCCCTACCTCGCGCTGCTCACCAACCGGGGCGTGCGCGAACGGTTGCTCGCCGCCTCCCGCGCCCGGGGCATCCGTGGCGGAGAGCACGACAACCGCGCCCTGGTGTTGTCGATCACCCGACTCCGCGCCGAGCGGGCCCGCCTGCTCGGGTTCGCGACCCACGCGGCGGCGGTCACCGCCGACGAGACCGCCAGGACGCCGGCCGCCGTCGGGGACCTGTTGCACCGTCTCGCCGTTCCGGCGGCCCGCAACGCCCGGGCGGAGCAGGCAGAGCTGCAGGCGCTCGTCGACGCCGACGTCGCCGCGGGGACGCTCGCCGAGGGTTTCGAGATCGCCGCCTGGGACTGGGCGTTCTACTCCGAGCGGCTGCGCCGGGCCCGGTACGAGGTCGACACCGCCGCCCTGCGCCCGTGGTTCGAGCTCGAGAGCGTGCTGCGTGACGGGGTCTTCTACGCCGCCCAGCGCCTCTACGGGGTAACCTTCACCGAACGTCCCTCGCTCGCCGGGTGGCACCCCGACGCGCGCGTGTTCGAGGTGTGCGAGGAGGACGGTTCCCCCGTCGGCCTGTACATCCTCGACGTGTACACCCGGGATTCCAAGCGCGGCGGGGCGTGGATGAACGCCCTCGTCTCGCAATCGGACCTGCTCGGCACTCCCGTGATCGTCTGCAACAACCTCAACGTGCCGCAGCCGGCCGACGGGGAGGCCACGCTGCTCAGTCTCGACGAGGTGACGACGCTCTTCCACGAATTCGGCCACGCCCTGCACGGGCTGTTCGCTCGGGTCACCTACCCGAAGTTCTCCGGGACGAACGTGTACCGGGACTTCGTAGAATTCCCCAGCCAGGTCAACGAGATGTGGCGCTTCGACCCCGAGGTACTCGCGAACTATGCCCACCACCGGGAAACCGGCGAGCCGCTGCCCCCGGAGGTCGTCGCGGGCATCCACGCATCGGAGACCTTCAACGAGGGCTTCGCGACGAGCGAGTACCTCGCCGCCGCACTGCTCGACCAGGCCTGGCACGGCATCGAAGCGGATGCCGGCACCGGCGTCGAGGATGTCGCCGCCTTCGAGGCCGCGTGTCTCGAGGCGGCCGGACTGGACAACCCCGCGGTGCCGACCCGGTACGCGAGCACCTATTTCGCGCACACCTTCTCGGGTGGCTACGACGCCGGCTACTACTCGTATATCTGGAGCGAGGTGCAGGACGCGGACACGGGCGCCTGGTTCGCGGAGCACGGCGGCCTGACCCGGGAGAATGGCGAGCGGTTCCGGGAGCGCCTGCTCGCGCGCGGGGGCAGTGTCGACCCGCTCGAGGCGTACCGGGACTTCCGGGGACGCGATGCGATAATCCAGCCCCTGCTCGACCGGCGCGGCCTGAACTGACGGGCGGCCAGAGTTCAGGCGGAAAGAGCCGGGCCTGACCGGCGCCAGCCCAGCCAGGCCAGGAACACGGCCCCCACGACGAGGCCCCAGAAGGCCGAGCCGATGCCCAGGATGACGACTCCGGACGCGGTCACGATGAAGGTGGCCGCCGCGGTGATCACGTGGGTGGCGTCCTCGAGCGCGCCGGTGATGCTCGTGACGAAGGCTCCGAGGAGGGCGAGCCCGGCGACCGCCTCGATCAGGATCGGCGGGGACGCCGAGACCAGCGCCGCGGCGAACCCCGCCGCGAGCCCGAGCAGAAGATAGGTCACGCCGCTCGTGACGGTCGCGATCCACCGCTTCGAACGGTCGGGGTGCGCGTCCGGGCTCGCCATCAGGGCCGCGGTGATCGCGGCGAGGTTCACCCCGTGGGCGCCGAACACGGAGCCTGCGGCCGTGGCCAGCCCGGAGGCGACCAGGATCGGACGCGGCGGCGCACGGTAACCGAAGGTCGACAGCACGACGAAGCCCGGCACGTTCTGGCCGGCCATCGTGACAATGAAGAGCGGCAAGCCGAGGCTCACGATCACGACTGGGTCGAAGACCGGCGGCACGAACACGAGCTGCGGTGCCGAACTCGCAGCGGTGAGCCAGCCGGTGCCCGCGGTGAGCACGATGCCGACGATCGCGACGAGCATCGCGGCAGGGACGGCCCAGCGCCGGGCGAGCCGGAAGAGCACGAGCCAGACCAGCACGACGGGGACGGCGAGGAGGGGCTGCTGCACGGTCGCGGTGACCGGGGCGATACAGATCGGAAACAGGATTCCGGCGAGCATCGCACTCGCAATGGGCTTCGGGATGCTCGTGATCAGCCGTCCGAGGGCGGGCCAGAGTCCGCAGAGCGCAATCAGGACCCCGCAGACGAGGAAGGCTCCGGCGGCGGCGCCGAAGTCCTTCGTGGTCTGGCCCGCAGCCACGAGCAGGGCAGCTCCCGGCGTCGACCAGGCGAAGGAGATCGGCATCCGGAAGTACCACGGCAGCGCGATGCACGTCACGCCGACGAGCAGGCAGAGAGCGAGCAGGCCGGAGGCGGCTTCCGCGTCGCTCGCCCCGACCGCGCGAAGCCCGGCGATCACGAGGACGAAGGAGCTCGCGAACCCGGTGATGGCCGCGACGATGCCCGCACCGGCAGGCTGGAACATGGCGACCCCTCGTCGTCAGGTGGACGTCTGAGCCTAGGCGGACTTCTCGACGCGGCGCGCGGCCTTGTGCAGCACGATGGTCGGTGCGGCGTTGTCGAGCACGGCTGCCCTGGTCACGATGACGCGGGCGACCTCGCTCGAGGACGGCACCTCGAACATGATCGGCCCGAGGACCTCTTCCATGATCGCGCGGAGGCCACGGGCGCCGGTCTTGCGCAGCACGGCGAGGTCTGCGATGGCCTCGAGAGCGGGCTGTTCGAAGTCGAGTTCGACGCCGTCGAGCTCGAACATCCGCTGGTACTGGCGCACGAGGGCGTTCTTCGGCACGGTGAGGATCTGCATCAGGGCGACCTGGTCGAGCTGGGTGACCGTCGTGACGACGGGGAGCCGGCCGATGAATTCGGGGATGAGCCCGAACTTGTGCAGGTCTTCCGGGAGGACCTCGCTGAAGAGGTTCACGTCGTCACCCTTGCTGTGCAGCGGGGCGCCGAAGCCGATGCCCTTCTTGCCCGCGCGGGTGGAGATGATGTCGTCGAGGCCCGCGAACGCGCCGGCCACGATGAACAGCACGTTCGTCGTGTCGATCTGGATGAATTCCTGGTGCGGATGCTTGCGCCCGCCCTGCGGGGGAACCGACGCGACGGTCCCTTCCAGGATCTTCAGGAGTGCCTGCTGCACGCCCTCACCGGAGACGTCGCGCGTGATGGAGGGGTTCTCCGCCTTGCGGGCGATCTTGTCGATCTCGTCGATGTAGATGATGCCCGTCTCGGCACGCTTGACGTCGTAGTCCGCGGCCTGGATGAGCTTGAGCAGGATGTTCTCGACGTCTTCGCCGACATACCCGGCCTCGGTGAGTGCCGTCGCGTCCGCGACGGCGAACGGAACGTTGAGGCGCTTGGCGAGCGTCTGGGCGAGATAGGTCTTGCCGCAGCCGGTCGGACCAATCAGGAGGATGTTGGACTTGGCGATCTCCACGTCGTCGTGGATCGCATCCGCAGCGGTGAGCGTCGCACGGGAGCGCACGCGCTTGTAGTGGTTGTAGACGGCGACGGCCAGCGCGCGCTTGGCGGCTTCCTGGCCGATGACGTATTCCTCAAGGAATCCGAAGATCTCCTTGGGCTTGGGGAGTTCGAACTCGCCCGTCGCTTCTTCGGCGCCGGCCTCGGCCAGGCGCTCTTCGATGATCTCGTTGCACAGCTCGACGCATTCGTCGCAGATGTAGACCCCGGGGCCGGCGATCAACTGCTGGACCTGCTTCTGACTCTTCCCACAGAAGGAACACTTCAGCAGGTCGGCGCTTTCGCCTATTCGGGCCATCCGTCAGCCTCCTCCATCGGTCGTGCTGGTAACGCTTGTTTCGCTGAACCGAGCCTAGCCTCTGGGTGTGACACTGGGGTGCAAGCGACGCGGATCGGTGGAAACCCGTAACAATCCCCCGCTGAGACCTCGTGCGGGGACCCCGCTCTGGGACCGGGCACGAAGCCCGGGCCCCGGAAACCGGAACGCGGCGGCCGGCCGGTGCTTGCGCATCCGGCCGGCCG